>JBEKWC010000004.1:0-217046 GCA_049513475.1 Candidatus Sulfotelmatobacter sp. | reverse complement strand
ATGGCGTCGTAGAATCGCCACCTTTTCCTCAGCGGTGTAGTGCTTGCGTTCTTTTTTCATACGTTCTCTCCGTTATCTTAACGAAGGAACGCTCTCTCTCCAGTTCCAACTGAGGCAAGACAAAGAACCCATAGGAGTTTGCGCCATGCCAGCGCATTGAGTAGCGATTTGGCGGAGGTTCCCGAATCGGCGGTGGCAAACGTGTCCGCAAGCAAAAGAGGTCAACGGCGTGAAACGAGTCCTATCCGGTACAACGGCTGACCTTTGAAGTGTGACGGCCTGAAGCGCGGCCGGCATGGACCTGCAGATGAGAAATGAATCACCTCCTTCGAATCATGGCGCCGTCGTTTCCGTGCGCGGCAGCGTGGTCGATGTGCGGTTTGAGCACCACCTGCCACCAATCTTCTCGGTGCTGCGCGCCGGAGCGGGACAAGAGATCGTCGTCGAAGTCATGACACAGCTTGATGCGTGCCGGATACGCGGCATTGCCTTGACCCCCACGCAAGGTTTGGCCCGCGGAATGCCGGTCAAGGACACGGGCGCACCCCTGCAAGCGCCGGTCGGCAAGAAGATCATTTCGCGAATGTTCGACGTGTTCGGTCACGCCATCGACCGACAGCCGGAGCCCGCGGATGTGCAATGGAGAACCGTCCATCGAGCACCATCGCCGCTGTCCGAGCGCTCCACCAAGTCCGAGGTTTTCGAGACGGGCATAAAGGCCATCGATGTGCTCGTGCCGCTTGAGCGCGGCGGTAAGGCAGGCTTATTCGGAGGCGCGGGTGTCGGCAAGACGGTGCTGCTCACGGAGATGATTCACAACATGATCGGGCATCAGAAAGGGATGAGCATTTTTTGCGGGATTGGGGAGCGCTGCCGCGAAGGCGAAGAGCTTTATAGCGCCATGAAAGCAGCTGGCGTTCTTCAGAACATGGTGATGGTTTACGGCCAGATGAATGAACCGCCGGGCAGCCGGTTTCGGGTGGGAGATGTGGCGCTGACGATGGCGGAGTATTTCCGCGATGATGAGCATCGGGACGTTCTCTTGCTGATCGATAATATTTTTCGTTTTATTCAGGCTGGCATGGAAGTATCCGGCTTGATGGGCCTGGCGAGGCGCCCGGAGTTTCGCAGGAGGGTCGTTTTCCTGGAGAACTATGATATGGCCTCAGCGCGATGCCTGCTGCAGGGATGCGATGTTTGGCTGAACACACCGCGGCGGCCGCTGGAGGCCAGCGGCACCAGCGGAATGAAGGCGCAGGCCAACGGCGTCCTCAATCTCAGCACGCTCGACGGATGGTGGGATGAAGCCTGGGACCTGGGCACCCGGCACCGCGCTGAGATTGGTTGGGCCATTGGCCGGGGTGAAACCTACAGCGACTTATCGCGCCAGGACGATATAGAAGCCGAAGCCTTGTACGCCCTGCTGGAAAAAGAAATCATCCCCACGTTTTATGAGCGCGGCGCCGATGGCTTACCCCGCAAGTGGATTGCACGGATGAAATCGTCGATCACCGTGCTGTGCCCCGAGTTCAACATGCATCGCATGGCCAAACAGTACACCGATGAATATTACTTGGTGGCTCACGACCGCTGCCTGGAACTGGCGGCTGATGGTGCGTCCAAGGCGAGGAGCCTGGCTGCGTGGCTTGACCGGGTGGAGAAAGCGTGGCCTCGCCTGCGCGTGGAGTCAGTGGAGAACAGCGTCCCCGAGATTGCCTTAGGGGATCGAGTTCAACTGTCGGCCCGCGTGTTTCTGGATTCTCTGACGCCTGACGACGTTTTGGTCGAGACCCTTATGGGACGAGTAAACGCGGATGGTGAACTCACAGATTTTGCCGCCAGTCCGATGCAAGCAGCATCTGGGGCGAGCTCCGCCGGCACCTACACTTTCGGGTGCGACATTCAACCCAAGGTTCGCAGCGGACTGTATGGCTACGCCATTAGAATTCTGCCGAATCATCCTTCTGTACGAAACCGCTTCCTGCCGGGCTTGATCCGGTGGGCAGGAAGATGCCCCGCAGAACGCCACTAATTTGGACGGCAGAGATTTACGAGGAAGCACCTGCGGTTCTAGCCTTCCGCTTAACAAGTTCGGCTTCAGCTTGCAACCAATCATCGAGTGCGTGCCCCTCTTCTCTCCCGCGCTGTTCGTACAGTTCCTGCTCGCGCCGGCAGATCTGCTCCTGCAGGTCAACGCTGGGCTGACTTTTTGGGCCGGCCTTCCCGGCGAAAGCGCTTTTGGTCCCTGTAGATTTCATTCCGCCAAGCCTCCATATCGGACACGGTCTCAGGATATCCACCAGAACGGTTGCGGCGGCTAACAGCAAGCGAAATGGAACCAAACCGACTCTTCCCAGTGCCCAAGCAGAGCTGTCTTTCCATCCGATACCATGCTGTATGTATCGGTGCCGATTCGGAGTACTTCAGCCGTATTCCGCCCAGTTTTCGCTTTTCGCAGTGTGGGTCTCTGCGAATATCAAATGCCCTTAAATACATAAGAAATGAGCCGATTCTCGATGACAGCAACCTAAAATCGCTTCGATTCCCGTTTGCTCCTCTGCGAAAGACCGTACCTTCGGGCCCTCCCCGACCCCTTTTCCTAAACTCGTAGTCCTCGGAGGCCGATGAATTCGAAGGATGGCTGTGCAAGGTGTGTTCTTTCAGGAATCGCCTTCCACCGCCGCTCAATCGCGCCATTTGCTTCGACGGGCTACTCACTTTCAATGCGAGGGCATCATCTATGTCAGGACCAGCGGTTCGCCGTGGAATCGAGCTGAAAACAACTGAAGCCGGCAGCGCTTCGCGGGACGAGAGTCTCAGAGATCTGGGTCTGGTCAATCTCGGGCATGTCTATTGGGACTTGCCAACGTCCGCACTTTACGAAGAGGCCATTCGCCGGTATGAAGGAGCGTTGAGTCATCTGGGGCCGCTCGTGATCCGCACGGGCCAATACACCGGGCGTTTGCCGCAAGACAAATTTTTCGTGCGAGAACCTTCCAGCGTAAAGAACATAAGCTGGGGGAAGGTCAATCGTCCCATGGAGCCCGCAAAATTTGACGCACTCAAATACAGGCTCTGCGCATATCTCCAGGGGAAAGATATTTTTATTCAGAACTGCTATGCCGGAGCGGACGAGCAGTATCGCATTCCCGTTCGCATCATCAGCGAGCGCGCTTCGGCCGCTCTGTTCGCCAGGACGATGTTCATTCGCGAACTGGATCTGGAAAAGCTGGAGCGGCATGTTCCGGAATTCACCGTGCTGCACGCGCCCAATTTTCACGCCAATCCCGAGGTTGACGGCACACACTCCGAAGCCTTCGTCCTGCTCCACTTCGGCGAGAAATTGATCCTCATCGGTGGTACCGCCTATGCCGGCGAAATCAAGAAGTCCATCTTTACGGTCATGAATTACCTTCTTCCCCAAAAGGGCGTCATGGCCATGCACTGCTCGGCGAACTACGGTACCGATGAAAATGACGTGGCTGTTTTCTTTGGTTTGTCGGGGACGGGAAAAACGACACTGTCGGCCGATCCCGATCGCACACTGATTGGCGACGACGAACACGGGTGGAGCGACAGCGGGATCTTCAATTTTGAAGGTGGCTGCTACGCCAAAATCATCCACCTGTCGCCCGCGGGCGAGCCGGAGATATACGAAATCACGCGTCGTTTCGGCACCATTCTCGAAAACGTCGCCATGAACATGCGCACCCGGCACGTCGATCTGGACGACGCCTCACTTACCGAAAACACACGTGCCGCTTATCCCATCATGCATATTCCAAATATGACGCGCACGGGCAAAGCGGGACATCCCAAGCACGTTATCATGCTTACCTGCGATGCATTTGGCGTTCTGCCTCCGCTGGCCCGCCTCACCCCCGCACAGGCGATGTATCACTTTCTGGCGGGGTACACGGCGAAAGTTGCCGGCACTGAGGCGGGGATCAAAGAGCCCCAGGCAACGTTCAGCCCCTGCTTCGGCGCGCCATTCATGGCATTGCCGCCAACGGTTTATGCCAAACTGCTGGGTGACAAACTTGCCCAACACAAGGTGGATGTCTGGCTGGTCAACACCGGGTGGAGTGGCGGCTCTTACGGACAGGGCCATAGAATCAAACTCGAATTGACCCGCGCGATGGTAAAAGCTGTCCTTTCCGGCGCGCTGAAGAATGTCGCCACAAAGCCCGACCCCATTTTTGGAGTTGCCGTACCATTGTCCTGCCCGGGTGTGCCTGACGAAATGATGAATCCCCGCGACACCTGGACCGACAAGACGGCCTATGACCGCAAGGCCCGTGAACTGGCCACCATGTTTGAGCAAAACTTCGCCGAGAACGCCGGTGACGCCTCCGCGGAAATTAAGAAAGCCGGTCCCAAACAGCAAAACTAACTTTCAGTAGCTCATCCGGTGCGTCTTTCACCCGGCCTTGGACGTGGCAGCAGATTCAATTCCGGCGGCCGCACGCCTCTTACCTAATGGATAAAGGGAATACTGGTCTCAACCTCTAAAGCATGAACTGGCTCACCGAATTGTCGTCATCGCAGCCCATCGCGTGGGCGGTGCTCGCGCTCATGCTGATCGCCGTCGCAGGACTGGCGTTGGCGCAAATCAAAATCAAAGGAGTGGGCATCGGAGTCACGGGCGTGCTGTTTGCGGGCATCGTCGCCGGGCATTTTGGAGTGCGCGTTGACCAGCAGATTGTGGAGTTTGTCCGCGACTTCGGACTGATTCTTTTCGTTTTTACCATCGGACTACAGCTCGGCCCCGGCTTTATTGCCTCGTTTCGAAAACAGGGACTGCATCTCAACGCGCTGGCAGCGGCGATCGTGGTATTCGGCGCCGGAATGACCATCGCCACGGCCCATTGGCTGCACATAAATCCGTTTGCCTCGCTCGGACTCTTTTCCGGCGCGACGACCAACACCCCCTCGCTGGGCGCCACTCAACAAATGCTCAAAACGCTCGGCGGCAAGGCCGCCGAGCAGGGGGGCGTGCCTCCACTTGCCTACGCTGCCGCCTATCCCGGTGCGGTGTTGGGAATCATCGGCATCATCCTGTTCTTGCGATTTGCTTTTCGCGACACCGCTGAGGCGGCGCCCCCCGGACCGAATGAAGCGGAGCGACTGGAACGTCTTACTCTCGTCGTGGAAAATCCAAATCTTGACGGCCTACCGATTGGACAAATGCCTGCGGGCGACGGCGTGGTGGTGTCTCGCATCAAACACCCCGGTGATTCTGAGGTGCAGACCGCTACCGAGCAGACCATCCTTCACACGGGCGATATTATTCTCGCGGTGGGGACTCCTAAGGCATTGGAAAGTGTCCGCGTTGTTGCGGGTCGGGAAAGCACAGTGAACTTGTTGCTCTCCGGCAAAGTGGCTTCGGAAAAAATAGTCGTGACCCGCCAGGGCGCGCTGGGGAGCACCATCGAAGAACTGAATCTCGCCGGACGTTTTGGCGTGGCGGTTACACGGGTAGCGCGCGCCGAGATTGAGATGACCGCCGTGGGCGAGTTGCGTCTGCAATTCGGCGACATGCTTCAAGTTGTTGGGAATGAACAAGCGCTGAACGAAGTTACCGAGTTACTTGGCAATCGCATCCATGCGCTGCAGGAAACCAATTTTATCCCCATTTTCATCGGCATCGCGCTCGGTGTTCTGGCCGGCGCAATTCCGATTGCCGTTCCACATATTCCCGTGCCGGTGCGCCTGGGCATGGCGGGTGGACCCTTGCTGCTGGCAATTCTGTTGAGTCGCATTAGCCGCATCGGCCCCTTGGTTTGGTATATGCCCGCCAGCGCGAATATTGCGTTCCGGGAACTGGGCATCGCCCTGTTTCTTGCCTGCGTGGGCCTGAAAGCTGGCGAAAGATTCTTTGAAACCGTTTTTGGCTACGAGGGAGTCCATTGGCTGCTGGCCGGTTTGGCAATCACTATCGTGCCTCTAATACTCGTTGCCCTAATTGCGCGGATCATCTTGAAACTGAGCTTTGCCACAATCAGTGGATTGTTGGCCGGCAGTATGACTGATCCGCCTGCGCTTGCATTTGCCCACTCCCTCAGCGCCTCCGATGCGCCGCTGCTCGCCTATGCCACGGTATATCCCCTCTCAATGCTGCTCCGCATTTTGACCGCGCAGATTCTCGTAGTGGTGTTTTGTCGCTGACTGTCGCGTTTGCTCGTAATCAGGGAGACGACTTACGATACTCAAAATGTGGCTACCGAGTATAGCTTGTTGTTACTCCGCGGCGATCGCCACATGGCTTCGGTCATCTCCGCCGCAAGACCGATGTTGGCACGGAAAAGGCTACAACGCGCATCTGAAATAGGTCGGGAAATGGTACAGGCGGCGACTACGTGGCTGCCGCCTCCTCGTATCTTTCCGGCAGATCAGGGCTGGCTCGGCATGTCGGTGTTTACCACTCCAACACAGAACCAGAGTTCGAGATATAAGGGGTATCGTGCCGGCCGAACAAGCTTCGACAAGAGGCAGGGTTTCCTGACGCGATTACGACCGGAACTCGGCCAGCGCCGCGCCCGGACCCAGAGTGGGGTGCCTAAAGTTTGTAGAACCTAATGCCGTTATTCAACTTGGTGGCTGACCTTTGAGCGGGCTGGCCATGGTGACCGGAGTCTGAATCGCGGTCTTTAGTGGAAAAACTTCAATCACCCCCGGAGCACTCCCGCGATGCGGCAAATCCGGGGAGCCAAGTTGCCCCACGCAGCCAGGGAAGGCGCGGTCAATCGCCGCAGTCGGCGGAGGCAGCGAATTGGTCGAAGTCCGATCCGCCCCACCGCGGTTCTGCTCAACCCCAGATTTCGAATCCGGATTGGGGCGGTGCGCCCCTCTATAAGCAGGCCTTGCTATCGGCGATTTTCGCGCTCGCCTTCTTGCTCGCGGACAAGGTGTCAACCGTCACTCAGTCCTGGGAGGGAGCGCCAACCTGGTATCTGCCTGTGGGCCTGGTCCTCGCACTTTTGTTAAGCGGCGGAATGCGTTACCTGCCGCTGATTTTTGTGTCCAGCCTGGTCACGGGCATCGTGAACAACCACCGGACCGTCATTTCTTGGTGTGGAATTCCGCAGGCGACCATCTTGTATCTGCCCTATATCGTGGCGGTGGCCCTGCTCCGTGGGCGATGGCGCATCGATCAGAAACTGGGCAACCTGCGCGACGCCATGGGCTTTTCGCTGACGTTCGTCGCAGCGGCAGTGCCTACCGCGTTGATTGGAATGTTGACCCTGTTGGGGGACGGACTGATCAAACGATCCGATGGCTTCGTGACCACGGTCGGTTGGTGGGCTGGAGATTCGATTTCTATTGTCGCTTTTGCTCCGTTTCTGCTCGTCTATGTGGCTCCGAGCGTGAGTTCATGCATGACGGCGGCAGGGATTGCTCCGGGAGGGGCGGCCGGACCCGGTCATCCACCAACCCACCGCTGGTCAACACTGGAGAGTTTCGAAGTAGCGGCCCAGGCGGTGTGCATCCTGGCGGTGATCTGGCTAATTTTCGGCTTTGCACCTGCAGCCAACTTTCAGCCTCTATATCTGTTGTTTATTCCCGTGATCTGGGGGGCGGTTCGCTACGGGCTGCCGGGGGCGGCGTTGGTCACGGTGGCCATCAACCTCGGATTGATGCTGGCGGGGTATTTGCATCGCTCTTCAGGGGCGGAACTGCCGCGGCTCCAACTCGCCATGCTGAGCCTGGCCCTCACCGGACTGCTTCTTGGAGCAATGTCTACCGAACGGAGCCATGCGGAGCAGGCGCGCACCCTACTGGCGGAGATCGTTCAGTCCTCCGGCGACGCCATCATCGGGCATACTCTCGACGGCACCATTAACGCCTGGAACCTTGGGGCGGCGAAAATGTTTGGCTACACCGCCGCGGAGGCTATCGGCCAACCTTTGCAGATGCTATCGCCGCCGGATTCCGTGCAGGACGAAACGGATCTGGTAGAGCGCATCGGGCGGGACGCGCCGGCCGAACACTTCGAGACCCTGCGGGTGCGCAAGGATGGCGCCCAAATCAGCATTGCCGCGACCCTTTCGCCGATCAAGGACAGCACGGGCAGAATTGTGGGCGCTTCCAGCATCGCACGCGACATTACGGCGAACAAGCAGGTGGAAAAGGAACTGCGGCTGACGCAATACTCGGTCGATCACGCGTCCGACGCCATCTATTGGATCGACTCCACAGGCCGCATCGTTTACGCCAATCAAGCGGCTTGCCAGTCCCTCGGGCGGTCCCGCGACGAACTTCTCTCGCTCTCCATCTCCGACCTCGACCCGCATATCACCGCCGCGGGATGGCCAAAAATCTGGGAGGGAGGAACGGCTCGAGGGACGGTGATCTTCCAGACCGAGCACGTCACCAAACAGGGCCAGCATCTTCCAGTCGAGGTCACAACCAATCACTTCCGGTTCGATGGAGACGAATTTGCCTTCGTCTTCGTGCGAGAAATTACCGAACGGCAGCGCATTGAATCCGAACTTAAATTCAAAGCCGCACTCCTGGAAGCGCAGGCCGACGCCACCATCGAAGGAATCCACGTGGCGAATCCCCAGCGCCAAAGGCTGATGATGAATCGCAGGCTGATCGAATTGTTCAGCCTTCCCGCCGAGGTCTTGGCCAGCACCGACAACCACCTGCTCGACGATCATGTTGCCACCCTGGTCAAAGACGGGGGGGCCTATCTGGCCGTGGTGAACCACTTCTACGATCATCCGAGCGAGACGGGCCGCGACGAGATCGAGTTCAGAGATGGGCGGGTCCTGGACCGCTACACCGCTCCCGTCTTCGGTAAGAATGGGGAATACTACGGGCGCATCTGGACGCTGCGCGATATCACCGAGCGCAAGCGCGCGGAACATTCCCTCCGCGAGTCGGAGCATTTCCTGCAATCGACTCTCGACGCCTTGTCGTCAAATATCGCGATTCTGGACGAGAAGGGTGAGATTGTGGCGGTGAATGCCGCGTGGCATCGCTTCGCCGCCGCCAACGGCGGGAGCGAGCGCACCTGTGGAGTAGGGGCCAACTACCTGGAGGTGTGCGGGGGGGCTTCCGTCAGCACCGCCGACGCGAAAGCGGTGGGGGACGGAATCCGCCAGACCATGGCGGGGGCGGTGGACGATTTCAGCCTTGAGTACCCTTGCCATAGTCCCAAAGAAAAAAGATGGTTCTCGGTAAACGTCACGACTTTTGCCGACGGAGGCGAGGCCCGAGTCGTGCTGGCACACGAAAACATCACAAACCGCAGACTCGCCGAGGAAGCGGTCAGAGATTCGGAGGTGCGCTATCGTTTGTTGTTTGAACGCAACCTCGCCGGAGTATTTCGGTTTAAGGCGGAGGGCACGGTGCTCGAAGCCAATGACGCGTTCGCCCTCATGCTGGGCCACTCCTCGGGCGCAATGCTTGTGGGACTGCGTTGGTCGGATCTATCATTCGTGTCCGGCGAGGGAGAACTTACCTGGGCGGAACTGCGGGAAAAAAAACACTTTGCCAATCTCGATGTGTGCCTTAGACGAAAGGACGGCTCCGCGGTCTGGGTGCTGGTAAACGCCAGTTGGATAGAAAATGCGGCCGGGAGCGCGCCCGTGGTGGAGGGCTCCTGCATCGACATCAGCGCCCGCAAACGGATGGAAGAGGAGATGCTGCGTGCGAAAGAAGGCGCCGAGGCCGCCAACGCGGCCAAGAGCCAATTCATGGCCAACATGAGCCACGAAATACGAACTCCGATGAATGGAGTGATCGGAATGGCGGGCTTGCTTATGGATACGGAGCTGAGCCCGGAGCAGCAGGAGTATACCGAAATCATCCGCAGCAGCGGCGAGGCGCTGGTGCATGTGATCAACGACATTCTGGATTTCTCGAAAATCGAGGCCGGAAAATTGGTCCTGGAGACCATCGATTTCGATCTCCACAGGGTGTTGCAGGATGCCGCCTCAGTGCTGGCGGCGACGGCGTCGGAAAAGGGCCTGCGACTGAGCTTGGAACTGGAGCCGGGGACGCCTTCGCTCCTACGGGGAGATCCGGGCCGGGTCCGACAGGTTCTGCTCAACCTGCTGGGTAACGCCATAAAGTTTACCGCTCAAGGTGAGGTCGGCGTCCGTGTCCGCCTCGAAGTACAGCAGGCAAGGACAGTAACGCTGCGCTTTACCGTGAGCGATACCGGCATCGGTTTTCGGCCAGGCCGCGCCTCAGCTCTGTTCGAGCCTTTCGTCCAAGCCGATGGATCCAGCACGCGCCGCTACGGCGGCACGGGGCTGGGTCTCACAATCTCCAGGGAACTGGTGGAGATGATGGGCGGACAGATCGGCGCCGAGAGCGCGGAGGGCAAGGGATCGATATTCTGGTTTACCGCGGTCTTTGAGCAGCAATTGCGCCCTTCCGCATGAGAATCTAGAGTGTCTCCAAGGTGTCGTGTTGCGTCTAGACACAATCAGCCAAGGAGCCTCGCTGCAAGAGGATGGGTAGAGTCTCCTTTTCCCGCAGGGTGTCAAGGCGGAGTAAAACCAGACCACAGAAGCGAAGCAAGAGTAGGCCAGAGGGGACACCCTCCTCCCCGACAATCCCCAATCTTCTATCCTCTGCGCCGCCTGAAAGTCGGCGCGTTTAGGCCGGAGCGGAAGACGCTTGAAAACTTGAAAATCGGGCTTGACACCCGGGCCACCGGTCACCCCCTCGTCATAGGTTTTGCAGGGAATCGGTTCATTCGGACTAACTGGACTCTCGCCTAACGGAAGAATCATTTGAGGCGGGGCGAGCATTATCTTCATGAACGCCCGTACGAATTGACGTATAAGCTTTGATCGATTGGCGGCCTCGACACAAAATTCTCTATCGACGAGCGAACGCCCCGCTTTACGGCGGCGCCCGCCTGCAAAATACAACCTGGCTTCGCCAGCAGGGTGACACTTTCATGTTGCCGTTAGGGTGACAAAATCATTTTGCTACAACAGACATTCAACCGGGGTCTGTCGGGTTCGGTTCGAGATTAGGGGCTTCAATAAGCGAACGGGGAATTTCGGTCCAAGTTCGGTCCAACTTCGGTCCAACTCGTGCCAAAAAGGTGGGTTTTCCATCGTTCGGCGGCGCGTAAGTTACTGATAATAAAAGGGAGTTACATTCCTGTGGCGCCCTTTTAAGGCATGGGTCGCAGGTTCGAATCCTGCCGCGCTCACCAAGATTTCAAAGCACTTAGCTTTCGGCAGGGTTGGTTTCGGGCACCCCCGGACACCCAGCCGAAGAGAAGGCCCGTTTCTTACGCAGTTGCAGCGTTGCAGCGTCGATTCTCTCCTTCAGTTGCTCCGGAAATCTCGTCGGAAGCATCATCTGGACGACCTTCCTGTGGGCTTCCTGCTGATCGGCTGAAACCGCTTGTGCGTAAAGTTCCAGCGTAATTTTTGGGGTTGTATGCCGAAGCTGCGACTGTGCGACCTTCACATTCCCCGTTTGAGATCAGCAATGTCGTTAGCGACCGGCGTAGCGCATGCCATCCGATCGGTGCTTCCTTGCTGCTATTGATTCCAGAGATTTTCTTGATTACGGGGCTGATGTGACGACGGAAGAGAATTTGATAGGTGTATGGAGTCTTGCCATGATAATGCGGACTGGCAAAAATCCAATCCTCGTCCGATCGATAGGGGTGTTTTCGCGCCAGAGACGAAGCACTTATAGTACGGACTCCGCCAGTGGCAGGGGGTTGTTCCTGCTTTTGGTCTCCTTCAGTTCGCCTTCGACCAATGCAAATTCGGACTGAAGGATTCCTGTCTTCCAGCCGACGTTCTTCCACTTCAATGCAATCAACTCTGATGCGCGGAGAGGCGTGACTGCATCTACGAGAGCCATGGTCGCCTCTCGTAAGGGCAACTGCTCCAGCGTTTGACGAACGACACCTGGGGCAAGAGCCACACGCCGGATTGAGACTCTGTTGCTTTGGCGAACGCCGGTTGAAGCACCGCGATGGCCGGGACTCCCTCCTTGGCCGCAGACTGGATTGCGTTCTACCAACTCCCAGCGGACCCCGTGCGAGAAGATCGCCGACAGCACGTTCTTGATCTTCAGCTTGGTTCCATCCGGGCGCTGGATTTTGTCCTTTTGTCCAACCATGCGGTCGGCAAGATGACCGTGCCAATTCGGTTCGATCCAGTTCTTGATGTCTTGATGTACGACTTGTTTGCTTTGCGAGCAGATTTCGATAAACGGGACAGTTCGTCGTTGAGATAGTGGTTGATGAGTTCCCCAAACGTTATCGCCTTTAGGCTTGTGCGTTCCGGAAAATCTGAACCACCTAATTTCGGAAATTCTGAGCCATCCAGTAATAGTCATTAGCGGTAGAACTTCTCCCTATGCCTCTGGCCGGTCCATGGACCGGCCAGAGGCGGAGGGAGAGGAGGATGTTGAATATGCTGAAGCGTCACGAAGTGGAGATTTTATTGAAGGCGGGCCACGGTAAGACGGAGGTGGCCCCGCTGACCGGAGTGTCCCTATGCTCGGTGAAGCGGGTGAAGCGCATCGCGCAAGAGGGACCCGTGAAGCATGTCGACGATGCGGCGGAACGCGCCCAACGACAGGTCGGCCGTCCGAGCCCGGTGGCGAATTTCCGGAAACCGATCCCCGAGATTCTGCAGCACACACCCGATCTCGCGTCGCTGGAGATTCTGCGGCGAGTTCGGGAGGCGGGCTATGAAGGAAGCAAGACTGCCCTCTACGCGCTGGTGGCATCGCTCCGTCCGAAGTCGGCTAAGCCGCGGGTTCGTTTCGAAGGTCTGCCCGGGGAGTTCAGTCAGCATGATTTTGGACAAATCGAAGTGCAGTTCGTCGATGGCGCCAGCCGGGGTATCCATTTTTTCGCCTCGCGTCTGAAGTACTCGCGTTTCATGTGCGTCAGTCTGGTCCGGGATGAAGCAGTGGAGAGTTTGGTACGGACCTTGGCCGAGCAACTCCCGCTGCGGTTGCGGGAGTTTCAAGTGCAGTGGAAAAGTCCTGCCCTTGGACTTTTCCACGGAACGGCTTTTTCCACGGCTGTTCTATCCACTGCGGGTACAGAGCCGTAAATACACCGAAGGAGAATGCTATGACCAAGAAGCCATCTCAGCCCATGCCCGTGCTGGCCCTCCCAAAACTTTCCGAAGGCCAGCTCGACCCTCTGTTCCGACGTCTCAACCTGGCACACACACACCGCATCTACCAGGAGGTAGCGGATCGAGCCGAGAAAGAAAACTGGACCTATCGCGACTTTCTCGCTCTTCTGCTGGCCGAGGAAGTGGCGCACCTTAAGCAAACCCGCCTGCAGCGCTGCACCCGCCAGGCCCACTTTCCCTTCTTCAAGACCATCGATGAGTTCGATTTCACTTTGCAGTCCACTCTGCGGCAATCGCTGCCCGGTTCCTATCTGGGACCGGACTTCGTCACCGAGGGCCGCTCCCTGATCCTTTACGGCAAGGCCGGTCGCGGCAAAACTCATCTCGCCGTGGCCAGGTGGACAACGACTGGTGTAAAAGGCCTTTGGCACTGGCGTTGGACAGATCCTTCACAATTCGTCCGAGAGATCCTGCGCCATGTCTTCGGCAATTCCTTTTCGAGTGGCCGTTAGAAAACCCTGAGCGTTGGGCCGGAGCTCGCTGCCCAGCGGTGCGGGCGGGTACGGTTTGCTGACGGAGTTGATGGATTCACTTTCCCCGGGCGCGAACGCCGCCACGTAATTCGTGTTGGAACTTGTATTCCTTAGGTCCTTGGGCTCGTCGCTCTCGTGGTGTCTGAGGCTTGCAGAATCTACGGTGTGAATCAGACACGTAGCCTTTAGCCATCATGTGTGCGTAGCGTGACCAATTCATGACCATTCGATCTCTACGAACCCTTACTGAACCGCAGCGACCACACTACTGAATTTCTGGACGCGCCTGTAAATATGCGAATTTGCAGAGGATCGAGAATCGGGAGGAGGGACTCAAAATCCGTGCGTCTTGAGTCGAGCTAGAGGCGTTGAATGCCCAAATACATCCGTTTGTGGGCAGCACAGGCTACCGATTTTCTTAGCTGTAGGTTCAAGAGTTTAGAAAGCCGACTATGAGTGGGTTTTTGGGCGGAAGAACGGCCAATCACAACAAACCCCGAGCCGGTTCATGATCCTTGTGCCACGTCAGGATCTCACTAGAACGGATCGCACCGGGCCGAACGCTACAACTCAGGGGATGTGCTGCGGTACGCCCGCATCGCCGTTCCGAAAATCGAGTCCCCGCTAGCGGTCAACCTCAACCACGACGGCGTCACCAACTTCAGCTTCTATAACGCTTCTGGAACCTGCGAGAAGCGCAAGCACGTGCGCCGGAAGGAAGGCTGTTCGTTTGCCTACATGGATTTGATCCCGGCTCAGGCGGGGAACGCGGTCGGGTCTTCGCAAAGTTTCGACGGAGCGCAGTGCGTTCCGGAATTGCGCGCTGGACACGTCATTGGCGCGGGCAAGAAATTCAAGTCGAATTACCTCGATATGTTTCAGATCGAGCGCATCAGCTACACCGAGGCCGTGAATTGCCCATGGAATAGCAAGGGCAACACCGGCGGGTTTACCGCTCTGGAGTCTACGATCGTCGGCGAAACCCACTACGGCTGGGCACACGTTGTATGACCAGTACCGGGCCGGTTTTGAGGGGCTATGCTTATGAGACCGTTCCCAATCAATCCATCGAGGCTGGGGCCACCAGACGCTGACGACGCCGAAGCCTCGCGAGTGCCGAATCTTCCGGGTCCTCAACCTGCCAGTCTGGGAATGCTGGCGCTAGGCGCGCCCGAAAGCGGACACTTAACTTTCCTTGAGGGAGGAACCACGATAGCGTCCGCGTTGGGTACCCCGAGCCACTCGCAGATGGGCACGCAGCATCAGCGAGAACGGAGGCACATAGCGAGAACCGACGAAGGCATCGGCGATCAAGCAACGAAGGTCAAGGGCGCGCGGTGAGATCCGGAGCTCCGCTTAGCTCATGCCGTTGCGGCCTTGTTCTTGTCTTCTTTTGTCTTAACATCGGCCGATTCGGCTCCAAGCGTGAAATAGAAGGTCGCGCCCTTATCCAGTTCCGCTTCCGCCCACACCCGGCCTCCGTGCTTGTGAACGATGCGTTTCACCGTGGCGAGGCCAATGCCGGTGCCTTCGAAGTCCTCGTCCCGATGCAGGCGCTGGAAGACGCCGAACAGCTTGTCCTGATACTTCATGTTGAAGCCGACCCCGTTGTCGCAAATGACGATCACCAGCTGCCCGTTCTCTTGCCTCTGACTAATTTCGACGACCGCGCGCTCCCGGGTCCGGGTGAACTTGAGGGCGTTAGCGATCAGGTTCTGAAAAACCTGCTTGACTAGGACAGGGTCGCACTCCGCGGCGGGCAGCTCCGCAATCTTCCAGGTCACTTGGCGACCTTCGGCTTCCGGCTGCAGCAGGGACACTACCTCTTCGATCACCCAATTCAGATTGGTGGATCGGAGTTTGAGCGCACGACGCCCAACTCGCGCCAGATTCAGCAGCTCATCCACCAGCAGCACCATGCGGTCAACTCCGTCTTCAATGCGTTTTACGTGACTCTGGGCTTCCGCGGGCATTGCAGAGCCAAAGTCCTCAGACAAGATCTTGGAATAGCCACCAATGTGCCGCAGCGGCGCCCGCAGATCGTGCGACACGGAGTAGGTAAAAGCTTCCAACTCATGGTTGGCGACTTCCAATTGCGCTGTCCGTTGCACCACACGCTCTTCCAGTTCTTCATTCAATTTGCGGATTTCCAGCTCGTCCGATCTCCTCTTTGTGATGTCACGAAAGACCACCACCCCGCTGCAAAAGTTGCCCTTTCTGTCCTTCATGGGCCGCGCCGTCACTTCCAGAAAGATTTCCGGCTCGGCCGAATGGCGGACGACCATTTCCTGCAGCGTCGATTCCCCACGCAGCGCGCGCACTAGGGGAAGGCTCTCGGTGGGGTAAGGCGTGACCCCGTCGGGCAGAAACATCTGGTAGCGGTCCGTCCACTGGTGGCTGGGCAGTTCGAGCGCATCCCGGCCCATCAGACGGCGGGCAGCATCGTTCCATATCAGAAAGTGTCCTTCCAGGTCGGCTGCCACCAGGCCTTCGGCCATATTCTCCAGTACCAGGTTGAGCATCGTGCTCTGCGCCTCCAGAGACTCTCCGGAGCGGACTAGATCTTTTGCCTGCTGTGAAAGTTCCTTGGCTTGGCCTGCCAGTTGCCCCTGCGCCTGTTTGATCTCGCCGATGTCTGTATTCGTTCCAAACCAGCGCGTCACACGGCCGGCAGCGTCTTTCACCGGCACAATGCGGGTGAGGAACGCGCCGAACTTCCCGTCGGCCCCTCGCAATGGAAACTCCATCTCGAAGGGCGTGCCGGCGGCAATCGCTTCTCTCCACCCTTCCAGCACCTTGGGCAGCACTTCGGGATCGTGAACTTTCTCCCAGCCCCAGCCCTTCATCTGCTCGAGGGTCGTGCCCGTGTATTCGTAAAAGCGCTTGTTATACCAAAAGATATTTCCGTCGGCCTCGGCCATCCAGGCCAGCTGCGGAATGCCGTTGGCCATGGCCAGGAAACGCTCTTCGCTGTCGCGTAGGGACTCTTCCGCCCGCTTGCGCGCCGTGATGTCGATGTTGGTCTCGAGGATGCGGATCGGCTGGCCCTGCTTGTCGCGATGCAACACCCATGCGCTGGAGACGACGATGATGCTGCCGTCCCGCCGGGTGTGGATCAGTTCGCCTTCCCACATCCCAGTCTCAAAGAGCTTCTTCTCTACCATCTCCAGAGATTCGGGGAACTTGGTGTCGAATAAATCGTGGGAAAGGACGCCTACAGCCTCCTGGCGAGTGAAGCCGTAGAGTTTCTCCGCGCCTTTGGGCCAGAACACGACCCGGCTGTGCATATCGCGCACGAATACTTGGGCCGAATCCATGATCTGGGCCTGTTCTTGCAGCGCCTCCTCGGCCCGCTTGCGCTCGGTGATGTCGCGGGTAATCTTCGAAGCGCCGACAATCGCACCGTTGACATCTCGGATCGGCGAAATCGTCACGGAAACGTCAATTTTTGTGCCATCCTTGCGCACCCGGACGGTTTCAAAATGCTCCACGCTCTCGCCGCGCTGGATGCGCGTCAAAATCGCGGGCTCCTCATTGACACGATCGGGCGGCATCAGCATCGTCATCGGTTTGCCCACAGCCTCCGCTGCGGGATAACCGAAGATCTTCTCCGCACCGCGATTCCAGGCGTTGATGATGCCGCTCAGATCCTTGCTGATAATGGCGTCGTCGGAGGAGTCGACCACCGCCGCCAGATGTTCGCGCACTGCCTCCGCTTGCACCCGCTCGGTCACGTCGCGCAGGATCACGGTGAACAGTTTCTTTCCGCTCGTGATCACCTGAGAAATGGAGGCCTCAATCTGAAATTCCTGGCCATCGGTTCGCACTGCCCAGAGCACATTCTTCGATCCCATGGCCCGGCTCGTCACCCCGGTGTCGGCGAACTTGTGGATGTGTCCGGCGTGGGCGGCATGGAAGCGTTGCGGAATGAAACGCGCGAGGGGCTGTCCCAAGGCTTCCGCCGCGGGGCAGCCAAACATCCTTTCGGCGGCCGCGTTGAATAGGAGAAGGTTCTGTTGCTCGTCCACCGTAAGGATCGCGTCCATGGCTGACTGGATCACGCCCGCCAGTCGGCCTTCGCTTTCGCCCAATGCCTCAGTGCGCTGGGCCACGCGTTGCTCCAGTTCCACGTTGAGCGCATTGACCTGGGCTCGCGCGCGTGCGCTAACGCCAATCTCGCGGCTGACAGTGAATCCCGACACGGTCAGGAAGACCACACCCAGGACGGACCCAAACGCAATGACGGAAGAGGTGAAACGGTTCGTCGCGCGGAGGCGCTCGGTGCGCTGGTCAAGAAGTTTTTTTTCCTCAGCCTCCATCTGTGCCACACTGAGGCGAGCCGCATCCATCACCTTCTTGCCCTTTTGAACCTCCAAATCGGTAGCGGCAGTCCTGGAGTTCCGTCTAATCGCTATCAACTCTTCCGTGGCCTCTATCCGGGCCTTTGCTTGCCCGCGTAGCAGATCGAGCTGGCGTAGTTGTTTGGAATTGTCCGCCATCAGAACGCTCAGCCTTTGCAGATCTTGGCCGATCGCAGTCCTGCCTGTCTCATAGGGCTCAAGGAATTTCTCGTCTCCGGCCATGGCGAAGCCGCGCCCGCCAGTTTCCACGTCGAGCAGATGTCTGAGAGTGAGTTCCAGAGTGGCTGCTACTTCGTGAGTGTGGGCGACCCAATCGGCATCCTCTGTCGTCCGCCGCGCGTCACGCCAGGAAAGCAAGCCCAGAAGTCCAGTCAGCACCGCGGCTGCGATGAAACCGATGGTTACCTTGCGTCGCAGCGGGCGGTCGGTGGGCGCATCGCGCGAAACCGTGGCCGCAGGGTCGGCGACCCCTGTTTTGACGAGGCGACATGCCGCAGCGCGATTCACCAGCCGGATGACTCCTTACTCCATATGCTTCCGTAACGAGGGCTTGAACGAGGCGGATCGATGCCGCTGTTCGGCGCCGCCTCTTCAATTAGGCTATCGACGGTGCAGGAGCAATCTTTAGGTTGAAAGCAGGTGGTCGGCGTGTCCCGGGAGACCCGGAATGCACGTCTAATTTACTGCCCACGGAGCGGTCGGCTGATACCGGCCGGCTCGATAGCTCGATCCAGGCTAATTCGTCTGACGCTAGGAACACCGCCAGTGGGATGATATGTGTGACGCGACCGTTTCTCGTGGCCTCTTAGTTCGAAGTCAAGATCCTGAAGTGCTCCTGATTTTTGCCGATGATTCTTTGGAGTCCCACGAATAGGGTTTGGCAGCCATGCAGACCGTCCTCTTGGTCGAGGACAGCAAGGTTGTACGAATCGCGAGAGCACGCTGTCAGGAAGGCTGGCTATCACGTTGTTATCGCTGTGGATGGAATGGAGGCATTGAGTGTCGCTTCGTGCGAGCCTCCCCGACGTGATTTTGTTGGACATGATGCTGCCCAAACTCGATGGGCCCTCAGTCCTGAGAGCCCTCAAATCCGACTTTGACGGCGCAGATCCTGGTAGTCGTGCTGACCGGGCTTTCTCAGAAGAATGAGGACAGGCTAATACGCGACGGAGCGGGCGCATTCCTGGAGAAAGGCCTGTTGCTGAATGGATCTCAGCCCCTTATCTCCACAATCAGGAGAGTTTTGGAGAGTCTGGTTAGTTTAGGCGCGAGAGAAGCGCGTCGCGGTTCATGTAATCGCGATCTAGCGGGATGTGGGGATTGGGTTCTTATGGCGCTTTCGGGGTCCGCTCTCGTGGGTTCTTACGATTACCGGCTGGTGTCGGTGTCCGTGTTGATTGCTGTTTTGGCATCTTACGCCGCGCTCGATCTGGCGGCGCGAATCACGGCGGCGCAGGGGCGCGCACGGTTCATGTGGCTGACTGGTGGCGCTTTCGCCATGGGCATAGGGATCTGGTCGATGCATTACATTGGGATGCTAGCCTTCAGCCTTTCCTTTCCTATTCTTTACGATTGGCCCACAGTCTTGTTTTCCCTTCTGGCGGCTGTATTCGCTTCTTGGGTCGCGCTGTTTGCGGTTAGCCGACAACGCATGCGATGGTTTCATGCTCTCACGGGAATCTTGATCATGGGTGGCGGCATCGCCGCCATGCATTACATCGGAATGGCAGCGATGCGGCTGCCCGCGATGTGCACATATTCTCCGAAGCTGGTGACTTTGTCAGTTGTGCTCGCGGTGGCGATCTCTCTTGTCGCACTGCGGCTGGCATTTCATTTTCGGGATAAGCAACAGGGCTGGGGTTGGAAGAAGGTGGCCAGTGCGCTGGTGATGGGCGCGGCGATTCCGGTCGTGCATTACACGGGCATGGCCGCAGCCAGTTTTACCGGCTCTGCGGAGGTTCACGATCTAACCCACGCGGTGGATGTTTCGTCCCTGGGTATTGGGGGCATCATCATCGTCACCCTCATGGCCCTCAGCTTGGCCGTACTGACGGCTATCGTCGACCGCCGATTCTCCGCTCAAGCCCTGGAACTGGACTTGAGTGAACAACGTTACCGTCAGTTGGTGGAATCGGCGGAGGTCATTCTGTGGCGGCGAAATATTCATGCATCACAATTCAGCTATGTGAACCAGGAAGCGAAGGCATTGTTGGGTTACCCAATTGAGAACTGGATGGACGAACCCCAGTTCTGGCCGGACCACATTCACGCGGAAGATCGCGCCTTGGTGGCGTCCTGTTGCGCCAGGGCTGCGGAGGAAAACCTGCCGCAAGAGTTTGAGCATCGCATGATCGCGGCGGACGCCTCGGTTCTGTGGCTAAAGAGCCACGTGCGCGTGATCTTGGGCGCGGACCGAGAGCGGGAACTGGGCGGGGTCACCATCGACATTACCGAGCGCAAGTTAGCCCAGGAGGCGGCAGAGGCCGGCAGCCGCGCCAAGAGCGAATTCCTGGCCACTATGAGCCATGAGATTCGGACGCCCATGAACGGCATTCTCGGAATGGTCGGACTACTCATCGACAGCGAACTAACTCCGGAACAAATGGACCACGCGGGCATGGCGAAATTCTCGGCCGAGTGCCTGCTTACCATCATCGACGATATTTTGGATTTTTCCAAAATCGAAGCGGGGAAGCTCGAACTGGACTCGATTCCCTTCGACCTTCGGGAGAGCCTGTGCGAGACCATTTGGGTGGAGAGCGAGCCGGGCCAGGGAAGCACCTTCCACTTTACCCTCCGCTTGGCGTCTCAAAACACGCCCGCCGAGCGCGCCAAACCGATTCAGCCGGAAAACCTGCGGGAGCTCCCGGTGCTTATCGTGGACGATAACCTGACGAATCGGCAACTCTTGAACGCAACCCTCAGCCGGTGGGGGATGCGGCCGACCGCTGTTGGAAGCGGCGGGCAGGCTCTTGAAACTCTGGAATTAGCACGGAACGCCGGACATCCATTCTCGCTGGTTCTGCTGGATGGCCACATGCCCGAGATGGACGGTTTTAGCGTGGCCAAACAAATCCGGGCTAACCCAGAACTGGCAGGCACAACACTTATGATGCTCACCTCGGGCGGCTCTCCGGGAGATGGGGCACGCTGCCGCGAGCTGGGGATTTCCGCATATCTCACGAAGCCGATCCGTCAGGCGGAGCTACTCGAAGTCGTCACCCGTGCGCTTCAGCAGGTGTCTCAGAAGGTTGCCACGGTCGTCACGCGCCACACTTTGCGTGAGGATCGGAACAGAGTCAGGATTCTGCTGGCTGAAGACAATCCGGTCAATCAAACTTTGGCTGTCCGTTTGCTTGAAAAGCGAGGCTATACCGTGGTGGTGGCGGGTAACGGCCGCGAAGCCCCAAAAGCAATAGAGTCAGGTAATTTTGACCTCATCTTAATGGACGTTCAGATGCCTGAGCTGGATGGTTTCGAGACTACGGCTCTAATACGGGCGAAGGAAAAATTCACGGGAGCGCGTATTCCGATCATTGCGATGACCGCTCACGCGCTAAAGGGTGATCGCGAGCGCTGCGTGGCAGCTGGAATGGATGACTATGTGTCCAAGCCAATTCGTGTCCAGGAGCTCCTGACAAGTGTTGAGGGCCACCTTCCGTCAGGTTCCGGCCTCAGCGTCGGCAAAGCAATGTGAGCCCGGCGGGGTTGGGGTGGGTGGATCTTAACGATCAAACCGCTACCACCGAATAGTCTTAAGAACTTCGATGACTGCGCCGGAAGCAATTGATGCGGAGTGGATTAGGAAATGGCAGAGCGCAAGCGGTTCGATGGACCGATCGAGGCTAGACTCCGGCACAGGGTTACGGGCGGTTTAGTCGTGGCTGTGCTTCTAACCGTCTTCTTAGGTTTTTGGTCATGGCACGGTGCCCGACGCGCGGAGCAGGATGCCTATTGGGTATCCCACACCTATGAGGTGATGGCGACGATCCAAGGCACGTCCGGAGATGTGCTCGAAGCGGAAACCAGCGCCCGGGCGTTTGCCTTGAGCGGGCAAGAGCCGCTGCTGGTCCATTATCAGACCGCCCGTGGGAACATCTACCAAGACGAAGACACATTGCGGCATCTGACAGCAGACAATCTGAGTCAGCAGCGGCGACTGGATGTGCTGGAACCGCGGGTGCGCATGGCGCTCGAATTCGCCGAGAGCATTATCGCCAAGCGCCGGAAACTGGGAGCCTATCCGGGTGGTAGCGACGCGCTCGAAATCGAGAGGCTCGTCGTTGCAGTTCGCGCAACAACCCAAGACATGCACGCTGAGGAGACGCGGTTGTTGAGCCAGCGCTCTCTAAGAGCAGCAGCCGGACAACGTTCGACGAGGCTCATCACCGTTGCAGGTCTCTTTCTCGAGATAGGCTTGTGGTCACTCGCTTTTCTCGTCATCATCCGCGAGATCGCGGTCAGCGCATGCGCAAGATCCCAACTCAACACCTTGAACGTCGAATTGGAACAGCGGGTCGAGGAGCGTACGGCGGCTCTGCGATCAGAGATTACCGACCGCCGTCGCGCGCAGGAAATAGCGGAGCGCTTGGCGGCTGTAGTCCAATCCTCCGACGACGCCATCATTAGCAAGACGCTGGACGGAACCATCACTAGCTGGAATCGCGGCGCTGAGAAAGTGTTCGGCTATTCGGCGGAAGAAGCAGTTGGCAAACCGATGGCAGTACTTTTACCGCCGGAGCGCGCCGAGGAGGAGTCCGCCATCTTGGCGCGAATCAGATGCGGTGAGAGCGTCAAACATTTTGAAACTGTCCGCGTACGGAAGGACGGTAAGAAAATTGATGTTTCCATGATGATTTCACCCGTCGTCGACAGCACGGGTACGATTGTGGGCGCATCAAGAATTGCGCGCGACATCACCGTGCGCAAGGTTAAGGAAGAGCAGCTCAGGGAGAGCGAGGATCGGTTCCGGCTTTTCATCGAACATGCGCCGGCGGCATTGGCGATGTTTGACCGCGAGATGCGTTACCTCCAGGTAAGCCGCCGCTGGCGGACCGACTATGGCTTGGGAGAGCGTGAGCTGCGCGACGTGTCGCACTACGAAATTTTTCCAGAGGTTCCCGAGCGCTGGAAGGAAATTCATCGTCGTGGACTGGCGGGCGAGGTGCTGCGGGGAGAGGATGACCGTCTCGACCGTTCCGACGGCAGCGTGCAGTGGATACGTTGGGAAGTACGGCCGTGGCACGACAGCACGGGCGCAATCGCCGGGATCGTAATCTTCGCGGAAGAGATCACAGAACGCACGCGAGCGGAACAGGGTCTGCGCGACAGCGAGGAAAAGTTGCGTCTGGCTTTGGACGGAGCGCGGCTGGGCACCTGGGAGTGGGACCTCAAAACCGGGAAACTAGCGGGGTCTTCGCTGAGCTTCGCCCTGTTCGGACTGCCCGCCGACACGGACTTCAATTTCGCGATGTTTCTCTCGATGATTCATCCTGACGACCGTGCCCGCGTGGATGAGGCCATGAAACGGACGCTCGCCGACCACTCCGAATACGACGTTGAATACCGCGTGGTTTGGCCGGATGGCTCGGACCGCTGGATCGCAGGAAAAGGCCGAGCCTATCAGAACGATGCCGGCGAAAACCTCCGGGTTGGGGGCATCCTGTTCGACGTGACGGAGCGCCGTCAGGCGCTGGCTGCTCTGCGCGAGAGCGAAGAACGCTTTCAGGCCATGGCCAACGGCATCCCGCAACTGGCCCACATGGCTGGGGCCGACGGAACGATCTCTTGGTACAACCAGCGCTGGTACGAATACACGGGCACAACCCCCGAGCAGATGGAGGGGTGGGGCTGGCGGAGAGTTATCGATCTCGCGATGCTGCCCCAGGTCATGGAACGGTGGCAAGCCTCGATTGCCACCGGCGAGCCCTTCGATATGGAATTCCCTCTACGGGGCGCTGACGGTACCTTTCGTACATTCCTCAACCGCGTTATGCCGCTAAAGGACTCGGAAGGGCGGGTGGTCCGGTGGTTCGGAACGAATACGGATATCAGCGAGCACCAGGAAGCGCAGGAACGGCTGGCCGCGCAGGCTCAGGAACTGTCGGTCTCCCGCGAGGCCCTGGAAGCGCAAACCCGGATGTTCAAGTTGGTTTTGGACAGCATGGGCGAGGGACTGATCGCCGCCGATCGCGACGGCCACTTTCTCATCTGGAATGACTCCGCCAAAACGCTGATGGGCCGTGACGCTTCCGACTTGCCCACCGAGCAGTGGACTCCTTATTACCAAGTCTTTCTGTCCGATGGAATCACGCCGTGTCCGCCGGATCGCCTTCCGCTGGTACGGGCCTTGCACGGGGAATCGGTGCAAGTGGACATGATGGTTCAGCAGCCTGGGCGTGCCGAAGGGATGTTTCTCGAAGTTTCAGCACGGCCCTTGAAGGACGAGCATGGCAACCTCGGTGGAGGCGTCGCCGTGCTCCGCGACATCACTGAACGGAAAACTGCGGAACGGCAAATCCAAACGCTCAATCAAAGCCTGGAGGGGCGGGTGATTGAGCGCACTGCTGAACTGAAAGTCGCCAACAAGGAACTGGAAGCCTTCACCTACTCGGTGTCGCACGATTTGCGAGCGCCAATACGTCACATAAGCGGGTTCGCCAAGATACTCGTAGAGAGATTTCGCTCCTCTCTGCCCGCCGAAGCGCATGAGTACCTGCAACTCATCGTGCAGGCAGCCCATAGAATGGGCCAAATGGTGGACGGAATGTTGAAACTGGCGCGCCTTGGTAAGCAGGCGCTGACGGTTAAGGTCACGGGATTGAGTTCGTTGGTGGAGGACGTGATAACCCTGCTGGCGCCGGAAACCGAAGGTCGCCAGGTGGAATGGAAGATTGGCGGGCTGCCGTTTGTAGAATGCGATCCCATCTTAATGACGCAGGTTTTTCAAAACCTGATTAGCAATGCCTTGAAGTATTCCCGGCCGCGGTCTCCCGCCGTGATCGAGATCGGGCAGACGGAAAAAGAAGGGGAAAAAGTGATCTTTGTGAAGGATAACGGAGTAGGCTTCGACATGAAATTTTCGGACAAGCTGTTTGGTGTATTCCATCGCTTACATCTTGCCGAAGAGTTTGAAGGCAACGGCATTGGGCTGGCTACCGTGGAGCGCATCATCAAGAAACACGGAGGTCGCGTCTGGGTCGAAGCCGAACTGGATCGCGGCGCCACTTTCTTTTTCACGCTCGGCGCCGGGGAACACTCTGCGCCCGAAAAAGCCGCTGCAGCTGCCGGAGGTTCACTATGAACACAAATCACGACATACTCTTGGTTGAAGACAGCCAGAACGACATAGATCTCACCCTTTATGCATTGCGAGAGGAGAGATTGGCTAACAGCATTTTTGTCGTTCGTGACGGCAAAGAAGCTCTGGACTTCCTTTTCTGCCGTGGCGTTTTTGCCGAAAGAAGTTTCGATCATCCTCCCAAACTGGTTTTGCTGGATTTGAAACTACCCAAAGTCGATGGTCTGCAAGTGCTCAAGCAATTGAAGAATGATTCCAGGACCAAGACGATTCCGGTTGTTATCATGACCTCTTCCAACGAGGAACGAGATCTGGTTGAGAGCTACAACCTGGGCGTGAACAGCTATATCCAGAAGCCGGTAGACTTCGATCAGTTCCGGACGACCGTGAAAACTCTGGGCCTGTACTGGCTGGTGGTCAACCAGTCCCCTATGACCAATCACGCTCCACAACCACCGGAGTTACAGACTGAGCATCAAGGTTAAATAATGGCGAGGCGACCGGACGGTTTGGTTGGCGACTGGACGACTGGAGAATAGAAAAGCGTCACGTTAGAACCCGCCGCATACCGCGCGAACTGGAAAATTGGTAAGGTTTTGCATTTCTTCCGTACTCTTCACTCTGCGTTTTCGCTATATGAAGAGAATCCAGGTCCCACTCGGGCCGAGAAGCACCAACGCTCCAACAAGTCCAAGGACCTGGCTAAAGGAGTTGGGGCATCACCTGGGAGAGTAGCCTGGAAAGTAGACTACGGCAGCGAGAAAAAACGACCTCAACTTTCGTCGGCCTATTCGAATCGCCATGCCAAGGCTGAGAATCGTGGACTTGTCCGCGAAAGTTTGCCCAACACATTGCTTTCAGCCCCGTACCACCGGTTTTCGTCCCAGGATACATACTTCAACGTGCCCGGCTTGATGTTGGGCAACCGATCTTCAATTAACTGGAGTTCCAGATCTTTCATGCGATCAAGCAGGGTTGTGGCGGCTCGAGTGTCGTTCCGTTCGAGCAATCTAAAGAGGGTTGACATGGTACGGCAATTTGCCGTACAGTAGTCAAAGAGAAAGAGGGTACGTTTATGGCATCTCCACAACACGCGAGAATTGAGGCACGGGTTAGCCCCAAACAGAAGGAACTGTTTGAGCGGGCCGCCGCAATCGAGGGCGTCACGCTGACGGATTTTGCAATCTCATCTATGCATCGAGCCGCTACCAGCGTTATTCAGAAGCACACAACGATTGACCTCAGTGTGCGCAATCAGCGTGCGTTTGTAGAAGCCTTGAGGAATCCACCGGAGCCTAATGAGGCTCTGCGTGAGGCGGCAAGAGCGTACATGAGAATGAAATAAGGTGTGATCGCCGACAAAGGTAAATACAAAATCGAGCCGCTTGGTGACCACGACCGAGCGGCTTTTTCCTGCGGGAATGCTTCCCTCGACCGATACATTCGAGAGCAGGCGTCGCAGGATGTCAAACGGGGGCTCGCCAGTGTTTTCGTCATCACAGCCAAGGATGACCCCAAGCAAATTCTGGCGTACTACACGCTATCCAGCAGAGAGCTCAGACTCGACCAGCTCCCCGAAGAAATTGCGAAGAAGGCCGGCAAGTACGGGCATGTAGGTGTGACTCTTCTTGGAAGAATGGCGGTCGCTGAGAAATACAAGGGAACGGGCCTTGGCGTACTGACACTGATGAACGCCCTTCATAAAAGTCTACTGGCAGCAACAGACGTTGCCTCGTTGGCTGTGTTTGTCGAAGCGGTTGACAGCGACGCAGCGAACTTCTATCGAAAATATGGCTTCATCGAACTACCGGAAGACAAGCTCAAGCTCTTACTGCCGATGAAGACGATTGCAAAATCGTTTTCAGTCTGAGCTTCGTAGCTGGACCTCAGCGGAGTAGTAGCATCGGGGGCAGATCTCCTCGAAACCGAAGTGAACCGTTCGAGAGGCCGATTCCGGGCACCCTCCGGGCACCCAGACCGATGTCTTGTCGGCATCTCGCTGATTTTGTTGTGTCGTGCATGGAGTAAGCTGGACGTGCAAGTTGTTGTTTGTGCTTGGGTTGGCGACCCTTTTAAGGCATGGGTCGCAGGTTCGAATCCTGCCGCGCTCACCAGAACTCCACTTCTCGCTGCAGCGCTCGTGCGCTCGGGTCTATTGGCTTCATGGGACTCGAAAGTCCACCGTGGTTTTGAAATAAGGAACCCTGGGCACAGTGGTTTCTAGCGGGGCAACAACCCGCACTCACCTCGTCTACCCTCCTCCAATTATGAGCGGCGGCGCGCGATCACCAGCGTGATGTCATCCTGCTGTTCGCTACCGCCGCTGAATTCCTGCACGCTGGCAATGACTCCCTCTAGAAGGGATTCCAGGGGAAGGTGCGTGCGGCTCGCCACAGCCTGCACCAAACGCGATTCGCCAAACTCTTCGCCCTCGCGGTTGCTAGCTTCGGTGACTCCGTCGGTGTAGAGCACGAGCGTGTCGCCTCCTGCCGGCTCGATTTCAGCAATCTCACACTGCCAGGCGTCGAACAACCCCATCACGGTGCTGGTCGCGGAGAGTCGCTTCGTGGGAGGGGGTGAAACTGGCGGCTGCGATCTCGGGCTACCCGGCAGCAAGAGTGCGGGAAGATGTCCGCAATTGGCGTAGCGGAGCTTGCCTGTGGAATCGTCGTAATCTGCAAAAAATAAGGTGGCGTAGCTGGCATCGCCGGTGCTCTCGTAGAAGAGCCGGTTCACCGAGGTGAGCAGGCGCGGCAAGTCATCGACCGCCATGGCGTATTGGCTGCGCAAGTTGGCTTGCAGATTAGCCATGAGCAGCGCGCCGGAGAAGCCTTTTCCCGCGATATCGGCCAGCACAAAGCCCACGCGTCCCGGAGCCAGCTCCAGAAAGTCGTAGTAGTCTCCGCCCACCTGCCGCGCCTGAATGCAGCGCCCGGCATATTCCAGGTTGCGCAGCGTGGGAAACTTCTGCGGGAAGAGCCTGGCTTGCACCTGCCTCGCCATCTCCAGTTCGTGAAGGGAGCGGCGTTCGGCCTCGATGCGCTCCGCCATTTGCTCCGTCAGCGCAATGCTTTCCAGTGCGACGCCGGCCTGGCTAGCCACCGAGGCCAACAGCCGGCGATCTTCACTGGAATAAGGTTCCTCCGAGCGGCGCGCTCCCAGTAGCAGTAACCCGGCGAGTTTGCTCTCACGGCCCGGCATGGGTACAAGACATTCAGGCTGCATCGGTTCGAAGGTTTGGAGTGACGCCCATAGCTCCGGATTGAGAGTTGAGGCCTCCGGCGGGACCTCCCAGGGCTGGCCGCGCCTCGCGAGCTCGAGCAGAAGCGGAAGATCGGCAGAAATCACCTGCGGCTCCTGCTGTGCCTCACTCGCCAGAGCGAATAGCTCGCCGTTGCCCGCGCTTTGATACATCATCATGGTTTGAGGATGGAGCGCCTGCTTGATCTCCGCTTGCAGCAGGGTTGCCAGTTCGTGACGCGTGCCGGCCGTGCGGGTCTTTTCCGCCAGGTTTTCGAGAATCAGGCGGGCGTCGTAGGAGCTCCGAAAGAAGGCCCGGTCAATCCGCTTTTTGACCCGCTCGTTAACCACCATTCCAAGCCACAGCAACAAACCTCCCAACGCGAAGGCTGGAATCATGGCAACTTGCGGGTGCGCGGAGATTTGCCGAGCGAAGGCGCGGCCAAAGATCAGAATCAGCGTGATCGTCGCTGTAACGCCGAGGATGTGCATCCCCCACTGCACCATCAGAAAGCGAGCGCTGCGCTTAAGCAGAACAGGGATCTCGAGCACGCGAAGCTTGACCACGGCATAGGCAAACGATAGGGGAAACAACCAGAGCACTGCTGTGATCGTTGCACCCAGCCAAAGGCCGATGTGAAAGCCTAAGAAGTCATTCGCGGCCAACACCAGAGTCGCGGGGACGACGCCGACCAGCGTTCCTAAGAGCAGCACTCGAATCTTACGGCGCGCCTCAGGCGAGCGGACCGTAGCGGCATTCCACGTCAGGGAAACAAAGCCCAAGGCAACCAGTCCATAGTTAAAGGTCAGAATCAAGTAGTGCGGATATCCTCTCGCAACCCAGCCCAAAGCCGCGTCTCTTGGGGCATCGCGGCCCACCCATTCAGGCACCGTCAAGGCGAAGCCGAGCGGCAGCGCAAGGAATAACCCCAGCGCCAAACCCACCCACTTGATCGAGGGCAGACGCCGGTCTAAGGGAGAGCGCGCCGGAAACACTGCGAAAAAGAAATAAAACAACGCTGCCACCAGGTTGTTGAAGATCGTCCGGTAAGCGATGGCGAATGTTCTCACCGAGGCGGGCACGCCCAGAAAAGCGTTGTCGAAAGCTGGTATGGCGATGAAGGCGGCGAACATCAAAGCCAGCAGCCAAGCGTTTAGATCTTCCAGCCGAAGGAATAAAACCGCCAAACCTACCGTGAGAAAAGCGAACGGATATAAACGCAGAACGCCCTGACCCAGGTGCTGGGCTACTCCCACCTCGCCGGTCGCCGATTCGCTGGCGCGAAACGTAGCCTGAATATCGAGCGGTACAAAAAGGCCAGGCCGCGCTGGGTCAGGCCGCTCGAGGGTCAACGCAACGCTATCGCCCGGTTTATGCTCAAGCCAAATGTGAATCAGCGAGTCTTCTTGCAGCGTCGCTCCATTAATGCGAACGATGCGATCGCCGGCCTTGATGCCAGCGCGTTCGGCGGGGCTGCCGGGAATTATGCTCTGCACGAACTGGGAGTGATCCGCGGGTAGGTATTTGTTGTCGAAGCCCAACTCGACCGGCACCGGCTGCTCACTGTAGAGGGCCCAAAGCGAGCTGTAGAAGATGGTGCAGGCCGCAAAGAGCAGCGCGGCCAATGCCAGGATCGGTTTGCGAGATGATCGATGCCCTTGCACGGTTGTAGACTAACGCTTGAGATGAGCATCGGAAATGAACCTGCGACTGGCCGCTCCGAAGCGTTTCAGATATTGTCGCACCTCCGGCAAACCGTGCGCCAAAGTTCTGCAGTGTGGTCGTGGAACCCGCGGTTTCAAGGTTTTGTGGAAAGCGCTCCCCGCGCGATATTGGAGTAGGCGGATTCGCCGGCGTCATGCAAAGCGCGCACCCGGTACGCGAAATGCTCGCCCTTCTTCAATGTGGAATCGCTGAATTGGGTGGCGTCGGCTGAGAGTTTTGCAATTCGATTCCACTTGGCCCCTGCGCTCCCTGCTTCGTCAACAGTGCGCTCCACGGCCACGGCGGTGCGTGGGCCACCGTGCAACTCCCAGTCGAGCTTCACGGTGGTGCCCGCTACAGAAAAGTTTAGCGAACTCGGGGCTTCCGGAAGAACCGGCCAGTCAAAGTAGTTCTCATCGGTAACCGCCATGACGCTGTCTTTGATGGGCAGCAAGTCCACGGTGTCAGTGGTGCCTGCCTTCCATGAAAGCGGTTTGATCTCGCCGGATCCTATATCGACCAGCACAGGGTGGATGATGCCGGTGTTTTTCAGCGACAGCGAGGCATACAACGGAGGAAACAAATTTCCAGGCAGACTATGCGCCGCGAGCCAATAGGCGACGATCGCTTTTCCGCTCTGCGAGCGGAATCCGTAGCTAAAAAACGGAAAGGCGGCGTGGCGCCGAAGCGCGGGCAGATCGGCTCCGTCCACTTCAATCGTGGGATCAAACTTGGTGTCCGAGAATAACGCATTCGTATTCTGCAGCGCGTAGAAGACCGGCCGCGGCGTGAAGTCGGTCTCGTGATTTGTGATGCCGTGGATAATTCCGAAATCGTCGTATTCGTTGCCATCGGTCCCCGCGGCCAATAACCAGACAAAGGTCTTTACTCCGGCGGCCAAGTTATACACGAAACCCCGCGGAACGTATTTAGCCTGCACCGATTCGTCCGAGCCCACCCAGGAAGGGATCGAATTGAATTCGTCGTCGAAAAAGGGAATATCGGAATTGACTCCGGGATAGTGCTTGACCAAATCGCGCAAAGCCCGCGGAGACTCGCTCTGATAAGCGCCGTAATCCATGCTCTCGGGATTCAGGTTCTGCCCATAGCCGGGGTACGTATGATAAGCATAGACATCGATTCCGGCGGCGCAGTGGCAGGTATCGAAAGCGCGCTGGGTGAAGTCACGAACCGGATCGGCTTGGCCGCCGTAAATCACCTTCGCCTGGGGATCGGTTTTGTGTACGGTCTCGATGAACGGTGCGAGAAGCCTCCCGAATTGCTCGGGATTGCCCCACGGATTCCAGTAGCCAATGTCCTGCTCGTTCCACAGCGCCCAATAGTGGATGCGATCGTGAAAGTGATTTACCATCCAGGCCGCGTATCGATTGAAGGCGGCGATTTGTTCGGGCGTAGTCGGAGGCCAGAACACGGAATACAAACTGCGGTCGTCGTTGTGGAATGATCCTGGCTCGGGCACACTCACGTCCGGCCGCGTGCCGCTGGGAGATGTGTACATTACATTTCCATAAATCAACTGCACCTGGATGTCGATGCCGTTATCGACGAGCGAGTCGACAAAATCCTCAAGCTCGGGCGAGCTAGCGTACACGCCGCGCTTCTGCTCGATCCAATCCCAACTGGTGCGATCCGAGCTATTTTCATACTGGCCGATGCGCGCCCACTTGAAACCGGCATCGAACATGCGCGTCCACCACCAGCGATCCCAGGGCAGATAAGGATCGCGCGGCATGTCGGAGTTGATGCCGAAGCCATCGTGGATTTGCGACGACCGTTTGGGAGGAACGTGGTCGGGAAGGGGCCGAGTGCTCTGCGCCTGAGCTGCCAGCGAAACTATGGGCAAGAAACATAGCGAAAGAAAAAATACGATGCGACCCGTTCGCGACGGCTCCGAGTATCGATCCATATGTCTTCTCCCCATATGTTTTCTCCATTTGCCGTAACCTGGCGTCAAAAACATTTCGACTCGAAATCGCTTCTGCGAGGCATCAATTCGTTTGCTTTACCAGCGGAAGCACCGCGGAATCGACCCACGCATCGTCTTCTCCGCCCGCCACGCCGGCGAAGAGCCACCAGTTCTCCACGTGTTCCACCGTCTCTCTTGGCTGCAGTTCGACCAACGGCCCGAGGGTTTCCAGTTCAAGAAAGTCGGAGTTGGAGAACACCTCGAAGTTGCAGCCGAAATCAGGATATCGGGCGCCGCCGACAACCGGCGCACGCTTCACGAAGAGATATCCTTTTCTGAAGTATGCTCCCCAGCCCGCCGAGTTGTAGATTCCGCCCATCTGCTCTCTGAATCGGCACTTTGGCTTTGCGTCTTGCCACAACTGGATATAGGAGGTCCCGAGTCGCCAGCGCGGGTCGGCGAGGTCGGTGAAGGACCACAAGGCGAAAATTCCCACGGAATGATAGTGATCCTTATCCATCGCGATTCTGGGAGACAGCGGGAGGATCGCGCGCCCGCCCGCAGCCAGCATGGTAGGCGACCAGGGCGCGAGCGTAGTCGATTTTGTATCGTCGTTCATGATGCGGTGCGTGATTTGAACCTGCGAGCCGGTCGCGGCAAGCTCGATGTCAAGCTCCTTTCGCAAGTTCGTGCCCGGAGGAAGCTCTTCGCGCGGCGCCGTGAAACGAAGCTGGTTGCCGTGCTGCGAAACAGCAACCGGCGCGTTGTCAGGATAGTAAGTTCTCTCCACCTCCGGGGAGACCCACAGCCGGTGGCCGCCATAGAGCCGGAACTCTGAGCCTCCTGTTTTTCCACTGTCTTCGGCGACTCCATGAAGTTGATTTTCACCGCGGCAAAGACCATAGAAGATGATGCGCGGGCCGACGTCGCCAGTCACCACTAACTCGACATGACCGTTGGATAACTTGTACGCGTTGCTCCAGCCCCGATACGAGAATCGCTCGAACATGTTAGAAAAGCCTGCGCAAACTTAGGCGAGTTCTGTTGCACTCTTCTGAATTTTTGCCAGCGCGGCCGCGATCTGCTGCATGTCTTCTTCGTCGCCGAGCAGCGCAGGTTGGGGAATCCAAACCGTTTGCCACGCGCCCTTATTGGTCCCGGTAAAATTGTTCTGCAAGAATGCGTGTTTTTCTTTGGCCTGTTTACCGCAGAGGCGCTTGCGATACTCGCCGCTGCGGAATACTTGCAGTTGGTGCAGCGGAGGGTAACTGGCCTGGTGGGGGATCCCCTCGGCATTCATCGCCGCCACGAAGCGCTCCGTGGAGATGCCGGCGAAATCCTTCGAATCCACGTGAAAGATGTAGGCGTATTGACTATTGCGGGTGCAGCGTGGGTCCAGTTTTTGCGGCGTGATGCCCGGAATTTCGCGCAGTAAAAGGTCGAGCAAGCGCGAGTTCTGGTGGCGGCGCAGAGTCTGCTCGTCGAGACGGCTGAGTTGCGCATTCAGGATAGCGCCCTGCCATTCGCTGAGGCGATAGTTCGATCCATAAATGAAGTGGCTGTAGAACCATTCGCCGGGCATGCGTCCGCAGTCGTGCACGGAGCGGGCGCGCAACTCGAATTTGTCGTCGGTGGACACGATTATTCCGCCTTCGCCGGCGGTCATAAGCTTGCTGGATTGAAAACTGAAAGTTGCGGCAACGCCGAAGGTTCCCACGCGTTGCCCGCGCCATTCGCTGGCGTGGGCGTGGGAGGCGTCTTCAATCAACGCCAGCCCATTGCGCGCAGAGATTTCTTTAAGCCGGTCGAGATCCGCGGGATGCCCGCCCATGTGCACGGCGGTGATGGCTTTGGTGCGTGGAGTGATGGCAGCTTCCACCAGGTCGGGATCGATGCAGTAGCTCTCCGGGTCGACATCCACGAGCACGGGGAGAGCATTGGCAAACAAAACTGCGCTGGCGGTGGCGAAGAAGGTAAAGTCAGGGACGATTACCTCATCCCCGGCGCCGAGGCCGATCGCCGCCATGGTAATTTCCAGCGCGGCGGTTCCGTTGGTTACCGCGACGCCGTGGCGCGCTCCATGAAAACTGGCGAAGGCGCGTTCGAACTCCAGCGTCTTGGTTCCAGGAGTGCGCCACCAGACCCGGCTTTCTAATACTTCCTGGAGAGCTTGTTCTTCCTCTTTGCCGTAGTGCGGCCACAGGGGAAAGGCCTTGCCCTTCGCTTTTTTGCCCCCGAGCAATGCCAGCACGGACATGGTTGTTCTCTCCCGCTACGACCGAGCGCACAGCAAAGCCTTACAGAGGTGACTGGAAAAAACTAAAAAAGTCTGGGACTGCGCCGAGCCGCACTCGCCGGATCACGCCGGCCTCTCACGGGCTAGAACAGCAGCTTCAAAGCCAATTGCATGATGCGCGGGTCGCGCGCCGAAGTCACATAGCCGAATCCGTTCAGACCCGTATTGTTGTAGTCCCCCGACGGATTGTTAAATTGCGCATGGTTGAATACGTTGAAGGCTTCTGCGCGGAACTGCACTTCCTTGGTCTCCGAGATCGTAGTGTTTTTGAGCAATGCAAGATTGGTGTTATTCAAGCCGGGGCCAACGAAGAATCTGCGCATCGCATTGCCGATTTGTCCTAGGGGTTCCTGAACGAAGTAATTAGGATTGAAGTACGCTTGACCATGGCGGGGGTTGCGATCCAGATATAAGTGGCTGCCGTTATCGGCGTAGCTTGGCGTATCGACCGGGGCAAGGAACGTTCCGCTCAGTGAGTTGTCGTCGCTTTCTGTCAACTGAATCGGCTGCCCGCTGGCGAATGTTGTAATACCTGAAATCGCCCAACCGGCCGTGGCCCTCTTTGCCCAGGCCCCATTTCCCCACTTATCGAAAGGCAAGTTAATCGTGTAGCTCGCCACGAAGATCTGGGGCACATCGAAGATGGATAAGGCCCGAGTCGCGCCTGGGTTGTAGGGATTGGTTGCGTCCAGGGTGCCGGAGCCGTTGTCCATGGATTTCGACCAGGTGTAAGCGAGCATGAAGTTTCCGTACTTATCCTTATGCTGGAGGCTGGCCTGGAGAGAGTTGTAGCTGGAGTTGGCAATCGACTCCATGTACGCGTTGCTGCCGAAATTAGGGCCGAACGGAGCCCGCGTACCGTTGATCACCTGTCCGTTTGCCAGAGTGTAGACTCCGTTCTCTCCGAAAGGACCGCATGTGGGCGTGTTCGGAGCGACCGCCGCGGTATTACTTAACTCCAGGCAAAGAGCTTGCTCGCCTGGATTCGACTCTATAAAGGTCAGTAAGTGCCGCCCAACGGTTCCGACGTAGCTCAGGCTCGCCACGGTCGAGGAACCGAATTGCCTTTGCAACGATAATTCGTAATCCTGGCTATAAGGCAATACATTGGTGTTCTTAAAGTAGTTTCCACCGCTGATCGGTTCAACCAAGCCCCAGGGAAAACTTGTGTCCGGGTTTTTGGGAGATACATTGGTGGGCGGGAACTGAAAGGGAAAGTCACTGGGTATAAGTTGTCCGGTGGTGCGGTCTATGAACGGCGACGCGAACTCAGTGAGCGTTGGAGCCTGGAAGTAGAAGCCGTAGGGCGCGTCGCCAATTTCTTGTTGAGTATCGGCTTGCTGGATCGATTGATAGAACAGGCCATATCCGGCACGAATGCTCGAATTCCCGGGCCCACCCAGAATCTTTGCAAGCAATCCATTGGTCGAACTGGGAGAGTATGCCAGCCCGAATCTGGGAGCGAAGTTGGTGTACTTGGTGGGCGCTAACGTTCGGGGAACGTGGGGGTCGCCGGGAACGACCAAGCCCGCGGGAGCGCCCGGGAAAACCTGGGACTGTTCGCCCACGATCAGCGTCTCGATCATGTTGTGAGTGTCGTACCAGGGCGTGCTCGCTTCCCAGCGCAGGCCATAGTTGACGGTGAGATTGGGACGGGCTCGCCAGCTATCTTGCGCGTACAGGCCGTAGTATTTGCTGCGCGTATGCTCAACATCGGGGCTGCCCTGGATGAAGGAGCTGGGAGCGCCGATCAGAAAATCGGCGAAATCAAGGCCAGTTTCCTGGCCGGTGAAAGCAAATTGCCCATTCTGCGCGGTGAAACCATTGAGATCGATTTGATCGTAGTGCACGTCGCCGCCGAATTGGAAGCTATGGGTTCCGAAAATCCGGGTTACGTTGTCGATGATCTGGTAAGTGTTGTTGTGCTGGTCGAAAGTGGTGGATGGAACGCCAAAACTGTAGTTATTGAAAGATACATTGGGCACGCCGGCGAGGGAAGTCGATACATTGCCAAGGCCGCCTGTGGCATTCCAAGGCGTATTGAAGCCGAGAGATGCAAGCGATACTCCCAAGCCCTGTACTGGAGTTCCGATCAGATTTACGTTTCGCAGATACACGATGCGAAGGTCATTCACGGTGAAGTTATTGACGGTCGTAGTCAGGCCTAGGTTTATCATTTGCGCGGTGCCCGTGGTGTCTGCAGTGAAGCCCGGAATATTGACAGCTTGATAAGGGTTGGCGACCGTGTACTTATCGAGAAAGTAGTAGCCGAACAAAAAATTCTTGCCCAGCGTGGCATCGACGCGCCCTCCGCCTTTGTTGTCCCTTAAGGTCTCATTGAAAGCAGAGGTTTGATAAAGAGGCCCTTGGGCATTGCTTGCATTCGGAAGCGGAATGTACTTCAGCATGTTAACCGCGACCGGAGACCAGACCTGGGACCGGGCTTTTTGCGGAATGATAGCGTTGGGGAATACGCATCCAGTGATCGGATTATTAGTGGTGCAGTTCGTCGCATATGGGGTTCCCACGCCCGTTGACGAGTTGATTGAGGCAGGATTCACCATTCCGGCAGTGTAGTAGTAAGGCTCACCGACATTGACGGCATAACCCAGGTTCGTGGCCAGGCTTGCCGCCCAGTTTGCGCCATTGACGGGATTGGCGACGGGGTTGTTATTCGCGTCCGTCCCGGTGGCGAAAGAACTTGCTTGGTCCGATAGGTTGCCCGCACGATCGGCGAGAGACGGCACCGGGTAATTCTGGGTCGCCCCTAAGATTTGCCGCGTGCCTTGATAATCGGCGAAGAAGAAAACTTTGTCTTTCCGGATAGGGCCGCCAAAGATTCCACCGAACTGGTTCTGAATAAAAACGCCACGATCGGGAGAGAAGTAGTTCCTCGCATCCAAATCGGTGTTGCGCAGAAAATCGAAGAGGTCCCCATGGAATTGATTGCTGCCCGATTTGGTGACGACATTGATCTGCCCGCCGCTATAGTTTCCATATTCGGCGTTGAAGTTATTGGTGATAATGCGAAACTCGGCGATAGAGTCGAGGTTGGGAACGATGGCGGCTCCGTTGTGAATGCCTTCTTCCGCATCCGCCCCGTTCACCATAAAGCCGTTGGCTTCGGGCCGGCCGCCGTTGATGGATTGAGTTCCGTTGTTAAGATTGCCGGAGATGGGTGCGGCCACGATATCGGCAGCCGTATCGTCGCCGGTGTAGGGCGAAACGCCGGGCTGAAGCGCGAGCAAGTCAAGATAGGAGCGGCCGTTGAGCGGGACGGAAGTAATGGTGGCTGCTTGAATCACGTCGCCCATCTGCGTGCTCTGGGTTTCGATCTGCAGCGTATTGCTTTCCACGTTGATGGTGTTGGTGATCTGGCCCACCTGCAGCTTGATATCGATGAGTAAGGCGGAGTTGGCGTTGATCTCGACTCCGCTCTCGAGGAAGTTCTTGAATCCCGCCTGATTGACGGCAACCGTGTAATGATCGACATTGAGCGCGGGAAAACTGTAAAACCCCTTGCTATCGGTCACCGTGGTGCTGCGCACATTGGTGGATAAACTGGTGACGGTGACCGTAACTCCCGCCATTACGGCTCCGCTCGGATCGCTCACGGTTCCAGAGATCGAACCGGTAATTCCGGCGCTCGCAAGGTTTGCACTGAGTAGAATGGCGGCGGCTAAAATCAAAGTTAAAACAGATTTCTTATGGCGAGTCATGGTGGGAAGCCCCCTCCCGAATATAGCCTTGGGAAAGACGTTTTCCTGCCGCGTAACGGGAGACGAGCAGTGAAACATCCCGTCGAGGGGATTTCGAATGCTCGTTCCAAATCTCGGAACGTGAGAGATTTAGCGATCAGGCTTTATCGATTTACTAAAACGATGTACTATCTCCGAACGGTACTTGGTTGTCAAGGCTATTTTCCTTCTCCGCATCATCGAAAAAGTTATCGTCAAAGAGCAGGGATCGAAGATCCAAGAGCACAGAGCGATCAGAAACTGGAAGAGGGGTGCGATGACGCCGCCCGGTTCAAAACCCAGCGCGACGGTCACGATTCGGGACGTGGCCAAGGAATGCGGGCTGTCGGCGACCACGGTGTCGATGGTGCTGAGCCATGCGCCTTTGGCGAGCAACATTCCGGAGGCAACCCAGAAGCGCATTGTTCGAACGGCCGAGGGGCTCGGCTACCAACCGAATCCCTTCGCGCAGGCCCTGCGCAGCCGGCACAGCCATACCATTGGGGTGATGGTGCCGGACATCGCCGACCCGTACTGCGCCCAGATTCTGCGCGGCATCGAAAACAGTTTCTTGCGCTCCAGCTATCTGCCGTTCCTGGTGGATATCCAAAACAGCGGAGTGCGCTTCAAGAAGTACCTCAACGTACTGATCGCACGCAGGGTGGAGGGGCTGATCATTCTGGCCAACTCGCTTTCGTTTGCCACCGAGCTGCTGAGCGCTCTCGAAAGCCGCAAGATTCCCTCCGTGATTTTAGGCCGCGAACCTGGGACCGACGCCCTAAGTTGGGTTGCAACCGACAACGAAGCCGGCAGCAGGCAGGCCCTCGAACACCTCTACCAGCTAGGCCACCGCAAGATCGCTTTCATACGAGGTCCCAAAATGATTGTCGACAGCCAATACCAATGGAAGGGAATTTGCGCGTTTGCCGCGGCGGTAGGTTTAGAACTTGACCCCCGACTTTCGGTGACTCTGAGCGCTCCATTCTCGAGTTACGAAGGCGGCTACGAAAGTACGAAGCAGCTACTGGCACTCAAACGTCCGTTCACGGCGCTCGTTGCCTTTGACGATATGACCGCGTTCGGCGCGATTCGAGCGCTCATCAGCGCCGGCCTGAGCGTGCCGCGAGACTGCTCGGTGGTGGGATTCGACGATATTCCGGCGGCCGCCTTCTACAATCCTGCGCTCACCAGTGTGCGAGAGCACATGGATATTCTGGCTACCACTGGAGCCGAAATTCTGCTGGAGGCGATTCGCGCCCACCGCAAAAACGCCAGCGTCAATCCCGTTCATCGCAAGGTGAAGCCGCAATTAATCTTGCGAGAGTCAACGGCCGCGCCGGGTAAAGGCCGGCCTTCGTCGTAGAGGAAACTCCGCCGTGGCATCACTCCCGATCAGCGAGCAGGGTCCTAGTTCGGCTGGCGCGGATAATCGACGCGCAGGCTGAGAATCTCGAAGGCATGGATCGGGACCGTCAGTTGGTTGCCCGCCATCGTCAGCGGCGACCCTTGCGTTTGTTCGAGAAGGTTCGTCAGGGTCGCGCCGATGGCTCCTTCCGGCACGGTGAAGGTGATGTCGCCGGACTTTCCCGCCCACTCGTAGGCGTGAAGAATGAGACTGTCGCTGTCCTCCGCTTTCTTCATGGTCGTCAGCACAACATTTTCCGCTGGCACCGCCGCGTAAGAGTGCTCCGAGCCCAGTGAGCCGGCATGGGCCGCGACCTGCATGGCTTGGAGTTGATAGTTATACTCGTAACCGTGCCGCACGGTAAGAGCCTGCTTCCAGTCTCCCGCGTGCGGATAGAGGGTGTAGGAAAAGTGATGATGCCCACGATCCGCCTCGGGATCGGGCCAGGTCGGCGAGCGCAGCAGGGTAAGGCGCAGCACGTTGCCGGCATCGTCGTAGCCGTATTTGGAGTCGTTGATCAGGCTGAAGCCATGCTGGCCGTCGCCCAGGTCGGCCCAGCGTTGCGCGGGAACTTCGAACTGCGCCCGCTCCCAACTGTTAACGCGCGTGGTGGCGCGTTCGATGCTGCCGAAAGGAATCTCATAAGTGGCGCGATCGCTGGTTGCGGACAACGGAAAGGCCGCTTTGAGAAGCACGTGGGTTTCGTGCCAGTCGATGTCGTTGACCACGTCGACTTGATCGGCGCCGGCGTAAAGAGTGATGTCCTGCACGAATTTCGAATTTTGCCAGGTGCGAGCGACTCGAATCACCGCGCGGAGCGGGCCTTTCTCAGTGACTTCGACGGAATCCACGGCGTCGATCGGGGTCATGTGATCCAGCGTGCCCGGATCGATATTCCAGGCATCGTAATCTTTCGGGGTGTCTTTAAAGGTTTGCAATTGATCGCCGCAGGCCCCGCTGGCCAGCGACTCGAAGTTCGAGCGCTTATCGAAGAGACTCGTGATGCAGCCCGTGCTGGGATTCACGGTGACCCGCAGATTCGAATTCTCGAGGGTCAGCCCGCTGATCTTGAGATCGCCAGTTACGGACTTTGCACCCGGGACGACATGAAGAATGGTGTAGCCCATCGGCGGTATATTCTTAACCTCTGCGAGCAGGCGAAAAGTATTCGTGCTTCGGTCGCTAGCCAGGACTTCGGAAGGCAAGACCTGGTTGTGGGAATCGGCCACATACACGCTCGCAGCCGCGGCGGGCATTTGCACTTCGATGGCCACACGCCCGGAGCGTTGCCACGCCAAGGGATTAAAAACAAATACGGGCACACCGCTGCCCGAAGCGGTATTCACGTGCGCGGCAATGTTGCTCAAAGATTTTGTGGAGATTTCGCGGGTGGCCCAGCGCACCTGGTCGTAATCGCGCTGGGCATCTTCGTAGATGATGCCGATCCCCGATCCTGCGCCTAGGTCGTGAAAGTCGTTGAAGGTAATTTTTTTCCAGGCCTCGGTGAGTTCATCGCCAGGGTAGGGCTGTCCATCGAGCCAGGCGATCGCCGCATATTTCTCGGCGTTCAAGGCCGACATTGAACTCTGACGCATATTGCGCTTCTGATTGGCCTGCGTGGTCATGACGCCGCGATGGTATTCAAAATAAAGTTCGCTCCTCCAGGTGGGGATGCCAATTTTCCCGGCTGCCGGCGGGGCCGGTGCGCTATAGCCTTTGGCGATTGATGTGTAGTCCCACGCCGGAGAGTTGTCATCCAGCTTGCCCGCAAGGTCATGGAAGTAGGCCGAGGCCGTGCCGAAACGCATGGGCGGCACGATTTTGTCGGGCTGCATCCAGTGCACACCCTGGTCCAGAATGGCGCGGGTGGGCCCGCCCCCGTGATCGCCAACCCCGTAGAGGTCCATCATCTCCGTCAATCCCGGCGCTTGTTTGCGAGCGACTGCGAGGTCTTGCGCGAGGCGAACGGGATTCAGATCAAGGTGAACGTAGTCATGGGGAAAATAAGTCAGGACCTTGCTGCCGTCGGGCGATTCCCACCAGAAGACTTTGAAGGGCAACTGATTCGTGTCGTTCCAAGCCATCTTCTGGGTGACAAAGTAATCCACCCCGGACTTCTTATAGATTTGCGGTAGCTGCCAGTTATAGCCGAAGGAGTCGGGGTTCCAGCCGATGTGGACGTCCACTCCGTACTCTTTTTGAAACCAGCGTTTTCCGATCAGCAGCGAACGCGCCGTGGATTCTCCGTCGGGAATGTTTAGATCAGGTTCCACCCACATGCCGCCGACGATTTCCCATCGGCCCTCTTTGATGCGCCGTTTGATCTCCGCATTCATCTGCGGATATTTTTCGGCGATCCATTGGTTGTAAGCGGCGGCCGACTGGGTAAATGTGTAGTTGGGATACTCGTTCATCAATTGCAGAGCGGTGCCGAAGGTGCGCCTGACCACCTCGACCGTCTCGGTCCAGGGCCAAAGCCAAGCCGCGTCAATATGGGCGTTGCCGGTCAAGTGCAGACTGGCTTGTTGCAGCGTTGGCCTGAGCGTTTCCATCCGCTCCTGCGCATGGCGCAGCGAATCGTCAAAGGCATGCTGGTCACGAGTGTCGAGTGCCTTCAGATCGACCCTGTGAACCGCGTCTTCGAGCGCGGCGCTGTCGCCGGAAAGGTTGGCCGACAAACTTGGAAGCAGTAAAGCTGCGGAGAGAAACTCAATGCGCAGATCATCGGGATTGGGGCGAACCGGGGAGAATTCGATTTTCTGCTGCGTACCCTGGAAAGTTTTTTTGTCGACGGTAGGCAGCAATTTCACGGCGACGAGGGCCGTTTCGCCCGGTGTGGCGTGGTCGAATAGAACGATAGGCTCAAGGTCATCGCCCAGGGCGACGCGCCGGCCGTTCAAGTAGAAGATCTCCGGCATCGGACCATTGGCATCGGCGTGAAAGTTGAACCAGATCCGGGCGCCGGTGAGGTCGTATCCGTTCAAGGTAGGAGGAACGGTGATCGAGCGGCGGTACCAGACCGCGTCGGTTCCGGCTTCAGATTTCGCTGCGACGGTCGGCCAACTTGAGTCGTCGAAATCGACGGCCTCCCCGTGCGCGAGATCGCCGGCATGCGTCTTCCATCCGTCCGCGGGAAGGTTATCGAGGGTTGAGAGCCGCTGGATCACACTCTGCGACTGAGGGGAAAGGGTTTTGGAAATCTGTGCAGCTTCTTCGGCAGACTGTGCCAGGACCGGCGCTGAAAGATAAAGAAAGAGGCTGGATAGAAGCGCTGCGCACAACCCAGCGCAGCTTTCACGCTTAAGTAGGCCCCTGTTTAGTCTTACTGCTTTCATCAAGAATTCCTTCCTCGCGCGACGACAGACCAGCGCGAAAACGACCGGCGAGTATACACGGTATGGGCTACTTCTTAATAGGCCTGATGGCGACCTCTTTAAAGAACACAATGTCTCGGTCGTCGTGATTCTGCAGACCGAAGTAGCCGAGATCGGGCCGCGGCCCGCGCTGCGGTTCGAAATCAAATTTACGCGGCGGCACCGGATCTCCATCTTTGTAGTCGGTTATTTTCACGCCGTTCAGCACCACGATGGTTCGGGGCCCGTCGAGAGTGATGTCCATCGTGTTCCATTCAGGCCCTGGCTTCCAAGCCTTGGCCAAGGGTTTCGTGAGCGAGTAGAGCATTCCCGTCTCGTGATATTCGTCTTCGTTGGACGTCTCTGGATGGTTGTCGATCTGCACCTCGAAGCCGTAGTGCACGGGCATCCACTCCTCGCGGGGTTCGAGCGGAATGCGGATGAACACGCCGGAGTTGTCATTCTCGTCGCGCATTTTGTAGACGACGTGAATCACACAATCTCCGATCTTTCCTCCCGTCCAATAAAGCAAACCCATGCCGCCGTGAGTTCGGATCATGCCATCTTCAACCGTGTCTCCACCAGGCCCGACGTGTTTCCAGCCGGCCAAATCCCTGCCGTTGAACAGCTGCCGCCATTGACTGGGATCGCCCTGGCAGGCGTTGCGATCCGTGGCTTCTGCAAGAGAGAAAGAGCACAAACTGGCGAGCACAAAGAGTTCGACGATGATGCGCTTCCGCATAAAAATTGCCATGCCTCCCTTTTTTGATTTCCAAAATTAAAAATTGAAGCGGTATCCTAAAACCATCTTAGCGATCAGATGATCGGTCGCACCCGTGAGACCGACTCCCAGGCCGAAATTGATCTCCCACTGCGGAGCGATATTCAAATCGACAGCTGGGAAGATCTGCTGTTGCTGCTGCGAAACCGCATCAAATCCCGTGACCGGGCCGACCGAACCGTAATATTCCAGGCCTCCCGCGATTTTCGGAGTCAGGTCGTAACTGAATTTGAAGTTCGGCGAAAAGACTACGCCCTGGTTCACCGATTGGCCGTGGAAAGACCGATCCAGCGTAGGATTCAAAGACCAATACCAGCGGCCATATTTTTGATCCACGATGGGCCGTATTTCCCAGGTCCAGGTGTCGGCAGAATATTGCCGTCGCTGGTAACCGATTTCGTTCGACAAGCTCACTCCCACCGGCCAATGCCACTTCTTGGGAACGGCCACGCGCGGCCGAATGTGGTCGCCCACCCACTGCCAGCCTTGACCGTCGGTGATGGACGTAAAAATGTAGAAGCCGCATTCGAACCAAGCGTTGAAGCCGTGCGTGATTTCGACGGTTTCATGCTCGGCGTGATTCGTGGGATAAAGGTCGTCCACCATTCTCTTTGATCCGTCGATGGTGAAGTTGCTGTGCAGTTCGACCATGGTGTGCGCGGGATCGACGAGATCCGAACCGTAGACCTGGATTTCGTAGTTGTCTTGCGCGCGAGCGCAAACGGAACTGAAAAAGAGAGCAACGAGTGCGAGCGCGAGAGGTCTGTAACCCATGGTCCGGTCAAGGGGACAACTTCGCATAGAGAAGATTATCAGCAAGAGAGAGATCGGGGGCTGCGCACAGCGGAGTTTGTTCCTTCCCCCGGAATCCGTTCGTCGTGAAGTGCGATCCGAGGTTTGAGTCCAAAGCGACAAGCGTGCATCTACGTGGGCATGAAAAACGAATTCGATCTGCCTGCGGCCGTCGCCGTGCTCACCCGCACCCCCGCCACTCTGGATGCGCTATTGCGCGGCCTGCCCAATCTCTGGGTCCGAAGTAACGAGGGGAAAGACACCTGGACTGCGGCGGAGATTCTGCGCCACCTGATCGCCGGAGAGCGCACGGGTTGGATGCCGCGGCTGCGGATCATTCTGGAGCACGGCCTGGAGCACGGCGAAGCGCGGGGATTCGGTCCCTTCGGGTCGCTGAAGGAGATTCAGGAAACTTCGATCGAGCAGTTGCTGGATGATTTTTCCCGGCTGCGAAGGGAGAATGTTGCCGCGCTGCAGGAGCTGAATTTACAGGAACAGGACTTGAACCGGCGAGGCAGGCATCCAGAGTTGGGAGCGGTGACTCTGGCGCAACTGCTAGCGACCTGGATGGTTCACGACCTCACGCACTTGCATCAATTGTCACGCGTGATGGCCCATCAGTATCGGGATGCGGTCGGTCCGTGGAGCGCCTATCTGGGCGTTCTGCAGTGCGCCGCCCATGGCTCTCGGTAGCCTCGATGAGACCGCCTTGCGACGAAGCCGTGGTCCGATCGGGGAGTGCTGCGGCTCCCTGCGGGTCGCAAGCGAGAGCGTGGATCCTCGCCGCGACCATCATCGGCTCCAGCATGGCTTTCATCGACAGCACGGCAGTTAATGTGGCTTTGCCCGCGCTGCAAAGCAGTTTTCACGCGACCGTGGTGGATGTGCAATGGGTGGTCGAGTCCTACGGACTGTTCCTGTCGGCCTTGATTCTGGTGGGCGGTGCGCTGGGAGACCTGTTGGGCCGCCGTCGGGTGTTCCTATTGGGCGTGACGTGCTTCGCGCTAGCTTCGGTATATTGCGGCATAGCTCCGACCATCAACCATCTCATTTTAGCCAGAAGTGTCCAAGGCGTGGGGGCGGCGCTACTGGTTCCCGGCAGCCTGGCGATCATCAGCGTCTCTTTCGACGAGAAGAATCGCGGCCAGGCGATCGGCACGTGGTCGGGATTCACCGCCATCACCGCCGCGCTTGGCCCTGTCCTCGGAGGTTGGCTGGTGGATCACGGCTCCTGGCGTTGGGTGTTCTTTATAAATTTGCCGCTCGCGGCCGCCGTGATCGCGATCTCGTTGCGGCACATTCCCGAAAGCCGCAATGCCACCAAAGCCGGCATCGATTGGCTCGGGGCTTTGATCGTCACCGCCGGGCTTGGAGGACTCATCTACGGAATCATCGAATCCGCAAAACGCGGTTGGGGAGATCCTCTGGTGCTGGCCGGTTTGGTGGTGGGCGCCGGTTGCCTGGTTGCTTTTGTTTTTGTCGAAGCCGACGTTGCTTCGCCGATGCTCCCCTTGAAGCTGTTTCGATCTTCGACGTTCAGCGGCAGCAACCTGGTTACGTTATTTCTATATTCCGCCCTCGGAATTTTCTTCTTCTTGTTCCCGCTGAATCTGATTCAGGTGCAAAACTATTCGCCGACCGCGACCGGGGCAGCGATGCTGCCGCTGATTGTTTTGATCTTCGTGCTCTCGCGCTGGTCCGGCGGTCTGGTGGCGCGTTACGGGGCAAGACTTCCCTTGATCGTTGGCCCGCTCGTGGCCGCGTCCGGATTTCTTCTGTTCGCCGCTTCCTCGGTCGGAGGAAGCTATTGGGCAACGTTCTTTCCGGCAATGGTTGTTCTTGGGCTGGGCATGGCCGTCACGGTTGCGCCGCTTACTACCGTGGTTATGAATTCCGTGAGCCAGGATCGAGTTGGAGCGGCTTCTGGAATCAATAATGCCGTGGCACGAGTGGCGGGAGTGATTGCGATTGCAGCGCTCGGGATTGTGATGGTGGATGCGTTTGGCGCACGCCTTCATCAAATCCTCGCCAGCCTCTCGCTGCCGGCCGGCATCATGGAAACGCTGCAGTCAAACCAGATCAAACTCGCAGGCTTGCCGATTCCTTCGAAGCTCGATCCGACTACGAGAGCTGCGATTCAGCAGGCGATTGCGAGCTCGTTCGTCTTTGGATTTCGAATCGTGATGTTCATTGGTGCCGCGCTGGCGGCGGCGAGCGCGGCGGTCACATGGCTTATGATTCCGAACTGAGAAAAATCTCGAGTGGGGTTGGGTCACGATATCATCCGGCAACTCAAAGCCGGGATATCGGAGTCTAATAAGGATTACTCGCGGAGGCTCATTGTCCATTCCGATTGAAGATTACGCCATGATCGGCGATTGCCACACCGCCGCTCTGGTATCAAAACAGGGTTCGATTGACTGGCTGTGTCTCCCGGATTTCGATTCCGGCGCCTGCTTTGCATCGTTGCTGGGCACCGACGATAACGGGCGCTGGTCGATCGCCCCTGCGGAACCCGTCCGTTCGATTCGCCGCCATTATCGCGAAGGCACATTGATCCTCGAGACCGAGTTCGATACCGAACACGGAACGGTCCGATTGATCGATTTCATGGTGACTCGCAGTAAAGTGCCCGAGCTTTGCCGTTTGATCGTTGGCATCCGGGGCCAAGTTCAAATGAACCTCGAGTTGGTGATTCGATTCGACTACGGTTCGGTGATTCCGTGGGTTCGGCGGAACGATCATGGCATTTCGGCGATCGCCGGGCCCGACATGGTGAGTCTGCGCACGCAAGTGCAACTTCGCGATGAAGACTTTAAGACACGTTCCACATTTACGGTAAGCGAAGGCGAGAAAGTTTGCTTTGATCTGACCTGGTATCCCTCCGATTTGGAGGAACCTTCAAGCCTGGATATCGAACAGGCGCTTGAGAAAACCGAGAGCTGGTGGTGCGATTGGTCCAGCCGTTGCCGCTATCAAGGGCCATGGCGGGAAGCGGTTCTGCGCTCTTTGATCACTCTGAAGGGACTTACATTTTTGCCGACGGGCGGCATTGTGGCCGCACCCACAACTTCGCTGCCGGAAAAGTTGGGCGGCATGAGGAACTGGGACTACCGCTTTTGCTGGGTGCGGGATGCGTCCCTGACTTTGCAGTCGCTGCTGCACGCGGGATACCTCGATGAGGCGCGAGAATGGCGCGAGTGGCTGTTGCGAGCCGTCGCGGGCAGCCCCAGCGAACTCAACATTCTTTATGGTCTGCGCGGAGAGCGCAGGCTGACGGAGTTGGAGCTGCCGTGGCTGAAGGGATACGAGGACTCCAGGCCGGTAAGAACCGGGAATGACGCGTACCGGCAATACCAGTTGGATATTTTTGGAGAAGTGGCCAACACACTGTTTCAGGCGCGCGAAGCCGGATTGGGGCCGCCGAAGCACGAGCGCCACGAAATAGCGCTCGCGATGCTGGATTTTCTAGAGACAGGATGGGAGAAGCCGGACGAAGGCATTTGGGAGGTGCGCGGCCCGCGCCGGCATTTCGTCCATTCGAAAATGATGGCGTGGGTGGCGCTGGATCGGCTGATCCGGTCGGCGGAAAAGGGAAGGTTCCAGATGGATCTGCCGCGCTGGAAAAAACTGCGGGAAACCATTCATGAGCAGGTCTGCCGCCAGGGTTTCGACGCCGAGCTAAATTCTTTCGTGCAGTATTACGGCGGAAAACATCTCGATGCCAGCGTCCTGATGATGCCGCTGGTCGGCTTTCTTCCTCCCGACGACCCGCGCGTTCTGGGCACCGTTCGCGCCATTGAAACTCACCTCATGAAAAACGGTTTTGTCGGGCGCTACACGCAGGATCCCGCGGTCGACGGTTTGCCGCACGGCGAGGGCACGTTTCTGCCGTGCTCGTTTTGGCTGGTGGATAATTATGTTTTGCAGAATCGCCGGGCGGAAGCCGAGCGTATGTTCGAGCGCCTGGTGGGCGTTTGCAACGATGTCGGGCTGCTTTCCGAAGAATACGATCCGGTTACCAAACGCATGTTAGGAAATTTTCCGCAAGCTTTCTCACATGTGGGTTTGGTGAACACGGCGTTCCATCTGAACGGAGTCAAGCGTTACCCCTCCAGCGAATGGGCTGAGGCCAAAGCTTAGACGAGAGAGCGAGCTTACAGGGTCCCCGCTTTGCGAAGCATGCCGCCATCGATGAAGTGAGTGTTGCCGGTGATGTAGGCGGCCGCGTCGGATGCGAGGTAGACGGCCAGCTCGGCAACCTCTTCCGGTCGCCCCCAGCGGCCCAGAGGAATTTCAGACAGCAATTCTTTTTCCAGCACGGAATCGGCTTCCACGTGTTTGTCAATCGGGGTGTAGATCGCGCCGGGACCGATATTGTTCACGGTGATCTGATGCGGCGCTAATTCGACCGCGATGGTTCGCATGAGCATGCGCAGACCGCCTTTGGACGCGCAGTATGCCGCATTGGTGGGCATGGGCAAATCTTCGTGGACGGAAGAGATGTTGATGATGCGTCCCCCGCCGCCCTGCTTTACCATCTGTCGCGCGGCCGCTTGCGCACACAGCCACGGCCCGGTGAGATTGACCGCCATGATCTTGTGCCACTGCTCCGCGGGAAACTCAAGGAAGGGACGCTTGCATTCGATGCCCGCGTTGTTGACCAGAATATCTAATCGTCCAAACCTATTGACCGTTTGGTCCACAAGGTTTTGCACCTGGGACGGATCGGAAACGTCGGCCTCGATGGTAATGCCGCGCCCATTTGCCTCGACTATCCTCTCCAGTGCTTTCGCGGCAGCCTCACTCTGGCCGACATAATCGATTCCGACGGCCGCGCCCTCGGCGGCGAAAGCGAACGCGATCGCCTGGCCAATCCCGGTAGCTGCCCCGGTCACGATGGCTACTTTTTGTTGAAGCCGCATTCTTGCCTTCGTTTTCAAGCGACAAGTGAGATGACATATTCATCATGCACGACACAACGCTGAAACTATTTTTTGTTTGGCGACACTTTCTCGCAGAAGATGACAAAACAAGTTCGTTGCGCTGTTTTCATATAATAGAAATGAAGAGAGGATTCTTTCCCCAGCAATCAAGGATGGCGACGAAACGACGGACATCGGAAAATCCTCTCCCGGAGGGCGAACCGCACGCCTGCGGGCTGTCCTCGTTGCGGGTGTTTCTCCTTTCGCCGGCCAACGCTTCGGCCATTCGTGGGCGATTGCTGTTGAACCCGAATTCCACCTTCGATCTTGCCCAGCGCATTCGATCCCAGGGCGCGCCCGTGGGAGAACTTTTCAGTTTCATCAGCAGCCTTTACTTTCGCGGCAAGCTGGCGTATGCGAAAGCCTTTTCCAATTCGCTGCCGGGATTTTCTTCGATTCTGGTAATGACCAGTTCGCGCGGCCTCGTGCCGCCCGAGACCATGGTCACGCTGGAAGATCTTCAGGAGATGTCCTCGGTGCCGATTGATGCGGCAGAAGCGCGGTATCGCGATCCGCTGTGCCGGGACGCGCGAGCCCTGGCTCGATCCTTGCCGCCGGGCAGCAAAATTGTACTGCTGGGCAGCATCGCCAGCTCGAAATACGTCGACCCTTTGCTCGAGAGTTTCGGTGAGGATCTTTTATTTCCCCAAGCGTTCGTGGGCCGTGGCGATATGAGCCGAGGAGGTCTGATGTTGCGCTGCGTGCAAGAGCGGGCCGAACTGGATTACGTGCCGGTGGTTAAAGCTGTGCGCCACGGAGCCAGGCCAGCCAAGCTTGCCCCGGTCAGAAAGCCGGCACTCATTTTGTAAAGAGCACGTCGGGGGCTGAAGTTAGCGCTCGCGGTCGCGATCATTGAACACAGGCTGCTGAGGATTTTCCGCCGCCGCGACCGCTTCCCGCTTCGATTTTCGATAAACGTTTGCCACCGCCATCGTCCAGAAGGGAACTAAATCAACGCCGGGTACAAGCTTGGCAAAGAACGACGGTAGAAACTCCCAGTGCCAGCCCAGCAGGTGAACCAGCATGCCGCCGACGGCCAGATCGAGTATGTCATCGGCAGGGGAGAGCGCTCCTTCGACGAACGCCGGGAAAATCACGATCTGCAGCGCATCGGCGATGATGGCAAGAATCATCGCGGCCCGAAAGCGCGTGCCCGGCGAGATTGTGATCGTGTCATCCAGCACAGCGGCCTTTTCTCTCAATCTTCTTATTTTAAACCGGGATTCCGCCAGTCGATGCGTTTCTATAGTTTCTATACCTGATAATCTCAAGTCAGCCGGAGAAAGCCAAACTTTGCCGCCGATTATCAACGCCCAAGGAATCACAAAAGCCTACGGAGCCGAGCCACTATTTGAAGCCATCTCCTTGACTGTCTCTGAAGGCGATCACATCGGCCTGATCGGTCCGAACGGGTCGGGAAAATCCACGCTCCTGCGAATTCTTGCCGGCGCGGTGAGTCCCGACTCCGGGGAACTGGCGCTGCGAAAACGGTTGCGCTTCAGTTTTGTGGAACAGGACTCCAAGTTCAAGGAAGAGGAAACGGTGAGGTCGGTGATCGTGGCCGCAATGGATCGCGCCACGGTGGCGGAATCGGAGCGTGGCACTCGCCTTGCTGAAACTTTGGGCCGGGCGGGTTTTGAGAACTTCGACGTTGAAGCCAACCGGCTTTCCGGTGGCTGGCAAAAAAGACTGGCCATCGCCGAGGCCCTGGTTCAGGACCCCGATGTTCTGCTGCTGGACGAACCGACCAATCACCTGGATCTGGCGGGCATCGAGTGGCTCGAAGACTTGCTCGAGCAGGCCGCCTTCGCTTGCGTGGTCGTGAGTCATGACCGTTATTTTCTCGAAAGTGTGGCGACGGAAACGGTTGAGCTGAGCCGCGTCTACCCCAATGGCCTATTGCGGGTGCGGGGAAATTACAGTGAATTCCTGCAGAAGAAAGAAGAATTTCTGCACGCCCAATCGAAACGGCAGGAAGCTCTGGAAAACTTGGTGCACCGCGAAATTGAGTGGCTTCGCCGGGGAGCCAAAGCGCGCACCCGCAAATCGAAAGCCCGCATCGGCAAAGCCCATCAGTGGATGGGAGAGTTGTCGGACTTAAGTGTACGAACCCGCACCGCCACGGCGCAGCTCGATTTCTCGGCTACGGATCGCAAAACCAAGCGTCTCATCGAACTCGAAAATGTCGCTTATGAAGTCGGAGATCGCACGCTGTTTGCCGGCCTGAACTTCGTGGTGACGGCGGGGCAAAGAGTTGGTCTGGTTGGCCCCAACGGCAGCGGCAAGACAACCTTGCTGCGGCTGTTGCGGGGAGACTTGACTCCGAGCGAGGGCGAGATTCAGCGCGTGGACTGGCTTCGGGTCGTCTCCTTCGATCAGAAGCGCGAGCTGGATTCAGGTCTTACGCTGCGGCGTGCGCTCGCTCCCGAGGGCGATTCGGTGATTTATCAGGATCGCGTGATTCACGTGGCATCCTGGGCGGCGCGATTTCTCTTTACGGGAGAGCAACTGAACCAGCCGGTGAATCGGCTGTCTGGAGGCGAGCGCGCGCGAGTGCTGATCGCGCAGCTCATGCTGCAGCCGGCCGACCTTCTTCTCCTCGACGAACCTACGAATGACCTCGATATCCCGACGCTGGAGATTCTTGAGGAAAGCCTGCTCGAGTTTCGCGGTTCGCTGGTGCTGGTTACCCATGACCGCTATCTGCTCGATCGCGTCTCGACCAAGGTTCTAGGTTTGGATGGGAATGGCGGAGTCGAAACTTTCGCCGACTACCGGCAATGGGAAGCCTGGCAGGCAGAGCACAACGAGTCGAATAATGTTCGCGGCGAATCTGATGGCGGCAAGAAAACCGTTCTCGCCACAGCCCAGCCCGAAACGCGGGTGCCCGTCAGAAAGAAGTTGTCCTATCTCGAATCTCGCGAATACGCGACCATCGAAGAGCGAATTGCGGAGGCCGAACAAACGCTGCATGGCAAACGCGTTCAGCTCGAAGACCCGGCGATTGCGAGCGATGGGCCGCGGCTGGTGAGTGCGCACCAGGAAATGGAAGCCGCGCAGCAAACTCTGGACGAGCTTTACGCCCGATGGTCGGAGCTGGAAGAGAAGATGAAACAGCCCGCGGATTGAGAGCCCAACCGGCTTCAGCGAGAATTATGCGAGCTTAGCGTTAAGCCTCGCTTCGATCTGGCCGAGCAGTCCGGCGGCAGCCTCGCCCGCGTCGCTGGTGGAAAACTCCGGCCCTAACTGCAGGACGGGAACCTTGCCGCAAGCCGAGTCGAAGGCTTGCCGCGTCGCCGGAGTGGAAGCGATCTGGGGACCGACCAGCACCAGGTCGAAGCAAGTCACTCGCATCAGAAGTTTGGCGTCGCCCAGGTGGCTGCTGGTGTGAACGTCGTAGCCGGCGCGGCGCAGCAGTTCCCTCAAGTAGGCCAGCACGTTGGCATTGTCATCGAGGCATAAAAGGCTGCGGCCGACAGATGCAGGCGCTTCCGTACTGGCTCCGGGGCTATAGAAAGCGGCGACTGCTTTCTCTTCCGAATCATGGGTGTCGAACAATTTGGTGAGGCGCGACAACTCCAGAATTTTGCGGACGTGCTCCGGAACGTTGCAAAGCTTCAGTTCTCCACGCGCCTGGCGAGTGCTGGTGAGCGTCCGGACGATGGTGCCGAGACCGCTGCTGTCGATGAACCCAACGTCTCCCAGGTCGAGGACAATCGAGCGCCGGTCGCGCAGCAACCAGGTTACGTGTTCGCGCAGCGACTCGCTCTCGCCGCCGGCGACAATCCGGCCGTTGCAGCGCACGATGGTAACGCGTCCCACTTCACGAGTATCGAGCGATAAGCGCACTGCCACCTCCTGCTCTGCTACCGATTATGATTTCGGCCAACCCCGAAACCGCAACATTATATGTCATAGCCTGGCAAAGGGCTTTGCTACGCGCGTGCCTTCTCGATCATGGCGTCCCAGATGCCTTTGGATTTGAGAACCAGTTCCACCGCTTCCCGAATGGCGCCGCGGCCGGCGAAAGCCTTCGTCGTGTAGTGGGCTGCCTTTTTTACCTCGGGAACCGCGTCGCCGACAGCCACGGCGAGGCCGGCGCGGCGCATCAACGGAATATCCGGAAGATCGTCGCCCACATACGCTACCTCGGCGTCACTCCCGCCCGTGATCCGCAGGATGTCTTCGTAAGCCGGCATCTTTAGCGGCTGCTTCATGTAGACAAACTCCATCTTCATTTCCTGCGCGCGCCGCAGCAGCGCCGAGCTCTCGCGGCCGGTGATGCAGCCGGTGCGCAGGCCCGCTGTTGCCGCCAGGGTCAGGCCCTGGCCGTCGTGGGCGTCGAAGCTTTTGATTTCTAGCGCGGTGCCGTCCAGTTGTGAGAGCAGGATGACGCTGCCATCGGTCATCGTGCCGTCCACGTCCATCAAAAGTATTTTGATTTGCGCGGCGCGTTTTTTTAGTGCGGGAGAAATTTTGAGAGCGGTCAAAAGACGCCTCCTTCCCTGGAGCGAGGTAAGAAAGAGTCTAAGTCAAATTCGGAGGGATCGCACCCTCGGGCAATTGATGGAATTCATGGATCCGTCGATCCGTATTCTTCGCCGTTTGCATGCGCCGGGGCGAGCCGCCGGCGCTATTCTCTCGGGCTTAGCCTTCCATGGTCGATACATCTCCGGCGTCAACGCCGGCTTCCTTGGCCTTGAGAAAGCGGCGCAGGATTTTTCCTGATCTCGTCTTGGGCAGCGATGCTACGAACTCCAAAGAGGACGGAGTCGCGATCGGCCCCAGCTCTCGGCGGACGTGCTCGATCAGCGCTGCAGCCAGTGCATCGGAGGCCACGTGATCGCTGCGCACCTGCACGAACACTTTGATGGTCTCGCCTTTCATCACGTCGGGCACGCCGATGGCCGCGGCCTCGGCCACTGCAGGATGCGACACCAACGCGCTCTCCACCTCGGCCGTGCCGATGCGGTGGCCGGCCACGTTGAGCACGTCGTCGTAGCGTCCGAGCACGGCGATGTATCCGTCTTTATCTTTCATGGCCACGTCGCCGGTCACGTAGCAGCCGGGAATGATCTGCCAGTCGCGTTCGTAGCGCGCCGGATCGCGCCAAACGGTGCGCAGCATGTGCGGAAATGGCCGCTTCAAAACCAACCGCCCGCCCACTCCCGCCGGCGCCGATTTGCCGTTCTCGTCGAGCACGTCGGCCTCGGCTCCGGGCACCGCAACGCCGACTTTTCCAGGGCGCATCGCCATCGTCGGAGGCGTGCCCAGCGTGGGCCCACCCAACTCCGTTTGCCACCAGTTGTCGATCACATAGCCCCACTTGCCGTCGCCGGCAAGGTGAGTTTGCGCCCAGCGCCAGGCCTCCGGATTCAGCGGCTCGCCCGCGCAGGCGATCAGGCGCAGGCTGGTGAGATCATGAGCCGCAGGATAGCTTTCTCCGTAGCGCATGAACATTCTCAACGCCGTCGGCGCGGTGAACATTTTCGTAACTCCGTAGCGCTCGACGATCTCCCACGACGCGCCGGGATTGGGATAATCGATCGCGCCTTCGCGAAACAGCGTAGTCACGCCCGCGCATAGCGGCGCGTAAACGATGTAAGAGTGTCCGACCACCCAGCCGATATCAGATGTGCACCAGAAAATGTCGCGATCGCCCACGTCGAAGTAGCTTTGCAGATGGTAGGTCGTACCCACCATGTATCCGCCGTGGACGTGCACCACGCCTTTGGGCTTGCCCGTCGAACCCGAGGTGTAGAGCAGGAAGAGAGGATCTTCGGCGTCCATTTCTTCGGCAGGGCAATGCGGAGAAAACTTCAGCAGTTCGTTAAAGTCGATCTCGCGCGGAGCGCACAACTCCGCTCCTCCGCGCACATGCACCACGATCTTCTCGACGAACTCCAATTTGTCGACCGCCTCATCCACGATAGATTTCAGGGCAACGGTCTTGCCGCGGCGGTAGCCGACGTCTCCCGCTATTACGATCTTGGCCTCCGCATCCAGAATGCGGTCGCGCAGCGCCGTATGCCCGAGTCCGGCATACACCACAGAGTGAATCGCTCCCAGCCGCGCGCAGGCCAGCATCGCCACTGCGCCCTCGATAGTCAAAGGCATGTAAATGATGATGCGGTCGCCTTTCACCACGCCCAGCGATTTCAATCCATTGGCAAAGCGGCACACCAAACGATGAAGCTGCCCGTAGGTGACGGCGCGCTCGCTGCCATCTTCGCCCAACCAAATGAAAGCGGCTCGATTGCGCCGGTCGGATTCGGCATGGCGGTCGAGGGCGTTAATCGTAATGTTCGTCTTCGCCCCGCTGAACCAGCGATGATGAACTCCATCCCAATCGAGCACGCGCTCCCACGGCCGCGACCAGGTAAAGTGTTTCGCGTACTCCGCCCAGAAGCCTTCGGGATCTTTGCGGGCGCGGGCGCATTCACCGAGCCAATCCTTTTCCAAGGCATTGGCGGCTACGATGGCAGGCGCCGGATATTCCTGATCCAGTGCCAAAAGGTTCGAGATGTCTTCGGGTTTCGGAACCGTGAGAGCGCTCATGTGGACCTCCCGAGCGTGCGAAATGTTATCAGACTCTCGGGGATTCTGCTCTCGAGAATTCTTGCCGGCAGTGATGGAGGTCACAATGGGAGTCGAATTTTCGGCCGTAAGCCGAAAAGCGCGCGGCGGCCTTCAACCGGGCGACCCGGCGCTGCACGCAGTCTCAATCTGCGCCGATTGATACCCGAATTGCCTCGATTGATACCTACTCAGCGTCGAATCGGATACTTGCCAAAGTTCTTGACACCGCTCACGAAAATGACGTAGGGTTCCTGCCCATGTTCGGACCAAGGTCTGAAACCGAGCGAGGAGCCCGTCTATGTCGACGATGAAGAAGTGGTTGTCAAGTCTTGTAGTGTTGGCAGTCACTGCTGTTCCCGTCATCGCGGAGAGCAATTCCGCCAAGTCCCCCAACGAGAATGCAACCAACGAAAGCAGCGCGGAAGCCACTCCCGCGCCCAGCCCCAACCCAACCCTCACCACCACGGCCGGAAATGCGAATGTAACGGCCCTGCTCGGAGTGCTGGTGATGAAAGGCATTCTAGCGCCCAGCGAAGCGAACGCGATTCGCAACGCCGCCCCCGAAGCCGAGTTTCAACTTCTGGTGGACGCGCTCAACCGCAAGGGGGTATTGAACGCCGCGGATTTGTCGGCGGCGACGAAGCCCTCGGCCCAGGCTCCCGAGCCCGCGGCCCAGCCGGCGGCAGTTCGGGAAACTGTCTCGGCGGCCCTCGCGACTCCGGAAGCCCCGCCGCAAGCTCAATCCCAAACCCAGCCTCAGCCACCTCGTCCCTCGCGGGTCGCGGGCGAGAGGCCTCCTGTGGGTCCGGTGGCGCCGGCCATCGCTCCCATCCGCGTGTTTCCGGTTGACGCGCCCAAGACGGGCGGCTTAGCCGGCATAAAAGCGGGCCCGATCACGCTTGCTCCTTACGGCTTTATCAAGGCGACGGTCGTCCACGATAGCAGCTCCCCCGATGGTGATGACTTCCCCTTTCCCGGTATATGGCTGAATGCCGGCGGCAACTCGACTTTTAACACGGGTCCAACCGCGGATCCCGAAGTCCACGTCAAGGCGCGCTCCACCCGCTTTGGCCTCAACGTGGAATGGCCGGACATGTCGAAAAATCTGACGCTGACTGGCAAGATCGAAGGCGACTTCGAAGGGAACTTCACCGAAGTCGACAACGCCGACGTCAGCTCGGTACGTAACAGTCAACCGAGACTACGCATGGCCCTCGTCCGCCTGGATTACCACGCCAGCGACAGCACCGACATTTTCTTCGTAGGCGGACAGGATTGGACGCTCTTCGGCTCCGGCGCTTTGATGAATATCCTGGAAACAACGTTCAACGGCGCCTTTTGGGGCAACATTTACACCCGTTCGCCACAGCTGCGGGTCGGCTTCATCCAGACGCTGGAGAAAGACCGCCATGTCAACCTCGAGGGTCAATTCGGGGTCATGATGCCCAGCACAGGGCAAATCCTGAAGCTCGGGTCGGCTGGGCTTGCCGGCCAGCTCGGGCAAGGCGAACGCGAGGGTGCCGACTCCGACCGTCCCGAATATGAAGGCAGAGCCGCATTGAGTTACCAGCTTGACAAGGCCACGGGTGTCGCCCCGGCGCAAATCGCCCTGTCTGGATTCCATTCCCGGCGCACCTCGATCGTTCCCGGCTCGGATTACTGCCCCTTGGCAGGTTGCCCAGCAACAAACCCACACGGCACTCCGACCCCAGCGAACTACGAGGCTGCTTTCCCGAACGGCTTTCAGGCTTCCAGCACCCAGTGGGGCGGCCAGATCGTGGCGCAAATACCCACGCGCTGGTTCACCCTGGTGGGGAGCGCCTACCGCGGAGGCGACTTGCGCTTCTACCTGGGCGGCCAACTCAATACTTTCGCCACCGATACGAGCGGACTGACTAACATCGTGGGTCCCTTCCTCACTGCGGATGGCGGTCCACTGGCTGCTGCCGGTGGTGCCGTCCTCGGAACGAACTCGGCCGGACAGGTCGTGGTGGCTCCGCAGCGGCCCATCCGGGCCTTTGGCGGATTCGTCCAACTCGGTTTGCCCCTTTCCCGCTGGTTCAATGCCGACCCGAAGGGCCACAACGCGGGCTGGCAACTTCACTTCACCCTCGGCAAGGACCAGGTGAATGATCACGACCTGAATAATCCCGGATTCACCGCCAATGCCAACGTTGCGGCACCATTGCCTCTTCTGATGGGCAAGAGCGCCATCGCGACCCTGTACTACAAAATCAATTCCTGGGCCTCGTTCGGCTTCGAGCAGTCGGTCTACGCCACTCGCTTAGAAGACCACCTCACGCTGTACGACATTGGTGGACACCCATCCAACGAATGGCAGGATCACCGCACCGAGTTCGGGCCGATCTTTACGTTCTAACGTTCCAGAACATTCCTTCTTCCTCAGCGGGCCAAACCGGGCTCGCTGGGGTTTGCGGCGGGATGATTGAAATGGCCGGTGCAGATCGAGGGCGCCGGCGAACCAACAGCAGGGGACGGTTTCCGCTCGGGGCTACGACCACCCGGTGAGGCTGGTCCTCTCAAGCCCCTCGAACGAGAAGAACCGTTGTGCGGGGGCACGCCCAAGGAGCACAATATACCGAATCTGGGAGCCTGGGCTTCCAGGGTCGTTTGGGAAATCGGGTTTGCAAGGGTTGCACCCGCAAGGTTCGGAGGAGTGAGGTTTGTGAGCATGTGTAGAATGGCGACCGTGCAGGCATTTCTTTTGTTCGTGGCCTTGGGCGCAAACGCCTCCGATACGAACAACATTCGCATTACCGTCCTCGATTCGGAGACTCGAGCGTCGACCCCGGACAACAACGGCGTCCCTCAGAATTGCGATCAACTTACTTTCGACGCATATTGCCGTTCCACTACGGTCGTGCCCCTGGTGAGCACCTTGCTGGTGCAGGAAGGCAACCAGCCGCCGTTCCGTATCACTTGCACCATCGCTTCAAAATTTTCCCGCTGCGCCCCGTTGCCCAAGGGCGAAAGTTTCGACGCCAGAAGAGAAAAGCACGGCATGACGGTCTTCTACGTGGATGAAAAAGGCAAGGAGCGAAAGCAGTTGTACACGCTGGTAGCGTCGGGCGCTGCAGGGGCACCTCGGTCGCCCGCAGTCGCAGCTCTGCCTGCACCTGCGGCGCCAGCACCTGCGCCTCATCCGGCTGCACCGGTGGCGAACTCGCCTTCGGTAGCGCCGGTTGCGCCCTCTGCTTCAGCGCCGCCCCCGGCGCAGAAGATCTCTTCCGAGAAGGTCCGGTGCAACTTCACTTCGACGCCCTCGGGCGCGGACATCACTCTCGATGGCAAGTACGTGGGCAGCACGCCCTCCGCCATTGAATTGAACGGCGGAACGCACGCGGTCGTCTTTTCCATGAACGGCTTTGCCCAGTGGAAGCGCGATCTTACGGTACTGCCGGGAGCGGAATTAACCGTGAACGGAGTTTTGCAGAGGCAAGAATAGCGGCCATTGTGGGTGGCAGCTTCGGTAAAGCGATAGGAGCAACAGTGGCAAGACCGCTCTGTGCTGTAACAGTTGTTTTTACTCCTGGCTGGTGGTTGCTCGTGCCGTGTAAGGCCTGAGTTCGCGATTGATGCAACTGTCGCGTTCCGGGTACGAATCCTGCAGTTTACGGAGGAATTTATGGCGAACGCAATGTCGGCGGTGGCGGGAAGAAGTACTCCAGAGTACAGCATCTGGCGCGTGATTATGGCGTCCTCCGTTGGGACCATGATCGAGTGGTACGACTTCTATATTTTCGGCAGCCTCGCGGCCATTCTGGGCCCTAAGTTTTATCCTCCGGGCAACGACACTTTCGCCTACATCGCCTACCTTGCCACCTTTGCCGTGGGCTTTCTGGTGCGGCCCTTCGGCGCGCTCTTCTTCGGACGCATTGGCGACCTGGTGGGCCGCAAGTATGCTTTTCTGGTCACGCTCTCCATCATGGGCTTCTCCACTTTCGTGATCGGCCTGTTGCCTTCGTTCGCTACCGCAGGCTGGTTCGCACCCATCGTGCTGCTGCTGATCCGCGTACTGCAAGGGTTGGCGCTGGGCGGTGAATATGGCGGCGCGGCCGTTTATGTGGGCGAGCACGTTCCCGACACCAAGCGCGGCTTTTATACCAGCTTCATTCAAATCACCGCGACTTTAGGCCTCTTCGTCTCGCTGATTGTGATTCTGGTTACGCAAAACTCGATGTCGAAGGAAGAGTTCTCGGCTTGGGGTTGGCGCATTCCGTTCCTCATCTCCATCATCCTGGTGATGATCTCGCTCTACATTCGCTTGAAGATGAAGGAGTCGCCCATCTTCGCCGAACTCAAAGCCACGGGCATGACCTCCACGCAGCCGTTGAAGGACGCTTTCACCAAGTGGGCGAATTTGAAGCTGGTCCTGATTTCGCTTTTCGGCGCGACCGCGGGCCAGGGAGTGGTCTGGTACACGGGACAGTTTTACGCCCTGTTCTACATGCAAACTATTCTTAAAATAAATGTTAAAACCGCCAACATCATTGTTGCCGTCGCCCTGCTGCTGGGCATGCCCTTCTTCACGGTGGTGGGCGCGCTCTCCGATAAGATCGGCCGCAAGAAACTGATGATGGCCGGATGCCTGCTCGGCGTCCTTACCTACATTCCGATCTACAAAGCCATGGAGAGTGCTGCCGGCAATCATGTGGTCACGGTGCAATCCAAGCGCAACAAGGTGACCGGGGCCATTGCACTTACGGCCATGACCACGGATCCGACCGGCACTCTTGTGCCAGCGAAGGAAGCCCCGAGTCCGAACTTCTGGATGCTGGTGGTGCTGGTTTTCATCCAGGTGATCTATGTATGCCTGGTGTACGGCCCCATCGCCGCATATCTGATCGAGGCCTTCCCGGCGAAGATCCGCTACACATCGCTTTCTCTGCCGTATCACATAGGCAATGGCGTCTTTGGGGGATTGCTGCCCTTGATCGGACTCTCGACCGTCGCGGCCACGGGGAACATCTATGCCGGCCTTTATTATCCGATGATCGTGGCCGGAGTCACGTTTATCGTAGGCAGCCTGCTGCTGAAAGAAACTGGCGGTACGCGCATCTGGGATGAAGCCGCGAGGGCAGCGCCAGCTGCGGATTAAAAAGTAGCTCGGCGTTTTTCAGCCGCGAACCGGCGCAAGAGTGCAGCCCACGACGTGAGCCGTGGGTAAGAGGTGGAAAAACTCCGCCCTGAAAGGGCGGAAGAATTCCTCGTCCATCTCGCCGGGCGAAGCGGGATCTCAGATTGATCCGCTTTTTCCTGCGCTGGTAATTACGAACTTGCCGTGTTTCACTCCGCGCAGACTTAGAATCTGGTCGGCGATCTTTCGCAGCGCCCCGCTGCGTCCCTTCATGATTACAACTTCAAGGCAGTTGTGATGGTCCAGATGAACGTGGGTGGCAGCCAGCACCTGCGCATGGGCTTGATGCTGAATCTCGACCAAACGCTCGGTCAGGTTCCTTCGATGGTGGTCATAAACCAGGGTGAGGGTGCCGGCGATCACTTTGTTCTGATCGCCCCGCTCGTAGACCAAGTGCTCTCGAATTAAGTCGCGGATCGCCTTGGAGCGGTTCTGGTAGCCGCGCCGGGCGATGATTTCATCGAATTTCTCCAGCAGATCCCGTTCCAGGGAAAGCCCCGTTCTTACCAAGTCTGCCACGGCGAACTCCTCACCAAGATTCAAGCTGCCTTACCAGTGTATGCTGTCTGTAGCACGATTGTATAAGTCGTGTTACGGCGCCGAATGGACTTTCGAAGCACAACTCTAATCGTATTCCTGCCGCCGCTTCTATTGCTGTCTTTTCCCTTGCTGGGTCAAGAGATCGTTCTGAAAGGCCGCGTCACCGATCCTCAGGGCAATGCCTTGCCCAAGGCGGCCGTGCAACTGATGGATCGAGGCCAAGCCGCAGCGCGAGCGCTCACCGGCCCCGATGGATCGTTTCGCATAGAAGTATCCTCGACCGGACAGTTTGTGCTCAAAGTGGATGCGGACGGATTCTCACCTGTCGAACAGCGGATCATTCTCGCCAAAGGCCTCCCGGAGATTAACGTCAGAATGAGCAAGGTTTCCTCGCGACTTGAGAACGTCACCGTCCTCGCGAGCGTGGATCAGCCCGACATATTCTCTCCCGATCCTGCGCAGAAGGTTTTCCTTCGCCAGGACCTGCTCGACGCTAATCCCGGGCGCCCCGGGGCGCCGGTTTCGATTCCCGGATTTCCGATTGAAAGCGCATCCGGCGGTATCAAAGCACCGCAGTATTTTGCCCCCGGCGTGGCGGGAGATCACGGCGAACCCATCGCGCAGTACATCGCGGTCGGCGATTCTCTCGTGCCCAACAATTTGTCCGCCAACGCCCACGGCAACGGCTATTCCGACCCCAACATATTTATTACCCAGGCGCTCGAGACAGTGCAGGTCGATGGCGGCGCATTTAACGTGCGGGAAGGGAATCATTCCGTGAATCTTGCCGCCGCCTACGGCTTCGGCTCGAGCCTCGATCCGTTCCTAACCATTACAGGAGACTATCGCGATCTCGATCTGGTGGCGGGCCTCAGCCCATCGGCCGCATCGTGGCTGGCTTTCGAAGCCTCTTACGGCAACGGATTGCTCGATCGCCTGGAGCATCGGCAACAGTACAAATTCAACGGTGAACGCCGCTTCCACTCGGGGAATCACACGCTCGCGCTGGCCGGCATTGGGTATTACGGTTCTTCTTTTGTTCCAGGACTGGTGCCCACCTTGGCCTTGAACCCCGCCGATTCCAATTTTCCCAACTACGGCGACACCATCGACCCCAGGCAGAAAGACCAGACTCATACGGCGCTCGTCGTATTCAGCGACCATTGGCAAGTCGCGACGACCCAGCAACTCGAACTCTCCAGCTTTTTCCGCACCTACAATTTGTCTCTGTTTTCGGATTTTGGGCAGGGCCTTATCCGGCAAAGCGAATTTCGCACGGTCACCGGCGCCAGCGTGAACTACGTTAGCAAGATTGCCGAATATCTATCTTTACTGGTCGGCTTTGACTACCAGCGGGAAGCGCCGCGTCGGGACGACCTCGACCATTACGGATTTTTCAATCTGAGCAACCCGAACTACTACGGCCCATCCACGCCGGTCGATGGAAATAACATCACCATTTCATCACTAGCGCCTTACCTCGCGGCGGAAGGTGCTCTGGCGCGCCACTTCCGTTACTATCTCGGCTGGCGCCGCGATGAAATCGATGTGGAGAACGACGATTTGCTGCACGCGCAGAATTCGTTTCAGAATTGGGTGGGCTTGAATTCCCCAAAGGCAACCGTCGCTTTTCTTCCGAAAGACTCGTGGTATTTGCCTCTGGTGTCGCTCAGTTTTGGCCAGGCCTTTTTCACCGAGGATCCTCGCATCGGCACGGGCACAGACGCAGGTTCTCTGGTGGCTACATCTCATTCTTATCAAATCGTGGCCAGCAAACGTATTCGCAAAACCGACGTGCGGCTCACGTTGGGCCACGTCACCAGCAGCGCGCAATTGGCGAAGATCGATCCCGACACCGGCCTGCAATTCAATCAAGGGCCGAGCCGCCTTAGATTTATGACGGTGGCTGCGCGCCAAAGCTTTTCTTACGGATCGCTGCTGGCTACTTTCTCCAAGGCCGACGCTCGCGACCTCGATTCCGGATTGCCCACGCCCGAGGCGCCCCGTACGATCTTCGACTTGCTAGGGACGATGCAGAAGCTTCCGCTTCATATCCAGGCCCAGGCGGAATTCGAGTATGTCGGCCTCAAGCCTCTAGGCACGGGATGCTTGCCCAACCTGAATTCCGAATGTACGGGAACGTCGGTGAAGGAATTTCGCGGAGCTGTGGTGCGCTCCTTCAGGAACGAGCGGGTCACCGCCAGCGTCAACTTCCTTATTGCTGGCGGCTATAGTGGGCAGACGACCGAGAACTTCTACCCCTCCGCCATTCAAGAAGTCGTCGGAGTTCGCATCCCCTCCTATGCGAGTGTGAGCTTCACATACAGGTTTGGGCGGGCGGCGACGCCATAGTATGGCAACCGGAAAAACTCAGCTCGGAGTGATGGCGCTGCTCGACGACGGCGCCGCGAACTTGCGTGGCCGCATCCTAAGCATCTACGCCATCCTGCTCATCTTTAACGCGGGCGCCTGGTTCTGGGCCACGATCGCCTTTCGCCATTACCCCTTGCTTCTCGGCACCGCGCTTCTGGCCTACAGCTTCGGCCTTCGTCACGCCGTCGACGCCGATCACATCGCAGCCATCGACAACGTAACCCGGAAGCTGATGCAAGAGGGCAAGCGCCCCGTCGCAGTGGGTTTCATGTTCTCGCTCGGGCACTCGACCGTGGTCATGCTGGGCTCGGCGGCAATCGCCGGCGCGGCCCTCACACTGCAACATCGCCTCGATGGATTCAGAAGCATCGCGGGGGTGGTCGGCACGCTGGTTTCAGCGTTTTTTCTCTTTGCCATCGCGCTCGTGAACTTGATCGTTCTCCGCTCGATTTATCGAACTTTCCTGAGGGTGCGTCGGGGCGAGCCTTATGTGGAAGAGGATCTCGATCTGCTTCTCGGCAGCCGGGGGCTGCTCGCCAGAATCTTTCGTCCCATGTTCCGCCTGATCACGCGCAGTTGGCACATGTATCCGCTGGGGTTTCTATTCGGCCTGGGGTTCGATACTGCGACCGAGATTGGCCTGCTGGGCATTTCCGCGGCCGAAGCCTCCCGGGGGTTATCGTTTTCCTCGATCCTGGTGTTCCCAGCGCTCTTTGCCGCCGGCATGTCGCTTATCGATACCACCGACAACATACTTATGTTGGGCGCCTACGGCTGGGCGTTCGTCAGGCCTATTCGCAAACTTTACTACAACATCACCATCACCTGTGTTTCGGTGATCGTGGCGCTGGTCGTGGGCGGAATCGAATCTCTGGGTTTGTTGGCCGGACACTTTCATTTCACCGGTTGGTTTTGGAATGGAGTCGCCAAGCTCAACGGCAACTTTGGCACGCTCGGCTATTTCATCGTCGGCGTTTTTGCCGCGAGCTGGATTATCTCGATCGCGGTTTACAAGTGGCGCCGCTTTGACGATCTCGAACTGGACGCTTGAAACTTCGCCCGAAAGGCTGAATTTCGTCTGTGGGACGTCCCCCTGGGCTCGTAGAAGGCATATGATGTCCACGGAGCAAGCCATGGCCATGTCGCCAGCAGCGAGCAAGACGGCTTCCCAGCTGGGTGTAGCCGAGATCGACGTTACCGAGATCGACGTCCTGTGGATTACCGCCGGCCTGGGCTGCGACGGCGATACCATCGCCATGACCGCCGCAACCCAGCCAAGCATTGAAGAACTGGTGCAAGGCGCGCTGCCTTGGATTCCGAAAGTTAAGCTGCACAACCCCTTCCTCGCGCTGGCCAACGGCGACGAGTTTCTGCGGCCCTTCCATCAAGCGGCAGAAGGCAAAATCGAGACTTTTATTCTCGTGGTCGAAGGCTCGATCCCGAATGAACAGAATAAGGAGGAAGGCTATTGGGCCTCGCTCGGCACGGACCCGAAGACCGGCCAGCCCATCACCACTTGCGAATGGATCGACCGGCTCGCTCCCAAGGCGTGGGCGGTCTTGGCTGCCGGAACCTGCGCCACCTACGGCGGCATTCATGCCATGGAAGGCAATCCTACGGGGTGCATGGGGCTGGCCGATTACCTGGGCTGGGAGTGGAAATCGAAAGCCGAAATTCCCATCGTGTGCGTGCCCGGCTGTCCCGTGCAGCCCGATAATTTCACGGAGACGCTTTTGTATCTGCTCCACATGGCCTCAGGGCGCGCTCCCATGATTCCGCTGGATGATGCGCTGCGCCCCACCTGGCTCTTCGGCAACACGGTGCATGAGGGTTGTGATCGGGGCGGCTTCTACGAGCAGGCGCAGTTTGCCGAAGAATATGGTTCTCCCCTTTGCATCGTGAAGCTGGGGTGCTGGGGGCCGGTGGTGCAGTGCAACGTGGGCAAGCGCGGCTGGATGGGCGGTATCGGGGGCTGCCCCAATGTGGGCGGCATCTGCATCGGATGCACCATGCCGGGCTTTCCAGACAAGTTTATGCCGTTTATGAATCAGCCGCCGGGATCTTTATTATCGTCGGCAGCGGTGCAGACTTACGGGCGCGCGATTCATGCCCTGCGCCGCTTTACCCAGGCGTCGTTGAACAAAGAACCCAGCTGGCGCAAACCGGCGCGCTCTAAAGGGCAACCAAGCATCAAAGGGTGATGGGGGTCGGTCGCGGCGTTAAGGCATCGCAACGACCTTTGAGGTTGAGATGGTTTCGTTTTCCTGGCCTGACAATGCGAAAGTCACGAGCCCCGACGCTCATTCCGCAGTGGCCGATCCCATCTCGAACGATACCAACTTCAGCGATCCCACTCCCGCCCAGGCCGAAGAAGTTCTTCAAGTCTTGGCCGGAGTTTTCAGCCGGCACAATTCTGCGAGTGCGCGTCATGTTGTGTATCCGCCTGAAGGCTCGGATGAGGGCTGGTCGGCGGATGGGCAACTCCCAAATCTCGAAGCCCGCTATCGCGCCCTGGTCGAGCAGATTCCCGCGGTCGTGTTCATGGCCTATCTGGATCGCGGCATCGGCGAAGCCTATGTCAGCCCGCAGATCGAGGCCGCGTTAGGGTTTTCTCAGGAAGAGTGGCTGGAAGATCCGGTGCGCTGGTATAGCCACATTCATCCCGAAGACAAGGGACGCTGGAGCAGCGAGGCCGCCGAAATGTTTCTCACCGGCAATCCGCTGCGCTCCGCCTACCGCGTGATTTCGCGCGACGGGCGCGTCATCTGGTTTCATTGCGAAGCCAAGATGATCCGCAAGGAAAACGGCGAGCCCTGGTTCATCCACGGCGTAGGCTTCGACATCACCGACCTGAAGCGCACCGAAGAGGCGTTGCAGGAAGAGCGCAACGTAGTCTCCGCCATCCTCGATACCGTGGGGGCCCTGGTCGTCGTGCTGGATGCCGCAGGCCGCATCACCCGCTTCAATCGCGCGTGTGAACGGATGATGGGATACGATTTCGCCGATGTCCAGGGGAAATTTATCTGGGATTTATTTTTGATTCCGGAAGAAGGCAAGCGCTTTAAGGCGTTTTTCGAGCGCACCCACGCCGACCAATCATCGCAGGAGTACGAGAGTTCCTGGATGAGCCGTGACCGCAGTCAGGTCACGATTGCATGGACCACCGCGGTGCTTCCCGGCGCCAGCGAAGCTACCTCCTACATCATCGCCTCGGGCATCGATATCACCCAGCGAAAACGGGCCGAAGCCAAGTTCCGTGGCCTGCTCGAAGCTGCCCCCGATGCGGTCGTCGTCGTCAATCGCGAAGGGCGCATCGTTCTGGTCAACGCCCAGGTGGAAAAACTATTTGGTTATCGGCGCGAAGAGCTGTTGGGGAAAGACCTGGAACAACTGGTTCCGGCTCGCTTGCGTCATCGCCATCCCGAACATCGCGATAAATTTTTTCACGAGCCGAGGGTTCGGCCCATGGGAGGCGCCGGCGAGGAGCTTTTCGGCTTGCACAAAGACGGCCACGAATTCCCTGTGGAGATCAGCCTCAGCCCGCTTGAGACCGAAGAGGGCATGCTGGTCTCGAGCGCGATTCGTGATATCACCGAGCGCAAGCGTCTGGAAAAAACGATTCTCGAAATCAGCGCCCGCGAGCAGCGCCGCATCGGCCAGGATCTGCACGACGGCCTAGGCCAGCATCTCACCGGCATCGCCTTCATGAGCAAGGTGCAGGAACAAAAATTAATGGAGAAAGGTCTGGCCGAGGCCGGCGACGCCGCCAAAATTGTCAACCTCGTGAACGAGGCCATCCACAAGACGCGCGAACTGGCTCGCGGTCTGCTGCCGGTGGTCTCCGACGCGCACGGGTTGATGTCCGCTCTGCAGCAATGGGCGGGCGAGGTGGAGGATTTATTCGCGGTAAGCTGCCGCTTTCAGTGTTTTGCTCCCGTGCTGATTCACGACGACGCGGTCGCCACGCATCTTTATTACATCGCGCGCGAGGCGGTGAACAACGCCATCAAGCACGGGCACGCCCGCCAGATTTTCATTCGCCTGGCCGCCGACGAGCACCAGGGAGCGCTTATAATCCAGGACGACGGATGCGGTATCGGCAAGCCCGGCCCCGGGAATAAAGGCATGGGCCTGCACTTGATGAACTACCGGGCAAGAATGGTAGGCGGTGCGCTCGAAGTGCAGCGCGGCGCAAACGGCGGAACTGTCGTGACCTGTGGATTTCCGGCTTCGATCTTGCGCAGCGACTCCGAGGCGAAGTGAAACATGACGCTGACCTTTAAATCGCAAAACCAGTCGGCGGTAAAGAAGCGAATTCTGGTGGTCGATGACCACCCCATCGTTCGCCAGGGTTTGGCATTGTTGATCAATCGTGAAGCCGACTTGGTGGTATGCGGCGAAGCCGAGGAGGCCACGGCCGCGCTGCATGTCCTGGCCTCCGCACGTCCAGATGTCCTTATCGTAGACATCTCGCTGAACGGCCCCGACGGCCTCGACCTGCTTAAAAACATTCGTACCACTCATCCCCACCTGCCGGTGCTGATTCTCTCCATGCACGACGAGACCATCTACGCCGAACGCGCCCTGCGCGCCGGCGCCAACGGATACATCATGAAGCAGGAGGCTACGGAGAAAGTTCTGGTCGCCGTCCGCCGCATCCTGAACGGCGAGATTTATCTCAGCGACCGCATCGCCAATCGCATGCTCAAGCACTACATCACCGGAGCCGGCACGCCGCGAAATTCTTCGGTTGCCGATCTCAGCGACCGCGAACTCGAAGTCTTCCGCCTGATCGGCGAGGGCCACGGCACCCGGCAAATCGCCGAAGAACTGCACCTGAGCGTGAAAACCGTTGAATCCTACCAGGCCCACATCAAAGAAAAACTCTCGCTGCGCAGCGCCCGCGAGCTTATGCAACACGCCATCCAGTGGAACATGAACGAAAAGAGCGCTTAAGATCGATAGTGCTCGTTACCTGCCCGCTATCAGGGAATCCCCGATAGAAAAAATAGTGATACCACTGAACTGAAAAAGTGGTGCTCCCGCTTGTGGTCCTTCCTCCCTCGGTTGATTCTGGACGCGTTATCGGACGACCAAAAAGGCAGCAGCCGCTTTTAGGAGCGAAGCTCGCTCTTCAGCTATCGACCAACAAGTTTGCGCGAAAAGGAGAACTCCACCATGGCAGCGGAAACGGTCCCATACGGTCGGGTGACGCAGAAGCCATCCCCAGTTGCCGAGGTCCACATCCTCTGGATCACCGCCGGTCTCGGCTGCGACGGAGACTCGGTGTCGGTCACGGCGGCCACGCAACCGAGCATCGAAGATGTTCTCTTAGGGGCCATCCCCGGACTGCCCAAGGTGCACCTGCACAATCCTGTGCTCGCCTATGAGAACGGAGATGACTTCCTGAAATTCTGGTATATGGCCGAGAAGGGCCAGTTGGAGCCGTTCGTCTTGGTCGTCGAAGGATCCATTCCCAACGAGAAGATCAAGAAGGAAGGCTACTGGGCCGGTTTGGGCACAGACCCAAAGACCGGCCAGCCGATTACGACCAACGAATGGATCGACCGCCTCGCCCCCAAGGCCCTGGCCGTCGTAGCCTGCGGAACCTGCGCCACCTACGGTGGAATTCACGCCATGGAAGGCAATCCCACCGGGGCGATGGGACTCGCCGATTACCTCGGCTGGGATTGGAAGTCCAAGGCTGGCCTGCCCATCGTCAATGTACCGGGATGCCCGGTGCAACCCGACAACTTCATGGAAACCGTCCTCTACCTTCTCTACCAAGTCGCGGGACTGGCGCCGATGATTCCACTGGACGACGAACTGCGTCCGACGTGGCTGTTCGGCAAAACCGTTCACGAAGGCTGCGACCGCGCCGGTTATTACGAGCAGGGCGACTTTGCCGAAGTTTACGGCTCGCCCAAATGCATCGTGAAGTTGGGATGCTGGGGTCCGGTGGTGAACTGCAATGTTCCCAAGCGGGGCTGGATGGCCGGCATCGGCGGCTGCCCCAACGTGGGCGGCATTTGCATCGGATGTACCATGCCCGGCTTCCCCGACAAATTCATGCCGTTCATGGACGAGCCGCCGGGCGCGCGCGTCTCCACTTCGGCGGTGGGAGGTTATGGACGCGCCATCCGGGCCCTGCGCTCAATCACGCAGAGCACGGTCAACAAAGAGCCGAAGTGGCGGCACCCGCGCGCCGAACTCACTACCGGATACCATCCCCGAGCTTATTGAAAACAGGCGTACTGAATCCAAAGGAGCGATCGCATGAGCACGATCACCGCACCGACCAAAGATGTTTCCGGTAAGAAGCGGAATCTGGTGGAGATGAACTGGGACCCGATCACTCGGATCGTGGGCAGCCTCGGCATCTTTACCAAAATCGACTTTGAAAACCGACACGTCGTCGAGTGCCACAGCACCTCGTCGATCTTTCGCGGTTACAGCATTTTCATGAAGGGCAAAGACCCCCGCGACGCCCACTTCATCACCAGCCGCATCTGCGGTATCTGCGGCGACAATCACGCTACCTGCGCCACCTACGCGCAGAACATGGCGTTCGGCATCAAGCCGCCGCCAATTGCGGAATGGATCGTCAACCTTGGCGAGGCCGCCGAGTACATGTTCGATCACAACATCTTCCAGGACAATCTGGTCGGCGTGGATTTCTGCGAGCAGATGGTCAAGGAAACCAACCCGAAAGTGTGGGCCAAGGCGCAATCGACGCCGGCGCCGCACTCCCATCTGCACGGCTATAAAAACATCTCCGACATCATGACCGCGCTCAACCCCTTCACCGGCGCCTTTTATCGCGAAGCCCTGGTCATGAGCCGCATGACCCGCGAGATGTTCTGCCTCATGGAAGGCCGCCACGTGCACCCTTCGACGCTGTATCCCGGCGGCGTCGGCACCGTGCCCACGATCCAGCTCTTCACCGACTACCTGGTGCGCCTGATGAAGTACGTGGAGTTCATGAAGAAGGTTGTGCCCCTGCACGACGACCTGTTTGACTTCTTCTACGACGCGCTCCCAGGATACGAGGAGGTTGGCCGCCGCCGAGTCCTGCTGGCCTGCTGGGGATCGTTCAACGACCCCGATGTCTGCGACTACACCTACAAAAATATGACGAACTGGGGCCGCTCCATGTTCGTCACTCCCGGGATCGTGGTCGACGGCAAGCTCGTGACCACCGATCTGGTGGACATCAATCTGAACATCCGCATTCTGCTGGGCAGTTCTTACTATGACGAGTGGAAGAATCAGCAAACCTTCGTCAAGACCGATCCGCTGGGGAATCCCGTGGACAAAAACCACCCCTGGAATCAGACCACGATTCCTCGTCCGCAAAAGCGCGACTTCGATGGCAAGTACACCTGGGTCATGTCGCCGCGCTGGCTCGATCAGCGCACCGGCGATCATCTCGCCATGGACACCGGCGGCGGACCCATCGCCCGCCTCTGGGCCACGGCCCTGGCCGGTCTGGTAGACATCGGTTATATCAAGGCCACCGGCAACAGCGTCAAGATGTATCTGCCGAAAACCACCTCGCTGCCCGAGGTCGAGTTCGAATGGAAGATTCCCAAGTGGAGCAATGCCATCGAACGTGATCGCGCCAGAACGTACTTCCAGGTCTACGCGGCTTGCGCGGCATTGCACTTCATGGAAAAAGCGCTGGCGGAACTGCACGCCGGCCATACCAAGACTTGGACCGACTTCAAAGTGCCCGAAGAAGCCATCGGCTGCGGCTTCCACGAGGCCGTTCGCGGCGTGCTCTCGCATCACGTCGTCATCAAGGATGGCAAGATCGCAAACTACCATCCCTATCCGCCGACGCCTTGGAACGCCAACCCGCGTGATATTTACGGCACCCCGGGTCCATACGAAGATGCGGTGCAGAATACGCCTATCTTCGAAGAGAACGGTCCCGACAAGTTCAAGGGGATCGACATCATGCGTGCGGTGCGCAGCTTCGATCCTTGCTTGCCGTGCGGGGTGCACATGTATCTGGGCAACGGCAAAGTGCTGGAGACGCATCATTCCCCGATGTTTGGCCTTCAGCCCTGATGGGTGAGTCGGGGTTCATGGGTGAACGAGGAGTGAGGGTGTGGCGGAGAGCACTCTCACTCCTTATTTGTCGAATGCAGGGTTGAAGTATTATTACGACCTCCAAGGAGAATCGTGCCCGACGCCAGAGATTTTCGCGAAGAAATGCAGAGGATCGGCGGATTGGTCCAGGAAATCGAGGCCATCGCCGACCCCGCCGTGCGCGCCGCCACCAAAGGCCTGGTGCAATCGCTGATGGACTTGCAGGGCGCGGCGCTCGAGAAAGCCCTCGACATTATTTTCGAATCCGGAGAACCGGGCAAAGAAATGATCGACCGCCTGGGCCGCGATTCGCTGGTGAGCAGCGTGCTGATTCTCTACGGCCTGCACCCGGAAGACCTCGAGACGCGTGTGGCCAAGGCCGTCGATCGAATTCGGCCGCAGTTGCGCAAGCAAGGCTGCGAGGTGGAGTGGTTCGGCGTGAACGAGGGCGCAATCCGGCTGCGCCTTGAGACCGGGCCTCACACTTGCGGCTCGACCGCGAAAACCGCGCATGCCACCTTAGAAGGGGCGATCTACGACGCCGCGCCCGATCTAACTTCGCTGGTCATAGAAGGTCTGGAAGAGAAACCGGCTTCTGGATTTGTAGCGCTCGACAAGCTGAATGGTTCGAACGGATCGTTCGTCGCCGCCACGGACTCCGCAGTTCAAACTCAGGGCGCGGATTAACTCATGAGCGCAAGACAATGTTCGGAACCCACCGCCGGCTTCGGAATGCTGCAGCAGTTTGCCCGCCGCGAGCGCCCGCTCGAACGCTGTGAGTTGTGCAGCGAGGCCGTGCGTCCCGATCATCCTCACTTGATCGAGTTGGCGCAGCGCAGAATTGTGTGCACATGCGAAGCCTGCGCGATTCTCTTCAGCGGCCAGGGAGTGAAGTTCAAACGCATTCCGCGGCGCGTGCGTTCGCTTCAAGGCTTCAATCTCACAGAGGCGGAGTGGAATGGATTGATGGTCCCCATCAACATGGCATTCTTCTTCAAGAGCAGCCTGGAAGGCCGGGTAGTGGCGCTGTATCCCAGCCCCGCGGGAGCCACCGAGTCGCAGTTGGCGCTCGACTCCTGGAACGACATCGTCGCCCGTAACGCGATTCTGAACGAAATGGAACCCGATGTGGAAGGCCTTCTGGTCAACCGCCTGGGATATTCCCGCGGCTACTCGAAGGCCGAGTACTATCTGCTCCCCATCGACGAATGCTACAAACTCGTCGGCCTGATTCGCCTACACTGGAAGGGCCTCTCCGGAGGAACGGAAGTGTGGCGCGAACTGGGCGAGTTCTTCAGCGGCTTGAAAGCAAAAGCAACCGAGGTTTCCCCGCAGATGAAAGAAGCAGCGCGGATCGCAGAGGGGTCTCATGCCTGATCTGAGCTTCCAGATTGAGCGCGCCGAAGTGGTCTCCAACGCCGCTTCTCCGCTGCTTGCGTTCAAACTGCGACTCACGAATTCGAATCCGGAAGAGACCATTCACACCGTCGCCCTGCGCTGTCAGATTCAGCTTGAGGTGACGCGCCGCAAATATACGGCCGAAGATCAGGAGCGGTTACGCGATCTCTTCGACGAACCCAGCCGTTGGGGCCAGACCCTGAAGAATCTTTTGTGGACTCATGCCAGCGTTGTGGTGCCGTCTTTCAAGGGCAGTACGGTAACGGACCTGCCTGTGCCCTGCACCTTCGATTTCAACGTGGCCGCTACGAAATACTTCGACGGCCTCACCGATGGCGAAGTCCCCATCTGCTTTCAATTCAGCGGCACCGCTTTTTATGCGAGCGGCGACGGGCACTTGCAGGTCGCGCCGATTCCCTGGGATAAAGAAGCGCGCTACAAGCTTCCGGTAACCGTCTGGCGCGACATGATGGAAAGTTATTATCCCAACAGCGCCTGGCTCTGCCTGCACAAAGATGCCTTCGACCGCTTGTATGGCTACAAAGTCCGCCACGGCATTCCCACGTGGGAAGCATTAATCGACACTCTGGTCAAGATCGATGAGCCGGCAGAAGCGAAGGTGATGTGATGAATCTGGCGACGGTCGATAAAATCGCGAAAGCGGTTCTGTACGAGGGATACATGCTCTATCCCTATCGCCCGTCGTCGGTGAAAAATCAGCAGCGCTGGAACTTCGGCGTGCTCTGCCCGCAGCCCTACAGCGAAGCGCAGCAGGGAACCGAATCCTGGACGATGTTGACCGAATGTCTGGTGCAGGGAAGCGCACTCGCTGCTCTGGAGATTCGCGTGCGATTCTTGCAACTGGTAGCGCGTTCGTTGGGCGAGTGGACCGCGCCGCTTTCGGAGTTGCCAGGCGACGTGCCGGAATTTCGCGCGGTGCCCAGGCTCGAGATCGCAGGTCGGGTCTACCAGCCATGGCAGGAGGCAGTGGAGCGGGAGGTGATCCTGCCCGCGTGCCGGGTCGGAGCGCTGATCCATAATTCCCTCTCTGAGCCCTTCGAATTTCCCGCCGGCAAACAGCATGAGTATTTGCGCGAAAGCGACGCCTCTGTCAGGGGCGTGATGATCCGTGAACAAAATAAACTGCTGGGAATCGTTGAGGTGAATTGCCAACAGGAGGACAGCGACATTTTCAAAGTGAGTGTCCGCATTCGCAACCTGACTCCATTTGTGGACGCGGCGCACGCGGATCGTGAAGAAGCTTTGTTACGCTCGCTCGTCTCAACGCATACGGTCCTCGGAGTTCAGGACGGCGAATTCGTTTCGCTTCTGGAACCTCCGGAGCGATGGCGCGAGATTGCGGCAAGCTGCCAGAACGCAGGCTGCTGGCCCGTGCTCGTCGGATCCGAAGGTCAACGCGACACCGCTCTTTCGTCCCCGATCATCCTTTACGACTATCCCCAGATCGCCCCCGAGAGCGCTGGCGACCTCTTCGACGGCACCGAGATCGACGAAATTCTTTCCCTGCGCATCATGACTCTCACCGACGAAGAGAAGCGCGAGATGAGCCAATCCGACGAGCGCGCCCGCCAGATGCTTGAGCGCACAGAAAATATGCCGGTGGAACAACTGATGAAGTTACACGGAGTGCTCAGAACTCTGCGCCCGCTCAAGGAGGGGACCCGGTGAACGAGTGGGAGTGGCAACTCCTCGAAGAAAAGACGGCCGTCGATCAGCTGGAGATTTCTGGCGTGAAGGTGACCAGCGGCAGCCGCGTGCGCCTGCGTCCGCGTCCCGGGGGCGACGTGATGGATATCGCCCTCGCCGGCCAGGTCGCGACGATCGAGTGCATCGAGCAGGATTATGAAGGTAAAAATCACGTCTGCGTGATCTTGGAAAACGACCCCGGCAAAGACATGGGTTTCCTGCGCCAGCCCGGCCATCGCTTCTTCTTCGACGCAGAAGAGGTCGAGCCCCTTCCCGAAGAAGAGGCGCAGCAAGGTAAAGCCGCAGAAAAACCAACCATCCTCGTCGCCGGCATTGGTAATATTTTTCTCGGCGATGACGCCTTCGGCGTGGAAGTAGCGCGGCGCATGGCGCAGCTTCCCCTACCCGAGTCCGTCCGCGTAACCGATTTTGGCATTCGAGGCTTTGATCTCGCCTACGCGCTGCAGGAGGGTTACGAAACCACCATCCTCGTGGACGCCTGCCCGCGGGGCGATGCTCCCGGCACTTTGTACGTAATCGAACCCGACTTGAAGGCGTTCGACGACGACGCCACGCAAACCGCGGTAGAGGCCCACGCCATGAATCCCGCGACCGTGCTGCGCATGGCGCGGGCGATGAATATCGAACTGAAAAATATCTTGCTCGTCGGCTGCGAGCCGCAAACTCTCGGCGGCGACGAGGGCCACATGGGATTGAGCGCCCCGGTCGAAGCTGCTGTCGGCCAAGCCGTCAAGCTCGTCGAATCGCTGATTCGCAAAATCCGTAACGAAAAAAGAAATGCTTCGAAGGAAATCAGTTCGCCGGAAAATAGCCTTAGGCTCGGACCGACTTTGTAAAATCCCGCATCGAGGAGACTGCCGTGGCATTCGAAAATGGAAACGCAAGCTTTAGCGACAAGGACACACTCTACATGCTCAGTGGCGTTGCTCTGGTAATTTTTGGAGCCGGACTGATTCTTTCCAATCCTATCGTGCGCGGCTATATGGGGAAGCTGGGCGTCGGCGATCTCGCGCAGGCCGCTTTGCCCGATCTTGACCGCTATTTGAAATTGCGAGCCATGTAGCCTCGCTAAAGCTTGTATGCCGAGGGAACTCTGCTCTTGAGTGAGGGGAATTTTGTCTACAGCGGGAACGCAGCCGGCAACCACGGTTCGATACTTGGTAGATGCCAAGAAGAGCAGGTTTACCGTGCGGGCTCTTGCCTCGGGATTGCTTTCCGCCCTCGGCCACAGCCCCACCATTTCAATCCCCGATTTCGAGGGCGAATTCGTGTTGAATCCCGAGGCCATGGACCAGAGTTCCGTGCACCTCGTAATCGATGCGGCTTCGCTTACGGTCATGGACGATATAAGAGATAAAGATCGTGCCGAAATCGAGCGCACCATGCAGCAGGAAGTTCTCGAGACCGACTCCTTCCCCGAGATCGTGTACCAGGCATCTCGGTGCTCGGCCAGCAAAACCGCGGAAGGGCAATATGCAGTTACGCTGAATGGACAGCTGACCTTGCATGGCGTCGCGCAGGACCAACCGGTATCGGCGCGCGTCTATCTCACCGGGGACACGCTCCGAGCGGTGGGCGATTTTACCCTGAGCCAAAAGGAATATGAGATTCGCCCGGTATCAGCCGTAGGTGGAACCATCAAACTAAAAGATGAGCTCAAACTCACGTTCGATATGAACGCTCGCAAACAGGCCTAAACTGAGCTTGATTGTGCGTCGCTGGTTTTCGGAAGGAAAGGTTGCAATGCCGGAGGAAAAGGCGAATGATGATCTCGTGGGAGGAGCCCCATGTGCCTAGCCATACCCGGAAAGATCGTGGAGATTTCCGCCGAGAATCCGGACTCCGCGCTGGTGGATGTGGTTGGCGTGCGCCGCAGAATTGACCTGGGTCTGTTGGCCGAGGATAAGCCGGCGATCGGCGATTGGGTACTCGTGCACGTAGGCTTCGCCATGAGCAAGATCAGCGAGCAGGACGCCGCCGATCAGATGGACACGCTGCGCATGCTGGGAGAAATCGACGGCGCCATGCAGGAAGTAAAGGGATACGGGCTGGAAGAAGTAAACTGAAACCCCACGCAGTAAGGTTTAGGATGAGATTCGTAGACGAGTTTCGCGAGCCCGAACTGATATCGAAGACGGCGGAAGAGATTCGCCGTCTGGCGGGAACCGAACGCCATTACCGCATGATGGAGGTCTGCGGCGGCCACACTCACGCCATCTACCGCTTCGGCCTGAAAGACATCCTTCCGGAAAATATCGAATTAATACACGGGCCCGGCTGCCCGGTGTGCGTGTTGCCCATGGGCAGGATCGACGACGGCCTGGCCATCGCGCAACATCCAGACGTAATCTTCGCCGCCTTCGGCGACATGATGCGCGTGCCCGGCACGCAAGGCAGCCCGCTCGAACACAAAGCCCGTGGCATGGATGTCCGCATCGTCTATTCGCCTTCCGACGCGCTAAAGCTCGCCCGCCTCAATCCCGAGAAGCAGGTGATGTTTTTCGCTATCGGTTTTGAGACCACAGCACCATCGACTGCGCTGACGATCATGCGGGCGAAGTCCGAGGGCATCCGCAACTTCTCGGTCTTCTGCAACCACGTTACGATCATTCCCGCCATCCGCGCCATTCTTGATTCTCCCGACATGCGGCTCGACGCCTTCATCGGTCCCGGACATGTTTCCACGGTCATCGGCTGCCGGCCCTACGAGTGGATCGCAGAAAACGAACGCAAGCCCATCGTGGTCTCGGGCTTCGAACCGCTCGACATGCTGCAAGCGGTGGTCATGCTTCTTCGCCAGTTGAGAGCGGGCGAGGCCAAGGTCGAGAATCAATACAAGCGCGTCGTTCCCTGGGAGGGCAATCGCGCCGCGCTGCGCGCCATGGCGGAGGTTTTCCAGTTGCGCCCGTATTTCGAGTGGCGCGGCCTCGGATTCATTTCCCAATCGGCTTTGCGGGTGAACGACAAGTACGCCGAGTGGGACTCCGAACAGCGCTTCGAGGTTCCCGGCATCCGTGTAACCGATCCTAAAGCCGCGCAATGTGGAGAGGTTTTGAAAGGCGTGTTGAAGCCGCATCAGTGTAAACTCTTTGGCCGTGAGTGTACGCCCGAGCATCCCATTGGCGCGCTCATGGTGTCGTCGGAAGGATCATGCGCCGCCTATTACAGCTACGAACACCGCAAGGCCGCAATGGAGAGCAGCCTGATCGCGATCTCATGAGTGATCGCGCCGAGGCTGAACCCTCCAGCGCCAACTCCGTGAATTCCGCCAGCGGCAGCGAAGACGAATTCGCTCCCATCCGCTTTCGCGATTCGCAAATCGAAATGGCCCACGGCGCCGGCGGCAAAGCCAGCCGGAAACTCGTCGAGGGACTTTTCGCTCCGCTGCTCTTCGGCGCGTCCCCCGGAGCGCTCGGCGACGCCGCGCTGGTCGACATCAACGGCGCAAGAATCGCGATCACAGCCGACAGTTTCGTGGTGAAGCCGTTACGTTTTCCGGGCGGCTCGATCGGCGAACTCGCGGTAAACGGCACGGTTAACGACCTGGCCGTGTCCGGAGCGAAAGCCGAAGCTCTGGTCGTCACCTACGTTCTTGAAGCCGGTCTGCCCACGCCGATTCTCGAAGCCGAAGTCCGCGCCATGGCGAAGGCCGCGCGGGCGGCGGGGGTACGCATCGCCGCCGGCGATACAAAAGTGGTCGAGCACGGCAAAGCCGATCAAATGTATGTCACCACTGCAGGCATCGGCCGCCCGCTGCATGGAGTCGCCATCGACCCGCGCTCGGTGCGCATTGGCGACAGAATTCTGCTCTCCGGGCCGATCGGCGATCATGGCATCACGATCTTGCTGGCGCGCGGCGAGCTTGATCTCGAAGCCGATCTTCGCTCCGACACCCGCTCCGTATTTCCTCTCGTCGAAGCTTTGGTTCGAGCCGCCGGTCCCGGCATTCGCTGGATGCGCGATCCCACTCGCGGCGGCGCAGCGACCTCCCTCAACGAGCTGGCTCGCGACTGCGGATTAGGCATGGTTCTCTTCGAAGATCAGATTCCGGTGCGCGACACGGTACGCGGCGCCTGTGAACTGCTCGGCCTCGATCCGCTGCACATTGCCAACGAAGGCCAGTTCCTCGCCGTAGTGTCGCCCGAATATGCCGACGCCGCGATCAACGCTCTGTGCCTCGCTCCCGGCGGCAGCGAGGCGCAAGTCATCGGCGAAGTGCGCGCGCAGCCCGCCGGCACGGTTCTGGTAACAACCCTCTACGGAGGCAGCCGCATCGTTGATATGCTGGTTGGCGACCCGCTGCCCCGAATTTGTTGAATGAAGCTCCAGCTCCCAGAGACCGGCGCCGTGGCCACGGCTTCTAAACTAGCGAGCCGTATCGAACAGCGTCTGCTCGATCGCAACCAGCTCTTTGAAAAGTTCTTCTCGCGCGAGGCGCCGCGCCTGGCCGAGGCTTGCCTCGAGATGTCAGAACGCTTTCTGCGCGGAGGCCGCCTGCTGGCCTTCGGGCGCGGCCCCTACACTACGGACGCACAGCATGTCTCGGTAGAATTCGTTCATCCCGTAATCGTAGGCAAGCGCGCTCTACCCGCCCTCGATCTCTCGCTTCTCTTCCGTCCCTGGCTTGCAGCCATCCTGCGTCCCGAGGATATCGTCATGGGATTCGGCCCGCCCGAGGGCGATCCCGAAGTCTGGGCCACGCTGCAGCAGGCTCGTCAGCGCGATGCGATGACCTTCGCTCTGCCGGGAGTGGAAGGTTCTTACGCGGTGGAGGCAGCGACCGAGAATCCTTTCATGCATCAGGAGATGATCGAGGTCCTCTACCACACTTTGTGGGAGACGGTGCACGTATTCTTCGAGCATCGCGAACTCGGCCACGATGTGGGAGCATCCGGATTTCTCTATCCGTTCTTGGGAACGGAAAAGCAGGGAACCGGCGGCTTGGTCGCCGAAGTCGCGTCCTCGATTCTGATGAAGGTTCATGACGACGCTAGGCTGCGCACACAAGTCGCCCAGCAAGAGTCCGAAGCGATTGCGAAGGCGACCATGGCGATTCACGACCGCCTGCTGCGCGGCGGCAAATTGATCCTCTTCGGCAATGGCGGCTCCGCCACCGACGCCAATGATCTCGCCATCGATTGCGTGCTTCCGCCCGTGGGCTATCAGCCCATCCCCGCGGTTTCGCTCTCGCTCGAGTCCGCGAACATCACCGCCGTCGCCAACGACATCGGCACCGAGGCAATCTTCCTGCGCCAGTTGATCGCGCAAGCTCGTCCCCAAGATGTTGCTCTTGGCATTTCCACCAGCGGCGGCTCGCGAAACATTATTCTGGCTTTGGAAGAGGCCCGCAAACGCGGGCTGCTGACGGTGGCGCTGCTCGGCTACGATGGTGGCGAGATCAAGCGCCAGGGTCTGGCCGATGTTCACATGGTGGTGAACTGCGACTACATCCCGCGCATTCAGGAGGTGCAGGCCTCTATTTACCACGTCATTCGCGAGTCGCTGCAGCTTCTAAGCCAGGAGGCGTCGAATGGCTAGGCTCGAACTGTTTGGCGCCGCTCGTTGCCCTCACACCGGCGAAATGCGCGACTGGTTGGAGTGGAAGCGCAGCGACTTCGTCGAGTACGATGTGGAGGCCGATCCCGTGGCGCGCGGACGCATGCGCGAAATCGCGGGCGGGCAGCGCACCGTCCCCCTCCTCGTCGAAGACGGCAAAGTGGTTCAAGTGGGCTGGCAAGGCCACGGTTGCCTGATCGACGAGTAGAGGTGGATAGGTGGCCCCGTTTTCTGCCCCGGAGGGGCAGCCAAAAATAGCCCATCGCTTTGGGCGCTGGCAAAACTGGGACAAACGAATAGAGTCCCGTAGGTACAATTGAACTCTCACGCCCACTCTTTCGGCCGGGCGCCTGTTCAAGTTCTGACCAAGGTGTCGATGACAACCACCAGCGCCTGTTCCATTCGAGTTCGGGGGGTCGTGCAAGGGGTGGGGTTTCGTCCCTTTGTCTATCGCCTCGCTAGCGCCAACACACTCAACGGATGGGTGCTGAACGCCGAAGAAGGAGTCGAGATTTATCTCGAGGGCGCCGAATCCGGCCTCGACGCTTTTGTTCGCGAACTGAAGGCGCAGCCTCCGCCTGCGGCCAGCATCGCCGAAATTGAAGTGCACCCCGCCGAGCCGGTTGGCCTGCGCGAATTTACCATCCGGTCGAGCCAGCGCCGCGAACATCCCACAGTTCGTATTTCGCCTGACCTTCCGGTGTGCGAAGATTGTCTGCGCGAGCTCTTCGATCCAGCCGATCCGCGCTATCTCTATCCCTATATCAATTGCACGAACTGCGGTCCCCGCTACACGGTCGTGCTCGCTCTGCCCTACGACCGCCCCAACACCACGATGAAAAGTTGGCCGCTGGATGATTTTTGTTCCGGCCAATATCGCGACCCCACGAACCGGCGTTTTCACGCGCAGCCCGTAGCTTGTCCGGCTTGCGGGCCAAAGTATCATCTTCGTCCCAATCTCGATCGAAACCATTATGAGGCGTGCGATGAAACTGCAGCCAGCATCCGCCGCGCCGCCGAGATGCTGAACGCCGGCAGGATTCTAGCCGTTAAGGGCCTGGGCGGCTACCACCTGGCCTGCGACGCTCGCAACGCCGCAGCCGTCGCGGCCCTGCGCGAGCGCAAATACCGGAAGGAGAAACCCTTCGCGCTGATGGCAAAGAACATCGCTCTGGCGCGGACTCTCATCGATGTGTCGCCTGCGGCCAAGTCGCTACTCACCTCCGTTGCCCGCCCCATCGTTCTCGCGCCGGCAAAAGTGCAATTCGCAGAAGTCGCGCCCGACAATCACGAGATGGGAGTGATGCTGCCCTACACGCCTCTGCATCATTTATTATTCGCAGCCGGCGCTCCGGATGTATTAGTCATGACCAGCGCCAACCGCTCCAGCGAGCCTATTGCCTATGAAGACGACGACGCACGAAACCGCCTGGCGGAAATAGCAGACTCGTTTCTGCTGGGCGAACGTCCCATCGCGCGCAGGGTAGATGATTCGGTGGTGCGGGCCGGAGCCTTCGGTCCGGTAATTCTCCGCCGCGCTCGCGGTTACGCTCCCGGAGCGGTAGCCGCCCTGCCGACCCAGCGTCCCATCCTGGCGCTGGGCGCCGACTTGAAGAATACAATTACTCTCGTCGTCAGTGGCCAGGCCTTCGTCAGCCAGCATATCGGAGACCTGGATCACTACGAATCGCTGCGCGCGTTTCAAGAAACCATCGACGACCTCATCTCCATGTACGAAGTTCAATGGGGCGACGTACTTCTGGTGCACGACTTGCATCCCGAATATTTCTCGACCGCTCGCGCGGCGGCCTATCCGGCGGGCGAGCGCCACGCCGTGCAGCACCATCGTGCCCACATCGCCTCGGTGCTTGCCGAACGCGGCGAGTGGACCAAGCGGGTCGCCGGCGTAAGCTTCGACGGTACCGGCTACGGCGACGACGGATCGATCTGGGGCGGCGAAATCTTCGTAGGGTGTGTGCGGGGAGGCTTCACACCTGTGGCTCATTTGCGTTCCGCGGCCCTCGCGGGCGGCGATGCGGCCGCGCACTTCCCCGTGCAGGCTGCCGCTGGCTTCCTGGCTCAGGTCGATGGTTTGCCCGACCTGCACGCCCGTCCCTTCAATTTTCCTCCACGCTACCGCAACGCGATGGAGCTAGTGCGCAAAGACGTCCGCAGCTTCGCAACCACCTCCATGGGACGTTTATTTGACGCCGCCGCAGCACTGCTCGGCTTCACTCGCGTCGTAACCTTTGAAGGCCAGGCGGCTATGTGGCTGGAGCAACTGGCTCGCTCCGCAACCGGGGTCGAGCCGTATCCTTTTCCTTTCGTCGGACACGAACTGGATTTTCGCCCTTTGCTCCAGGCCTTAGCACAAGATCGGCTGCGGGGAAGGAATGTCAACGCAATCGCGCGTGCCTTTCAGCGAGGAATCGCTCGCGGACTCTGCGATGCGTTGACAGGAATTTGCCAGACTCACGAACTCGATACGGTGGTTCTTTCCGGCGGAGTCTTTCAGAACGAATTGTTGCTGGAAGATGTAATGTCGCTCCTGGTCCCTGCGGCCAGCACCGGCGCGGCGCTGCAAGTGTGGACCAATCACTCCGTTCCACCCAACGATGGCGGAATCAGCTTGGGGCAGGCAGCCCTCGCGGCCTTCCGCTGCTTTGATACCATGCAAGCTACGGGCACGCAAGCGACCCGCTCGAACCATGCATGAACTTTCCATCGCGATGAGCATCGTTGAACTGGCTCAGGAAGAAGCCGAGAGCCGCGGTGTCAAGATCGAAGCCGTCCATGTGAAGCTCGGCGCTTTGTCCGGCGTGGTCAAAGAAGCTCTTCTCTCGTGTTATGAAATGGTCTGCGAGAATACTCGTGTGCAAGGGTCGCGTTTGCTGATCGAAGATGTGCCCGTGATTGTTTTCTGCTCGAAGTGCCGCGCCAATCGCCCGCTGAACTCGGTGCAATTATTCTGCTGCCCGGAATGCGGCACGCCGACGGCGGAGATCGTGCAGGGAAAAGAGCTTGAAGTGGTGGCCTTGGAGGTCCAGGAATGCGCGCAGAACCCCGTCTGATCGAAGTTCGCAAAAATGTTCTAAAGCAAAATGACGTTGTGGCGCGTGCCCTGCGCGATCGTTTTCGCGCCGCCGGCGTTTTTGTCGTGAGTCTCGTCTCCAGCCCCGGCTCGGGCAAGACCGCGTTGCTCGAAAAAACCCTCACCCAACTGCGGCCGCGCTACCGCGTTGCCGCGCTGGTCGGCGATCTGGCCACCGAAAACGACGCGCAACGTCTGGCGCGCAGCCAGGCTCCCGTCAAGCAGATCATAACCGGCACGCTATGCCACCTCGAAGCTGCCATGGTACAAAATGCCCTCGAAGGCTGGGACCCGAACGATCTGGATTTTTTATTTATCGAAAACGTTGGCAATCTCGTATGTCCCGCATCCTACGATTTGGGAGAAGACCTCCGCCTCGTCCTGATTTCAGTGACCGAAGGCGAGGACAAGCCGCTCAAGTATCCGACGATCTTCAACAGCGCCGATGTCGCTGTCGTCACGAAATCCGATTTGGCGGAGGCGGTCGAGTTCCGTTGGGAGACCGCATCGAAGAATGTTCAGGCCGTACGCCCGGGCATGAAGGTCTTTAAGCTTTCAGCCAAGTCCGGCGAAGGCATGGATGAATTCCTGAAATTCCTCGCCACCAGCCGAAGCGAGGCCCGCCAGGGCGTAACCGCATAGTTACTTCGGTTTCGCCGGGGCCGCCGTGCTGCGAGCGCACGCCACTAAGCCCTATGCTATAATGCTTCTAACGCTACTGCCACGGTTTGCTCGTGACGCGGTGATCCAGTCGGATCAAGATTCATCTCCGCTTTTCCTGCCCGCCGTTTATTCAGCGTCAATCCAAAAGAGCGGCATGGGAACTCACGACACGTGTAATCAGGGCCCCTCCAGAAAGAACCATTACGAATGACCAGTTTTACCGAATTACCCCTATCTTCTGCATTGCAGCAGAGGCTGACGACAGCTCAATTCATGATCCCCACGCCCATCCAGGCGCAGGCCATTCCAAGCGCCCTCGAGGGCAAGGACGTATTAGCCACGGCGCAGACCGGCACCGGCAAGACTCTGGCGTTTCTGATCCCGGTGATCGAAATGCTGCAGCGCGAACCATCACAAAAAATCCGCGTGCTGGTTTTATTACCCACGCGCGAGCTGGCCATCCAGGTCAACGAGGAATATGAAAAGCTACGGGGCCGCGGACTTTCGAAAGCGGCGCTCGTGATCGGCGGCGTCTCTGAAAAATCGCAGATTCAGGCTGTGCGCACCGGCTCCAACCTCGTGGTAGCCACTCCCGGCCGGCTGCAGGATTTTATTAGCCGAAAGCTAATCGACTTGCGCGAGGTAAAAATCCTCGTGCTCGACGAAGCCGACCGCATGCTCGATATGGGCTTTCTTCCCGCGCTCCGCCGCATCCTAGCCCTCCTGCCGCAACGCCGCCAGACTCTATGCTTCTCCGCCACGCTAGAGCAATCCGTTGCCGGCCTGGTGAATGATGCCATGCGCGATCCAGTGCGGGTAGCGATCGGATCGGTGCTTAAGCCGGTCGAGAGCGTGAGATTGCAGGCCTATGAAGTGCGCCCCGCCGAAAAACCGGACGTATTGCGCCAGTTGCTCTATGCCGAAAAAGGCCAGACCCTGATTTTTGCCCGCACCAAGCGCGGCACCGAGCGGCTGGCGAAAGAACTCGTCCGCGAGGGATTCTCTGCGGCCATGATTCACGGCGACCGCTCGCAATCGCAGCGCAACGGCGCTCTCAGCGGCTTTCAGCAGGGGCGATTCAATATTCTGGTTGCTACCGATGTAGCCGCGCGGGGCCTGCACATCGACGATGTCGCCCACGTCATCAACTACGACCTACCCAAGATGGCGGAGGATTTCATCCATCGCGTGGGCCGAACCGGCCGCGCCGGGTCCCTGGGCTTGGCCTCGAGTTTAGTAGCGGGCGCCGAAGTGATCGAACTCCGCCATATCGAGCGCGCTCTAAAGTTGCAGATCGAGCGCAAACAGATCGACTGGACGAACGCCGAACGCTCCGAGCACGTCGTCCAAAACACTCTGGCCAGCCGCACTCTGACCAAGTTGCCTGGCGAGGTGTTTGCCTAGCCCGATGGTTCGCCAAGAACTGGGCCGCAAATTCGAAGGGCGCGTCTCCGGGACGCGCCCAACTTTTTGGTGAGTCAGAGCCGTGCTCTACGGCTCAGTTTTTTCCGGAGAACGCTCGCGGGGAATGCTGGAAATATCGGCGTCGTCCGCTCCCATCTGAAAGAGGGCGGCTTGCTCGGCGGCGTGTCTTTGCAATTCGTCCAAATCCAGTTCGCTGGAATCGCTCGAGACTCCGGGCTCATCTTTGCGCTGAATCCTTCGTTCCGCTTTGTCGCGCTGTTTTTGTTGTCGGGTGTGTTCTTTCTGGCGTTTGGTGAAACTCGATCTACCTCGTCCTGGCATCCCAATCTCCAATCGTCAAAGGTGTTGCCGCCATGGCCTGGCGTCGTAAGCCGGCCTGAGCTGCGGCGGCTAAAAGTTGCGCTGCTGACCCATCGCGCAGCCCGTACAGACTACAACCAAGAATAGCGCTACCAGCGCGGTTCGCGAGGTTGGCGAGCGTGTCCCTGGTAGTCGTCGCGACTGCCGCCGCCTCCACCGAAGCGCTGTCCTCCGCCGCGCGGAGAATCCGTCTTGGGCTTGGCCTCGTTGATTTTGAGAGCGCGTCCGCCCAGTTGCGTTCCGTTGAGCGCGGCTACGGCTTTGTCGGCTTCCGCCGGATTCGTCATCTCGACAAACGCAAAGCCGCGGGCGCGCCCGGTTTCGCGGTCGGTCACGATGCTCACGCGCTCAACCGCGCCATGTGCCTCAAACAGGCCGCGCAGCTCAGGCTCGGTAGTGCTGTGCGGCAAATTTCCTACGTAAAGGTTTTTCATGAAAGTTCTTCTCTTTCTATTTGTTCAATCGCGATTGCAAACGCGCTCTGAACCTTGGCGCTTTCCGGCGCGGCATGTTGTTCGATGGCTTCCGCCCAGCGCGAAGGCCGGGGAGTCTCTCGCAGCGCCCGCGAGCGCGCTTCGCTCACGGATCGCACCGAAGAAATTTTCTTGCAGGCTTCCAGTATTCCCCAACGCTGCGAGTTGCCTGCCGCCGCGGCCAGCAAAGTCGAAACCATTTCCTTGCCCAATGTTCCTCCGTCCGCATCGGCATCGCACTGCGGCGAAACCGCCAGATACTCTGGCCCGTTTACGAAAAATGCTATCCGCTGCGGCGGAGTCGCGCCGCGCATCTCCGTACAAAACTTGTCCCGGCTGTCAATCTCTCCCACCACATTGATGAGCACCAGATTGTATAAGTCGGCTCGCCACCAGCAGCGCGCCTCCATCACATCGGCTGCGCAGTCCACCTCGATGCCCAGCTTTCTCATCACGTCGGCGCGCAGGTCGCGCTTGCTCTGCGATGTATCCAGCAGAAGCACTCGCCGTCTTCCGCCAGCCACGCCGTTGCCTGGGTTGCTTAGTGGCAGCGAAATCGCGGGAGTCGTCATAGTACCTTTTCTTTCCTAGGTGCTGCCGACGCCGGGGGCACAAGATGTTTCTCCGCCAGCTCGTTCAACATCTTTTGCTTGCTGATTCGGCGACTGATTTTCTGCCTTCTCCGCCGGTTGAATCGCGCTTTATCGCCGTTGATTCCAGACATAGTAATCTCCTGCGTCCGCGCCGAAACCGCGCAACGCGCTAATGCATCCCCGAAAGGATTTCTAGAAATCTTTGAGTGGGGACACGCCGCTCGCCTTTCAGGACATCATCTCAATCGCGAAGGCGCAACGTGCTGTCAGGGTGTCTTCGAGGTCAAGAACTCCATTATACGCTGCCTTGCACGATCCTGCTAAAGTTTTCGCCCGCTAACGTTCTGTGCCAGGAGATTTTTTCGGCCAACAACTTCAGGCGAACGACAAAGGAGATTTAGGGGGAAGAGTTTCCCGGTTGTACCGGGCTGATGCTGCTCGAAGGCGAGCCTTTGCACAGAAGTAAGCACAGGATCAGCGCCCCTCCGCCAGCGCCGCCGCCGGCTTCCAGCCATTTCGTATTCAGGCCCTGGCTGACGGTTTGAGGGCGAGCGGGCGCTCCGCAGGCGTTGGTTTCGTCGCGCGTTGCCTGCTGCCCTTCGTGCACCGTCGCCGATATTGAAGCATTCTGCTCGGAAGTTTTTCTCAGCGCGCCGCCTTGCGTGATGTTGACGTCACTCTTGTTGGCGGCAACGTGCACCGAGCCGCTCCTGTCGGTGACATCATATTGCGTGCGTTCGGCCGACACCGGCTGCACCTGAATACAGTTCACGTGGACGCTCAGCGCGGTGGAAGTTCCAACCGACACGCTGCCGTGCTCCAGGTTTATGAAGTTCCCCGCGAATTTAACGATGGATTCCGGTTGGATCAGAACGGAAGAACCTTCGGCATCAAGATTGGCGACAAATCCCGGTTTAGTCTCCAGCGCGTCGCCGGGAAAGATCGCCATCGAATCGCCCACCTCGGTGCCATTCACGAACACTCCGCCGCTCCCGTGCACGATCGCGGAAGCGGTGTCCGACGCCGGCAGCGAGAGCGGGAACAGTACGATCATCACCCAGGCAAGCACATTGCGCGAGGTTGGCACACTCATACCTAAGCTGCATTTGCACAGCATGTCCTAGCGAAATGTTAGGCCGAGGTGGTCGGGTCGTCTATTGGCTCTCTAGGTGCTAGCGGCGTCATGGAACTGCAGAGTGGCGGTTGGATTTTCGCCGGATTCAGCCGTCTCGGGTATGCTTGCCGACATGGTTTCGGCACGACGGATGGTTTACGGGCTTGATCGCATGCGAAGAATGAGCCGAAGACAGGGGGCGCTGGGTTGAGCGCCAATCGAAAAATGGAACAAACAGCCGCCGCAATCGAATTCCGCGAAGTCGATTACTCGCTTCCGACCGGCCAGCCATTACTGCGCCGCCTGAATCTTCAGGTGCAGCGGGGCGAAACCCTGGTGCTGCTGGGGCGAAGTGGCTCAGGAAAAACCACGACCCTGAAACTAATCAATCGCCTACTGTCTCCCACGAGCGGGGAGATTCGGATCAACGGCACGCCCACTCGCAATACCGACGTCATCCGCTTGCGCCGCGGCATCGGTTACGTCATTCAGGACGTCGGCCTGTTTCCTCATTACAACGTGGAACGAAATATCGGACTGGTGCCTCGCATCGAAGGCTGGCCCGCCCCACGCATTCGTCAACGCGTCGAGGAACTATTGCAGATGGTCGGACTCGATGCCAGCATAGCCGCGCGCTATCCCCATCAACTTTCCGGCGGGCAGCGCCAGCGTGTAGGAGTAGCGCGCGCCCTGGCCGCCGATCCCGCGATCTTACTGATGGATGAACCCTTTGGCGCACTCGACGCTCTAAGCCGCGATCAGTTGCAGCGCGAGTTTCTCGGCTTGCAACGGCGCTTGAACAAGACGGTGGTCTTCGTCACCCACGATCTGCGCGAGGCCCTTCGGTTGGGCTCGCGCATCGCGCTCATGGAAGCCGGCCAATTGGTAAGCGTTCTTTCGCCGGAGGGTTTCCTGCATTCGACCGATCCCTTGCCCGCAGCCTATGTGCAAGCCTTCGGCGAAGGGCTCGACTCTGTGGCCAAGCGAGGTTCCTCATGAACATTGCGCACTACTTCCTGCAGAATCATCGGGAAATTCTCGAACTTACGCTGGAGCATCTTTGGCTGGTGGGAATCTCCACGCTGCTGGCGGTTTTCATCGGGATTCCCCTCGGCATTGTCAGCGCGCACTGGCCGGTGTGGAACCGGCCGGTGCTGGGCACAGCCAACATCATTCAAACCGTTCCCAGCCTTGCCCTGTTCGGTTTTCTTCTGCCCGTTCCCTGGATCGGCGCCCGCGCCGACCGCCTTGCGATTTTGGCCTTGACCCTCTATGCACTGCTTCCCGTGATCCGCAATACGTATACCGGAATCCGCGGCGTCGATCCCGCCGTGGTGGAGGCCGGGCGCGGCATGGGTCTAACCGGCAACCAGCTCTTGTTGCAAGTCGAGTTGCCTCTTGCCCTCAGTGTGATCTTGTCAGGCGTGCGAGTAGCCGTGGTGGTGTCGGTGGGGTTGGCCACCATCGCCGCCGCGATTGGCGCTGGAGGCCTGGGCGAATTTATTTTTCGCGGTCTCGCGATGGTGAATAATCAGCTCATTCTTGCGGGAGCGATTCCCGCCGCCGCTCTGGCGCTCTCGGCCGACTTCGGCCTGGGATGGCTCGAGAAACGCCTGCGGCCCCGATAACGCCTGATCAAAGGTGCGAGACGAGTCTACGATGAAGATCCATTCGGACGAGCCGCGGCGAAACGCTTGTCAATGCCATCACGGGCCGAGGCGGGCGCCGCTTTTTCTCCTGCTTCTGGTGATTTCATTCACGTCCTGCGCCCCTTCGCATTCGGCTCGCATCGTCATCGGATCCAAAAATTTCACAGAATCTCTGATCCTCGGTGAACTTCTCGCCCAGCAAATCGAAGCGCAAACTCATTTAAAGGTTGAGCGCCGCTTTTACCTCGCGGGAACTTATATCTGTCAGCAAGCCATGCTGGCGGGCCGCATCGACATCTATCCCGAATACACCGGCACAGCTCTAACCGCCATCCTCAAGCAACCGGTTGCAGGCGATAAGAGCGGGGTTTACCAGCGCGTAAAGAGCGCTTATGAATCGCGTTACCACCTCACTCTGGGTCCACCCTTCGGCTTCAACGACACTTTCGCCATGGAGATTCGCGGCGATGACGCCCGCCGTCTCGGCCTCAAGAATTTGTCGCAGGCAGCCGCGTACACTCCCCAGTGGCACGCCGGTTTTGGTTACGAGTTCATGGAGCGTCCGGACGGTTATCGCGGGCTGGCCGCCGCCTACGGCCTGCACTTCTCGGCACCACCGCGCATCATGGATTTGGGCCTGCTAGCGCCGGCATTGAAGGATCATCAAATCGACATCGCAGCCGGCAACGCCACCGACGGACTGATTCTAGCCTTCGATTTTGCCGTTCTCGAAGACGACAAACACTACTTTCCCCCCTACGAAGCGGTCGCCGTGGTTCGCCAGCAGACTTTGCAGCGGCATCCGGAAGTGGCCGCTGCGATCGCTGCGTTGGGCGACCAGATCTCCGACCCGGAAATGCAGAAGTTAAACTACGCGCTCGATGGCCAACATCGCGACGTAAAGGATGTCGCGCACGAGTTTCTCAAGAGTAAAGGATTGGTTCCATAGTGCCGCGGTTTGGTTCGAACCGATGTCGCCTTGACCTGCCCGCGATTCCGCCGAGGCCATCGGATATAAAATTACTTCCCCTGCGTCGGCGAGCATCCTCTCGTCATCTAACCACCCGGTCAGCGTGACACGCGGCCGGATCGCCGAAAACGGCTCGGCCGTGAACGCGCGCACACGAAATAGCGGTAGGGGCATTACCCTATGGCACGCGCCGACGGTAAGGCATAGAATCGCAGGATTGCGCGCCCGCTGTGCCGCCGCAGTACTTCGTCCGCTCGCCAGGATTGGGGGTTTCGAATGCTTGCCACGCAAAGCGATGCTGTCACCCGTGAGGAACTAAGCCAGCAGATCTCGGCCGCCCGTCTGCAGACCGACCACCTTTTCCGCATCGTTAAGCCAGAGTCACTCTACGACCGGCCCATCGCCGAGCGTCACCGCATCGTTTTTTACATCGGGCACCTCGAGGCTTTCGACTGGAATCTGCTCCACGAACGGGTGTTCGGAGTCAAGAGTTTTCACCCCGACTTCGACCAACTGTTTGCCTTTGGCATCGATCCGGTCGGCGGCGGGCTGCCCACCGATCTGCCTGCGGACTGGCCTTCCATCGAAAACGTCCACGACTACGTAACAACAATCCGAGCGGCCCTCGACGACAAACTCGACGCCGTGACCGACTTTCACACTCCTCTGACCGATGGCTTCGCTCTTGATACTCTGCTCAACGTGGCCGTCGAGCACCGGCTCATGCACGCCGAAACCCTGGCCTACATGCTCCATCAGTTGCCTCTGAATAAGAAAATCCGGCAAGCCGAAACGCGAACTGCCATAAGCTCGCCCATAACGCACCGTAGCATCGAGATTCCTTCGGGAGAAATAACTCTGGGTCTTCCGCGCCGCGGAGAATGGTTCGGCTGGGACAACGAGTTCGAAGCCCACACCGTGCAGATCCCGGCCTTTGCCATCGATCAGTATGAGGTGACCAATCGGCAGTATCTGGAGTTCATCGCGAACCAAGGGTACGAGACGCGCGCATTCTGGGAGGCCGCGGATTGGGAGTGGAAGTCTGCTCAGCAAATTTTCCATCCAGCTTTTTGGAGGCGCCAGGGCGAGCAATGGCTCTATCGCACGATGTTCGAGGAAATCGCTATGCCGCTCGACTGGCCCGTGTATGTCAGCCAGGCCGAAGCCAAGGCATACGCGCGCTGGGCAGGGAAGTCGTTGCCCACGGAAGCCGAGTGGCAGCGCGCTGCCTATAGCGCACCTGATCGCGGCGAGCACGATTGTCCCTATCCCTGGGGAAAGGAAACGCCGGCGGCCCGATTCGGCAACTTTGATTTTTCCAGTTGGAATCCAGCGCCTGTGAACGCCTTTCCCTCTGGGCAGAGCGCCTTCGGAGTTCATGGCCTCCTAGGCAATGGCTGGGAGTGGACCTCCACCGAATTCGCTCCCTTCCCCGGATTCGAACCTTTTCCGTTTTACCCCGGCTACTCCGCCAATTTTTTCGACGGCCGGCACTTTGTCATGAAGGGCGGCTCGCCGCGCACGGCGGCGTGCATGTTGCGCAAGACTTTCCGCAACTGGTTTCAGCCCCATTATCAATTTGCCTACGCCGGTTTTCGCTGCGTGAACCGCTGACTCTGAACGGAGTTCGAAAGAATGCAGAATGAGGAGTGAAACATGATCGTTCAAACCGTTACTCCGAACGCAAGCTATGAATTCGCGGCCGATGTCCGCACCGGTCTCACCCAGCCGAAGCAGAAAGAGCTGCCCTCGAAATATTTGTACGACGATGTTGGCTCGGCGTTATTTGAGGTCATCTGCCACCTCCCCGAGTACGGTCTCTCCCGCGCCGACGAACGCCTGCTGCGCCGCCACGGATGCGACATCGTCGAGCGCTTGCCCACTCCCATCGCCGTCGCCGAACTGGGCAGCGGAAGCGGCAAAAAAACGCGCCAGGTGCTCGAAGCTCTCTGTCGCCGCCAGCGCACGCGCTACTACCCCATCGAGATTTCTCGCTCGGCTCTGGTCATGTGCGAGCGCGAACTCAGCGACATCGATTGCATCAGCATTCTCGGCTTCGAGCGCGAGTATCTCGACGGATTGCTCGAAGTCGCGGCCGAGCGCCGTCCTGGCCTGCATCTGCTCGTGTTGTTCCTGGGCAGCACCATCGGGAATTTCGACCGCCCGGCAGGCATTCACTTTCTCAGGCAAGTTCGGAACATTTTGCAGCCCGGCGATTCGCTGCTGCTCGGCACTGACCTGGAAAAATCGAGTTCGCAACTGCTCGCCGCCTACGACGACGAACTGGGAGTCACCGCGGCCTTTAATCTGAATCTGCTGGCGCGCATCAATCGCGATCTCGAGGCCGACTTCAACCTCGATCGCTTCGAGCACCTGGCCCAAATGAATTACGAGGCGCGTAGTGTCGAAATGCGCTTGCGCTCGAAACGCCGCCAGACCGTGAACATTCCCGCCGCCGAATTGGCCGTTGAGTTTCAAGAAGGCGAAACCATCTGGACCGAGAGCAGTCACAAATATTCCCCACAGGAAGTTTTTCAGATGGCGCGCACCACCGGCTTTCGCTGCGAGGTACAATGGATCGATGAGCAGTGGCCGTTCGCTGAGAGCCTGTTGATCGCGGAATAGAGCCCGCTGCTGTCAACTTCTTCGTGGCCGTGGCGATCAACGCGGTGTCGTGTAAAGATTTCGTTCTCGAAGTAAAACTTTGTAAATCAGCCATTTCACGAGCTTTTCCCATGTAGATTATTGATGGGATGGAAACGCGAACTCATGCGGGTACGAAGGGACTGAAAGACCGGCTTTTCGCCTCCGCGTTTTGCCTGGCGATCTGCTTAGCGATTCTTCTGCTGGGAAATCTTGCAGCGCCGGCCGCCCAGAAAACCGAGTCAACGCCAGCCGCGCCAACGGGGATCGTCCGCCAAATTGGAGCGATCCAAGCTATCAACGGAGACACTCTCACTCTGAGTCCGGACTCCGGCCCCCAAGTACATATCCAAGTGCAGTCCGCGGCGCGCATCGTTCGTATCGCCCCCGGCGAAAAAGACCTCAAGAACGCAACCCCCCTCCAGTTGCAGGATCTGCAAGTGGGAGATCGTGTTTTGGTCGCGGGCAAAAGTTCCGCCGATCATTCCGCGGTGCTGGCCTCCTCGGTGGTAGTGATGAAGCGCTCCGACTTGCAGGCGCGCGATCAGCAGAACTTGCAGGACTGGCAGAAGCGCGGAGTGGATGGCCTGGTCAAAACTGTCGATCCATCCGCCCAAACGATCGCCCTTTCCGCTCGCGGCAAGAGTTTGTCGATACACGCTTCCACCACCACGGTGATTCGCCGCTACCCGCCCGACTCCGTAAAGTTCGAGGATGCCAAGCCCAGCACGCTGCAACAGATTCAAACCGGCGATCAGCTTCGCGCCCGCGGCGAACCGAACGCCGAGGGCAAGGACTTCGCGGCCGAAGAAATTGTCTTCGGCACCTTCCGCAATTTCGCCGGCACGGTCGTGTCGGTGGATGCAAGTTCCTCGCAGCTCACCGTTCACGATTTAATGTCGAAAACGAATGTGACGGTGAAAATCGCGTCGGATTCTTTACTGCGGCAGTTGCCGCCCGAAATGGCGCAGATGATGGCGAAGCGCTTGAAAGCGGCGGCCCTTGGCGCGATGACAACGACCACTACCACGACCGGCGCCTCCTCGCCCCCCGCCGCGGCGAGCGAGCAGAGTGCGCGTCCTGCAGGCGCATCCGGCGCTTCTGGAAATGCTTCCGGACAGCGTGCCGGCGGCGCACCCGACCTGCAGCGGCTTATCAGCCATGCTCCCCCGATTTCCTTGGCGGACTTGCACAAAGGCGATGCCGTGGTGATTCTGTCTACGGAAGGCGCAGGATCCGGAACCGGCACTGCGATCACACTGGTTAGCGGAGTCGAGCCTATTCTGCAAGCCGCACCCAACGCGGGCCAGGCCATGATGCTCGCCCCCTGGAGTCTGGGCGCGCCCGCGGGCGGCGACGCCGGCCCATAGCCCGTCGCCCTAGGACACAGGGCGTGCTGCACGAAAACGCGAGGAACCTCTCTACAAAAAGAATTGAGCACCGAACGGATGATTCAGGAAACGGATTATTCAATGAGGGTACGGAAGTATCTTATTTTTGCGTTGGCATACCTAAGCACGTATGGTTCGGCGGCACTCGCTCAGACCGCACAAGCCGTCGCCGCGCCCGCGGCCAACTCCCAAGCCACCACCGGCTCTGTGCGCGGACAAGTCACCGATCCCTCCGGCGCCGCTATTGCCAATGCGAATGTCGTCCTGCTGCCGCCCTCCGCATCTGCCGCGCCAATGAAAACTCAGGCCAACGACCAGGGCCAATATGAATTCAACAATCTGCCCGCCGGGCAATACACGCTGAACGTGATCGCCCCCGGATTCTCCGTCTACGAAAACGACGACGTAGCCGTAACCCCTGGCCAACCTTTGCGCCTGAACGTCGCCATGGCCATCGAGGTCGAGGAGCAGAAGATTCAGGTCTCCGACACCGCCCCCACCGTCGAGGTGAATCCCGCCAACAACGCCGGTGCGATCGTGATCTCAGGGAAGGAGCTCGAGGCCCTGCCCGACGATCCCGACGAATTACTAACCGATCTGCAAGCTTTAGCCGGACCCTCCGCCGGGCCCAACGGCGGCCAGCTTTACATCGATGGCTTCACCGCCGGTCAACTTCCTCCGAAAGATTCGATTCGGGAAATCCGCATCAACCAGAATCCTTTCTCCGCCGAGTTCGACAAGCTTGGATACGGCCGCATCGAAGTTTTTACCAAGCCCGGCACCGACAAGTTTCACGGCCAATTCCAGGTCAACGGCAACGATGCCACCTTCAACTCCCCGAACCCTTTCGGCGGCGCCAATCAACCCGGCTACGATACCGTCCAATTCAGCGGCAACGTCAGCGGGCCGATTAATAAGAAGGCCTCATTTTTCCTGGACGCCCAGCGCCGCAACATCAACGATCTCTCCGCCATCAACGCCATCACGCTCGATCCCACCACGGTCACTGAGACGCCCCTCATCGAGTCCATTCCATTTCCCCGTCATCGCACCAATCTGAGCACCAGACTCGATTTCGCGCCCACCCAGAACAACACGCTCACGGCGCGTTATCAGTACTACCGCGATACCGAAGACAACAACGGCATCGGCCAATTCACCTTGCCTTCGCAGGGCTACGACTCTGAGGCGACCGAGCACACCCTGCAGATCAGCGACACGCAAATCTTCGGCGCCAAGATCGTCAATGAAACCCGCTTTCAATACTTGCGCGAGTTGGATAATCAATACGCGCTGAACGTTCAGCCCACGATCAACGTGCTGGGATCGTTCGACGGCGGCGGCAATAATCAGGGCAGGATTCTCGATCATCAGGATCACTACGAGCTGCAGAACTACACTTCGATCATCCACGGCAATCACACCGTGAAGTTCGGAGCGCGGCTGCGCGGCATTCGCGACGCCAACAGCCAGAGCTCCGGCTTCAACGGCGAGTTCACTTTCTCCTCGCTGCTGCCGACGCCGCAAGAGGCCAGTTGCATTCCAACCGCGGGGCAAGCTCCCTGCCCGGTTTCCTATGCCACGGCGCTCCAGAATTCGGGCAGTCTCGCAGCGCCCGTCGCCACGCAACTCAACTACACCGTGGGGAAAGCGCCGCTGGTGGTGGGCACTTTCGATGGCGGCCTGTACTACCAGGACGATTGGAAGGTTCGACCCAATATCACGCTGAGCTATGGGCTGCGCTTCGAAACCCAGACGGGAATTCAAGATCACACAGACTGGGCGCCGCGCCTGGGCTTTGCCTGGGGGGTCGGCGGGAAGGGCGCGCCGCCGAAAGTGGTTCTGCGCGGCGGCTACGGTATTTTCTATGACCGCTTTCAGGAAGCTCAAATTCTCGAAGCCGATCGCCTGAACGGCATCACCCAGGAGCAGTTCGTCATCGACAATCCCAAATGTCCCTCTCTTACCGATATCTCCGGCTGTATCGGTGCGGTCATTCCATCCACGCCCACGGTCTACCAGATCAGTCCGCGTTTGCACGCGCCTTACACGATGCAAACCGCCGTCAGCGTCGAGCGCCAGCTCACCAAGGTTTCGACTCTAAATGTGACCTACCTGAACTCTCGCGGCTTCGATCAACTGCTCACCATCAACGCCGACGCGCCGTTCCCCGGAACTCCGTGCAGCCCCGCCTGCCCAACTTCCGCCAGCAATCTTTACCGCTACGTCTCCGAGGGTGTCTTCCGCCAAAATCAATTGATCGCCAATACGAACTGGCGCGTAGGGTCGAAGGTTCAGCTCTTCGGCTACTACGTGCTGAATTATGCCAACAGCGATACCTCGGGTGTTTCCAGTTTTCCTTCCAATTCGTACAACATCAGTTCCGACTACGGCCGCGCATCCTTCGACTTCCGCAACCGGCTGTTCTTCGGGGGGTCCTTCGGTCTGCCCTACAACTTCCGCTTGAGTCCATTCATGATCGCGAGTTCGGGTTCGCCCTTTAACATCACGACTACGAATGATCTCAACAACGACTCCATCTTCAACGATCGTCCGGGGCTCGTCTCGACCGCGACGTGCTCCGCGGTGGTAGCGCCGACTCCGCCCTCTACCACTTATTGCACGCCCCTCGGGACTTTTGATGTCTCGCCCAAGGCGGGCGAGAGAATCGTTCCCATCAACTACGCGACTGGCCCCACGCACGTGGTGATGAATCTGCGCCTCACCAAGAGCTTCGGCTTCGGCCCCAAGGTTACGCGCGCTGCCGGAAGTCAAGGCGGGGGTGGGGGCGGAGGCGGCGGATTTGGCGGAGGGCGTGGAGGCGGCGGTGGTCCGCGCGGCCCACTCTTCGGCGGCGGTCCCGGCGGCCCACCCAGCAGCGGCTCTGATCGCCGTTACAGCGTCACCTTCGGAGCTTCGGCACGCAACGTTTTTAACAAAGTGAACTTCGCAAACCCCAGCGGTATTTTGGGATCGCGCTTCTTCGACACCCCGAATGGCCTGGCCTCCGGCGGACCTTTCTCGAACGGTGCCGCCAACCGGCGTATCGACCTGCAGGCCACCTTCAACTTCTAGGGAGGCGACCCTAACGTGATCCTTCCGGCTGATCGCTTTCCGCAATTGTAATTCCTCTAGGTGCACCCAGGGGAGGCTACGACGGGGCATTCTCTTTCGCAACCGAAGCGAGAATCACAGAAGCAATCGTGTTCGTACTACGCGAATCCCGGGCTCTCATTTATTCTGGAAGAGCATCCCGAAGCCATCGCAATTAAATCTTGACCTTGCTCCCCACCAATCGCCGCCGCTTTCTTCTCTCCACCGCCGCTGCCGTGACGGCTGGAATTGCCGCCGATTCGATCCTCATCGAGCCGAACCGCCCCGTTACTCTTCGCCGAGAATTTCTCCTCCCGCGCTGGCCTGAGCGCCTGAACGGCTTTACCATCGCTATGCTCAGCGATTTCCATTACGACCCCTATTTTTCCATCCATCCCCTACACGCCGCGATCCCGATGGTCAACGATCTGCATCCGGATCTGATCGTTCTTACGGGAGATTTCGTCACCTCCCCCGACATCGGAGATAGCGCGAAGGCGGCGCGCGACGCCGAACCTTGCGCCCGCATCCTGCATAAACTGGTTGCGCCCTATGGCCTGTGGGCCGTGCTGGGAAACCACGATTACGACACCGACCCCGATTTCATTACGGGCGCGCTGCAGGCCCAAAATATTCCTGTGCTGTCGAATCAGTCGCAGCCGATGGAGCGCGATGGCCAACGCTTCTGGCTGGCCGGCGTGAACGATGTGCTGAGCGGCACCGCCGATCTCGCCGGGACGCTCCGCAAAGTTCCCTCGACCGAGGCGGTCATCCTGCTTGCGCACGAACCCGACTATGCCGACCAGGCCTGCAAATTCCCCGTAGACTTGCAGCTTTCCGGTCACTCCCACGGAGGCCAGGTTCGAATTCCATTGCTGCCTCCACTCTTCTTGCCCGAGCTCGCGAGGAAATATGTGTGGGGTACCTACCGCGTGGGCCCGCTCCCGCTCTACACCAATGCCGGTCTCGGCACCGTCAATCTGCCCGTGCGCTTGAACTGCCCGCCAGAAATCACGCTGCTCACGCTGCGACCGGCGAAATAATGTTCGTCTGCAAGCCTTCCGCCGCTGATGTGCAAAGCCCTGCATGGGCGGCCCTTCTCATGAGAATGGAACCCTCCTAACCCGCTGAGAAGACGGTGCCTTTCCGATCTCATCTCTGGTCTGAAAAATGCCAATAACAGGTCTACTTAGAGTGCCTGCCGTTCGCAGTGAGGAAGGTTGCACGCATGTTTCGCGGCATCGTCTGGCCCGGATTTCTAATTTTTACCGTTGCGCTGGCCACCGCCTCGGTACAGGCGCCGCTTGCGCGCGAACGCACAACTCCGCTCGGAGTTCGCGAACTCCAGACCTGGAAGCCTCCTGCTCGCGCCGCCGAATTTACCGAAGTGCCTCACCTGAGCGTGCGCTCGCGTTGCGCCGATACTCAGCCCCCCGAAGCTCTTACCACCCCGGCTCCGCTGTTGGTCCCGGTGGCCGCGGGCGCGAAAGTGAAGGTCAGTTTCATCGTGGGCGCGGACGGTCGCGTGCACAGTCCGATCATCTTGCAAAGCTCCGGCGTTCTTGGCGACCGCAACGTTCTGCAGACCGTGCGCAACTGGCGCTATCGTCCCGCCACCTGCAACGGTGTGCCGATCGAGACCGAAGGGCGGATCGAGTTTTCCCGGCGCTGAATTCGGCAGCTTGGGCTAGAATGTCGGGAGAAGTTCGCACAGGCGGTCTTAACATCGTGGATAGAGATAGAGACAGAGACAAAAAGCCGGGCAGGCCGTTAGCCACCGCGACTCCCGAGCCCGATCGCCATGAAGCCCACGCTGCCCATAATCCTGCCTTGGGCGAAATTTACGAGCAGTTGGTTCCGCAGATTACCAATCGCCACCGCCCCAATCAGGATGCCATCACGGCCGCGCTGCATGCCATGCAGCGCCTCGCCACGGAGATGGACTCCGAGCAGGCCGCTGAAGACGCCGCCGATGCTGCAGCAACGGCTGCTTCCAAGCCCTGCCCCGCCTGCGGCCATCCCAATGGCCCGGGCAACAAGTTCTGCGGCATGTGCGGACTCTCCGTAGAAGATTCACCGCTCCAGGCGAAATCCGTTCCAGCAGCATCGCCGTCAATTCCGTCGCCGCAGGGTATGCCCGAGATTCATCCCCCGGCTGGTTCGACTCATCACTATCATCACCACTACCATCATCACTATCTACCGGCGGGCGGCGGTGATGCCTCCACGGGAGCCGACCCCGGATTCCTCGCTCCGCGTCCCAATGCACACGAGAGCGCGCGCGAAGCCGATCGCATGCGCATTGCCGCCGCGGCCAAGGGCGAACCCATGACTCGCGGCGAGGCCGCCGTTCGCCGCCTCACGCAGGAGTGGGTCCTGGCCTGCAATACGCGCCAACTCGACGAATTGCTCGACCTCTACGCTCCCGATGCCCTAGTGCTGCGTTCGAATCTGCCCACCATTCGCGGCGCGGGCGCGGTGCGCGAGTTTTTCTTCTCGGCCCTCGAGGCCGGACTGGGCGAAGTTTCGGTCGAACCCTTGCGCGTCGAAGTGCTCGGCGACCTGGCCCATGAAGTCGGCCGCTACAGCGCCCTGGTTCCCGGCACCACCGGTAAACGCCGCGAAGAGCGCGGCAAATATCTGTGGGTCTTCGCTAAGCAGAGTAGCGGCGATTGGAAGCTGGTCTCGGAATGCTGGTCGGCCGACCTCACCATTACCGGCGCCGAATCGGACGTGCCCAAGTTCCCCGGCCCAAGCTCGTCCAAGGGACTCGCTCGCAAAGGCGGGTAGACTCCCGCACCGATGCGCTTTCCTTCTTAACTCGATTACTCGCGTAACCTGCTCCTGGGCCACCCACCGCGCGCTCCCAAGGCTCATCTCCCTTCGTAATTACCCGTCCGATGCGACCCGCAACTATGCTTCTTGGCGTGGGTTTAGCATCGATATGATCAAGCAAATCATGAAGTCGCTCTCCATCCTGGCAGTGGGTGGTTTCATTCTGGTAGGCGCCGCCGCTGCTCAAACCCAAGACACTTCCGGTGCGGGACCGGGCGAAGTCGATCCGGGCCATCCCCGCGTCAACGAAGTCAACCACCGCGAACAGAATCAGCAGGACCGCATCGCCAATGGGGTGAAGAACGGCACCATGACGCCGGGGCAGGCTGCGCGCGTCGAGAACCGCGAAGCCCATATCGAAAACCAGGAAAAAGCGGACATGGCCGCACACAACGGTCACCTGACCAAAGGCGAGCAGAAGCAGCTTAACAAGGAGCAGAATCGCACCAGCAAGCAGATCTATAAGGACAAGCATTCCCAGAAATAGATCCGTGCTTATTTCTCAGGTTCAGGGCAAAGCCGCAGATATCTGCGGCTTTTTTGATGATCGACTGCGTGTCCAAGGAAGGGAATTGCCGCCGCCTTCCGCTTCGCTTAGGCTCTGCCATTCGCGTTGCTTTCACGTTTTCCGAATTTTTGACCTGCCATTGCGCTTTTGAGCGCGCACATGACTATAATGGCCGGGTCGCGACGGGGCTAAGGGCCGCGCTCGGCAAGTGAGGTCTTGGGGCATGTCGCCAACGCGCAGCCCGTGGGGTGCAACCATTGTCCGTAGACTGCATGAATGTGAAGCCGGGAATCGAAGTGGCCAGCCTCACCGACGTGGGCTGCCAGCGCGAGAACAACGAGGACTCTCTTCTCTATTGGGAGCCCGCCAGCGATGAGCAATTCCAGCGCACCGGCCGTTTGGCGGTTGTGGCCGACGGCATGGGCGGCTACGAAGGCGGCCAGGAAGCCAGCAAGCTGGCGGTAAACACGGTTCGCGAGGTCTACGAAAAAGTCGTTCGCGACGATCCTCACGCCGCCCTGCTTGAGGCCTTCGCCACCGCCCACAACCGAATCCAGGATTACGCCGAAACCCACCCCGAACTTCACGGCATGGGCACGACCTGCACCGCGGCGGTGATTCGCGGACGGCAACTCTATTTTGCCCACGTGGGCGACAGCCGCCTTTACCTGGTGCGCGACGCCATCATCTCCCGTTTGACCCGCGATCACTCGTATGTGGGCCGCCTGGTCGAAAGCGGCATCGTCCGCCCCGAGGACGCCGAGAAGCATCCCCAGCGCCACATCCTAACCGCCGCCTTGGGGGCCGGCATCGAAGTCGCCGTCGACAGCGGCGAACAGGGCCTCGATCTGCAGGACTCCGACGATCTTCTTTTATGCACCGATGGGCTCTGGGGCGTCGTCAGCGAACAGGAATTAAGCACGGCCTCGACGAAGAATGCTCCCGCCGAATGTTGCGCGGCCCTGGTGCAGCTGGCACGGCAAAGAGGCGGTCCCGATAACATCACGGTGCAAGTTTTGCGCATCCTGCCCGAATTCTGATGTAGGTCTTGATGCCTCTCCAAGGGGTCCTCCCGATAGTCCCCGCGTCCTGCAGCGGGCCAGGGACCTCGCGCCCGTCGGTGCCAAGGTGCCGGAATTTCGGGCAAAGTCCAATCGCTGCGGTGGAAATCTTTCGCCGTGCGGCTGCAAAGGGATGCGCAACGGCCAACCTTCCGCCACCAGACTCTTTTGACAGAATTATTAAAAATCATGGTTTTAGGTGGTGGGTAACGACTAGGCGGGGGATGGAACCCCGCTTGCTATCCAACCAGGGTCGCCAAAGTCTAGTAATACAATCGACGTTATGGCATAATCGCTCGTCATGAAGATATCGCAAAAGGGACTTTACGCGCTCCAGGCCATGATGATGCTCGCTCGCCACCACCACCAGGGCGCGATCAAGATTCGCGAAATCGCCTACGAGGAAGATCTTCCGGAGAAATTTCTGGAATTGATTTTGCTCGAATTGAAGAACGCCCGCATGGTCGAGAGCGTGCGCGGAGCCAAAGGCGGCTATCAACTTCGCCGCGAACCCTCCGATATCCGCATCAGCGAGATCATGCGTTTGATCGACGGCCCGCTCGCCCCTTTCGGCGACGCCGAGCAATTGCGCGTGCTGATTGATCGCGACCTGCCGCACCGCGCGCTCTACCAGTTATTTCTCGACGTTCGCGACGCCGCCGCGAAAATTCTCGAGAACACCACGCTCGCCGACTTGATCGCCGCTCCGGCCTCCCCCAAAGGCAAGCGTTCCGCCAAGAAAAAAGAAAAAGCCAGCGTCCTGCCCATGGTTGCCGGAGGCCATAAAGGTGAGTAAGTTCTATCAGCGAACGAGTTGTTGGGCCTGAAATCAGTAGCCCAGATCTCTGGACCTATCTCCCCCCCAAGTTTTTCCCAAAATTAACATTGGTGTAACAAAACGGGATTAATGTTGTGGGTTCGAAATTACAACTAAGTCAATCGTAATGATAGTGCCAGTAGGAAGCGTGAACGCGGGGCAGAGCGATGGCAGGAATGTCCCACTGCGTTGTCGCCTCCGAGGGCGAAAAGTTTTTTAATCCACCTGGGTGGTGTGCTTCGAACAAAACAAAAGGAGAGACTACTTCTATGAAACCAACCAAAACGCTGTTTCTGACCGTGCTCACGCTGGCGGCTCTTACCGCCGGCGCCTGGGCAGAGAGTCCGGCCACGCCCGCGCCGGCTTCCCCCGCGGCCGCTCCGGCGCCCGCGCCCACTACTGTAACCGCAGCCGATGTCCAGTCGTTGAAAGACGCGCTGGCCGCGCAGCAATTGCAAATCGAGCGCCTCACCAAACAACTCGAGCTGCAGCAGGCCTGGCAAGCGCGGCAATCCGCCGGCACAGGGGCTGCAGACTTCACCCCGACCCAGCAGGCTCCTCAACAGGTAGCCGCAGTCTCCGCCACCTCTGCCATTCAGCAAGGTGGCTCGGCGAGCTCTGGCCTCAACACGCAAGAGAGTCCGCCCGCCTCCACCAATCCCTTGGAGAGCCCCGTCGTCTCCATTCACTTCAAAGGCATCACCATCACGCCGGGTGGCTTTGCCGAAGCTGCCTTCGTGCGCCGGTCGCGAGCCTTGGCCGCCGACCTGCCCACGCCTTTGAATTCGCTGACCATGCCGGGCGCCTCCCAGAGCAATTTGTCCGAGTTCTTCGGCTCTGGCCGCCAGTCTCGTCCGACGATCTACGTCGATGGCCGCCTGAATCACGTGGAGTTCTCCAGCTACGTGTCGGGTGACTTCCTCTCTTCCGCCGACACCTCGTCGGCCACGCAAACCAACAGTTACTCGTTCCGCATTCGCCAGGCGTGGGGCCAGGCCAAGTTCGATAATGGATGGAGCATCCTCGGCGGCCAGATGTGGAGTCTGGTCACCGAAAATAAAGCCGGCATCGCCCCCAGCGACGATCTCGGTAAAACCAATGACGCTCGTCCGGCCACGATCGACCCCAGTTATAACGTGGGCTTCACCTTCGCCCGCCAGTACGGCCTTCGCTTGACCAAAGACTTCAATCACAAGGTGGCGGCGGCCGTGGCGATCGAGAATGCGCAAGGCACTCTCACCACCCACAACAACACCGATAATTTCTTGCTGGGCTCTCTCGGCGCGACCAACAGCTACAACGACGCATTAACTTCCTGCACCACTAACAACTACACGCCCACCGGCGCAACCAGTCCCACGTACTATGTAACCTGTACCCCGGCCGCGACCTATACCTTCAACCCGGCGCCGGATATCGTGGCCAAGTTAGCCTTCGATCCCGGCTTCGGACACTACGAGGTTTTCGGGCTCTATGACCGCTTCCGCGACCGTGTCTTCCCCTGCGCTGATTTCGCCATCGGAGGCACGACCAATTGCGCGGCTCCGGCGACCGCTGCGACCGGCGCCTTTAACTCTTCGAAGAACGGCGGCGGCTTCGGCGCCAACGCGCGCTGGAACTTCCTGGATAAACACGTAGTCTTTGGCTTGCACGCCTTTGGCGGCCAGGGTGTAGGACGCTACGGTGCGGCCCAACTCTCCGACCTGGCGATTCACGCCAACGGAACCCCGGACCTCATCAAAAACTACCAGGGGTTGGTCACGCTCGAGTGGCACGGCAAGAAACTCGACGTCTACTCCTACGTTGGATCGGAGTATGACGCCAGAACCACCGACTACGACCTCAATACCAAGGAGTATGTCGGCTACGGCTCCCCGCACTTCAACGACGTCGGTTGCTACTCCGAGACTGCTCCTTCCATCGCGACCACCAACGGCTTCAACCCCGGCTCGCTGTCGAAGTGCACTGCCGACACCCGAGCCATCATCGAAGGCACAGTCGGCTTCTGGTACCGCTTCTACAACGGTCCCCGAGGCAGATTCCAGTTCGGCACGCAATACTCCTACGTGACCCGCCAGACCTGGGCGGGCGAAGGATTTACCAAGGGAGTTGGAGTCGCGCCCGAAGGCCTCGACGGAATGGTCTTCACTTCGTTCCGTTATTACCTGCCGTAGAACGCGAACGGTCCCGCGCTGTATCGACGCCGGCGCGGGACCCTCGCCTTTCTAGTTCCATCCACTTTCTGAGGGGCGCCTTCCCTTCAGGAACGCTGCCGGCCCGGTTTTGGCAACTCTCCTTTTCCGGGCCGGTGGTGCTAACTTAATTTACGCTGGTTTCGAGATCGGAAAAGGCGTAGCTCGGGAAGTCTACGCCGAAGGTTTTGAGAGGATGCGGCTTCAGGGGCGGCTGAAAAAATAGCGCCGCAGGCGAAAACTAGCCTCGGGCGCTAAAGCGTGTCCACAGTCTAGACGGCTTGACGGCACGACTGAACGTCCCGCCCTTCCCAAACTTGCTCGAATTCGATTGTTTTAGCAGCTCATTCAGCCGCGCCGTCAGAACACCAAGTAAGAACCGGGGCTTCGGCTCCCGAGGGACGAGTTTGAACTCCAGACGACACTTTCTGAAAACGCTCTCCGCCGCAACCCTCGCCACAATGGTAGCGCGGCCGAGCTTGACCTGGTCAGAAAACCAGCCCATTCCGGTTCCCGGCGAAGACGGACTGATCCTGCGCTCCTTGCGCTTCGTCGATCTGGAAAGTCCGGTGGAATACTTCAGCACGTGGCTAACTCCGGTTCCGCAGTTCTTCGTACGCAATCACATGGGCGAGCCCGTCGAACTCGATCCCCAAGACTGGCGCTTAACCGTCGGCGGCGAAGTGGAAAAACCGCTCACGCTAAACCTAGCCGAGCTCTCGAAACTGGAAACCCATTCCGTAGTTAACACGCTTGAGTGCGCGGGAAACGGACGCAGCCTTTATCGTCCTCAAGTACCCGGCATCCAGTGGGGCAAAGGAGCGGTGGGCACGGCCCGTTTCGGTGGCCCGCGCCTGCGCGCAGTCCTGCAGCGCGCCGGAGTCAAGGCTTCCGGCAAGCATGTCATGTTCCGCGGGCTCGATGAAGTGCCGGGCAAAGTCCCGCCCTTTATTCGCAGCATCCCCATCGAGAAGGCGCTTGACGCCGATACTCTGATCGCCACGCACATGAATGGATCTCCGCTGACCAAGCATCACGGCTTTCCCGCCCGCGCGCTGGTCCCGGGCTGGATCGGCGCGGCGTCATGCAAGTGGCTCACCGAAATCAAAATCCTCGAAACCGAATTTGCGGGAAACTTCATGAGTCCCGGTTACCGCCTGCCCAATCAGCCGGTGAAGCCCGGCGATACGGTGAAACCCGAAGACACGCATCCGCTCACGGCGCTCGGTGTGAAATCTGTAATCTCGGGTCCCCGTGACGGCGCCAGCGTGCGAGGTCATGTGAGCGTTCAAGGCGCCGCCTGGGCCGGAGAAGCCGACATCGCCAAAGTTGAAATCTCCACCGATGAGGGCGCAAGCTGGAAAACGGCGCATCTGGGCCATGAAGAAGCGCACTACGCCTGGCGGCTTTGGAGCGTCGATTGGAAGCCCGCGAAACCCGGCGACTATACCATTCAAGCGCGCGCCACCGACAGCCAGGGCCGCACCCAACCGGCAACGCCTACTTGGAACCCCAGCGGCTATCTCTACAACGCCGTCGATCAAGTGAGAATCCATGTTTCGTAGAATATGTCGTAGAATATTTAGGAAGGTGTCTTGCAAAACTTGGCGGAGTTTTGAAAGGGCGCGGCTTCAGGCGGCGCCGTTGAGCGCAATGAGGAAAAATCCGGCTTTCACCACAGCCGCGCTCGTCCTAATCGCCGCTACATTTTCTTTACCGCTCAGATCGCTGGCTCAAAAAACCGCAAGCTCAACCGCCGAACTTCCTGCCGGCCAAATGCAGGCTCAAGCGATCACAGCCTGCCTGGAATGCCACGAAGCCCGCATCATCCTGCAGCAGCGCCTGAGCAAGGCCGCCTGGACCAAGGAAGTCGACAAGATGACCAAGTGGGGAGCGGTCGTCGACGCCTCCGACCGCGAAGCCCTGATCGATTATCTGAGCGCAAACTTCAGCCCCGAGAAGCCCGCCTACGAACCGCCCCGAACCTCGCCGGATAAGAGCGCTAAGACCTCGAAGTGAGAGCGTCCAAGGCGCGCAGTCCGGAGGATAAACCCTAGCCTGCGGCGCGAAGCGCTCTAGTCGCCGGCGCTAGTCGCCGGCGCTGCCTGCGCTCGAGTTTTCGAGTCCCACCAGGCCTCGAAGCCCTGGCGTGCGAGTTTGAAGATGGTGGCGCGATTCTCCGAAATCACCTTCCACCAGGCAAAGCGGCCGAGCATGGGAAAATAAATTCCCCGGAAGCACAGGCGCGCAACCAGGATGTTGATCCGGCAGCCCAGGGGCTGATCGGCAATCGACTCCACCGCTTGCGCAATCGCCTCCGCGCTGTAAGAGTGCGACCAGCCGTAGTTCACTTCAGCGTGAGCTTCGTTGACCGTCATTTTTAGCGGGGTGTGCGCCATGGCGAAGGGAATGAATTCCTGCCAGTGCTTGGGCCGAATAAGCCTGCCCGCAAGGTCGAGGCGCTTGTACAGCGGAGTCGCCGGCAGCGGCGTGAGCAGGCCGAAAATCGGCAGCCCGGGAGGCCAGGTCCGTACCTGCGCCAAGGTTCGTTCCGCGGCGCCAACCGTATCGTGATCCATGCCCAGAATGAAGGAAGTGATGGCGTATACATTGCGCTGGGCGAGGCGCTCGAGCACGGCGGCGTACTCTTCCGGCTTGTTGAAGCCCTTGTTTACGTCTTTCAAGTTGGCGGGATCGATCGATTCCATGCCGATAAAAATCCACTTGCCGCCCGAGGCTGCGATCAAATCGACCAGTTCCTGATCGCGCAGCAGGTTGGCGCTGATCTGCGCCACCCAGTGCAATTGCGCCCCGGCGGCAATAATGTCGCGCAGCAGGGATTTCGTCCGCTTGAGGTTGATGGCGAAATTATCGTCGATGAAAAACACTGCGATCTGCCCGCGTTCTTCGCGGGCCCGAGCTTTCAGCATCAGTAATTCGTTGACGACGCTTTCGTTGGTGCGAAAGCGAATGGAATCTCCGAAGAATCCAGTCACAGTGCAGAATTCGCAGCCGTAGGGGCAGCCTCGGCCGGATTCGACCGGGACGATGCGAAACGTTCCCCAACCTTCGCCGATCTTCTGCAGCCATCGTTTCGCCACTTGGGGGACGAGATTGAATTGCTTGAGGTCGATGGTGTCCCAGGGGATTACCGGATACTGCTGGAGCGAGGGCTTGACCTCTTTCCCGGCGGCGTCGACCGGCGAGTAGACCTCTTTTAATGCGCCGCGCGCCGCATCGGCCACAATCAGCGGCCAGGTTTCGTCGGCCTCGCCCAGAGCCACGGCGTCGCAGTGACGCGCTCCGCCGTCGCGGCCTAAAGCTTCGTCCGCCATTTCGGTGACGTGGGGGCCGCCCATTACCACCGGCACGCCCACCGCGCGCACCGCATCCGCCATGCGATAGGCTTTGGCGATCATGCGCGTCATGGCGCCGATACCGACCAGATCGATTGTTTCTTCCAGCACATAACGCGCGATGCTGGTTTCATCCATCGGGCGGGCGTTGCCATCGATGAGCACCACTTCGTGGCCGGGAGGGGTGAGCGATTGCAGCAGAAACATCCAGAGATGCGGCATGAAATTACGCGTGACCCCATTGTCGGGGTTGTACAGAAGGATTTTCAGATAGACCCTGATTTCTTTTTGGCAGCGATTTGTGAGGAAAAATTCGGTGCACCGATTTCTCTCGCGCCCAGGAAGAACGTAGGAGGGTGCGGTAGCGTACGAAGGGATAATACAGACTGTTGGCCGCTCGGGATACCGAATTCGACACCGAATGCGAGGAACGGAGGTATGCAACCCGTCCCAAAGTGGTCACGGGGCTAGCACCTTCGTATTTGGCAGCCCGCCAGCCCGAGGGCTTAGAATGAAGGGACCGCAGCTGACGGGAAGGCTAAAATCGGCATCCAAACTTGCAAGGCTATGCCTATTTTCCGTTCCGTCTTATGAGAAGCAGGCTCGGAGAAGTGCTCGCTGTCAGGAGTTTCAGAGATGACCTTCGTGAGGATTGAAACCGCTATGAAGACGATTGTGATGGCCGTGCTTGTCGCGCTGCTGGGTGTGAGTGCGGCGTTTGCCATGCCGCTGAATTCCGGGGCGCGCTCCGTGGTTCCGGCCGATCTGCAGCAGTTGATCTCGGTGGATTACCGCGCCCTTAGAGACTCGCCCACCGCCAGCGCCTTGAAAGTCCAACTCATGGATTCGCAGGACAATCTCAAGCAGTTCGAAGGCGCGCTGAAGGGCGTGGGCATCAATCCCGACAAAGATATCGACACCCTGGCGCTGCCCTCGTTTCGCACCGAGAAGCAGGGAATCCGCACCATCGGCATCGCCAGCGGGCCCTTCGACATGAAGCTGGTGTTGAAAAAACTGACGCTGGCCAAGATCAAGCCCACGAAGTACAAACTCGCCAGCCTCTATCCCATGGAGGGCGGCTTCGTGATGACTTTTCTGGACGAGAGCACGCTGCTCTTCGGAGAGCCTCCGGCGGTGAAACTCGGCCTCGACACCCGCAATGGCGACACCCTGAACGTGGACACGAATGCCGCCATCGCGGATATGATGTCGAGCGTGGACGCGGCGCCGTTCTGGAGCATTCTCGACCAGCAAGGCACGCAGAATATGATCCGCTCGGCGCTGGGCGATGCCGCCAAGATCGCCGACTATGAAACCGTGAAGAAGCGCATTCTAGGCTCCTACTACACCATGGATTTTTCCAGCGGGGTGAATTTCGATCTCACCGTAGTGACTTCGGATTCGGTGACGGCGGGCACCTTATCGATGGTGATGAAGGCGGCCATCATGTACAAGAAGACCAGCGCCTCGCCGATTGAAAAAGCGGCCATGGACAAGGCCTCGGTCGATTCCGACGGGCAGAAGTTTATGGTGCACTTCAAAGACAGCGACGCGCAGTTTCAATCGCTGATGCATTCTCCCCTGTTTGCGACCTTGTCGCACTAAAAATCTAGCACTGAGGCACGGGGTGGAAACCCGGAAGCGAGAGGGGCACCCTGTGCGCCTCCGTGTCCCCGGTGTTTCAAGGTCTTAGGTTGCGTCCGTGAACCTCGCCACCTGCGCGGGAAATCGCCGATGCCAACCTGGGTCGGGACGCCTTAGTTTCTCGCTCTCGCGGCGCGCTTCTCGCGAGCCCAACCTTCTTTCACAATCTGGCGCGAACGTCCCACTGCGAGCGCATCCTCGGGAACATCTTCGGTGATGCACGACGCGGCGCCCACATAGGCGCCCTTGCCGACGCGGACGGGCGCGACCAGCGTGCTGTCGCTGCCGATGAAGACCCCATCTTCGATCACCGTGGTGTGCTTGTTGACTCCATCGTAGTTGCAGGTGATGGTTCCGGCACCGATGTTTACGCCCGCGCCGATCTCGGCGTCGCCCAGGTAGCTGAGATGGTTGGCCTTCGATCCCTTGCCCAGCTTGATGTTTTTGGTCTCGACAAAGTTGCCCACGTGCGCGCCCTCGCCGATCTGGCTGCCCGGGCGCAGATGAGAGTAGGGGCCGAGGACCGCCCCGGCGCCCACGCGCGCTTCGTCGAGAATGCATCCCGGACGAATCAGAACTCCGGCGGCGATCTCGGAATCGCGGATCACCGAGTGGGAGCGAATGCGGCATGCGGCGCCGATCTTCGACTGGCCCAGGATTTGCACGAAGGGTTCGATGACAGTGTCGGCGGCAATTGCCACGTCGCTGTCGATCACGCAGGTGAAAGGATAGAAAATCGAAACCCCCTCGGCCATCAGCTGCTGGCACTTCGCCAGGCGCATGTGCTCGTCGATGACTGCCAGTTCAGCGCGAGTGTTGGCGCCTAGAATTTCGCTGGCTTTCACCGTCTTCCACGCCACCACGCGCTGCCGCGCTTTGCGCAGAACTTCGGCCATGTCGGTGAGGTAATACTCGCCATGCGCATTCGCGGTGGATAGCTTCTCTATATTGAGAAACAACTGCGGCACCGCGAAGGCATAAAATCCAGCGTTGATCTCATGAATCTTCTTTTGCGCCGGGCTCGCGGATTTTTCTTCGACGATGGCCTGCACTTCGGCGCTGCCCCGGGATTTGCGAATCACTCGACCGTAGCCGGTGGGCGAGTCGAGCTCGGCGCTGAGCAAGGTCATCGCCGCTTTCTCGTCGAGATGGAAGTTCAGCAGTTTGGCGATGGTCTGGGGCGTAATCTGCGGCGCGTCCCCCGATAGCACGATGACATGGTCGTAAGCGGAGAGCGCCTCGCGCGCCACCATCAGAGCGTGGCCGGTGCCGCGCTGCTCGACCTGCAAGACAAAATGAATGCCAAGGTGAGCGACCGCATCGCGAACACGATCGGCTTCATGGCCAATGATCGCGAAAACGTCGCTGGCCGGCACCACCCGCGTCGCTGCGGCGAGGACGTGCGCCAGAAGCGCCTTGCCGCCGACTTCATGCAGCACTTTGGGAAGCTCCGACTTTAGGCGCGTGCCTTTGCCCGCAGCCAGAATGGCGACCGCGACCCTAGGAGAGGATTCCGTGGAATTTTGCCAGGCGGTTCCGTTCGTGGATTTCTTCATTCGCCCCACTATACCTTGCGACGAGATCGTGAAAAAGAGGGTGCCGGGTGCCGGGGGATCACCGCCTCGCCTTTACACCGAGCTTTTATCGCGGAGGCCGCCGAGACGCGGAGAAAATCTGACGCGAGACCATCGTCTATAGCCCCAGGCCGCCATCCACGGCAAGAATTTGCCCGGTGATAAACTGCGGCGCGGTAGCGAAGAACAACACCGCCGCGGCAATCTCATCTCCCCGTCCGTTGCGCTGCATGGGTGTTTGTTTGGCCATGCGGCGCAAGAACGCCGCCCCCGATTTCTCCCCCAGATCGATCATGCCGGGCGCGACGGCGTTGACCGCAATCTCCGGCGCCAAAACTTTCGCCATCACTTTCGTCAGCATGTGCAAGGCGGCTTTCGAGGAGCAGTAGTGCGCGTTGCTGGGCCAGGGGCGCAGCCCGCCGAGCGACCCCATGTGGATGATTTTGGCTTCGATCGTATCCGCACGCCGCACGCCGGTGCGTTTGCGGCGCATCCACTTCAAGGCTTCGCGCGAGACCAGAAAAGGCCCGCGAGTGTTGGAGGCGAAGATGGCGTCCCACTCGCGAGTGGTGAGGCGCTCGAACTCCGCCGTGGCGTAGTTGGCGGCGTTGTTGACCAGGATGTCGATGCGGCCCAGTTCGCGGCCCGCCTCCTTCATCATGGACTTGACGCTGGCTTCGTCGGTGATGTCGCAGTGCAGCGCGAAGGCGCGCACGCCCAGGCTGGCCAGATCGACAACCGTGCGTTGCGCCTCGCGGGCGGAGTTGCGGAAGGTGATGGCGACGTCGGCGCCGGCTTGTGCGAGAGCCAGCGCGGACGCGCGCCCCAGGCGGCGCGCGGCGCCGGTGATGAGGCAGGCCTTGCCCCGCAAGGGTTTATCGTCGGATGAAACCATTTTCGGATTCTACTCCTGCCTCGGGAAGGGCCTGCCGAGAAAGTCGCTTAGACCCCTTTTTCTCTTGCCAGACGCTGGTTCGGAAGCGTTAAAATCGCGGCGTGGCCGAGTCCCGCCAAGTCGTGATCTATTCCCGCCGGGGCTGTCATCTGTGCGAAGTGGTCAAGGAAAGCCTCGCCAAATTGGCGCGCCGCGGTGGTTTCACCTGGCAGGAAGTGGATGTGGATAGCGACACAGAACTGCGCCGGCAGTTCAACGACGAAGTGCCAGTCGTATTCATCGACGGCCGCAAAGCCTTCAAGTACCGCATGGACGAGCGCGAGTTCCTGCGCAAGCTGGCGAGCTGAATCCTTGGCCGAACCCACCCCCAGTTGTGTGCTCGATGACACACGCGTGTCTTGGCTGACGCGGCTATCCCGTCTGGATGGCGCTAACCCCGCTGCTCTCAACGCTCCTGCGGCGGCAATCGCCTTGCAATCCATGTAGCGCGACCTATTTGCAACAGGAGGAACTATTTTGCTGCGACAAATTCTTGCCCTGGCTTTCATCTTTATTTGCACTTCGATCGCATGGGTGATTCTCGGCGCCACGATTTCTTCCCGCACCTACGGCAGTCACGAGCAACTGCAGGGCCACGTAGCCTCCACCTGGGGCACAGCCCAGCAGCAGTCGCCGCCCACCGCGACGTACGCCGTCACAGAGGTGGTGAGCTCGACGACGGTCGAAAATGCAAAGGTCGTAGTTCACCGGGAGAACATCCAACGCCAATATCCGCTGCCCCTGCAGGCGAGCCAGATTCAAGTGGACTTTCACCTGAGTCCGCGGCAGAAAGGATTGCTTTGGTACAGCACGTACGCGGTCGACTTTGCCGGCGACTATACCTTTCGCAACGATACCAGCGAGCGGCAGACCGTAGATTTCAGATTGAAATTTCCCGCGCAGAAGGCGATCTACGATGGCCTGGAAATGAAGATTAACGATCAACCCGTCGCATGGGCGAACGACGATCAGAGCACGGCGGGCCGCGCCACCCTGGAACCGGGAGAAACCGCCCGATTGCACGTCGCTTACCGCTCGCAGGGACTGGACAGTTGGCGCTACCAATTGGCCGATGGCGTGGCCCAGGCTCGCGATTTCGCGCTCACCATGAATACCAATTTTCGCGACATTGACTTTGCCGACGACACTCTTTCGCCCACATCGAAACAGATGATCCCCGGCGGTTGGCAGCTGGCGTGGCAATATTCCAACCTGGTTTCTGGGTTTGAGATCGGTATGACGATGCCGCAGAGGCTGCAGCCAGGGCCGCTGGCCGGAGAAATCAGTTACGCCGCGCCGGTGTCGTTGTTTTTCTTCTTCTTTCTGATGTTCATCATCACCACTCTGCGAAATATCGATCTGCATCCCATGAATTACTTTTTCCTGGCGACGGCCTTTTTTGCCTTCCATCTTTTGCTGGCGTATTTGGTGGATCACATTTCCATTCATGCGGCCATGGTTTTGGCATCGCTGGTCTCGGTAGCCCTGGTGGTGAGTTACCTCCGGCTGGTGGTGGGACTGCGCTTCGCCGCGCTGGAGGCGGGGACGGCGCAATTCATCTATCTGGTGCTGTTCTCGTATGCGTTTTTCTGGAAGGGATTCACTGGCCTTGCCATCACGATAATCGCGATCATCACTTTGTTTGTGGTGATGCAGATGACGGGCCGGATTCGTTGGTCGGAGCGGTTTGCGGCGCGAGGTGCGGTGCTCCCGAGCACGGGGTCTCTCTAGCGAATGCCTTGCGGCCGTCACGTAGCGCAAAGGGCTACGGGGTCCTTCGACTTCGCGGGGTTGCGCTTCGCTTGCCCCGCTGCGCTCAGGAGGACACGGCGGGTGGATAGGAGAGGCCTCAGGTTCTACGGAAAGCGCACATCCAGGCTGTAGATTTCCTGGGTGCTTCGGTCCCGCATGAGCAGCGGGGAATTATCGGGGGCAAGGCCGACCCAGAATTCCCAGGGATCGAAGCCGCGAGGGATTTCCTTCACGCTGAACAGCCGTTCGACTTTGCCAGCGGGAACGCTGACGCGCACCATGTCGTCGATTTTGTCGGAATAGTCTTCGGCATAGATGTAGTTGCCGTCGCGCGACCAGTTCTCGAAGGCGAAGCGGGATTGCGCGATCTGCGACCAGCTTTTGTTCTCGACGGCGTAGAGCATCAGCCGGGCCGAATCGGCGGTAAGCGCCGCGATATAGCGCCCATCGGGCGAGCAGCGCGGGCTGAAAAGATTTTCGGAGCCGGGGACATCCGAAATTTGCCCGGTCTTTAAATCGGCGACGTGAATGTTGGGGCCGGGCGCAGATTTGTATTCGAGCCACGGCATCCCCGCAAAGACGATGGCGTCGCCCTTGGGCGTCCAGGTCGGGTCGCCCTGATTGCTGTTTCCGGCGGATACTTCCTGCGGCGTGCCGCCCGCGGCGGGCATCACAAAAATCTTCCAGGGCTTGCCCGGACGCGAGGCCATGAAGGCGATCTGGCTTCCATCCGGCGACCAGCGCGGCATGTGCGCCTGCATGGGCGCGTAAGTGAGTTGCGTGCGTGAAGTGCCGTCGGGCTGGCAGCGCCACAGCGTGAGTTCGGGATGGGATACGTAAACGACCACATCACTACCGGGCAGAATGTCGGCTTCGCCCGCCGACACGCCGGGAAGATCCACGGAGAACTGCTGCGTCTTGCCCGGCAAGCGCACGAGATCGAAGCGGCGTTGCTGGCCGAGTACGAACAACTTTTTCCCGTCGAGGCTCGGCGTGGGGTTGCTGAACATGAGCGGCCCCACGGTGAGTTGGGTGGGTTCGGTCGCGGCTTTCCGAATGAACGAAGCACGTTCGCGCAAGGCCCAGATATTTTGCGAGTGGTCGCGGGTCGACTCAAAAAGAAAATACTTTCCCTGCGGCGTCCAGGCTCCGCCTGACTCTTGCGCGGGTTGGTTCCAACCGGGCAGAACTTGGTGCAAGCCTTGGCCGTCGGGCGAGACTTCCCACAGCGAGGAGCTGCGCTGCGCGGTGTCGCTGACGGTGAAGCGCAGGCGGTGGCCGTCGGGGGAAAATCGCGGCGCGAAAGCGGGTCCGGAAATATTGACGAGTTCGCGCACGTCCGAACCATCGGGGTCGCACTCATACAAACTGGATTGCCGGGCGTAGACGACGTGCTGGCCATCGGGCGTCCAAGTGGCGGCGTGGGCCAGGATATTTCCGACCCGACGCAGCGAACCGGCGGGGAGCGGCAAGATCCAGAGCGGCCACTCTGTGTCCGAACCTTCGGCCATGCCTCTGATCAGCAACTCCGAGCGGGCGGGATAAAAGTCGTAAATGTCGGCGCTGGGCAGGGAGATGGGCACGGGCGCGGTTTCCCCACCCGAAGTGGAAGTCTGCATCAGGACCGAGTGGCCGCCCAGGTGCTCAGAAAAATACAGCCGTGCACCATCGGTGACGAGGGAGCGCTTGGAGGCGCCGTCGTTGGTAAGCTGCAGCGATGAGGTTACTACCGGCGCAGGCTCGGGCGATCGCAGAAATAGTGCGAAGAGCAACGCCAGCACAGCCGCCGCCGAAACCAGAACGATCGCGAGCCAGGTCGTGCGGATGGTTTTCGGCGGGGGAGTTGTCGTGGTCGCGGCGGCCGTGGCGAACAGGGCGCGGAGTCTCTCTTTCGAATCCGGCGCTGCCGGCCGGGCGGCGGTTCCGGTGGAGCGAGTTTGTGCGGCTTCGATCTCGCGGCGCAGGCGCTGCAGATCGACGCGCATTTCGGCCGCGCTTTGGTAGCGATGCGTGGGATCTTTCTCCAGCGCCTTGATGACGATTCGTTCCAGTTCCGGCGGAGTCGCCGGATTAAAGCGCAGCGGCCATTCGGGTACGCCGTGAATCAGAGAGTCAAAGAACGCGGCCGTGGTCTGGCCTTGAAAAGGCAGGACGCCGGTCGACATCTCGTAAAGCACGACTCCGAAAGAGAAAAGATCGGTGCGCGAATCGAGTGGCTGGCCCAGAGCCTGCTCCGGCGACATATAAGGGATGGTGCCGAGGGCGGCGACGGGGCGGGCTTGACCCTCGGGCGAATCGGTGAGGCCGCCGAAGGTCTCTCCGCTGGCGCTGGGCTCGTCGCCTTGCGCGAGCTTGGCCAGACCGAAGTCGAGAATCTTGGCGCCGCCGCGCTTGGTGACAAAAATGTTGTTGGGATTAATGTCGCGGTGAATAATGCCGTGAGTGTGGGCGGCGTCGAGCGCGTCCGCGATCTCGATGGCGAGGCCGAGCAGAACTCCCATTTCCAGCGGACGCCCCGCGATGCGATGCTTGAGGGGCAGCCCATCGAGAAACTCCATGGCGATGAAGGTTTCGCCGGCCTGCCCGCCGATGTCGTGGATGGTGCAGATGTTAGGGTGGTTCAGCGAAGACGCGGCTTGGGCTTCGAGTTGAAAGCGCGAGAGGCGCCCGGGATCTTCGGCAAAGAAATCGGGCAGGAATTTTAGCGCGACAAAACGATGAAGCCGGGTGTCCTCCGCTTTGTAGACAACACCCATCCCGCCACCACCGAGTTTCTCGATGATGCGATAACGAGAAATAATCCGCCCTATCACTTGAGGGGAATCGTACTTCGCGGCATGGGGCAAGTCAATCAGGGGTGCTGCTGCCGAGGCCGGGGCTTGATTCGGGTCTAAGAAATTTAGGATCAAGACCGTAATATCTCTCGAATCAAGCGTTTGACGAGACCGCCTGTTTCTGAGTCGGCCTAGAATATTGATTGCCGAGAAGTCAGTTCTAAAATACCGGCAATCAGCAGGTTAGCTCTGAGAGTGGCCGTGTTTAGTTATCGAAGAAGGCGACGGGAGAGTTCTGGACTGCAGGATCATCGCTTGAGGGGACGGCGAGGGCAAGGTTAGATATCACACGGAGCGGTGGAAAAAAACCAAGGAGCGGCGAAGATTGCGGGTTTCGCGACTCGTTTCCAGCCCGCCCGCGCCTCGCTCCCAGGACTCGAGTGGAAGCCATCGGCCATTTGATATTTGGCCAAGAAGTGAAACTGCCGCGAGAGAGCTCAGGCGTCCCTGCGGTTATCTCTGTTCGTGCTTTTTCCCGGCGCTGAAGCGCTGGGCTATTGTCGTTCGCCCTCGGGGGCAGTATGCCAGACTGACAGCTAACAGCTTACTTAACGATCACCTCTTCCGTCACTACGCTGAAGTGCTTTAGGTTCGCCATCCCGAAAGAAGTAGTGATGGCCACGTCTGAGGCGTCGCGCCCGGTGGCCATCAGCACTCGACCGATGCGGGGATGGTTGTGGCGCGCATCGAAGGTCCACCAGCGATCCTCGAGATAAACCTCAAACCAGGCGCTGAAATCCATGGGATCGGGACTGGGCGGAACACCCACGTCGCCGAGATATCCCGTGGCATAACGCGCCGGCATATTCAGGGCGCGGCACAGCGTCACCGCAAGATGCTGAAAGTCGCGGCAGACGCCAAAGCGCTCGGTGAACACGTCGAGCGCACTCTTGGTCGGACGCGCGTATTGATAGCCGAACTGCACGCGGGTGTGTACCCAGTCGCAAACCGCCTGCACCCGCGACCATCCCGGAGTGACTCCACCAAAGAGCTCCAGCGCAATGGTCGAGAAGCGATCCACTTCGCAGTAGCGGCTGTTGAGCAGGTAGCGCAGCGTGTCGTGCGGCAGGTGCTGCACCGGAACCTCGTGGGCATTCAGGCTGACGGCATCGGGCGCGCCGGAGTCGTAGATCGAGGTCGAATTACTCAACCGGATCAAGCCTGTCGGCGCTAGGAAGCGCATGCAGCGGTTGCCAAAGGTATCGATGTAACCTTCCTGCGCGACGGCCGGCTCCAGGCGCAATTCGTCGGGCGCGCGCAGGTCGGCTTGGCGCGAGGGATGCACGTTCAGCAGCGCCACCACCGGCACCGGACAAAGCATCTCAAACTGAATGTCGTAGCCCAAGCGCAGAATCATGGGATTGCCTTGGATACTTGTAACACGGCTCGCGAGAGAAGTTTATCTTGTGCCAAGCCCAAGGCGGGCGCAGACAATCTTTGAACGAAAGAGCATTCAAGGAACTTGCATCGCTACTGGCGTTGCGGCGGCCCAACTCGCGGTTGAGCCGCAGTTTCATCGGTGCAACCACAACGCATCGGGTGGGCCCTTCTGTGCTGCCAATCCCATGTCTCGCAGAAGAAGCGAGGCAGTTAAGATCAATCCGAATCTAGACATGTTTGTTTTCGCGCCACATCCGATAAAATCAAACCAAGCTATGGCCATTGGAGTCCTAGCCCTGCAGGGCGATTTCGACGCGCACCGCCGCCGGCTTGAAGAGCTGGGGGCGAACGTTGTGCTGGTAAAAAAACCCGAACAACTGGATCCAATCGACGGTCTCGTCATTCCCGGGGGCGAGTCCGGCACATTCTTGAAATTGCTGGGCGAAGAGGGATTTGAAAAGCTGAAGCGGTTCGTGCGTCTGAAGCCGACCTTCGGCACCTGCGCCGGCGCGATTTTATTGGCAACGGATGTAGAAAACCCGAAGCAGGCGGGCCTCGGCGCGATCGACATCGCTATCCGCCGCAACGCTTACGGCCGCCAGGTCGACAGCTCCATCCGCCAAGGCGAGTTGCTGCCGAGCTCGCTCATCGCGAAAGGATCGCCGCTGGAAATGGTTTTCATTCGCGCTCCGAAGATCGAGCGCGTCGGTGCGGGCGTCGAAATCATTGCCACCGAAGGCTCCGACCCTGTAGCCGTGAGGCAGGGAAGTGCGATGGCAGCCACTTTCCACCCCGAATTGTCTGGGGACAAACGCATCCACCAAGCCTTCCTGGACATGATCGACACAAGAGGCGTTGCAAAATAAAAAACGGTGAAAAGTGAAATACCGCATTTTATGAATTCAGATGCAAAACACCGCGACCTCGTGCACTTTTAGGCAAACGATTTCGCGTTCGATCACGGCGAATGGATAAGAAGCTGAGACGGGTCGGAGCTACTTCGTTGGCAAAAACTCAATCTTCACGTCGCGGCTGGCAGGCTTAAAATCGAAATCAGCGGTCACGAAAACGCGCGGGCGCGATTCTGCGGTCAGTTCCACCCCGAAGGCATCCACATAAGGAATTGAAGTTTTGAACTTCATTAGGGCGGCCCGAACCGCCCGGTCGGCATCCACGGAAACCACGGGAACTCCGAGGGCGGCCAGTCGCGATAGAACCATTTCCATGGTTTCCCGGCCGCGTTTCTTGCAAGTGTGGCCGGCGATCTCGCCCCAGTGCAGGGACGAAATGACCGCTTGGCACCCTCCCGTCAGATGCCCCTTGAGGATTTCCGATACGCGCTCCGCTCCCGCCTCGCCATCGAGGTAGCGCAGTACGGCGCTCGAATCCAGAACGTACGTTAGCAAGGGTTTTTCTGCCGTCGAAGTTTCTCCGCTCGATCTTTCTACCAGCGATCTTTCGCACGCCGCCGCTCACGCAGGAGGCTCTTGCTCAAGGACGGCCCCCCGGCCAACATCCCTCGAGTCCTATCGACCAAATCTTCCGACACGGGCTCGAGCACAATTCTCGATGCCTCCTGGGTCACGGCAATGCGGGTTCCCGGTTTGATTCCGAGGGCGGAGCGCATCGCGGAGGGGATCACAAACTGCCCTTTGGTGCTTACGGTTGTGATCTGACGATTCATGCTTACATTGTACCGCACTGTAAGAATTATTCAAAACCCAAGCTCCTCGTGAAACATGCCTTTAACAAACCACGGCACGGGCGCCGAAAGTGTGGGGTTTCGGGTAAGATTTCGCCTAGGAATTTGCCAATGCTCTATGTTCTAGGCCGGGCCGCGATCGCCGTTGTCGTCTTCATGGGCGCGGTTCACGCTGTATTTGTGCTTGTTTCCCCCCGAGCCTGGCTTCGATTATCGAGTGGGCTTTTGCTCAATGGTTCGATGACTCGCCGGAAGCACATTTTCGAAATTTCCGACATTTCCCTTGACAAGCCATTCGCGTGACTGTAAGGTTACGCATTATGCGGAACCGTTCGGTTACATATTCTTCGGAGGTGACCTTCCAGGCGCTGGCCGATCCCACCCGCCGCGCGGTTTTAGATTTGCTGCGCGGGGGCAGCCAGCCCGCCGGAGAGATTGCCGGGGCTTTTCCCATTTCCCGTCCCGCCATCTCCAAGCACCTGCGCCTGCTGCGCCGGGCTCACCTGGTGAACGAGCACCGCGAAGGCCGCCACCGCGTCTATCGCCTTAACCCTGAACCGCTGAAAGCTGTCGACACCTGGCTCGATCAGTACCGCAACTTCTGGAAGATGAACCTCGCTAGTTTGAAATCGTTTGTCGAAGCCGAGCACGCCAAAGAAATCAACGCCACCAACACGAACGCCAAACCTTCAAAAGGAGATCGCTAACATGAAAGCCCTTCGCATCGCTCTTTCTCTTGGGTTGCTGGCTGCCGCCGCAACCATCGCCATGGCCCAAACCGACGCCCAGAAATCCTTCAACCAGCTCAAGACCCTGACCGGCTCGTGGGAAGGGAAGAACTCCAAGGGCGAGCCCCTGATTGTCACCTTCGAGGACACCGCCGGGGGCTCGGCTCTGCTGAGCGAGATCCACGGGCACGGCCCCGAAAATATGGTCTCCATGTTCCATCTCGACGGGCCCAACCGCCTCATGCTCACGCACTATTGCGGAGCCGGCAACCAGCCACGCATGACCGCCACCACTTCGCCCGACGGAAAGACCGTCGCCTTTGATTTCCTGGACGCGACGAATCTATCGGCTCCCGATGCCGGCCACATGCAGCGCCTCGTCGTGACCATGGTCGACGCCAACCACCACACAGAAGGCTGGACCTTCAACGACCACGGCAAAGAGATGAAAGAATTGTTCGACCTGCACCGAAGCGAAGTAGCCCAGAAATAGCCTGAAAAGATCTAGCGGCTGTCATCCCGAGGAAGGGAGTCGCAGGCGAAGCCGGCGACTCCCGACGAACGACCTATGCACTCGCTGGGCGCCTAAGCTCCCGCGAACCTTGCGAGAAGTGGGGACTATGAATAGGCGAAGAATCTATGAGCATCGAAACCAAGACCGTAATCACTCCCGACCAGGATGCAGTCATCAGCGAGATCGAAATCGCGGCCCCGCCCGAGCGCGTATTCCAAGCCCTGATCGATCGCGACCTGGCGTTGCAGTGGGGCAGCAACGAAGCCTTCGAAATGACACAGTGGGAAATGGATGCGCGCGCCGGCGGCAAGTGGCGCTTCGTCTCTCGCGCCCTGCAGGGCCCCGGCGCGGGACAAGCTCTGGAGCACCATGGCGAAATCGTCGAGATCGATCCCCCGCGCCTGCTGGAATACTCCTGGTTCGCCAGTTGGCACAAGAACCCAGGGGTCCGCACTCTAGTGCGCTGGGAGTTGAGCAAAACGAAATCCGGAACTCATTTGAAGGTGATTCATAGCGGACTGCTGCCCATCCCCGGCGCGTGTGAGGGATACGGCCAAGGCTGGCCCGGCTTGGTGCAGTCGCTCAAGAACACACTCGAAAAAAAGAGATAGAGGAACTGGAACGCAACTTCGAAGGAGAACATTATGGCAACCCTCGCAAACGCCGCCGATCGGGACGTGGTCTCGACCGAATTATTCATCGCCGCGCCTCCGGCCCGCGTATTCCAGGCCATCACCGACCCAGCCCAGATGTTGCGCTGGTGGGGACGGCAGGATCACTGTCGCACCGAGGAATGCAAGGCCGATCTGCGTGTGGGTGGAACATGGTCGAACCGCGGAGTGAAGGCCGATGGCACGGCTTTTCGCATCGAGGGCGAGTACCTCGAAATCAATCCGCCTGGCCTTCTGGTTCACACTTGGAGATCCAGTTCAATGGCATCCGTCGAAACTGTGGTGCGTTGGGAATTGGAGGCCCAGACGGTGCACGGTCTGTACGCGAGCGGCCCGCATCGTGCGGGCACGGGCACGCTGGTGCGAATTCGCCACCAGGGATTCGGAGCAAACACGGCCGCCGCCGCCGACCACTACCGGGGTTGGCAGCAGGTGCTGGGATGGCTGCGCGTATTTCTTGAAACTCCGGCGGAGCCGCCGGCTTCCTTGCGTGGGAGCTAGGCAAAGAGGCGATGGCAACGGTATCCACAACCCTTGGCCGGGATGCGGTCATCAGCGAGATCGAAATCGCTGCGCCGCTGGGGCGCGTCTTCGAGGCCTTGACCGATCCCGAGCAGCTGATTCGGTGGTTCACCGATCCCAGTTGCCCGGCGATCTTGTGGGAGATGGATCCGCGCCCCGGAGGCAGTTATGGCTACGCCACCGCCAAGGGCACGATGGTGGTCAACGGAGTGGACGAGTTCGAGTGCCACGGCGCAATTCTCGAACTGGACCCCCCGCGCCTGCTCGTCTACAGCTGGATCGCGAATTGGCACGAAGACAAGTCGCTCGAAACCACGGTTCGCTGGGAGCTTTTTCCCACCGAAAATGGGACGCGCGTGCGAGTGACTCACAGCGGCTTGGCCGAGGACGCGGCGGCGCGAAAAGACTATGAAGCAGGATGGCCGGGAATGCTCGTCATGCTCCAGCGCTTCACCGAGGGCTAGCGGGACAAGACATTCTCTCAGCCCTGACTTAATTAGAGCCGTGTCTGTCGTCGTTAACTTTGATTTCGTTTCTCGACTGAAAAAGGAGAACCATGGCCACCGTAGCGAACACTCCCGACCAAGACCGTATTGTTGCGGAGATCGATATCAACGCTCCCCCGAAGCGCGTCTTCCAAGCCATAACCGACCCGAGCCAGCTACCGCAGTGGTGGGGACAAAAAGAAATGTATCGCGTGACCAAGCTGGAGAGTGATTTGCGCGTCGGCGGCAAGTGGCGGAGCGTGGGGGTAAGCGTTACGGGAGAAAGTTTTGAGGTCGGCGGCGAATACCTCGAAATCGATCCTCCGCGCCTGCTGGTTCAAACCTGGAGCGCGAGTTGGACGGGTGCGCTGAAGACCACGGTGCGCTGGGAATTGGAAGCGCACCAAAGTGGTACGCGAGTGAAGATCCAACACAGCGGCTTTGCCGGCAATGCCGAAGCCGCAAACAGCCACGGCGAGGGCTGGAAGCGGGTGCTCGGGTGGGTCAGCGCCTTCCTCGAGAAAGGAGAGACTGTCGACACCCGGAGTTCCTGAATTCGTAGCAGGCTGCATGCGCTTCCGGCGCATCACGTGGCATGAAAATAGCGAGTGCTCATGAGTCATTGATTTCTCGGGTGCAGTCCCGCTATTTTCATGGCAGAATTCCGTTTCTTCGTGACAGCCCGGCGCGCTCTGCTACATTTCAGCACCGGAGAGGGAATCAGGGAGAGTCGAAGGCCTGGAGAATGCCCTCTCTGCCGCCGGGTGAGGTCACTCGCACTGGCGTATGGCGCAGGCTCCCTAACGTTTTTGGCAGGACGCTTTCATGAAGCGCTTGGCTGCAGCATTTTTCTGCACGCTGCTCGTGGTCGCCACCGCGGCGGCCGCCGGCGATACGTGCCGCCGCTTCTGTCTCTGAAAGGCACGCCCAGATGACTTGGACCGAAGACATGTGTGTGGGCGTCGAAGTCCTGGACGAGGACCACAGAAAACTGGTCGCCATGATCAACGAACTCTATGGCGGACTGAGAGCCGGCCACGGTAAAGATACGCTCGGCCACCTTCTGGATGGACTGGTTAATTACACCAAGATCCACTTTGCGCACGAAGAGCAGCTCTTCGCTCAAACCGATTATCCTGGCGCTGCCGCCCACAAAAAGGAGCATGACGATCTCACCCAGCAGGTGCTCGCCGTGCAAGCCAAGTTCAAGGAGGGTGCGGTGACTTCGCTCTCGCTCGAAGTCATGGGCTTTCTCAAGGAGTGGCTGACCACCCACATTCAAGGCTCCGACCCACAATACGGCCCGCACATGAACGCGAGCGGGATCGAATAGGCGTTTGCGACCCTATTGATAGGTCGGTGGAACGATTTAAAGCGGCCCGCTACTGAAGTCCAGCCTCATCCCAACCAAACCCAAGACTTCGGCTACAATCATCCCGCCATGTTGCGCACCCAGCTTTACGGCGATCCCGACGGCCTGTTTTTGCACGATGTCGTTCTGGCTTCCTGTCGCAAGCATCCCCAGAAAACCGCACTGATCGACACTTCCTGCGGCCGGCGCCTCACCTATGCCGCATACGGTGAGCACGTGGAAGCGCTGGCGCGCGGCCTGATTGCCGCCGGCTTGCGGCGGGGAGAAGTGCTGGCGATTTTCCTGTCCAATTCCTGGGAGTTCTGCGTGGCTTATCATGCGACCACGCTCGCCGGAGGGATTCCCACCCTGCTAAATCCTTCTTATCGCGAACGCGAGGTTTGCTATCAGATGGGGAATTCGGGAGCGGCTTTTCTGATCACCGACCGCTCCTATATCGACGGCATCAATCTCGCGGGCCTGCCGAATTTGAGGCGCGTATATTGCACGCGTGAACAGGCCAGGGGCGCCGAAGCGTTCTCCGATCTGCTGAAGACCACTAGCGCAACTCTGTCCCATCCGGATGGAGACAGCAACCAGGTTCTGGCGGCGCTGCCGTATTCGAGCGGCACCACCGGATTGCCCAAGGGAGTGATGCTTTCGCATCGCAATCTGGTGGCCAACGTTTATCAGTTGCTGGGGCCGCGCGCGACGGCGCTCCATTTCGACGACACGATTCTCTGCTTCCTGCCGCTGTATCACATCTACGGGTTAAATGTGATGCTGAACCCAGCGCTGATTCTGGGAGCTACGCTGGTGCTGATGCCCCGCTTCGGCGTTCCTCAACTGACACAACTGCTCGGCGACGAGGGCGTCACGATGATTCCGCTGGTGCCTCCGGCGATGAATGCGCTGTGCCAGGCCGCCGAGGCCGGGCAGTTTCCCAAGCAGCACAGGCTGCGGTGGGTGAAGTCTGGAGCCGCGCCGCTGGCGCCGGAGCTGGCGCGAAGGTTTACCGAACTGACCGGCATTCCCGTGTGCCAGGGATATGGCATGACGGAGGCTTCTCCGGTGACGCATATCGGTTATCTGGAGCCGGAATTGTATCGGCCGGATTCGATTGGACAGCCTTTGGCGCAGACTGAGTGCCGTGTGATCGGGGAGGCGGATCCGGAAATTTCCGCGGGCGATAGTGGGGAAGTTCGCGAGGGCGAGCCGGGAGAGTTGGTGATGCGCGGTCCGCAATTCATGAAAGGTTATTGGAAAGAACCCGACGCGACGGCGGCGGCGCTGCGCCATGGCTGGTTCTGGTCGGGCGACATCGTAACCCGCGATCGCGAGGGCTTTTACCGCGTGGTCGACCGGCGCAAGGAGATGATCAAGTACAAGGGCTTCCCGGTGGCGCCGGCGGAAGTGGAGGCGGTTTTGCTGGAGCATCGGGCGGTGCGGGAGTGCGGGGTGGTGGGGCGTCCGGATGCGGCGGCGGGGGAGATTCCCGTGGCGTTCGTCGCGCTGCGCGATGGATTTGCGAGTGGCAAGAAGATGGAAGAGGAGTTGTGCAGCTTCGTTGCCGAAAGGCTCACCAGCTACAAGCAGCCGCGGGAAGTGCATTTTGTGGAGGTCGTGCCTAAGACGGCTTCGGGGAAAATTTTGCGTCGCGAGTTGCGGCAGTTGATTCATTAATTGAACTCAGCTTCTCGCTCTTGGCTTCTATTGCAAGCTGATTTGGTCGCGCGGCCGAATTTCCTATGACCATTTTCGACCTGCTATTTTTGTTGGCGGTTCTGGCTGCGGTCGTCAGCCTGGCGACGGCGGCGGTTTTTGCGCTTCGGGGTCAGCAAGGGCGGGCGCTGAGCATTGTGTGGGGCTTAGTGTATGGGGCTGCCGCTTATTTTGCGACCGGGGTTGTGGTTGCTTTTTTTGCCCCACCAGAGGTCATGAATACGGGGGATGCGTGGTGTTTTGACGATTGGTGCCTGACGGTAGAAAAAGCGACCGCTACCCCCCGGACGCATCAGGTTTCCTACAAGGTAGATCTGCTCATCGAGAGCCGGGCCCGGCGAGGGGAGCAACGGGCGAGCGGCGTCTGGATTTATCTGATCGATGATCGCGGGCGGCTTTATCCCCCTGAAGCGGATCCTTCGGCGGTTCCTTTGGATGTCCGGCTTCAACCAGGCGAATCGGTCACAACATCTCGCACTTTTATCGTGCCTTCGGACGCGCACAAACTTGGGCTGATCACCGGCCATGGCGGCTCTTATTGCGGAGTGATGGACGCGCTCATCATCGGTCAAGGCGGTTGCTGGTTCAAGAAGCCGGCCATGATTCAAATTCGCTGAAGAGCTTCGACGACGTAAGAAGAGGGTCGAGCTGTGCTCGGCGGACAGCCGAGGGCGGCTGTCCCCACATGGCATCTTGGACATCCTCCGGTGCCAGAAGTGACAGGAATCTGACAATTCTCTGACAATCCCTCCGGCCTCCCATTTCACACTGATCCTCGCGCGGTTGCGGTTCGCGCTGGCCGTTCTGCGCGTTCGCAGTCGTACTCTCAGGAGGATCTTGTGAAGTGATTGGACAAAGTCAGGAACTGCCTTGCCGTCCCAATTTTGGTTGCCGCCTGTGGTTCTAGCGCGCGTGCCCCAGAGCAAAGGTGCTCTGATCGAGGGAGATCTTCTGGTCAGCAACTTCGACAGCATCTCGAACCTGCAGGGGACCGGAACCATCATCGTGCAGATTTCGCCGGAAGGCGCGTTCAGCCCGTTTGCGCAAATTGACGCCAACACGCTGCCCGGGCCCCTGCCCCGGAGGTGTCGGGTTAACCACGGCGCTGTGGGCGCTACGCAGCGGTTGGGTGATCGTAGGCAGCCTGCCGACCAGCGACGGAATGTCGGAAAAAGACGAGGCGGGGTGCCTGCCGTTGTTGGACAGCGACAATGTGGTCGAGACGATTTACGGTTCGTTGAATCCACGAACCGTGGGACATGTTCCTCCGTCTCCCCCGTGTTAAAGATTCCGGAAAGCGATTCGCGATATCTGTTCATACGCGGCGCAAACCCGTTGATCTCCGTTTACACTTCCTGTAGTATCGCTGCCCCATGCTCCGAATTCTTTTGTTGTTCCTGCGCCGGCTGTGGCTGCCCCTGGTGGTGTTTGCCGGATTCAGCGTGGGCGTGGTCCTGGTTTACCGGCACCTGGAGTGGATCAGTTGGCAAGACGCGCTGTTCTGGATGATTCAGCCGCACGCCATCGACCCCAGGCACGTTCACAATTCGACCAAGCTTTTCTCGCTCTTTGTGTACGCTGGGGTGTTTGCTTTTCAGCTCTGGGTGGCGGAGCGGGTAGCCGTTACCATCTTCAACCGGCAAGGGATGGAGGCGTGGAGAACCATGGTAAACGACGTCAGCATCGATAAAATTCGCGATCACTTCATCATCTGCGGCTATGGACAAGTGGGGCGCACAGTTGTGGATCAACTTACTCGCCTGGAAATTCCCTTTGTGCTGATCGAGACGAACGAGGGGCTTTGCCGCGAACTGCTCAAAGAAAAAGTGCTGGCCATTCAGGGCGACGCCAAGCGGCACGACGTTTTGCAATCGGCCGGCATCGAGCGCGCGCGCGGGGTCTGCATCGTGATCGATAACGACGCCGACAATCTCTACATTACCGTAACCGCCAAGTCACTGAACCCCAAGGCGCGCATCATTACCCGAGCCGGGCAATCGCGCTATGCGCAGGCCATGCGTAACTCCGGCGCCGATGAAGTGATCATTCCAGAATATGAAGGCGGATTGATGACGGGGCGCATGATTGCCAAGTTCTACCCTGGAGCGCATCCGAATTTGGAGTGAAACTTACTTAGCCGCGCCGCTTTCTTCGGGGAGTTTTTTCGAGCTCAGAAAGGTCCAAATGGCTTCGTTGGCATTAAGCGCGTTGCTGACTTTGCCGACTTCTTTTTCGATCATATACTGCTCGCCGCCGGGCCAGGTGTCGCCGCCGTCTTTCACGGCATAAAGCATGACTTGAGCGTCTTCGTGGCAGCCGCTAAAAGTAAATGTCTTGGTTTCCTTCCACTTGGGATCGGAAGAGGGCAGTTTGGCTTGCGCCGGTTTCTCCGCGCAACGGTCAAACTTGGCCCAAGCCTTCACGCTGTCTTCGGCGGAGAGCATGTGGAACTGACCGGGCTTGTAGCTGCCGCCGTTGTAGGAAATGAGGGGGTCTTCGGTGCCATCGATAAACAGCGCAGGCACGGGACGCGAGGGCAGGCAGATCATGGTTTTAGGAAGGTCGGCGGCCACCGGGGCAATGGCCGCCACGCGGTCAGCCATGCTGCAGCCCACGCGCAGCGCCATGAAGCCGCCATCGGCTAAACCGGTGGCGTAGACGCGGCGCGAATCCACAGAGTATTTCAGGGCAAGGTGATCCAGCATCTGGTTCAGGAAGGCAACGTCGTCGGCCGGTTCGGATCGTTTCCTCGTCTCGGTATCTTCGGGATTTTGGCCACCGGCCTGACCGCCCCCGGGGTAGCCTCCTCCACCGCCGCCGGGATATCCGCCGCCCCCGGGGTAGCCACCACCGCCGCCCCATCCGCCGCGACGACCGTTGCCGCGCCTCGGCCCCAACTGTGATGTCTGCTCTGGCCGCACTCCGATGTTCCAGCGGCCGCGCGTGGCGTTGGGATATACGGCGATGATTCCATCTTTGTCAGCCAACTGATTGAATAGCGTGAGCCGCTCCATGTCGTCGGCATCCTGATTTTGAGCGTGAAGAAGGATCACCAAGGGATAGCGCCGCTGCGAGTTGTAACCCGGCGGCAAATGCACCAAGGCCGTGCGCGATAGCTCATCGATGTCTATCTTTTCCTGCACATCTTTGGCGGGTGCATCTTGGGCCAGCGACGGGCTTGCAGAGGCATCCTGCGCTCTTCCAGTTCGCGCCCACAGCAGGCAGGAGAGGCAGAGTAGTGCAATGCGGTGCGGACTACGCAGGCCAAACCACCCGACCGATGTATTCGATTTCATTCTTTCTCAATTCTCCTGAGCTATTGATTCACGGACTCGTTGAGGGCGGTTTGCTTGGCGCGGAAATATTGTCGTGCCCTGGGCTTAAGAATGTCCGGCATCGATGCGGGGTTGCTAGAGGAGGAGCGGGGTTTTGCAAAGTTTTGTAACGATGCGTCGAAAGTGCGAAATGAGGGGGCGAAGCGAAAAGTGACAAAGTCTGGCTTTCCCGCTGTCACGCGCCGGTGATGAACTTGTATTGCGCGTCGGTCAAGGGTACCACGCTCAAGCGGCCCTGCCGCACCAGGGGGGAATCCGCGAACAGCTTATTGGCCTTCACCTCGGAGAGCGTCGCCGGGCGCGGCAAGGGCTTGCCCACTTTGATTCTGACCTTCGGGTCCTTTGCCTCAGGGTCTTCGAGCGCCAGCACGGTCGCCGATCCGACGGCGCTTTTCTCATCCCCGGTGTGATAGATGATGAGGTGCTCGCCCGGCTTCATGGCGCGCAGGTTTTTCAGCGCGACGGGATTGGTGACGCCATCCCAGATAGTGGACTGATCGCGCTGCAGGTCGGCGAAGGAATAGACAGTAGGCTCGGTCTTGAGAAGGTAATGCATGCGCAAGATTTTACCTCAAGCCAAGCAGGGATGCCGCCTTTCGCGAAATGGAGTCTTCTGCGCTTTCAAAAGTGTCCGGGTTGAACGTGCCACGTTCGATAGCGCCGCCGTCCCGGCGGCTGTCCGGCGGGCATCCCGCCCGCTACGCCTAGGGGCGAGGACGCCCTAAGCAAACCAGGGCCGTCTCTCGGGAGAGCCGCCGGGAAGCCGGCGCTGCCTTTTCTCTCGCATTGCCGCTTTTTGCGCTCCCGCATTATGATGGGGGCGTGAGTTTCTCCGAGACCATCTTCCTATTCGTGTTGGCCCTGATTGTTTTTGGGCCGAAGAAGTTGCCGGAGATCGCCCGCCAGGCGGGAAAGCTTCTGGCCGAACTGCGCCGCGCTTCCAACGAATTCCGCTCGCAGATCGATGCCGAGATCGCGCACCTTGAAGTCCAAAAGACAATTCAGAAAGATCAGAGCTTGGTTCCGCCCACGCAGGCTCCGGCGGCAGCCGTTGCCAGTCTGAGCCAGAATCCCAGCCCGCCAATCACCCATCAACTCGAGGCTGCTACGCTGGCTTCGCCCACCGTCGAAGCTTCCGCGCCTTCCGCAAGGTTGAACCCAGCCTCGGACATAACCTCGATCGCAAACCCGGCCGAGCCACTGGCGGCGGCCTCTCCCGCCGCCGCCCAGACGGCCTCTGCTGTGGCTGCGCCCGCAAACGAGCTGACGCCTACGTCTGCCTCGCAGGACTCGCATGTTTGAGCCGGCAGGCGCTGCGAGCGACCCTTCCAACAGCGAAAGCATGCCCACCATGGGCTTCCTCGACCATCTGGAGGAGTTGCGCAAGCGCCTGGTTTACTCGATCGCTGCCGTGGGCGTGGGCTTCTTCGCCTGCTGGTGGAAAGTGGAGAAAATCTACGACATCATGCAGCGTCCCATCATGGAGGTGCTCAAAGCCAACGGAATGGCAGAGAAGCTGGTCTACCTGAATCCCACCGAACCCTTCAACCTTTACTTGAAGATTGCGGCGCTGGCTGGTCTGTTTCTGACTTCTCCTTTTGTGCTTTATCAGGTGTGGATGTTCATTTCTCCCGGCCTCTACCGTAACGAGAAGCGCTACGTGGTGCCTTTCATGGTTTCGACTATTTTTCTGTTCATCACCGGCGGATATTTCGGTTACAAAATTGTGTATCCGCGGGCGCTGGAATTTCTTATTCATTTCGGCCGGCAGTTTCAGCCCATGATCACCATCGGCGAATATACTTCGCTGTTCTTGAGCATCATCCTGGGCATGGGCTTGATCTTCGAGATGCCGATTCTGATTTTTTTCCTGGCGCTGATGGGCATTGTGACCGCCGGCTTCATGTGGAAGAATTTTCGTTATGCCATCTTGATCATTTTCGTGATCGCGGCCATCGTGACTCCGACACCCGACATTTTGAATATGTGCATCTTTGCCGCGCCCATGATTTTTCTTTATATATTCAGCATTGCGATCGCCTACTTTGTGCATCCCACGCGGCGCCGGGCGCGCGAGAAAGCGGCGTAGAATGCTTCGCAACCAAAAATTATTTGCGCGTTGCTTACTCGCGCTGGCGCTCGCCGCAGCCACAGCGTCCGCGGCCTGCGGCCGCGCCAGGGAAGTTTCCGAGGCTTCGGCAAAAAGTCCCATCTCCGCTGCGGAGGATTCCAAGTCTCCTGCGCTGTCGCTGCCGCCCGATAACGGCCCGCCTCCCCGCTTCGACGACCATCGCGCTATGCAGTACGTGAAAGAGATCGTGGCCTTCGGCCCGCGGCCTGTCGGCAGCAAAAATCATAAGAAAGTCGAAGCCTACTTCGATGCGCACTTGAAAGGCGACGAAGTGGAAGATGACATCTTCACCGCCGATACCCCCGAGGGAAAATTTCCGGTTCACAACGTGATCGCCAAGTTTGCCGGCACGAAAGACGGCATCATCGTCGTCGCCAGCCATTACGACACCAATTATCCACTGCGCAATACCTCCTACGTTGGCGCCAATGACGGCGCCTCTTCCAGCGCGCTTCTGCTTGAACTCGCCAACCAGCTACGCGGCAAAAAGCGCGACGGTTACAGCGTCTGGCTGGTGTGGGACGACGCCGAGGAGGCGATCAAGCCCGACACTGAGGTGCCGTTTCTCGATGACAGCCTCTACGGCATTCGCCACGTGGCGGAAAAATGGGAGGCCGATGGGACCTTGAAAAAAATTAAGGCTTTCATCCTGGCCGACATGATCGGCGACGCCGATCTCAACGTAGACCGCGATAGCAATTCAACGGCTTGGCTCGAAGACGTGGTTTACGAGGCCGCCACGCGACTCGGCTATCAATCCCATTTCTTCGCGCGTACGTTGCCGGGACTAAGCGACGATCACATTCCCTTCGTAAAACGGGGTGTGCCCTCGGCCGATCTCATCGACTTCGACTATGGCTACAACGACGTCTTCTGGCACACCACGCAGGATACGGTCGACAAGTTGAGCCCCAAAAGCCTCGGAATTGTCGGTGGCACCATCCTCGAAACCATTTCTATTTTGGATAGGATGAACCCGCTACCGCCCAAGTGAGTTGCTTCGGGTAGAACGGACTAAGCTTTCAAGCGCGGAGAACGCAGAGAGCCCCCGCGGAGACTCGCGGAGAAGATAAAAGCGTTTGTGCCTCGGCCTCCGCGGCCTTTCTCCGCTCTCTCCGAGAGGAATGGCTGTTTTGCTCTTTTTCCGGATTTCATTTCTAATCACGCGATGTTCGGCATCCCGCGAAGGTGATCGGATAGCTCCTTGCTCTGCTTCTGGATTCTTTTCAATCTTTTCGCGCTCGCCATGTTGGTGCTCGACCTCGTGCTTTTTCATCGCCCGGGTAACGTGATACGTTCGCGCGATGCGCTGGTGGAAAGCACCCTGTGGATCGGTCTTGCCCTGGCTTTTGCCGCTCTGGTTTTTTTCTGGCAAGGCCGCCCAGTGGCCCTCGAGTTCGTGACCGGCTACGTGCTCGAACTTTCCTTGAGTGTGGACAATCTCTTTATATTTCTTCTGATCTTCCGCTACTTCGCGGTGCCCGAGGCGCAGCAGCACAGTGTGCTCTTCTGGGGCGTTCTCGGAGCGCTGCTCATGCGCGGCGCGTTCATTCTTGCCGGCGTCGGACTGATTCATCGCTTTCACTGGATTCTATACGGCTTCGGGTCGCTGCTGATTTACAGCGGCGTCAGGCTCGGATTTGCCGGCGAACATCAGGTCGATCCTTCGAAGAATCCGGCGGTGAAGGCGTTGCGCCTCCTGCTGCCAGTGACCGATGAGTATTGCGGCGGAAAGTTTTTCGTCCGCGTGTGGAAGGGGAATCCTGGACTCTACGCCACGCCGCTGCTGGTAGTCCTGGCGGTGATTGAAACTACGGATGTGCTGTTTGCGGTCGATTCCATTCCCGCCGTGCTGGCCATCACGCTCAATGCCTTCATTGTTTATACCTCGAACGTATTCGCCCTCCTTGGGCTGCGCTCGCTGTATTTCGCGGTCTCAGGATTGATGAAGGTTTTCCGCTTTCTTCACCTAGGCTTGGCGCTGGTGCTGGTTTTGGTGGGACTGAAAATGATCACCGCGGATTATTTTCGAATTCCGACCCACTTGACGTTAGCCGCGGTGGCGCTAGCGCTTCTAATTTCAATCGCAGCTTCCACGCTCTTGCCGGAGAAGGCGTGAGTTTTATACAAACTTTAGACTTTCGCCCTTCCCTACGGAGTGTTTCAAGAATCTCTTATCGTCATGCCCGGGATAGTCGGTGCGATAATGCGCCCCGCGACTTTCTTCGCGCGCCAGCGCCGAACGCACCACCAAGAGCCCAGCGAGCTGCAAGTTCGCCGCCTCATACGCCCGGCGAGTTCGAGGATGCGCCAACCTGGGCGTGAGCCCCTCCAACTTCGCAACCGCTTCCTGCATGCCGGCGCGGGTGCGCACGATGCCCGCATCCTTCCACATGACGTCCTGGATTTGCCCAACCAGTTCTTCGAGCCCCGCATCCACCGGTCCGTTTTGAGTTGCGGCTTTTTGATTGGCCGCCTTCCGTGGCTGCCGCAGCTCGTCGCGCATTGCCCTCCCGGCCCGGGCTCCATAGACCAAACCTTCGAGCAGAGAATTGCTGGCCAGCCGGTTGGCGCCGTGCACGCCAGTGGCAGCGGCTTCTCCGGCGGCGTAAAGGCCGCCGAGATTTGTCTTGCCCTGCAGATCGGTGCGCACGCCGCCCATGGAGTAGTGCGCCGCGGGGCGAATCGGGATCAGGTCCTCCGTGATGTCGATGTTGTATTCCAGGCAAGTGGCGTGGATGCGAGGAAATCGTTTCTGCACCTTGGCGGCGCTAAGATGCGTGAGGTCGAGATACACGAATGGATCTTTGGCGTGGCTGACCTCCATCTCGTGCATGATGGCCCGCGCCACGACATCCCGCGGCGCGAGTTCGGCCAGGGGATGGTACTTCGCCATGAAGCGGTCCATCTCGATGTTGCGCAGGAAAGCGCCTTCGCCGCGCAGCGCCTCCGACAGAAGAAAGCGCGGCGCTTTCTTCAAGTACAGTGCCGTGGGATGGAATTGAATAAACTCCATATCGCTGACTTCGGCACCGGCGCGAAAGGCCATGGCAACGCCGTCTCCCGTAGCAACCTCGGGATTGGTCGTATTGCGATAAAGTTGGCCCATGCCTCCGGTGGCGAGCAGGATCGAAGAGCACGCCATGCCTTCGGGCAATCCTTTCTCGTTAATCAGCGAGATGCCGGTGACGCGGTCATTTTCGACTTCCAACTCGGTGGAGAATTCGAACTCGCGCACGGAAATATTTCTAAGAGTCTGCGCTTTGGCGTAGAGCGCGCGCAGTATTTCGCGCCCGGTAGAATCGCCTTGCGCGTGCAGAATGCGGTTGCGGCTGTGCGCGCCTTCGCGGCCAAAGACCAGCTTGGTGCCGCTGCGGTCGAACTGGGTGCCCCAGGCGATTAGCTCCTCAATCCGCCCCGGGCCTTCCTCGACCAGAGTCTTCACCGCGTCCGGATGGCACAGTCCATCGCCGGCGATCAGCGTATCCTGCAAGTGCAGGCTGACCTCATCTTCGTCGCTGAGTGCGGCTGCAATTCCTCCTTGCGCCCACTGCGTGTTCGAATTGGTGACTTCTTGTTTGGCCAGCACCAGCACCCGACCCGCATCGGCGAGTTCGATGGCGGCGCGCAGCCCGGCAACACCGGCGCCAATGACTACGAAATCGGTCTCGGCTGGAAGACCCTTCATATCTCCAATGTCTATGAGCGCAATCGGAAATGGTATCACTTCCTGGCGCGCCCGCGAATTCAGTGACGATGAAAGCCGGCGGCGATTTGAAGCGCGCAGGCCATAGGCTATTATGGAATTCCATGGCGCAAGTTACCATCCACGTGCTGCCGCGGCCTTACCAAGCGCGGATTGAGAACGGGCTACTGGCCCGCGCTGGGAGCCTGCTGGCGGAGCTGCTGCCGCAATCGAGCAAGGTATTTGTGATCACGGTTTCGCGGGTGCGGCATCGCTGGGGCGCGAAAGTATTGCGCTCGATGGCCGCCGCGGGATTCAAGCCGCAAGTGCTGCAGATGCCCGACGGCGAACCGGCGAAGAAGCTTGGGACGATTGAGACCCTGGCCGAAAAGCTCTCGCGCCTGGGCGCGGACCGCAAAGCGGTGTTGATCGCGCTCGGCGGTGGTGTGGTCGGCGACGTCACCGGATTGCTGGCGTCGCTCTATATGCGAGGAATCGAACTGGTGCAGATCCCGACCACCGTTCTCGCTCAGGTGGATGCTTCGGTCGGCGGCAAAACCGGCGTCAACCTTGGGGCTGGGAAAAATCTGCTGGGGACGTTTCATCAGCCGCGCGTGGTTTTGATCGACCCTGAAGTGCTGCACACGCTGCCCAACCGCGAGTTTCGCGCCGGTTTGTACGAGGCGCTCAAATGCGGCATCATCGGCGATCTCGATCTTTTTTTGCGCTTTGAACAAAAGCGCAAGCAGATATTGGAGCGCGATCCGATCGAACTCGAAGGCCTGATCGCGCAGTCGGTGAAGCTGAAAGCCGAAGTGGTTTCGGCCGACGAGCACGAAGGGGGATTGCGCCGCGTGCTCAATCTCGGCCATACCATCGGACACGCGCTCGAGGCCGAAACCGGCTACCGCAGCCTGCTTCATGGCGAGGCGGTGGCATGGGGGATCATTGCCGCCACGAATATTGCGTTGACCGTTGGCCGTACTGACAGCGTAACCGCCGGCCGCATCGCCGATGCCGTGCTCAGCCTCGGTCGCCTTCCAGAACTGAAGGTGAGCGCGCACAAGATTCTCGCGCGCCTGCAGACGGACAAGAAAACGCAAAACGGCGCGGTGCATTTTGTCCTGCCTCGCGAGATCGGCAAAGTCGAAATTGCCGCCGACGTTCCCGATAACGTTGTGATCAACGCGGTGGAAGAATTGCGCCGCCTCTCGCGCGGCGGCTGGGTCTGGGGGAAGGGAAGCAAAGCCGGTGCCTGAAGCTCCTCGAGCGATGGTGGTCGGCGCCGCGCCGGAAGGCGCCAGGGATAAGGATTCCGCGGCCAAGGCGGTGCGGGAGATGTTTACCTCGATCGCTCCCCGCTACGACCTGCTCAATCATGTGCTGTCGTGCAACATCGATCGGTTGTGGTGGCGGCGAACGGCGCGCACTTTTTCGCAAATTCTGGCGCGGCCCGATGCGCGTGTCCTCGATCTTTGCTGCGGCACCGGCGACATGACCTTCGCGCTTCGCTCGCAGGCGGGGAATTCCAATCCGCAACTTTGGGGCGCGGATTTTTCTCATGCCATGCTGCAGCGTGCTGATGCTAAATCTCTCGACCGGAGCGCGGCCAACGGAACTGCCGCGATGCCACGCTGGATCGAAGCCGACGCGCTGCGGCTTCCATTTCCCGATGAGCACTTCGACCTGATTACCTCGGCTTTCGGCTTTCGCAATCTCGCCGATTATGACGCCGGCCTGCGCGAGATCGCCCGGGTGCTGAAGCATGGGGAGGAGTGCGGCATTCTTGACTTCAGCGAACCCCAGGGGTTGATGGGACGGCTATACCGTATGTACTTTAAGCAAATTTTGCCGCGGGTCGGAACTTTGATTTCTGGAGTGCGCGGGCCCTATGCCTATCTGCCCGCTTCCGTGGAGCGCTTTCCGGAGCCAGAGGAGATGCTGGCCCGCATGCGTCGCGCCGGCTTTCGCGAAGCCAGTTGGACTCCTTATACTTTCGGGATCGCTGGGCTGTATCGCGGCCGAAAGTGACATGCAGAACCTGACATGCACCCCAGCGGCTTAAGCCGGACAATGGAGGCAGGATTTCAACGCAGCGCTGAAGCGCGGTTCCACCCGGGAACGGCCCGAGCACCCAGGAAGCACCCGACCAGTCCAAAACCGGTGCGGGACATGGTGTTTCGCGGCCTCTGAAACTCTCTACCCGGCGTCTTGCAGCAATCTGGTCAGCGCCCGAATGTCCGCCGGATTCGCGTCCCCCACCACGAAATAGCGCAGGCCATTTTGGACCCAGGTCTCGGTGTTGAACGATCTGGCATTGAACGCTCGCGTCGGCAGCTCCCGCAGGTCGCGGTTGCGATTCAAAAAGATGAAAACGGAAATCTCGTGCTTGCGCACTTGATAAATCAAGTGCGCTCCGGGGATCTGCGCCAAATAAGTAACTCGGCCTCCCACCAAGGTGAAGTCCGATCCCGCTAAATCGGGCACGTTGAAGGTAAACGGGATCTTGCCTTGAAACCACGGTTTGACGGTGTGGCGGTCGGAGGAAACCACGTCCACCGGCGTCGAACTGGCGAGAGCGCCCACGTGCAGATCAGCGAGCTCATCGTAAAGGCTGGCGTGGGCCTGGCGGTCGCGGCTCATGTAACCATTAAGAAAAACAGCTGCTATCAGTAAGACCAGCGCAGGAAGCAAAAGCAATCGCCGCCAGCGGAAGCCAGCGGGCGGCTTCGCGGTAACTTTGTTTGTAATTCGCTCGCGCAGAGCAGCGCTTGGAGCGTAGCGTTTTCCGGCCAACTGCACGCACCGCTTCATCTGCACTCGCTCCAGCAAGTCAACGGTGCACTCCGTGCACCCGCGCAGATGTGCAGCTAAAGCAGCGGACTCGGCCGGCACGAGTTCTCCGTCCAGATAGCCATCCAGCTTCGCGCTCCACCGCTCACACCCCATGCCGGCCTCCCTGAATCTTCTCGCGCAAAGTGCCGCGTAGCGCTGTGCGCGCGCGCGACAGCCGCGACATGACCGTGCCCATCGGAATAGCCAGCGTTTCCGCGATTTCCTGATACGACATCTCTTCCACTTCGCAGAGCAGCAAAATTTCGCGAAACGGCACGGGCAACTGTTCCAGCGCTTGCTGCACCATCTCGCGGTCGGCTCGCTCCAGCAGTAGAGTCTCCGGCGTCGCGGTCTCGGCGGGTACACTCATGCCTTCTTCGTCGTCCAACACCACGGTGGTTTTCAACCCGGTTCGGGAGCTCAAAAAAGAATTGCGCAGGATGCGATACATCCAGGCGCGAAAATTCGTCCCCGGCTGAAATGAGGAGAAGCCGCGCAACGCTTTTGTATAAGTCTCCTGCACCAGATCCTCGGCTTCGGCTCGGTCCTGCGCGAGCCAATGGGCGAAGTTATAGAGCTGATCGAAGAGAGGCAGAGCCAGCTCTTCAAACGACGCCGCGCTGAACCGGTTTTCGGACACCCGCATAGAGTAAACCAGCCGGGCACCGATTTATTCCCTCGGCGGTCGAAAATATTGCTCGGAATAAATTCGCGGGAGCGCCGTTATCGACCAGGGCGAACGGAACACCATGCGAACGCCGAACCAAAAAAGGAAAACATATGAAAAACACTTTGTCCTGGCTTAACCATCCGTCGAGCGCTGGGCCGCAATCCATTTTGATTCTGAGAATCATGGCTGGCGGGGTTTCTCTCTGCGAAGGAATTCTGAAATTCGTCTACGCCAACCAAGACATTGGCCGGTTCATGAAACTGGGCATGCCGTTTCCGCTCTTCACGGCTGACTTCGTGGCCGGGGACTTCGGCGTTCCCTTTGCCCCCGGCCCGGCCGCATGTGGGCACGTGGCACTGCGTTGGGAGCAGGCGAGGCGGCCGTCCCCCATTCTCTTAAATGCCCCGCACTGGGCCAGCTTGGTTTGGGACCCCGCTACTTCGCGCTTGCTGCCTGCCATGTGGCCGGGGCGGTTTTGAAGCTATCGGCGAAAGCTTCGGCGATGGTGTAGCGCAGCACGTTCTCGTACTGGCCGCCGAGGAACATGCGGAGCCGGTCGACGTTCATGATGTATTCGCCGCTCATGTAAGGGAGCGCCTCGGGGGGGATGGCCGAGAGTTGCCGCTTCCAGAGGAATTCCAATACCAACTGCATCACCCACTTGCCGGGAACGCGCAGCAGCTTGGCCTGCGCAATTTCAATACAGCGGCCGAAGGTGAGCGGCTCGCCCCGGCCGGCAACATTCAGTATGGTAAGCCGCTGGGCCTCCGGGTCGCGACGCAGAATGTAGGCCATCAGCCGGGCCATATCGTCCACATGCACGAACTGAATTTTATGGTCGAGATATTGCTGCCCGCGGGGCAGCATGCAGGGCAGGCGCTTGCCCGCGTTCCGCCATTTCTCGGCCCGTGGGCTTTTTCCGTTGGGGGAGCCGCGAAAAGCTCCCAGTAGATAATTTTCCACACTGGCACCGGCGAAAATGTGGGGACGCAAAATGTAGACGCTGCATCCACGCAGCGCCGGGGAGCGCTGTTGTACCACTTCGTCGCACTGCTTCTTATGAATCGCGTAGGGCAGGGTGTGCGCCGCCATGGGCGATTCTTCCGTCGCCGGGGTCGGCAAGCTGGGCCCATAGACCGAGACGCTGCTGGGAAAAATAAATTGCCGGATGCCCACCTCGGCGGTGCGGTTGGCTTCGGTGATCGCTTCCATCACCCGGGCCGTTCCCGCCACGTTGATCTGCCACATGCGCTCGACATCGAGCACGCCCGTGCGCACCGGATCGATCACAAAGGCAAGATGAATCACCGACACCGGCTTGGTATCGCGCAGCATTTCGTAGAGCGCCCGCGTGGTCGACTCTTCGCCCAGGTCCATGCGCTCGAACTGCAGGGGCAAATCGGTTTGCGGTGGATTCAAGTCCACCCCGATCACAGAGTACTCTCCCAGCAAAGGGAGCAGCCGGGAACCCAGGTTCCCGGCAATGCCCGTGACCACGACAACAGGTTTCTCCGCCATCAGTTGGGTTTAGCCGAGGGTGCCTGGGGCGCAGGAGCTGGCGCAGGAGAGGGTGACGGAGCAGGCGCAGAAGCCTGGCCCGGAGGATTACCTGCCGGGGGGGCGCCTTGGGGCTGTCCCTGCGGCATCGGCATTCCCGGACGCATGTGCGGCGGCGGCGCTGCTCCCATGCCCGGCCGTCCCGGCGGCATGGCCGCCCCGAAATAAGCTTCGTTGGGCACGGCCTGGAATGAGTTCGTGTACTTATCCGTCATTTCCTTCAGGCGCTCGGTCTTGAGCTTGTTGTGGATTTCGGTGGTGAGCGAGTCATCGAGCGGCAAAACCTGCTTACCGACGACTTTGTAAATATAGTGGCCGCCATTGTCGCTGATGACCGCCGATATTTCGCCAGCCTTCAACTCGAATACCGCCGCATGGGCCGGAGGCAATCCCGTGCGCCGCACCTTGGGCAAGTTGACCGTGGGATTTTCGACTTTGGTGCCGGACGCTTCAAAGGCCTCTTTCTGCAGCTTGGCGAAGTCGTCCCCGGCGGCCGCTTTTTCCCGCAGTGAGTCGGCCAGCTTGTTCAACTCCTGCTCGCCTTTTTCGCGCTTGGCCTGCTCTTCGGCTTCTTTGGCTTTTTGCTGCTCTTCGGTCAGCTTCTCTGGCTCTTTGCTTTTGGCGTCGCCTTTGTCTTTATCCTCCACGTCGTCTTTTTCCTCGGCTTCTACCGTCTTGAAGCGCGGGATGAAAAGGCGATCCAGGGAGAATTGCTCGTAGGCCTCGGGGTTTTTGTCGTAGTACGCCTTAACATCGGCCGGAGTGATTTTATCGGCCTGCTCCTGCAGCGAACGCTGCAATTGCTGGGTGAGCAGATTCATCTTGTAGATCTTCAGCGCTTCCAAATACTGCGGACTCTTGTCGATGCCCTGGGCCTTGGCGGCTTCCGACATAGCCATAATCCGGGGCAGAGCGGCTTCGAGTTGCCGCTTCAACTGTGGCGCGATCGTAGGGGAAGGTGACAGCGAGCTGGCGATCTTTTCGAACTGCGCCCGCGTGATCTCGGTTTTGCAGTCAGCCGGCTTCTTGGCAGGAGTTTTAGCGGCGCCAGCCTTCGTTGCCGGGGTTGCCGCCGCCGGGCACACGCCCTTAATCGTCAGCACCACGGCGCTCTCCGCCACTTCGGGCGGGGCCGCGCCCGCGGCTTGAGCCGCCGGCGAAGGCGGCGCCGGCGTCATCGGTGCCTGGGCCTGTCCCCAGACGACGGTCCCCAAAAACACACACAGCAACCAACTCTTACGCATACAAGATTCCTCCAGGATTGGTACATCAGGAAGTTGAACAACCCGAACCTAGCATCCTAGCATATAGGCGCTTTTCCGCAGAATCCCGAAAGGCACACCAAAGGCGCTGCACTTCGCGTGGATTCTCTTGGCGCAATTCCGCAATAGCGGCGATAATCCCAACATGTCCGGGACGCCGGCCCTTTATTCGCCCAACGCCATGCGCGCCGAGAAGCGAGCCGTCGCCGGTAGCTCGGTGATTGCCGCGCTCTTGATTACTGGCGGCAAGGTGGTGGTTGGAATCACCACCGGCAGCCTCGGCATCCTCTCCGAAGCGGCGCACTCGGCGCTCGATCTCGTCGCGGCCACGCTCACCTATCTTTCGGTTGGAGTCTCCGACAAGCCCGCCGACGCCGACCATCAATACGGCCACGGCAAGGTCGAGAATTTTTCCGCCTTTGTCGAAACCGGCTTACTGCTCTTGACCTGCGCCTGGGTGATTTACGAAGCCGTGGTCCGCCTGTTTTTTCGGCGTGTCGAAGTTGAACCGTCGATCTGGGCTTTTGCCGTGATGCTGATCTCGATGGCCGTGGACTGGTGGCGTTCGCAAGCTCTCGGCCGCATCGCCACCAAATACGACAGCCAGGCTCTCGAGGCCGATGCCCTGCATTTCTCGACGGACGTTTGGTCGGCCGGAGTGGTGGTGCTTGGCCTGGCGCTGATTCTGGTTGGGCGTCTCTATCATCTGGACTGGCTTCGATTGGCCGATCCCATCGCCGCCCTTTTTGTTGCCGGCGTGATCGTCTCGGTAAGCTGGCGGCTGGCGCGGCGGACGGTTGACGCTCTGCTCGACGCCGCTCCCGCGGGAGTGCGCGGCCAGATCATCGACGCCGTTTCCCATGTCGACGGAGTGCTGGAGGTCGGCCGGGTGCGGATTCGCCGCGCCGGCAACCGCTACTTTGCCGATCTCGCCGTGGGTCTGGCCCGCACGATGACGTTCCAGCGCTCCGAGCAATTGGTGGCGGCCGTGACCGCCGCGGTGCGCGCGATTCTTCCCGACGCCGATGTTACGGTGCAGCCCCTGCCGCGCGCCCAGCGCTCGGAAAATATCTTTGATCGCATTCGCGCCGTCGCCACCCGCCATAATCTGAATGTTCACGACATCAGCGTGCAGGACCTCGGCGGCCATCTCCACGTCGAACAGCACGTCGAACTGGATGAGCGCATGACGTTGAAAACGGCTCACGATCTGGTCACTGAACTCGAAGCCGACATGCGCCACGAGGTTCCGGAGATCGCCGATATCCTTACCCACATCGAGAGCGAGCCTGCCACCATCGAGACCGGCGACGAACTGGTGCGCGACGCCGATCTCGAGCGCCGGCTCAAAATTGCCGCCGGCAAATTTCCGGAGATTGTCGACATGCACGACATTCAAATCAAAAAGGTTCGCGGGCGGCTTTACGTTTCCTGCCACTGCACCCTTTCCGACGATCTTCCCCTGTCCCGCGTACACGACATTCAGACCGACCTCGAGATTCATTTCAAGCAGGATGCGCCCGAACTTTTCCGGGTTTTAATTCATCCCGAGCCGACAACCGACAATCGAAGATAGAAGGAACTAGCAGCCATCAAGCCATCGCATTACGAACCGACGGAGGAAACTGCCGATGCCCCTCAGGGCTAACGCCCGCGTCTAGGCTGGCCCTGGGCGGCACGGCTGGAAGCCGTGCCCTACCCGGTACGAGTTGCGAGATAGGTAGATCGGTTCTAGAGAAAAGAGCGGATTATGACGAACGCACATGCCACTTGGATCGACCAGCATCGTTTCCAAGCAGTCGCCGATAGCGGCCATGAGATCTCGATGGACGGCGACAAAACCACCGCTGCCACGCCCATGGAACTCGTGCTCATCGCCCTTTGCGGCTGCACCGGCTACGACGTCGTTTCCATCCTGCAAAAGAAGCGGGAGCCCTTCACTCGCCTGGAAGTGCGTGCCCAAGCCGAACGAGCCGCCGAGCCGCCCTCGGTTTATACCGAGATCAAACTGATTTACCGCGTGGGCGGCAAGGTATCGAGCAAGGCGATGGAAGACGCAGTTCGCCTTTCGAAAGAAAAATATTGCTCGGTTTCGGCGATGCTGGAGAGGACGGCAAGAATCACCGCCGAGATCGAGTTCTCGGATACTTAGGTTTAAAATCGGGCAGCATTCCCGGAGGTCACGAATGAACAAGCGTTTTGTTTTCCTTCCCTTGTTCGTCGCCGCTGCGAGCTTTTGCGGATTTCTGCATTCAAGCGCCTCGGAACACCTGGGAACCCTCGCGATGATGACGCTTATCGTGATGGGAATGTGCCTGGGAGTTTTGCTAATGGACCTGCTAGCCCTTTCGACGCGAAATCGAAAGACTGGCGGAAGCTGATGGCCTGTCGAATTCTCCTCTTTACTCAGTCCGGCTGCCTCAACTGCGAAGTGCTGAAGATTTTCCTGGAAGTGAAAGGCGTCGCTTTCGAAGAACGGAACATGAGCTCGGATTCCGCTGCCGCCGTCGAACTGCTCGATACCTACCACAGCCGCACCACCCCAACGCTGGTGATCCTCACTTCCACCGGCGCGGAAGTGATCGAGGGCTTCGATCCCGACCGCCTTGACCAGATTCTTTCGGCGGCCTGATGATCGAAAGCGAACGAATCAGATTCCAGTACGCGAGAACTTATATCCCGACCCGACTTCAGTCAACGCCGCCGGTGCATCCTCTGCGCGGATATTTTTTCATCGCCTCGGCTGCGTTCCTCTGGGGAGTTTCCGCCGCGCTCGGCCGCGCCTTATTCACCGGACGCCTTCCTTTCTTCAACGCCGCGCTCCGCCCTATCGATCCCCTGATTCTTTCACAAACGCGTACCACATTTTCTCTGCTCGTGCTGCTGCCGATTCTCGCAGGCTCGCAAGGCTGGCAGCGGATCAAAATGCCAACGCGCGATCTCGCCCATTGCTTCCTGCTGGGCACGCTGGGGGTCGCGGTCTCGAATTATTTCTATTACGTTGCTATCCAGCGAACCAACGTGGCCACTGCCATCATTGTGCAATACACCGCGCCAGTGTGGGTGCTGATGTATGTAGTCGCTCGTCGACAGCAAAAGCTCTCTCTGCAAAAAGTGACCGCGGTGGCGCTCGCGGTAACCGGTATCGCCCTGGTGATTGGGGTCATCGGCTCCCACTCCCGTAGCGGGAAAGCGCTTCGCCTCGACTCCTACGGCCTGATCGCGGCGCTGCTGGCCTCGTTTTCCTTCGCCTTTTATAACGTCGCCGGACACCGCATTCTGGCCCGCTACGACCGCTGGCGCGTCCTGATCTGGACGCTCGCCGCGTCCGCACTCTTCTGGCTCTTCGTCAATCCTCCGTGGACGATTTTTGCCGCCCGCTACTCGATGGCGCAGTGGCTGTTCCTCTTCGTTTTTTCGATGATTTCAGTGCTCGGAGCCTTCTCGCTATATTTTCTAGGCCTGCAGCATCTCGAGCCCACGCGCGCCATCATCGCCAGTTGCCTGGAGCCGGTCTTTTCCATCGTCCTCGCGGCAGTACTCTTGGGAGAAATTCTTCGTCCGATCCAGACGCTGGGAATCGTCTTCGTCCTCGCCGCGATCGTGATCGTCCAACGTCCATCACGCGGAGTCATGGTCGAGCCAATCGAGTAATCCCGGGCTCAAGAGATTTTCCGAATTGCCGATAGAACCATGGGGACTGCCACGTGTTTTTTCGTTCCAAGCCCAAGGCCAGCCTTCAGGAGAATCGACTTTGATTTCGTTGAAAAAGTATCTCGACATGGACCCGGAGAAATCGCGCCCGGCCGACGCGGCTGTGAACGATCTGTTCCTGGTCGTGCTCGAATCCTATCGCGCGGTCCTGCTAGCCATGGGCAATAGCGGCGCGCGCGCCTGCCCCCAGGTTGGTTCGGACATGCGGCACGCTCTAGCTGGCCTGGAGCGCCGCCTGTTTGCCAAACTCACCGTTCCGATCGTCAAACAAACCGAAACCCGAGTGGAAGATGAGCTTCGCCAATGGGGAGAGCGCGCCGAAAAATATTTTCAAACCAAAGCCGACGACGTGAAAGAAATGCTCATCGTGCTAGCCCGCACGGCCGAGTCCATGGGGCAGCGCGATCATCGTTATGCCGATCACTTTGGGGAACTGAACACGCAACTTCAGACCATTGCCGATCTGGAGGATTTGGCCCTGGTCCGCTCGTCTTTAATCAAACAGGCGGGAGCGTTGAAAATTTACGTCGATCAAATGGAGCGCGAGAGCCGGGAATCGGTGGCGCAACTGCAAGCCGAAGTCTCCACCTACGAAACCAAGCTGAAAGCGGTAGAGCAGTTGGCCATGCAAGACCCGCTAACCGGCATTGCCAATCGCCGCAACATCGAAGAGCGCATCGAGTGGCGAATGGCGCAGAAGCAGCGCTTTTGCATCGTCATCCTCGACCTAGACCGCTTCAAACAGGTCAACGACACTTACGGTCACGCAGCCGGCGACAACCTGCTGCAGCAGTTCTCCCAGGAGTTGCGCTCGAACCTCCGCTCCAGCGATCTCGCCGGCCGCTGGGGAGGCGACGAATTCATCGTGGTGTTGGATAGCGATCTGGAGGTCGCGAAAGCCCAACTCGCGCGCGTGGAAAAGTGGGTATTGGGCGAGTACACCCTTCCAGCCGCCAAGGGACCCAAAGAGATCAAGATCAAAGTGCACGCCTCCATGGGTCTGGCGCAGTGGCAGCCCGGAGAGACCCTGCAGCAACTGGTGGCCCGCGCCGACTCCACCATGTACGGCAAGAAAGAGCAGGCTCGCGGTCAAAAGGCGTAACCCGAAGGGGTTTCATATTCGGATACCCGCATCGCGCTTTGACAATGTTTTTACTTCGCGGCTTGCGATTCTGGGTTAGCCTTCCATCATCGCTTTCTAAACTACGAGGCTGAACCGGATGTGCCCATGAGATTGAAGCCGAGCGCCACCGTTCTTGGTTTTCTTTTCGCCTGCCTCACCCCTTGTTTCGCCCACCACATGGCGGTAGTGGTCAACAAGGAGAACGCCACCGAGAACGTCACCTCGACGCATCTCGCGAAAATCTTTCGCTCCGAGGTCAAGAAGTGGCCCGACGGCAAGAATATTCTGCTGGTGCTGCATACGAACTCAGCGGGAGAAACCGAAACTCTGGAGCGATTGATCAAAGTGAGTGCTGGCGAGTGGAAGGCTCTCGTCGCCGCGCACAAAGATTCTATCCTGATTGAGGATTCCGACGCCGACGTGCTCAAGCGCGTGCAATCCACGCCCGGCGCCGTCGGCGTCGTGGATGTCCGCTCGGTCGACAGCACCATCAAAGTGGTGCGCGTGGACGGCAAGTTGCCCATGGAATCGGGCTATTTGCCGCATTAGCCCGGCCGCAGTCGTGGTGCTGTAGCTTCCTGCGTCCGCGGCAATCACATCCCGTTGTGATGTCGATCACGGTGAACTGGCCCGCCTGCATCCACAATGTTTCAACGCGACATTGCAAGGAGGGCGCGTACCAATGCTCACCTTTAAGCTGGTTCATCTCATCCAATATCATTCCGATACGTTGGCCTCGAGCCTGATCGGCCAGGTGCAACTTTCTGAGCGCGCCGGGTCTTACGACAAGGTTTCTCCCGAGGAGTTGAAGGAGCGGGTCCACGAGATCTATCACCATCTCGGCGCCTGGCTGCTCGATAAGAGCGAAACCGATGTCGAGGAGCGCTACCGCGCCATCGGCGCCCGCCGCGCCGAGCAGGGCGTGCCGCTCAGCGAATTGGTCTGGGTCATCGTGCTGACCAAGCACAATCTCTCGCGCTTTATCGAGGACGTCTCCGTGCCCGGCCGTGCCGTGGAAGCCTCGGAGAAGCACGAACTGGTACGGCTTTTGGACCAGTTTTTCGATCAGGCAATTCATGCGGCCGTGGTCGGCTATGAATCGGCGCGGCAGGATGTCCTGTTAGTTCCCAAGGCGGAAGAAAAGACCGTTCACAATGGGCTAAATAAGTCGCGAAAACCCGCGGAACAAGCGCTTCGCGAAAGAGCCGGGCTTGCCGGATAAGGCAGACCGACTATTGGCTTAAGCGCAGCAGGTGAAAGTATCGTCGCGCCTTCTTCACATCCTTCGCAATCTGTTCGCGCAACGCCTCCACCGAGGGAAACTTAATCTCATCGCGCAGACGATCCAGAAAACAAATCTTGACTTCGCTTTCCGGCGTCAGCTCGATGGGATGAAAGTTCAGCAGATGGGTCTCGACAGCGAATGATTCTGCGCCAAACGTGGGACGATTGCCAACGTTCGTGACCGAATCGAAATTCTCCGCGCCCACGCGGGTGCAAGTGATGTACACGCCATCGTTGGGCACCAATTCTTCGTAGCGCGCCAGGTTGATGGTCGGCACGGTGTATTTCGAGCCGTAACCGCGGCCACGCCCGGGCACCCCCAAAATGCAGAAGGGACGCGCCAGCAAATGGCGGGCGCGGCTTACTCGTCCCTCGCGCAATAGTTTGCGGATGTGGCTGCTCGAAACGGGTTCTCCGCGCAGCTTTTGCTCGCTGTAGACTTTCACCTCGAAGCCCATCTCCTGCCCCAGCTGCGTGAGCAGCGTTACATCGCCGGCCGCTTTATGACCGAAGCGGAAGTTATAACCTTCATGGACCTCGCGCGCGTGCAGCTTCTTGCGCAGGATACGTTCGGCGAATTGCCGCGGTGTCATCAACGAAAGATCGCGGCCAAAGGGCAGCATGAGCACCGCATCGATTCCCGTGGCGTCGAGCAGTCGCAGTTTTTCCGGTACCGGGGTCAGAAGCTTGAGATCGGAGTCCGGCCGCAAGATGCGCGCCGGATGCGGCTCAAACGTCACGGCCACGGCCTTCGCCCCGCTCTCTCGCGCCCGCCGCACAATTTCGCCCAGCACATGCGCGTGCGCCCGGTGTACTCCGTCAAAGTTGCCGACGCTGGCAAGCGATGGGCCGAAGCCCGCGGGAACGTCTTCGAGTTTATGAAAGATATCCACGGTTAATGAGAAAACCGCTCAACGATGCCTTGAATTTCTCCGCGATCTCCGCGTACTCGGCGGTGAAAGCTTTCGCCTTTCAGATTTCGAACTCCAGCTTCAACCCGTCGTAAGCCAGGCGCACGTGCGCCGGCAGCGTGGCATTGGTCGCCACATGCCCCAGGTCGTGACAGATATGCGTGAAGAACGCGCGTTTCGCCTTGACCCGCTCCACGATGCGCAGGGAATTCTCCACCGTCGAATGCGTGGGATGGGGCTTGTGGCGCAGCGCATCCAGAAAAAGAATATCCAGCCCTTCGAGTTGACGATAGGAAGCTTCGGGAATCTCGCTGTGATCGGTAAGATACGCTGCCGATCCAAAGCGGTATCCGTAAATCTCGGCCTCGCCATGAATCAGGCGCACCGGCTCGAACCTGGCGCCGAAAACATCTACCGGCCCATCGATCGGCCGCAACTCCAATTGCGGTAAGCTGCCCAACCTGTAATCGTCGTCGAAGATGTAGCTGAACATGCGGCGTAGAAAAGCGGCCGCGTCGGGGCGCGCGTAGAGCGGCAGCTTGGCCGGTTTATGGCCGTAGCTGTACGGACGCAGATCGTCGATGCCGAGAATATGGTCGGCGTGGGTGTGCGTATAAAAAACCGCGTCCACCCGTGGAATGCACTCGCGAATGGCCTGGGTATAGAAATCGGGCGCGGTATCGATGAGCACCACTTTGTCCGCGTATTCGAGCATCACCGAAGGCCGGGTACGCCGGTCGTGCGAATCGCTCGACCGGCAAACGACGCAATCGCAACCTAGCGTGGGCACGCCCATGGATGTGCCGCTGCCCAACACTGTAAGCGTAGCCTTCATGCTTGCGAGTTCATGCGCTGACTTTCCAATTTTCTGCGTGGACGCAGGAAGTGGTCTTGGCCGCCGAGGCTGGGGTAAGTTGCCAGAATAATATCCAGATTACCGTCCGCTGGTTCCTGTGGCCGCGCCGGGCTGGGGCGGACGCGCCAGCATGTTGGTCACTTCCACGTAGGCCATGCGCACTTCATAGAGGCTGTTTTGCAGGAAGTTTTCTTCCGTTGGCGTCAGGTTGCCTTTAGTTTTTTCCGCCATCAGCGCGAGCGTGTCGATCGTCTGCCGCGCCCCGATGATGTCGACGCGCGGCTGCTCACCTTGCTGATGCATCAATCCCAGCTGCATCATCGCCGTCATGTAGAGCGATGCCAGGAAGCGCTCGAAGGTCATCTCGAACTCTTTGGCCGAATGTCCGCTGAGTTCCACGCGCGAGTCGAGCTCTTTTGAGGACTCCCGGTAAGCGTCGGCTTGCTCTTTCTGCTCGGCCGCGGTCGGAGGCAAAGGAACATTCTGTCCCGCAACGCCCTCTTCCGCGGGGAATGAAGTTACAGCATTGCTGGCAGCCGCAGGCGGCTTAGCCGCGGTGGGAAAGCTCGGAGCGGAACTCGCCGCGGCAGCCGCCGGCTTAGGCGCTTCGACTTCCTCGCGAACCTCCTGGCGAACCTCCTGGCGCAACTCGCCATCCTCGGTGAATAAGCGGCGATCGGTTACGGTGAACCCGGATTCCTGTCTTTTTTCAGCCATGGCATGTGTCCTTATCGTTCTGGATCGTGATGCTTTCTCCGCGTCCTTCGCGGAACTTCAGCAATATCGGTTAGCAAAGCATTGCCTCAAACTTTGTGGAGAGCAACATCCTCCCAGACAGGCAAGGCTATGGGTTGAACTGGCAATGAAATCACGCGAGCGGGCATCGTTCCGATCAGAACGTCTCGCCCGGGAACTCCCACCTCGCGCCGGATGTAGCCCAAGGCAACGGTGCGCTGGCCGCCCGGCGTGGCGAACGAGGCCGCACTCGTGACCTCGCCCACTTCCTTATCGTCCGACAAAATCTTTGCACTCGCAGATATTTCTGCGGTGCCTTGGCCAAGAAAACCTGTAAATTTGCGATGCACGTTGCCGCGCGAGCGAATGCGCTCCACAATCTCCTGGCCCACATAGCAGCCCTTGTTGAAATTCAGCGCCCGCATCTGCTCGGTTTCCTGCGGCAAATCGCGCTCGCGAATATCCACGCCATAGAGCGGGACACCATCTAAAACACGCTGCCTCTCGAGCGCCTCGCTTCCCCCAGGAGTCGCTCCCGCAGCCACCAGCGCCTGCCAAGTCTTATAAACATCCTTCGGCTCAATCCAGATCTCGTACGATTCCGTCTGCGCATCTTCGCCGCGCACCACCGTGCATTCGACGCAGCCGCAGTCGCAATTGCATCGCGGAGTAGCCATCTGCAACGGCGGCAGCTGTGAGAATTCGATCCCGGCAGCGTTCCCGACCGTGCGCGCCTTCGGCCCCGCAAGCCCCAGCACAGTCCATTTCTCGGATATGTTCTCAATTTCAACATCGTCCATGATGATGTAGTGATCGAAGGTGGCGACGATTTTTTCCAACTGGCTGCGATCAGTCTCGATCATCAAGCTCTCGCCCTGATTAAAGACGTACATATCGCCCAGAATCCGTCCCTGCGGATTCAGTAGAAAAGCATAAACTCCGTGCCCAGCCGCCAGATCGCGAATGTTGTTTGTGACCATGCCATTCAGCCAGCGCACGCGGTCGCCGCCCTTCACAGAAATCAGCGCGCGAAAGCCCAGGTCATAGACTGCGCAACCCGAGCGCATCGCGGCAAACTCCTCCTCCGGATCGCTGAATCGCGCCGCCGTGGTGGCGCCACGGTAATCCAGATAGGCCAAAGGTAAAGCCTTTACGGTTTGCGCGCGCAGTACGTCCTGGAGTGCGGTGTAAGCCATAGAAGCTATGATTATAAGCGAACTGCAGGAGCCGTTCACCCACCTACTCATCGCCTGCGGCTTGTGATAGGTTTCTGCCGTGGATGCACAACCTCATTCCGGGAAACGCATCGCCGTCATCGCGGGCGACGGCATTGGCCAGGAGGTAATTCCTCAGGCGCTTAAAGTCATTCGCGCCACGGGCGCCGAGGTCGAAATCACCGAATTCGACTGGGGCGCAGACCGTTATCTCCGCGACGGCACGACCGTCCCCGCTGACGGCTTCGCCATGCTGGCGCGCGATTTCGAGGCCATCCTCGCCGGGGCCTTCGGCGACCCCCGCGTGAAGACCAACATTCATGCCAAGGAAATTCTGCTGGGCATGCGCTTCCAGATGGATCTCTACGCCAATGTTCGCCCGGTGCGGTTGCTCGATGCCGCGCTGTGCCCGTTGAAAGCCGTTGCGCCGAAGGATGTGGATTTTGTCGTGATCCGGGAAAATACCGAGGGCGTTTACACCGACGCCGGAGGAGTCTTCAAGCGCGGCACGCCCGACGAGATTGCGACCCAGGAAGACATCAACACGCGCAAAGGCGTGGAGCGCATCATTCGCTACGCCTTTGAATATTGCGGGCGAAACCAAAAGCTGGTTGGCTCGCCGCGCCGGCGTGTGCTGATGTGCGACAAGTCGAATGCCATGACCCACGCTGGCGGATTGTGGCAGCGCGTGTTCAAAGAGGTAAGCGTGGAACATCCCCAGATCGAAGCCCAGCACATGTACGTGGACGCGCTGTGCCTGCAGATGGTGCGGGATCCGCGGCTCTTCGACGTGATCGTCACCAATAATATGTTCGGCGACATCATCACCGACCTCGCCGCCGGGCTGCAAGGCGGCCTGGGCATGGCCGCCAGCGGAAATATTCATCCCGGCAAGACGTCGATGTTCGAGCCGGTGCACGGCTCGGCCCCGCCGATTGCAGGCAAGAACCTAGCGAATCCGTTCGGCGCGATTTTGACCGCGGCGATGATGCTGGCGCATTTGGGATTGGCGAGTGCGGCCGAAAAGATCGAAGCGGCAGTGCTCGAAGCCGTGCGGCAAAAGAAAACCACGCAGGATATTGGGGGAAGGCTCGGCACGCGCGAAGCGGGCGAGTGGATCGCGGAGCGCGTGGCGAGTCGCTAGATCTTGGCTGCCATCCCGGGCGCAGCGAAGGACCCCTGCAACCGCGGCAGAGGAAAAGGCGCTTCAGAGAACTCCGCCGCTGCTGCGTCCGTAATAACGATTAACTTCTCCGCCCCGCCAGCAGCGCCAACTCCCGCCACTTCCAATGGCAATCCACATCCGCAAAACCGATTTCGCGCAGCCATCGCAATTGCGTCTCTACGTTCAGCAGTTTATTGGAAGCATCTTCGGTCTCGGGCGTGTTGCCCAGCCGGTGCAGAAATTCTTCATGCAGCCGCGGCGTCGCCGAGGCCACGTGTTCCAGATTGCAGAACACCCCGCCGGGGTTCAGCATCGCGAAAACCTCCGCATAGAGCGCGCGCTTGCTTTCGTGCAGCAGATGATGAATGGCAAAGCAGGAGACCACCGCGTCGAACTTTCCCAGCGCTGGCACAGGCTCATCGAGATTGTGACCCAGCACCGAAGTGGAAGGTTCTCCGGCGAAGCGTTTTCGCGCCGCTTCGAGCATGGTGGGCGAGAAATCGACGCCGACTGCTTCTACCGTATCCCGTCCGGCGCTTCGGGCGAGCTGAGACCTTACCAGCGCCAGCAGCCGGCCGTCGCCGGTGCCCAGGTCGAGAATGCGGCGCGCAGCGGCGGGAACAAATTCAAGCAGGGCGGATTCTCCTTCGCGACGGTGGGGAATGGCATCGGCGCGCTCCAGATACTCTGAGGCGTGGTCCTTAGAACTCCAAAGATTGATTGGGGTCGAGGTCTTCATGTTTTGCAGCCTGAAGGAAAGTATAAGAAAAAGGGTAGACTCTTTGCTAATGGATATCGTCAGGTTGCCATTCGGGAATTCTTCGAGGCTGTTGTTTGCGTTGGTGCTCGCGGTCGTGCTCAGCGGCGCGGGTTGGGCGCAGGCGCAGGATCCGGCTGGGCAGGCTCCTGGGCAGATTCCTCAAAGTCAAGATCAGAAGCCAAATCAAGATCAAGATCAAAATCAAAAGCAGGCGGACAAGAGTGTCCGCCCCACACCGGCCAAACCTCCCCAGCCCAAAGAAGAAACCCGGATCACTCCACACGAGGCTGAGGAACTGTTTCACTCGGTCGATGAGATTCTTGCCTTTGACAGCCAGCACACTGGTCTGCCGATCAAGAAAGAAGTCAAGCGCAGGCTTACCAGCCGTGACGAGGTGGTCGCCTATCTCACCAAGCACATGAAGGACGAAGACGTAAAAAGATTGCAGCGCTCCGAGTTGGTATTGAAAAAATTCGGCCTGCTGCCGCGCGACTTCGATCTGGAAAAATTGTTGGTGGCCTTGCTGCGCGAACAGATCGCGGGCTACTACGATCCTAAAACCAAGACGGTCAATTTGCTCGACTGGGTTCCCATGGAGGAGCAGGAGCCGGTGATGGCGCATGAGTTGACCCACGCGCTTCAGGATCAAAGCGTCGGCCTCGACAAGTGGATGAGGCGGGGCGAGAAAGATCTGGGTGAGATCAGAAAAAATCCGACGCCCGCGGATATCCAAAACGACGAGATGGATAACGCCCGCGAGGCGGTGGTCGAGGGGCAAGCCGAAGCCATGATGCTGGAATACGAACTGGCGCCGGTCGGACGCTCGGTGGTGAATTCGCCCGACCTGGTCGGGACCATGGAAGAACAGATGGCCACGGGCACGGACGATTCCACCGTTTTCAAAGACGCGCCGATTTTTCTGCGCGAGTCGCTCACGTTTCCCTACAGCTACGGCATGAAGTTCATCGTGAAGTTGATGCAGGCCGGCGGCAAACAAAAGGCCTATGCCGGAGTGCTGGCCAATCCGCCGCATACTACGCGGCAGATCATGCAGCCCGAGACCTACCTTGCCAGCGAAAAAATCGATCCCATGCCCGTGCCCGAATTCAAACGCGATTTCAAGGGCTACACAAAGTTCGACATCGGTGCGATGGGCGAGTTCGATGTCGCGGTGCTCATCGAACAATACGCCGGCAAAGAATCGTCCGACCGCCTCTATCCGGAGTGGCGCGGCGGCTTTTACTATGCCGCGCTCCCCAAGCCTGACAAGGGCACTGATTTAGCGCTCAAGTCGCCACTGGGACTGTTCTATGTCTCGCGCTGGTCGAGTGCCGACACAGCCGCGCAATTTGCTGAGATTTATGCGCGCTCCTTGGCGCACCGCTATAAGAAGTCGAATGAAGTTGAAAAAGCTCCCGCGGGTGCGGCAGTCGCGGCGACGGTCGCTTCCGAAAAGCCGCAAAATCCCGAACACAAGCTGGAAGCGCTTAGAGGCCGGCATACGTGGATTACGGAAGAAGGACCGGTCGTGATTGAGGAACAGGGTGATACGGTGTTCGTGAGCGAGAGTCTTGACCCCTCTACCACCGAAGCGCTGGAGCGGGAAGTGTTCGGGGCAGCAAAGTAAAAATCGCTTTTTGGCTTTCAAGGGCCAAACCAGCTGCCGGACTTACTTTTTCTTCTTGGATTTGCCTCGGCGTTCGTCATCGCTAGTTGTGGCTCCCAGAAAATGACGAACCGTGGCGCTCACCGTAAGCTCTTTGCCGCCGCGCGCGATCGCAAGTTTGCGCTCTTGCCCGGGGGTGCCGGCCAGTTGCAACCAAACCTGCCCCAAGTTTGTTCCGCCCACCGGGATGTTATCGACGGCAATGAGATCGTCGCCAGGCCGCACGCCGTCCTTTTCCTCCGGCACCGACGCTTGACCGTCGAACTCGGCGACGCCGATGATCGTAAATCGCCCATCGTCTTCGGGCCGGAGCATCAAGCCGACCACATCGAAGTCAGGAACATTGAAGGTCCGCCCGATATCGAAATAAGCCGTCGCGTGGGCGTAATCCAGGCCGATGCGATAGTTGAGCAAGGCATGGGCGCCGATCACCCCGGCAGCAGCGCCCAGTGTCCTCCATGAAAATTCAATCCCGTCTTGGGGAAACTCCGCAACGGCAACATTGGTAAGAAACAGTGGGCCAAATTGCAAACGATCTAAGCGCATCAGTTTCCAGCGCAGTTCGTCCTCCGCGCCCGAGAGGTTGGCAGGGCCGATCGCTCCAGTCATGCCGGGCCAATCGGAGTGACCTGCAGCCAGCTTTTCGAACAACTCTGCAGACAAAAAGCTGAACGGCAGACCCAGGTCCAGCCCAAGGCTGTAGTTTTTGTTCTCGATCTTACTGGGAATTTGAATGAGGCCGGTCTCGGGATTGACTTGCATCTTGCTTTTTACACCATTGAATTTCAGGCTGCCGGGCACACCGATGCTAAACTCGCGCCCGGGAAAATCAATCAGCACATCGGAATTGCGAAGCACAATCGAGGGAATGGCAATTTCGGCGTTCATTCCCCGAACCAACACCGTGGCTGCGCTCCTTGGTTCGAGCGGGATCGTGACGGTTTTCAGCGACGTGAGATCGATCCGCATTTCTCCGATCCTCAGTTGATTCGGCGGCCTGGCCGAGCAGCCCTGGCGATCGCATGCCACCTCCAGTCCGATCAGCTCGGCCACGCGCGGCGACATTCGAAGGTCGGGATTGCCGTTATCGACCCAGGCTCGAACGCGCGTGCTCGAACCTCCCGGTAAAAGCAGATCGACATCGATCACGATGCGATTGTGGTCGAGCGTGAGGGGAACGGTCGCAGACTTTGGGGGATCCGCAGGGGCGCCTTGTGCAAACGCTACGCTGGCGAGAAACAGAAGCAAAGATGCAGGCCTACATCGCATATTGAGATAGTAGATGCATGGGGGCACCGCCGAGGGCGGCTGTCCCTACATCGGCACGCTTCGGCAAAGCGAACCACTACCACAGAGGTAGTCCTGGCGCGGGTCTCCAGAACAGACGAACCTGCCGGCTCTTGTATAATCGCAAGTTTGGCTGATCGCGCGGCAGAATTCTAGATACGCGCACGGAGGATTTCTGGCGCAGGCGGAGATTGGAATTGTCGGCGGCAGCGGCTTGTATTCGATGCCGGGATTAAGCAGGGTTCGCGAGATCAAGCTAAAGACCCCGTTTGGAACGCCATCCGACGCTTACGTTTGCGGCACTCTCGAAGGGCGCAAAGTGGCGTTTCTGGCGCGCCACGGACGCGGCCATCGCATCTCTCCCAGCGAATTGAACTTTCGCGCCAACATCCACGGCTTTAAGCAGCTTGGAGTTGCGAGAATAGTTTCGGTCTCGGCGGTAGGCTCGCTCAAGGAAGAACACAAGCCGCTGGATTTTGTGATTCCAGATCAGTTCTTCGATCGCACTCGCCATCGCATCGACACTTTTTTCGGCGGCGGAGTGGTGGCGCACATCGCTTTTGCCGATCCTGTTTGTGGAGAGCTGGCGGGGGTGGTCGAGGCGGCCTGCGAAAAAGTCGGCGTCACCGGCAGGCATGGCGGAGCTTATCTTTGCATGGAAGGGCCGCAGTTTTCCACCCGCGCCGAATCCAACGTATACCGCGAACTGGGCATGGACGTGATTGGCATGACCAACTTGCAGGAGGCCAAACTGGCGCGCGAAGCTGAGCTTTGCTATGTCACGGTGGCGATGGTGACCGATTACGACTGCTGGCATCCGCATCACGATTCGGTTACCGTGGATCAGATTTTGTCGGTGCTTTCAAAAAATGCCGAGAACGCGTCCAAGGTCGTGCGCCAGGCGGTTGCCACGATGCCGCAAGAGCGCTCCTGCAAGTGCGGCTCAGCCCTTGCGCATGCGATTTTAACCGACCATAAGCAAATCCCGGTGGCGACGAAAAAGAAGCTTAAGCTGATCATCGGAAAATATGTGAAGGTAAGTGGTCGTTGAGTTTTCGAGCACCCTAGAGAGAGGAAGCGCGCATCCAAATGAGCATCGTAGTTGTGGGGTCGGTGGCGTTTGATGACGTTACGTCGCCCTCAGGCAGCGTGAAGGGAATTCTGGGCGGGGCCGCGACTTATTTTTCGCTGGCCGCCAGCTACTTCACGCCCGTTCGGGTGGTCGCGGTGGTGGGCGAAGACTTCGGCGCCGAGCACGAAAACGTGCTGAAGAAGCGCGGCATCGATACCCGCGGCATCGAGCGCGCCAAGGGCAAAACTTTTCGCTGGGGCGGATCGTACACCGAAAATCTCAACGAGGCAAGAACAAACTTCACGGATCTCAATGTCTTTGAACAATTCAGTCCGCAAATTCCCAAAGAATACGAGGACTCGCAGTTTCTTTTCCTGGCCAACATTCAGCCCGCGTTGCAAGCCAACGTGCGCCGAAAGATGAACGGCGTCCGCCTCACGGGATGCGACACCATGAACTATTGGATCCAGGGGTCGCGCAAAGAACTCGCGGAAACACTGAAGCTGGTCAACGTGCTGCTCATCAACGACACCGAGACGAAAATGCTGGCGGGCGAAAAAAATCTGCCGCGCGCCGCCAAAAAAGTGTTGGCCATGGGGCCGCAGGCGCTGGTGATCAAGCACGGCGAGTATGGCGCCACAATTTTCTTTCGCGAAGGTGCATTCGGCCTGGGTCATCATCCCTTTCGTGCGCCAACCCTGCCCCTCGACGAAGTAAAAGATCCCACCGGCGCAGGCGATTCCTTTGCCGGCGGATTCATGGGTTATCTGGCGTCGCAGGAAGAACTCAGCCGCGAAGCGCTGAAGCGCGCGCTCTTCTATGGCGGCGTGATGGGCTCGTTTGCAGTCGAAAGCTTTGGCACGGAGCGGCTGCAATCGTTGAGCCGCGAAGAAATCGACGAACGCTTTCAGATTTTCCGCGAGCTCACCCACCTGGAATGAAGAAGCCATCTTCTCCGCCCATTGTGACGCGCTCCGATATCGAGATCGTGCGCCTGGTCTGTCTGGCGGCGTTTGTGTCCTTTTTGTCGTTTCTTTTTTACTACCGCCAGGGCGACGTCTTGTTGTACGGCGATGCCGTGGCCCATATCAACATCGCGCGCCGCGTATTCGATTCGAAAACTCCCGGGCCTTTGCAGTTGGGCACGGTGTGGCTGCCGCTGCCGCATCTGCTGATCATGCCGTTCATCGCAGTTAAGCAGATGTGGCAAAGCGGCTCCGGCGGCTCGCTTCCATCGATGGCGGGATACGTCTTCGGGGTGATGGGAATCTTCCGCCTGGTGCGCAGGATGGTCAGTCGCGACGGCGAAGCCGACAGCAGGTCAAGAATTGCGGCGTGGACGGCGGCGTTGATCTATGGCGCGAACCCGAATCTGATCTACATGCAGGCCACGGCCATGGGCGAGTCGCTGTATCTGGCGTTTTTCGTATGGGCCGTCGCGCACTTCGCCGAGTTCGCAAGGGGCGACCCGAAGGCACTCATGAAATGCGGCGGCTGCCTGGCAGCAGCCTGTTTGACCCGTTACGACGGATGGTTTCTCGCCGTAGTCATGGTGATTGCAGCGTTGACCCGCGATCGATTGCACAGCTATAGATTGCACCGCCCGATCGAAGTTGAAAAAAACTCGCCAACGCCGACTTCGTTAGGATCCACGGTCCCCAAGTTTATTTTGCTTGCCGCGGCCGCCCCCGTTTTTTGGCTCTGTTATAACGCCTTGGTCTATCGCAATCCGCTGGAGTTTGCCAACGGACCGTACTCCGCCAAAGCGATCGAGCAAAAGACCGCGACCGTAAACCCAGCGAAGGGAGCTGTGGTCGCGGCCGGCTCGTATTTTCTCAAGGCGGCGGAACTCAACGTCGGCGAGGCAACATGGTTGGGCCGCCTGTGGCTGGCTTTAGCGGTGTTAGGAAGTCTTGCGGCTTGGTTCGAAAAACGCGCTCGCGCGGCCCTGCTGTTGTGGGCGTCGCTGCCGTTCTACGCGTTGTCGATCGCCTACGGCAGTGTCCCAATTTTTGTGCCGACATGGTGGCCGCATTCGCTCTACAACGTGCGCTACGGATTGCAGATTCTTCCTGCCTTCGCAGTATTCGTTCCCCTGGGAATTTCATTTCTGATGGAATCGTCGGCCATACTTCCGCAAATTAAAATCGCCTGGCCGCGCTGGGAAAGCGCGGCGGCACTCGGGGCAACATTATTGTTGGCTGCTTCCAGTTACGCCGCGATCTGGCGCGCCGATCCCATCTGCCTTCGCGAAGCCGCCAACAATATGAGCGGCCGCATCCATCTGGATAAAGAAGTGGCCACCTGGATCGCCGAGTTACCCCCGAATTCCACTCTGCTCATGTACCTCGGCGAACATGTGGGCGCGCTCGAGCAAGCCGGCATTCCTCTGAAGCGCACCATCAACGAAGGCAACCACCGGGTGTGGAAGCGGCCCACCGACCCCGAAGGGCTGTGGGAGCGCGCTTTGGCCGATCCGGCGGCGCATGCAGATTATGCCATCGCCTTTGAGGGCGACCCCGTGTGGGCCTCCGCGAGAGCGCATCACCTCACCGCGCTGGTCGAATTGCACACTACCGGGCAGCCTCCGGCGGTGATTTTTCAATGCCATGCGCTCGCTCCGGCCAATTGAGGGTCAGAAGTTGTTCTCGGCGGAGCGGTCGCGGTAATCACGAGTGTTAACGCGGGATCGCGATTGCCGCGAGATCGCGGTGATAAAATCCGTGCATCTTTAGTTGTACTGTGCCCCTTGCGCACTGACTAACCTGAGAAACATGAACTGGCAACACATCGGCGACCTGCTCCATACAGAGATGGCCAGCGGCATCGTCATGACTTCTCTGGCGCGTCTGGTGTTGGCGGCGGTACTGGGCGGCATTATCGGCCTGGAGCGCGAACTGAAGCATCGGCCCGCGGGTCTGCGCACCAACATGTTCATCTGCTTCGGCGCGGCGCTGTTCACAGTTCTTTCCGATGTGCTGGCGGTCGAGCATCTGGGCGATCACACCCGCATTTCGGCGCAGATCATCCCCGGCATCGGATTCATCGGCGCAGGTTCAATTCTGCACACACGCGGCCTAACTTCGGGCCTTACCACCGCGGCAACTTTATTTGTGGTGGCATCGGTGGGAATGGCCACTGGCGGCGGCCTTTATCTGACCGCAGTTTTTTCCACCGTCCTGATTCTCTTGGCGCTATTTACCTTGGGCCATATCGAGCTGACCTTCAATTTGAAAACGCTATTGAATACCTACGAAGTGACGGGCGCAAGCGTGGAAGAGATAACGCAAGAAGTCAACCGGATTTTGGAGCGCCAGCACCGCATGATGCAAAATGTTCTGAGCGGCAACACCGGCCAGCACGTCCGCCTGCAATTCGACGTGTCGGGCTGCAATCGCGAACAGAAAAACCTGTTGCTCGCCCTGCAGGCATCGCCCGTGCTGGGCAGCGTTACCCCTTTAGGCCCGGTGGAGTTGGAGTGAGCTTGCCGGCAGTGATTCCTTTTGTGAAGGCCAGCGCCTGCGGCAACGATTTTCTGCTGGTCGAAGCTTCGGTTCTGGACGATTTGCTAGTTGAAGCCGATCAGGTTCAAGCAAGAATTGCGGAACTCGCGCGCAGACTGTGCGACCGGCATGAGGGCGTGGGCGGGGACGGAGTGGAGTGGATGTACCCGCACCCCACCGCCGATGTCGAAATCCGACTCAGCAACGCCGACGGCTCGTCGGCGGAAATCTCCGGCAACGGGACACGCTGCGTAGCGGCCTATGTTTGCGCGGAGCGGCAAAAAGAGCAAATAGCAATACTGACCGGTGCGGGATTGAAGACTTGCGTGCTAACGGGTCGGAACGGTCGCGAATACGAGTTTGAAATCGACATGGGCGAGGCCGCAGTGGGGGCCGAACTCGAGATCAACATCAGCGAAGGCAAAGTACGCGGGATTCCGGTTTCCATGGGGAATCCGCATTTCGTCGCATTTGTCCCGGATTTCGCCCGGGACTGGCAGCGCAAAGCGGCCGCTATGCAACGCGCGCCTGATTTTAAGAAGGGTGTAAACATTGAGTTGGTTGTGGCCGATGGAAGGAATGATGTGAGAGCGCGGTTTTTCGAACGCGGCGTGGGCGAGACGGAATCTTCCGGAACGGGTTCGTGTGCCGCCGCGGTGGCAGCGATGGCTGGGCGCAAAGCGGAGTCTCCGGTGCGCGTCCATGCCCTCGGCGGCACGCAGACCGTGCGCAAAGAAGGAGAGCGGGTGTTTCTGCGCGGTTCGGCGCGGTTAGTGTGCCGCGGCGAGTTTTTTCTGGACTTCTGAGCAAGGCTTCTGAGTGCGACTTTTAATCAGGAGTTTTGATCGCGACTTCTTGATCACATGGCCTCGTCGTCAGTTTCGCGTGTCAAGCCGCCCGCCCTTCGGCCGGGCGACGTTATCGGCATCGTCGCGCCCGCCAGCAACCTCAAGCGCGCCGATCTGGAGGCGGGATGCGAAGGCCTGCGCCGCGCCGGCTATCGCCCGGTTTACGTCGATTCCATCCTGGAGCAAGACCTCTACTTCGCGGGATCGGTGCAGCGGCGCGCGCAAGAGTTAGAAGATATGTTCACGCGCGAAGAGGTGAAGGCGATCGTCTGCGCACGCGGCGGTTACGGTGCGAACTATCTGCTGCAAGAACTCGATCTGGAAAAAATTAAATCGCATCCCAAGATTTTCGTGGGCTACAGCGACCTGACCACTCTGCTCACATATTTTTCCGACGCCGCCGGGCTTGTAACTTTTCACGGCCCGATGGTGGCTAAAGATTGGGCGTATGAGGGTGGGGGTGGCGTAGATTTGCTTTCCTGGCGTTCGGCGCTGGAGGGCGCGCCGGCATGGGATCTGCCGCTGGGCGCCGCATCTCGCGTGAAGGGCTTGCTGGAGGGCGCGGCCGAAGGCACTCTCTACGGGGGATGTCTCTCGATCCTGGTCGCTTCGCTTGGCACGCCCTATGAAATCCAGACCAAAGGCACGATTTTATTTCTTGAGGATCTTGCCGCGAAACCTTATCAGATCGATCGCATGCTGATGCAGTTAAAGCTGGCGGGAAAGTTAAGAGCAGTTCAGGGTATCGTATTCGGCGAGATGCGAGATTGCGTGCAGAATTCGACCCAAGGCTATAGGCTTGAAGATGTGATTACGCGGATTGTCGGCGACCTGGGAGTTCCCGTGGCGTATGGAATCCCTTCAGGCCACGTGACCGCCGGAAATATCACGCTGCCCTTCGGAGTGCGCGCTTCGCTTCGAGTTCGCGGTGGTGGCGCAGCTTTAACGATTCTCGAAGCGGCGGTGACAACGTTGTGAGAATGGCCAGAGATTCGGCAACCGGTGGCGTAGAAAAATAGGCAACGAAGTATGAGCGAAAAACATATTTATCTGATTGGCATCTGCGGTACGGCGATGGCGTCGCTGGCGGGAATGCTGCGCCAGCGTGGCTTTCGCGTCAGCGGCTCCGACGCTGCGGCCTATCCTCCCATGTCCGATTTTCTCGCCCATCTCGGCATTGCGGTCGCGCAGCCTTTTGACGCGCGGAATCTTGAGCCGGCGCCCGACCTGGTGGTAGTCGGCAACGCGATTTCGCGAGGGAATCCCGAACTGGAGCACTTGCTCGACCAGCGCATTCCCTTCTGCTCGCTGCCGCAGTTGCTGCACGATGAATTCCTGCGCGGCAAAGACGTGCTGGTCGTCGCAGGTACACACGGCAAGACCACGACGACCTCGATGCTCGCCTGGATTTTTCATACCGCGGGACTGCAACCGTCCTTTCTGATCGGCGGCATCGCAGAGAATTTTGGCTCCAGCTTTCACGTCGGCCAGGGCAAGCACTTTCTTCTCGAAGGCGACGAATATGACACCGCCTTCTTCGACAAGGGACCGAAGTTCCTGCACTATTTTCCCGACGCCGTGATTTTAACCTCGGTAGAGTTTGACCATGCCGATATCTACAACGATCTTGACGCCGTCGAGACTGCATTCAAGCGCCTGGTGAATCTGATTCCTCGGCGCGGACGAATTGTGGCTTTCGATGGTCTAGCCGGCGACGCGGCCGGAAGCGCCAGCCTCGAACGATGCCTCAGCAAGGCGTTCTGCCCGGTGGAGCGCTATGGCGCAGGCGAGCGCGCCGACTGGCGAATTACGAATCTTCGCTTGCAGCCCGACCGTACTTTGTGGACCGTGCTGCATCAAGGCCGAGCCTGGGCCGATTTGGAGTTTCCCCTGGCCGGTGAATACAACGTATGGAATGCCACCGCAGCCGCGGCCATGGCAGCGGCTTACGGCATCGCGAAAGAAGAAATCACGGCCGCGCTGAAAACCTTCAAGAGTGTGAAGCGCCGCCTGGAAGTGAAGGCGCAGGTGAACGGCATCACCATCGTTGACGATTTCGCGCACCATCCCACGGCAATCGCAGTCACGCTCAAGGCGCTGCGGGCGCGCTACGCGGGCGCGCGACTTTGGGCGATTGTTGAGCCGCGCTCGAACACATTGCGTCGCCGCGTGCTGCAGAGCGATCTTGCTGCAAGTCTGACGTTGGCCGACGAAGTGGTAATCGCAAATGTTTTCCGTTCCGATGCCGTGCCGGAGAATGAGCGCCTCAGCTTGCCGGAGTTACTCGACGACGTACATAAACGTGGGACTCACGCTCGCCTGATCGCAGACGCCGATGAAATCGTGCGGGTCGTCGCCCCTGAGATGCGCAGCGGCGACGTCGTAGCCATTCTTTCCAATGGAGGCTTCGCCGGCATTTACGAGAAGTTGCCGCAGCAATTACTCCGCTTGGCGGAAGGCTCGAAAAGCGCGAATGCCGTGGGCAAGGGATGAAAGCTTGCATCGGGCCGCGGCGGCCGAACCCACTCACAGCGCTTGGCCTCCGCTCTTTACCGCTCCTACTCTTTATAGGTATGTCGGGCCTTCGCGCCTACGCCGCCGCGGATTACACCATTTCCCTGGCGAACCCCGCGCAGCATCTAGTGGAGGTGCAGATTGTTTTAGGGGAAGGACCGGGCGAGCGCGAGTTGCAGCTTCCCGTTTGGAATGCGCTCTACCAGGTGCGCGACTTCGCGCAATACGTAAACTGGGTTCGCGCGCAAAACCGCGCCGGGCGGCCACTTTCGGTGCACACAATCAATCCCAGCTTATGGCAAGTTGCGGGCGCGGAAGGCGGAGCGATAGTGCAGTATCAAATCTTCGTCAATTCCCCCGGACCCTTTGGCTCCGAGTTGAGTCCGTACCACGCTTTTTTCAATCTGGCGCAGTTGCTCATGTATCCGGTGGAAGCGCGCTACGGGCCGATGCGCGTGCGTTTCAGTCAGATTCCTCCCGGCTGGCGCATCGCCACGCCGCTGACGGCATTGCCTGACGGCTTATTTTCAGCCGACGCCTATGACAAGTTGGTAGACTCTCCCGTTGAGATCGGAACGTTTCAGGAAGCTGATTTCGCGGAGGGCGGCGCGCAATATCGCGTGGTGGTCGACGCCGATACCGCCGACTACCGCATGGAACAGATCACGGCCATGCTACAAAAGATTGTATCCGCCGCAACCAGTTGGATGGACGATCGTCCCTTCCAAACTTATATGTTTCTATATCATTTTCCCCACGGACCCGGGGGCGGAGGCATGGAACACTCGTATTCCACCGCGATCGCGATAAATGCGGATGGGTTGGCGGGCTTTCCCGACCTGCTGGCTGCGGTGAGCGCGCACGAATTCTTTCATCTCTGGAATGTGAAACGAATTCGCCCGCAAACTCTGGAGCCGGTGGACTACACCAAAGAAAATTACACGCGGGCGCTCTGGTTCAGCGAAGGCTGCACCAGCGCCGCCGCGGACATTATCCAATTGCGGGCTGGACTGCTCGACGAGCGCGGCTTTGAGCGGCAACTTTCGTCGGCCATCTCGGAACTCGAACAGCGTCCCGCGCGCCGGACGCAATCGGCCGAAGAATCCAGCCTGGATGCCTGGCTTGAGGGTTACCCTTACTACCGCAATCCCGAGCGCAGCATTTCGTATTACAACAAAGGCGAGCTATTGGGTATAGCGCTGGACCTGGCGGTGCGCGACGCCAGCCACGGGCAAGCCTCGCTGCGCGAGGTGTTTCAGTGGATGAATCACAACTACGCGAAGAAGGAGCAATATTTCGCCGACTCTCAAGGCGTACGCGCCGCCGCCGAGGCCGTGAGTCATGCAGATCTGGGATGGTTTTTTGAGAAGTATGTCGCGGGCACGGAGGAGATCCCATGGAACGATTTGTTGAACGAAGTGGGATTGCGCGTGGAGGAAGGAAGAAGTACCTCGGCCGATGCCGGCTTTGCCGCCTCGCGAAGCTTTGACGGTCGCATGAACGTGACCGCCGTGACTGCAGGCGGCGACGCGGAAAAAGCAGGCCTGCAGGTTGGTGACACGATGGTGGAAATCAACGGCAGAGTTCCCGCGCAGGATTCTTCGCAGGGGATGGCAGGGTTGCGCGCCGGCGACACGGTGGCCGTGAAGATTCGCAGCCGCAGCGGCGGTGATCGCCAGTTAAAGTGGAAAGCGGGCAAGCGCGAAGAAATCTCCTTCGAACTGAACGACAGAGATATTATTACTCCGGGGCAAAGGGCGCGCCGTGCCGCCTGGCTGAAGGGCGAAGCCGAGGCAACCCCGGCTCGGCCAGAAGCTCCGCAATGATCTCCGCGGAATTTCTCCGCGGTCTCCGCGATTAAAGGTTTAAAAAGCCGTAACGCGGAGTTGGCGGAGAACTTCCGCGGAGGTCGCGGAAAGGCATGCTCATTCGGTAAACTTCTGCTTCGGCGCAATACGACTTTGGCAGCTTCGGAATGATTCGAACCCTCACAATGCTCATTTTCTGGGCGCTGGCCCTGCCCGTGGCAGCGCTGATCGGCTTTCCCTGGACCTTTATCAGCGGCGACATTCGCCTGCTCTATCGCATGTTCATGATCGGCGCCTGGAACGGCGTGCGCCTCACCGGCGTGCGCGTAAAGACCGAGGGCCTCGACAAGCTGGATCCGGCCCGCACGTATATCTTCATGTCGAACCACGTGTCGAACCTCGATCCGCCGATTACAGTGCCGCTGATTCCCAAGCGAACCTCGGTGATGGTGAAGAAAGAATTATTTCGCGTTCCCATACTCGGTCGCGCGATGCGCATGGGCTCGCTGGTTCCGGTTGATCGCGGAAAGCGCGATGCCGGCATTGAATCCGTGAAAGTGGCGAAGGAGGTCGTGCAGAACGGCTTGAACATGACCATCTACGTCGAGGGCAAACGATCGTTCGACGGCAGGCTGCTGCCCTTCAAGAAGGGTCCATTCTATCTCGCCATGGAGTGTGGAGTTCCGGTCGTGCCGATCACGATTCTGGGTACGCACGCGGTGATGCCCAAGGGAAGGTTCGCCATCAAGCCTGGATTAGTCACGGTAGTTTTCCATCCGCCGATCGAGCCCGAGAATTTCGGCGGCCGCGAATGTCTGATGGAGAAAGTGCGGCGCATGATCGACAGCGCCCTTCCTGAAGAATGCCGGCAAGAAACCCTCGCGAGTAAATAGCGCGGCGCCTGAGCAGCGACCCCGGGACAATGCCGGCGCCCGCTACTTTTTCCTTTTACGTTGAGCCCGCAGCGCGCGCAGCATCTCCGGCAGTTTTGGCAGAACGGCGGAATACTTCAGCCACAATTTGTGATCGACCGCGGGCGCTCCGCTTACCAAAGCTTTGGCGGGAACGTCGTTGGCCACGCCGCTTTGCGGCGTGACGATGGCATCGTCGCCGATCTTGCAGTGCCCCACTACTCCGACTTGCCCCGTCAAAATTGCGCGTTTGCCGATCTCGGTAGAGCCGGCCAGACCGACTTGCGAGCACAGCAGCGCATCTTCGCCCACCTGCGAAGCGTGGCCCACCTGCACGAGATTGTCGATCTTCACGCCGCGGCCGATGCGCGTTTCGCCCACGCTGGCTCGGTCGATGCAGGAATTGGCCTGCACCTCCACATCATCTTCAATTATCACCGGAGCTGGCTGAGGAATTTTGTACCAATGCCCCTCGGCAGTCTTTGCGAAGCCAAATCCATCGGCTCCGATGACGACTCCGTTCTGTAGCAAAACGTTATTGCCGATGCGGCAGTTTTCGCGGACGGTCGCATGAGCGTGCGCGAAGAAGTTATCTCCGATGGTGACCCCGCGGTAGATCACAACGTGAGCCAGCAGCACGGCCTTGGCACCGATCGTCACATTTTCGTCGATCACAACGTAAGGTCCGATATGCGCGTCGCCTCCAATCTTGGAACTGGGATGAATCACCGCTGTGGCATGCGCCCCCGGAATATACTGCAAAGGCCGATGAAAAAGTTCGAGCGCGTGAGCGAAGGCTAGATAAGGATCTTTGGCGCGCAGCATGCCCGCCGGAATAGCAGGGAAGTCCTCGGCGACGATCACCGCCGCGGCCTTGGTCGAACGCGCCGCGGCTGCGTATTTGGGATTCGAGACAAAGGTAAGCTCTCCCGGTCCGGCCTGCTCAATGCCGTTCAGACCGGTGATCTCTAAATCGGGCGAAGCGTTCTCCAGGCGCAACTGCAGAGCGGATGCTATGGCAGATAGTTTCATTGCTATTTACAGAACGAAAATAGATCGTACACCGCGCGCGGAAAAAATGGGCGACGGAAGGTGTGAGTTTTAGCCGCGGGGCGGCCTTGGGATGGCGCGCGTCAAGAGCAGGTTCCTCACCGGGCGTGCCGCCCGGTTCGGAATGACAAAGACTCCGTCTAGATCGGAAGCTCTTGCGTGGTGGGAAAGTGATGCTGCTCGCGCCCCACTTTGCCGTCGTACTTGGTTGTCATCTTGAATAATTCTAACCGGCCATCGGAGGCGAGGAGGCGGCACTGCTCGCGTAGCGCCTGCATCTTCTCTGCGCTGAACGGCTGGAAGTTTACCGCTACGCGCAGATTCTGGTCTAACACCTGCATGGTATCGACGCCGCTGATCGTTGTGGCCACCGGCAGGCTCATGGCGTAACGCAGGCCGTCCTCGGGAGTGACTGCGCCGTGGCACACCAGTTCGCCGCTGCCTCCCAAGCTTTTCATGCCAAGCACTGCCATGCCGCGGCGATTGGCCTCGGGCATCACCTGGGTTTCGAAGCTGCGGAAGGTTGCGTCGCAGCAATTCAGCGGCATCTGCACGGTGTCGAAGGGAAAATCGTGCGACAGCATCTTCAAATGAATCTCTGGATCTTTATGTCCGGTGAAGCCGATGAAGCGAACTTTGCCCTGCTTCTTAGCGTCGAGCAGCGCGTCGGCTGCGCCGTCCGGCACGAAGATGAGGTCAGGATCGTTGTCGTAAACCACCTCGTGAATCTGCCACAGATCGAGGTGATCGGTTTGAAGCCGGCGCAGCGACTCTTCCAACATGCGCATGGCAATCTTTTTGTCACGTCCATGCGTGCAGACCTTCGTCATCACAAACGACTGCTCGCGCCTGCCTTTCAGTGCTTTGCCCAGGCGTTCTTCACTGAGGCCGTCGTGATACTCCCAGGCATTGTCGAAAAACCTCACGCCATGGTCGAAGGCTTTGGCGACGATTTCGTTGGCCGCCTGATCGGTCTCGGCCGAGCCCAAGTGGTAGCCGCCGAGTCCCATGGCGGAGACTTGCACGCCGGTGCGTCCCAGCGGCTTCTTCGTCACTTCGCCTTGGGGAACGGATTGCGCTGCTGCGGGTTGCTGCTGGGCCATGCTGCCTCCTGGGATGAGCGGCGCCGCCCCTAGCACGGCCGCGCTTTTGATGAATCTGCGTCGATTCCACTCCAGCTTCGAACTCATCTTTTCTCCTGCCATCGTCCTCAGAAACGCTTCTAAAATTCTTTCTCCGGGAAGGGATGGCCCGTATTCTCGGGCGCTCCCAGCATGTCCTTCACTTCCGACTGCTGCGTATCGAGCGGGAAGCCATGCGCCAGCCGCGACTCCGGATTGTCGAATTTCAGAGATAACTTATACAGCTCGTAGCGGCCATCGGCGGCGTCGGGCTTGCAGCGCTCGCGTAGCGCGCTCATCTCCGCTGCCGTCATGGGAGTAAAGTTCTGCGCGATCTGCAAGTTCTGGTGCAGCACATCCAGGCTATCCATGCCGGTAATCGTGGTCGCGACCGGCAGGCTCATGGCATAGCGCAGTGCTTCTTCGGCGGTAATCGCGCCCTTCTTGATGGCGTCGCCGTGGCCGTTGAGCGGCTTCATGCCGAGCGCAGCGATGCCGCGCTTGGTCAGTTCCGGCAGCACCTGTTGCTCGAAGCTGCGGAAAGTGGCGTCGAAGGCGTTCAGCGGCATCTGCACCGAATCGAACGGGAATCCGGTCTTCAGCATCGCCAGATGGACCTTGGGATTCTGATGCCCGGTGAAGCCCACGAAGCGCACCTTGCCATCTTTCTTGGCCTTCTCCAGTGCTTCGGCCGCGCCGTGCGGACGAATAAACAAGTCAGCATCGTTATCGAAAGCCATGCCATGCACCTGCCACAAGTCGAGGTGATCGGTCTGCAGGCGGCGCAGCGACTCTTCCAGCATGAGCAGCGCCAGGCTGCCATCGCGGCCATGGGGACAGGTCTTGGTCATCAGAAAAACTTTGTCGCGCAGCCCCTTCAGACCGGCGCCCATCCAGACCTCGGTTTTGCCCCGGCGATACTCCCAGCAATTGTCGAAGAAGGTAATGCCGCCATCCACGGCTTCGTGGACGATCTCGACCGCAGTCTTCGCATCCGGAGCCTCGCCCAAGTGATGGCCGCCGAAACCGAGCGCCGAAATCTTGACGTCCGAGTGGCGGCCGAAGCTCCGCATGGGGATGGTACTGCTCGCAGTTTGTGGCATGCCTCACCTCTGACTGCAGTTTAGTTTAGGTTTGGCTTGGATGCGGTTTTAGGGGGCGAGGTTGACGGCGGAAGGCAAGAATCCCAATTGCTCGAGCCAAAGTGCGTGCACTGAACTCAGGTGTCCCCGCCAGGTCAAGTTAGTTACGGACTAACTCTCCCTCTTCCTTGCCAGTAATGGTGACGAAGCGGATCACGCCGGCGCTGTCTTCGAACACCAGGCCGGTGCCCTTGGGGTCGACCACGGCCGCGACTAGATGGCCATAGGATTTCGGAATGCCTCCGTGGGTGGGAGTCTGGTCGTAGCGCGCGAGCTCGCCTTCTTTCATGCCGGTCATGCTGACGAAGCGGATGGTGCCGTCGTTATCCTCGAAGATCAGGCCGGTGCCGATCTGGTCGGCGATGGCGGCGGCCAGGCGTCCGTAGGATTTCGGCACGCTGCCGTGGATGGGCGTGGCGGCGTATTCAGGCCGGGCTTGAGCTCCGGCATAGGCCACGGTGGCATTTCTATTTCCCCAGAGATAGCCCGAGATGACGAGTAGGGCGCCGCCGGTGATAAGTAGGATTTTATTTCGCATGAGTGTGAACCTTTCGCGTTCGGAATTTCGCAATAAAGAGTCTATGGAAAAACCTGGGAAGATGAAACGTTCACGGGACTAAAGCCCGATAGAAAGTGTGGGCTTTTACGCGGCTGAAGCGCCGCTCTTCCACAGTGCAACCGGCAGTTCCACGGCGCCGACCGAAAGCCGTCGAGCTGCGCTCGATGGACAGCCGGGGGCGGCTGTCCCCACATGATTCCTCTCTGTCCCCGTGTTGATTTGGCGGACGGCGTGGGTTGCTACGGCATGACTTGAATTTTGTGCATCATGCCCAAATCCTCATGCAACAGAATGTGGCAATGAAACACAAACGTTCCGGCGATGGTCGGGTCGCGGAAATCCATGCGCACCTTAACGCTATGGTAGGGGCCGGAGCCGCTCCAGTAGGGAATCTCAATGGTATCGCGCAGATCCTGATCGGTGACCGGCTTCCCATCGACCTCCAGCATCATGAAGTGAATCTGGTGAATATGAAAGGCATGGGTTTCGAGGGCGCGATTTTCTATGGTCCAATCTTCCACCGCGCCGACGTTCGTCGTGATCACTGGCTTCTCGTTCGGCTCGAATACGGTCGGCTTTTGCCCGCCGACCGTGATGTAGAACTGAATCGGCCCGTTGGTCCCGCCAAACTCCTCGGAGAAATACAGATTGCGCGTGGCCGTAGGAGCAACCGTGTTCAATCCAGCAAATTTGAGGTTGCCCACCGCGACCTTGGGCGAGTCGTGCGCAGGTTTCGCCGCTGCAGTGTCAGCTTTCGTGAGGTTGACTTTAGCGAGCAAATCTTCGAAGTCCTGGTTGCCGGTAGGTCCGGTTGAATATGCCTGTGTCAGGAACAGAACCGTCGTTCCTGCCGGGGGCGCGGGCACGATAAATTCAGCGCGGCCCGCCGGAGGAACCAGAATCGTTGTCTCCATGCGCGTCTGGGCCAGGGGATAGCCGTCGAGCGCGACCACCTGCAGCGGCTGCGGCACACCGTTGAACCACACTTGCAGCGGCATGAAGTCCTGAATGGTCGCGTTCGCCACCCGCCAGAACTCTTTCTCCCCGACCTTCATCTCGATCACGGGAGAGGGCCCTTGAACCTCGCCCGCAGTCTGATAGTTAATTGTCACCTGGTAAGGCCCCGGCACCCAGGGAACCAGATACTGTTGGCGAAGCACGAAGACGCGCTCGGTAAGCCCGGTTACCTCGGGGCGAACTTTTTCCATGCCTTCAACGATCAACGCTCCTGCCGCGCCGCCATTCACTTGAAACTCAGTAAACCCATGCACGTGGGGATGGTACCAATACAGCCCTGGCGGCTCAGTGGTTGGAATCGTTATGCCGTACTGAAATCCCGGCGAGCCCGGCTGGATTATCGTCGAGAGCACATCGTCCTGGTGGCAGACCGGGGGAACGTTCAGTCCATGGAAGTGAACGTTCGTAGAGTTGATGGTGGGAGTGCCGCCATCGCCGCAAAGTGGCGATCCGGTGGGAGCGGACATATCCATCATCGTGCTGACGCTGTCCGCGCCCCCGCTTACGATGTCGTCGGTGACACTCAACTGCAGTAGGTCGCCCGGATTCAGCCGCAGCGTCGGCGCTTCCGCGACAGGTCCGCTGGAAGGTTGATACTTGTAGCAGTAATGCGTGTAGCCGAGCTCATCGACCGAGGTTCCCATGGTGAAGCTGGCATTGAGGACGCCATTCTGCGAAGTGAGGCTCAGAGCATCCTTGACCACGCTGCCGGGTTTGGGTCGCCCCGGACATTGAGCCGCAGACTTCAGGAAAGGGAAGCCACACAGTAAAACCGCCAGCAACATTTTCAACTCGGCACGCATAGGAAAACTCCTCAGTAACCTTCACAAATCAAAATGACCGCGGAGGAAAGCTCGCGATCGATAGCAAGCCTGCGCTGTTGGGATCGGAGATGGGCGACCCAGGGGCTTCTTTCAAGGTGCATTTTCCGCCGCTTGAACTTACGTGGACTACGGCGATCGATGAGCCGAACTCAGCCACATAAACCACTGACCCGGTGCCGGTATTTTTCTCCAGCGCCATAGAGGCGAGATAAGACCAATCTCTGCTGTAGCCGCGGAGCTTGCCAGAACTGCAGCCAGGAGTGAGCTTGCCAGTGCTTGCGTCAAAGTAAAGGGCTGTAATCGAATCTCCCTCGGTGTTGGCCACATAGAGCAGCGTCTCATCGGGGCTGAGCAGGATGTTGCTGGAGTTCATCGGAGCCTTCTGCGTATACACCACAGTGTGGCCCAACTTTCCAGAAGAAATATCGGAGACCTCCACCACCGTCGAGGAGGAAGTGTCGCCGAAGATCGCGAAGTGGCCGTCCTGCGTGATCTCAACGCTGGTGGGATATGTGGCACCCTGCGATTTTCGGAAGGCGGTCGAATTCTGTTCGTCGCCGTTGGAGACGGGCGTTCCCGCGGAGATGTTGAAAGATTCGATGGAACCATCGCCGTAGGTCACCACCATGAGGTTCCCGTGCAGAGCCATGCCCTCGATCACCCCGCCCTGCAGGCCGGCCACGGATATATCGTTCGCAAACGCAAGGCCGCACCCGGACTGAACCTGAAAAGTCCCAATCGTGTTGGAGCCGGTGAAGCCGGCATACAAATATTTGCCGTTCATGGCCAGCCCAATACCGTTGGTCGAGCCGTCATCGATATCGGAGCCGAAGACTTCCGCGCCCGCTGTGAGGGTGCTGACGTTAATCCCGACAATATCTCCGGACGCGGCGTCGGAGGCGTAGACGCACTCATTACTCGCGCCGTTCAGCAGGCTGAGGCGGTTCGTGCCGAAAAAACCGCCCCCAATACCACTCCCGCCGGTTACCACTTGCTGCACCAGTGTGAGTGCGCCACTGGCCCCGACGCTATAGAACGTGGCCCCGTTGCCGAAGCTCACATCGTCGTTCGTAACGACGTAATGTGGAGGAGTCGCGCCCGCGGCCAAGCCGCTCGCGCAGCCCATCCAAACCACCGCCCAGACGAAAACCCATACTCCTCGCGGCGACACCTTACCCGACATCTGCATGAGGCACCTTAATAAGTTGTTGTGGGGGCGTTTCCTATCAAGAACAGAGCTGCGCGGCTCCGTGTACCGAGTTAATCACAATTGGTAAGAGGGATCAATGGCAATCGTGTGCCCCGCAAGGACGAATGACCCTGGATAAAAGTAACACTACTATTGTTCCTCTTAGTATTGCTCCTTGAACTATTGCTCCTCGAACATGGGAACTTGACGTTGATCGTCGGTTGCAGCCCGGCGCGGCCGCCGTGGTGCGCCAATCACGGCCAAAACCGTCAGCGATTCCAGCGCCGTCCTCGGCACGAAGATGCGCTGTGTGTTCGAGCGCTGGTCGGGAGGATTGACCAAATAACCCTCCGGCAGATTCTGTGTGAGATCAGCCGGCATCAGCCCTTCCAGAATCTCGCTGTCTTTGAAGCGCAGGCGCACCCACAACCCTTCCGAGCGCGGCCGGGAGGTGAATGTCTTGCGCGGGAGGGATTCGGAATCGCCGAACTCGCGCACAAAATAAACGCCCTTGATCTCGCGCAGATCCATGGCGACCACGTTGCCGGCCGTGTTCAGCAACTCCAGCTTGCCTTCGTTGACGAACTGGGCAGGCGAAACGTAGCCCGAGACGGAATCCCGGTCCATCTTGCGGACGATTACTTTCTTGTGCGTAGAAGGCATAATCCCGGCATCCGGCACGCGGCGTCCGGCTTCCGGGCAGTTGCCCACCGGAAGCCGGGTAGCGGGAGCCGGAAGCCGCTCTCAAGTCCGCCCCATTCTCGCACTATTTCCTTACAAATCGCGGGAATCCACGTTGGCAGTAGCCAAATCGTAAACGTTGTGTTATTCCTTTAAGTTGCTTTGGCCCCGCTCAAGCCTAAATAAGTCTCTTGTATTGAGTGGCTTGTGTCAGGCCTGCAGCCGAACCGGGCAGCTTGGGCCGCGTGATCCTGTGGAAATCCTGTGGAAAACGCTAGTGCAGCGGCAATCCTGTGCCAGCGCGCGGCACGAACGCTTGCAGCTTGCGATCCCCGGTCGTTGCAATCGGATCGTTTGAAGACGAATGGCTGATTACATTTATACGATGGAAATCCGGTTGACGCCGGATCAACTCAAAGGCGTCAAGCTGGTGGAAGACATAGCCCGCGCGGCGGGAATCACTCTTTACCTCACCGGCGGCGCAATTCGCGACATCATCAGCGGCTTCACCATCCGCGACCTGGACTTCACGGTTCAGGGCAATCCCCTCAAGCTGCAAAAAGACTTCGAGCGCGCCGGCGCCCAACTGGCAGGTCACGAGGACGACACTCGGACTTTATTTCTGGTGCTGCCGGGCAACGTGCGCGCCGAGATCGGGATGTCGCGCAGCGAGACTTACGAGAAGGTGGGCAGGCCGCCCACAATCTCCGCCGCCAGCATTCAGGACGATCTGCGCCGCCGCGATTTCACCGTGAATTCCATGGCGCTTTCGCTCAACGAAGGTTCGCGCGGCCTGTTGCTCGACCCCTTCAACGGCGTGGCCGATATCGAGGCCAAGCTGCTGCGCGTGCTGCACAATTATTCTTTCGTCGAAGATCCCTCGCGCTTGATCCGGGCCACGCGCTTCGCCGCCCGCTTCGGCTGGCCACTCGAAGAGCGCACTCAACAGCGCTACAACTCCGCTAAGGAAAATAACTACATCGACCATATCTCGCGCAACCCCATCGGCCATGAGAGCGCGCAACTGGCCCACGAAGATGATCCGCTGGCGGTGGTGCGGGCGCTGGAAAAAGAAGAATGGCTGAAGGTGCTGCACCCGCATTGGACCACCGCCAAGGTCGACGTCAACGGACTCACCCAGTTGATGAAAACGCGCCAGCAGATGGTCGATCTCGGTTACACGGTCGACCCCTCGGCGGCGGTGATGCACTTCCTGACCGCGCACCTTTCGGATAAAGACATCTCCGATTTGCAGCGCCAGATTCCGCGCAAAGACCTCGTCCAAGCTTGGCGCGATATCGAAGATCATGCCAAAGACCTGGCCAAGCGCCTCACCGGAAAAGAAGCCGCAACTCCGTCGCGCACTTGGAATTTATTGTCCTCGGCTAAACCCGAGATGGTTCTATTCCTGGCCGTGACGGCTCGCCATCAGACGGTCGCGCAGAAGATCAAGAACTATTTCACCAAATGGCGGCAGGTGCAGCAGCGCATCCCGCTGCCGGAAATGACCGAGTTGCTGATCACGCCGCAACTGCCCGAGTATCCCAAGATCGCGCGCGACGTCTTCATGCTCTTGCTCGACGGCAAACTGCGCTCTCACACCGAGACCTTGAAATTCTTGAAGCCGTTCGCCCCGCCACCGCCTCCGCCGCCCCCACCACCGCGACGCGGACGGGGACCCAAAGCGGCAGTGGTTGCGACTCCAGTAGTGCCCGTGCCAGGGAAAAAAGGCGAGATCGCCAAAGGCAAAGGAAAAGTTAAGGGCAAAGCGGAAGCCGTTGCCGCTGCGCCAGCCCCGATCCCAATTTCAGTTGCCGCAGCCAAGCCGGAAGCCAAGCCAAAGCCGCCGACAAAGGCGAAAACGGAACCGAAATCTGAGCCTGCCAAAGCTGCCCCTAAGCCGGCAAAGCGGGTGGCCAAAACTGCCGCGAAGAAGGCCCCGGTCAAGAAAGCAAAGCCGAAGCCAAAATCGAAGCCAAAGGCGAAACCGAGGTCAAAGAAAGGATAGAGTTCGCTCGCAGATACCGCATCCTGAGGCAGCTGTGAAAACTCGATCCCGTGCAGTGACAGTGGGACAACATCGGTCTCAGCCGCGAAGCGACGGCATGTGACAGCCGGGCACGGTAGTGCCGGGAGTCCGCAAAATGGGGTAAATCGACTCCGATTCAGCGGACGGCACCGGTTTCGTAACGGTCTCATCCTGTCGGCCATCTCGCTCAGAAAGCTCGCGGCTTAGCCCACACGGGCGTTCCCTCCATAGTCCGACTTACTGTTTTACAGGGTCCAATTTCCCCATTGACCGGCCCGAAACAGGCATATAATTAAGGCCATGCACCGCCTTCTCTTGATCCCGGCGCTCGTGCTTCTGCTCACATCCTGGCCCGTACTTGCGCAGCATGGAGGCGGCCACGGCGGAGGATTTTCCTCCCACGGCGGCAGCTTGGGCGGTGGCGGTCATGCTCTTAGCGGCGCGCGCACGGGCTCTGGGTTTGCCCCTCACTCCTATGCGCCGCGCTCCTACGCGCCACGTTCCTTCTCCGGACGCTCGTTCTCCCCCCGCTCCTATGCGCGCGGCTCTTTCAATCGCCCGCTGACCCGCGGCCGTTCTGGCACAGGGGTTCGAATCCGCACCTACGGCTACGGCCTTCGCAACAATTGCTACGGCTATCCCTGCCGGGGTTATGGCTATCCCTGGGGCTCCTACGCCGGCATTGATCCTTACTGGTGGGGGGATTCCGGTTCCTCCTACGATCAGGACCAGCAAAACCAGATCGGCTTAGCCGAAGAGATGAATCAGCAGAACCTCGCCGAACAGCAGTTGCGCCAGCCATCTGATCCGAATACCGATGCGCCGTCGGCACCCGCGCCGCATCAGCAAGAAGTGACCGAAGCCGCTCCGGCAACTGTCCTGATCTTCCGCGATCAGCACAAAGAGGAAGTGAAGAATTACGCCATCGTAGGCCAGACTCTCTGGAACTTCGCCCCGCAGCGCACCGAAAAAATCCCGCTCTCCGATCTTGATATTCCCGCGACAACCAAAGCCAACGAAGACCGCGGTGTAAGCTTCCGCCTGCCCGGCGGGCAAGAAGGTCAATAGCCCGCCGCCATCGTCGAAGGAAATCTCTGTGGATCATGGTGGATAACTATCCGCCTGCCGGCTTCCATTTCCCGTTAGAATGACGCCAAGTAAAATAGAACTGAGCCCAATGTCCCAATTCGTTCACCTGCACCTGCACACCGATTATTCCCTGCTCGACGGCGCCTGCGACGTGGAAAAGCTCTGCCAGCGTGTCCAACAGCTGGGCATGCCCGCCGTCGCCATGACCGACCATGGCAACATCTTTGGCGCGGTGCACTTCGTAAACGCCGCCCACAAATACGGCGTAAAGCCGATCGTGGGCTGCGAACTTTACATCTGCAAAAAAGACGATCACAACATCGAGCGCACTCCGCCCGACGGCGATACCTACCACCACTTGCTGGTGCTCGCCGAAAACGAAGAGGGCTACCGCAACCTGGTGAAGATCACGTCGGAGGCCTCACTGCATGGCTTCTATTACAAGCCCAGAGTAAGCAAGAAATTTCTGGCCGAACATTCACGCGGACTGATCGGCCTCTCCGGCTGCCTGAAAGGCGAAGTGGCCGAACGCCTGATGGAAGGGAACTACGCGGCCGCGCGCGCCGCTGCGGGAAGCTTCTGCGACATCTTCGGCAAGGAAAATTTCTACCTCGAAATTCAGGATCAGGGTTTAGCGATGGAGCACCGCATCCATCCCGGCCTCTTCCAGTTGGAAAAGGATCTCAGCCTGCGCCTGGTCGCCACCAACGACAGCCATTATCTCTGCGAAGACGACGCGCACGCGCAGGATGTGATGCTTTGCATTCAGACTGGCAAGTCCATCCATGACACGCAGCGCATGAAGTTTGATGGCAACCAGTTCTTCGTCAAGAGCCACGACGAAATGGCTCGTGTCTTCAAAGATTCGCCCGACGTCCTGACGCGAACGCTCGACATCGCCGAGCGCTGCCGCCTGCGCCTCGAAAGAGTTGCCACCCCGTTCCCGCAGTTCGAAGTTCCTCCCGGCTACACCATCGACAGTTATTTCGCGCACGTCTCTCGCGAGGGCTACGCGGGGCGTATGGCGGCATTGCGGCCCTTACACCAGCAGGGTAAATTGAAGCATCCCATCTCCGATTACGACCAGCGCCTGGAGCGCGAACTGGCGATCATTCAGCAGATGAAATTTCCCGGCTACTTTTTAATCGTCTGGGATTTCATCCGCTACGCCAAAGAGCACGACATCCCCGTGGGCCCAGGCCGCGGCTCCGCCGCCGGATCGCTGGTCTCGTACGCGCTGGGCATCACCGATCTCGATCCGCTGCAACACGAATTGCTCTTCGAGCGCTTTCTCAATCCCGAGCGCGTTTCCATGCCCGATATCGACATCGATTTCTGCATGAATCGACGCGGCGAAGTCATCAATTACGTCACGCAAAAATACGGCCGCGACAACGTGGCCCAGATCATCACCTTCGGCACCATGGCCGCCAAAGCCGCGATCAAAGACGTAGGCCGCGCCATGGACATTCCCTACAGCGATGTCGACCGCATCGCGAAAATGATTCCCACGCAACTCAACATCACCCTCGACCAGGCCATTCAAGACTCCGCCCAACTGCGCGAGGCCATGGAGAAAGATGGCCAGATCCGCGAACTGATTCAAACCGCGAAAAAACTGGAAGGCATGGTCCGTAACTCCGGAGTGCACGCCGCCGGAGTGGTAATTTCGCCGCGTCCGCTCACCGAGTTAGTCCCGCTGCATCGCACCAAGAACGACGAAATCGTGACCGCCTTCGACATGGTCGCCATCGAAAAGATGGGCCTGCTGAAGATGGATTTCCTCGGCCTGACCACGCTCACGATTCTTACCGACGCCCTGAAGCTGATCGAACAAACCCGCGGCACTCCGATCACGCTGGACAATGTTCTACTCGAAGACGCCGCGACTTATCAAAAAGTTTTCCACAAGGGATTAACCTCGGGCGTTTTCCAGTTTGAGTCGCACGGCATGCGCGACGTCTTGCGCAAGTACCAGCCGAATTCCATCGAAGATCTAACCGCTCTGAACGCGCTCTATCGCCCCGGCCCGATCCAAGGCGGAATGATCGACGACTTCGTCGACCGCAAGCACGGCCGCAAGAAGGTCGAATACGAGCTGCCCGAGCTGAAAGAAATTCTTGAAGAAACGCTGGGCGTGATCGTCTATCAGGAGCAAGTGATGCAGATCGCGAATCGCCTGGCCGGCTACTCGCTCGGTGAAGCCGACCTGCTGCGCCGCGCCATGGGCAAAAAGAATGCGGAAGAGATGGCGCAGCAGCGCGAGCGCTTCGTCGAAGGCGCGGCGCAACGCAAGTTTCCGCCCAAGAAAATCGAAAAGATTTTCGATCTCATGGCGCAGTTCGCGGGCTACGGCTTCAACAAATCACACTCCGCCGCCTACGCGCTGCTGGCCTATCACACCGCGTATCTGAAGACGCACTATCCCGTCGAATTCATGGCAGCGCTGCTCACCTCGGTCACCGGCAGCACCGATGACGTGGTGAAGTACATTAACGAATGCCGCGAGATGGGCATCGCCGTCGAAGCCCCCGACATCAACGTCTCCGACGCCAACTTCACCCCGCACGGCGAAGCCATCCGGTTCGGCCTTGCCGCGGTAAAAAATGTGGGCGGTAACGCCATCGAATCGATCGTCACTGCGCGCAAGAAATTGACCCGCTTCAAATCGATCTACGAGTTCTGCGAGAACGTCGATCTCCGCCTGCTCAACAAGCGCGTCGTCGAATCGCTAATCAAGAGCGGGGCCATGGATTCTCTCGGCCGCCGCGCACAACTAATGACGGTCCTCGACCGCGCCATGGAGCGCGCCCAAAAAACCCAGCGCGACGCCGAGTCCGGCCAGCACGGCCTCTTCGGCGTTTTCCAGCAGGAAGATTCTGAAGCCCACAACGACAAGCTTCCCGACATTCCCGACTGGGATGAACAGGCCCGGCTCGCCGCCGAAAAAGAGATTCTCGGCTTCTTCATCTCCGGTCACCCGCTGGAAAAATACCAAGACAAGCTGGCAGACCTGCAGGCGTTGAGCATCGAAGAAATCTCTGCCCTGAAGAACTCCACCGGCAAAGACGAAACCATCGCCACGGCGGGTATCATCGCCAACGTGCGCGTGCAAAAATCCAAGCGCGGAGATTTCTATGCCCAAGCCACGCTCGAAGATATGACCGGCTCCATCGACATGATCGTCTTTCCCGAAGCCTACAAGCGCCTGCAAGATAAGGTGAAGCTCGAAGTTCCCGTGTTGGTGCGGGCCGGAGTGAGAATCGAAGAAGGCGCGAATCCAAAGATTACCGCCGCGGAAATCATGCCGCTCGAGGATGCCAAGGTGTCGCTGCCGCGCGCCATTCGCATTCGTGTGCCGCTCGAAAGCGCCGGCAGCTCCACGGTCGACGATCTGCACACTCTTTTCGAGGAGCGCAAAGGCGAGGCCAGGGTATTGTTTGACGTGGAACGTACCGGCGATTTCATGGTGGTAATGGAGGCGGAGGGTTATAATGTGCTGCCGGACCGCAACTTCATCGCTCGCGTCGAAAAACTCTGCGGGCGGGGTAGTGTGCGCGTAATCAGTTGATCTTAAGCGGAATTAACTGAATCCTGCTTAAGATCGCATTATCCATGGCAGCGAATCCTAACGCGCAGCACGAACTGGAAGAGGTCGAGCGCCAAATCGCGCTGACCGAGGCCTCCTCCGGCAACAATGGCAACGGCCAGCACCACAGCGAGGAAACCAATCGCCAACTCGCGCAGCTTCAAGGCCGCGTCGCTACGCTGAAGGAGGAAATCAAAGCGTTGCAGACTGCCTGGCAAAAAACCGAACTGGCGCGGCATCCCCAGCGTCCCCAGACCCTCGACTACATCGAGCGTCTCTTCACCGACTTCAGCGAGATCCATGGCGACCGCGGCTTCGGCGACGATCCCGCCGTGATCTGCGGCATGGCCCGCTTCCACGGCGAAGAGATTTTGGTCGTCGGCACGCAGAAGGGCCGCGACATGAAGCAGCGCGTCTATCGCAACTTCGGCACGCCCCACCCCGAGGGCTACCGCAAGGCGCTGCGCATCATGCAATTCGCGGATAAATTTCGCAAACCAATTTTCACTCTCGTCGATACCGACGGCGCTTACCCTGGCATTCACGCCGAGGAACGCGGCCAAGCCGAGGCCATTGCCTACAACCTCCGTGAAATGCCGAAACTCGAAGTCCCCATCATCGCCACTGTAATCGGCGTAGGGGGAAGCGGCGGCGCCTTAGCGATCGCCGTCGCCGACCGCGTGCTGATGATGGAGAATTCCATTTATTCGGTCATTTCTCCAGAAGGCTGCGCCGCCATCATGTGGCGCGACGCCACCAAAAAAGAGTTAGCCGCCGAGGCCATGCGCATCACGGCCACCGATCTTAGCGAGCTGGGCTGCATTGACGGCATCGTCCCCGAACCCGAGGGCGGAGCGCACGTCAACTACGAAGCCGCGGCGGCATTGCTCGACGTGAGCCTGCAGAAGCATCTCGGCGAACTTAAAAAACTTTCGGTCCCTGAATTACTGGAAACTCGCTACAACAAATTCCGTTCCATCGCGCAGTTTTTTGAGACTCTCCCCCAACCAAAACCCATGCCCTGAGCCGTGCCGGCGTTCCCAAGGTAATACCTCCAGCGTTGACATTTGCTGTGCTGGCCGAGCGATGCCGCCGTATAATGGTGTGTTTGCTCTCGCCATCGCGGGAGTTCCGGCGGAGCTACTCCGCCGCCCAAATCAAAGGAAGGTGTTGGATGGCTACTATGGATGTTGCGCCCCAGGGTACCGGCGGCGAATTGGGGCGCAAGCGCATTGTCAACGACATGAGCATTCAGGTCGCGACCGTGAATGGCTCCGGCTCAAACAGTTCGAACACGGTTTTGTTGCGCGCCATTTTTCAGATGGGGGTGCCGATTTCCGGCAAGAATTTATTCCCCTCAAATATCGCCGGCCTGCCTACCTGGTACACCATTCGCGCCAACAAAGACGGCTATATCGGGCGCAAGAAGGAAATCGATTTCCTGATCGCGATGAACGCGGAAACCGCCCAGGATGACGTAATGTCGCTCGCTGCCGGCGCGTCGGTGCTCTACGACGAACCTCTCGCTCTCGACAAGCTGCGGAACGATTTAATTTTCTACTCCGTCCCTTACGACAGACTTGTAGCTCCGGTGTGCCCCGAGCCCAAACTGCGAAAACTGGTCAAGAATATGGTCTACGTAGGCGTGGTCGCCTACTTGCTCGAAATCGACATGGGCGAGGTCGAGAAAGCGGTCCGCAAACAGTTCGCCAAGAAGTTGAAAGCGGCGAATTTGAACCTGGCGGGCGCGCAGGCCGGCTACGACTACGCCAAGGCCAGCCTGCAGAAGCGCGGCGAATACTACATCGAGCGCATGAACAAGACCGCCGGCAAGATCATCATCGATGGCAACTCGGCCGCGGCCCTGGGCTGCATGTTCGCCGGATGCACGGTGGTCACCTGGTATCCCATCACGCCCTCGTCCTCGCTGGTCGAGACCATGATCGAATACATGAAGGACTACCGCATCGGCCCCGACGGCAAAGCCACCTTCGCGATCGTTCAGGCCGAGGATGAACTTGCCGCCATCGGCATGGTCATCGGCGCCGGCTGGGCGGGGGCGCGCAGCATGACCGCAACCGCGGGCCCCGGCATCTCGTTGATGTCGGAATTTTCCGGCTTGGCATATTACGCGGAAATCCCCGGAGTCATCTGGGATATCCAGCGCGTCGGCCCTTCCACCGGCCTGCCCACGCGCACTTCGCAAGGTGACATTCTCAGCACCGCGTTCCTCTCGCACGGCGACACCAAACACATCATGCTGATCCCGTGCTCCGTGGATGAATGCTTCACCATGGCTGGCGACGCTTTCAATCTCGCCGAACAATTTCAGACGCTCGTCTTCGTCATGTCCGATCTCGATCTGGGCATGAACAACTGGATGTCCGATCCCTTCGAGTACCCCACCACGCCGATCCAGCGCGGCAAAGTGCTCGATAAAAAAGATCTGGAAAAACTCGGCGGCTTCGCCCGCTACAAAGATCTGGATGGCGACGGCGTGGGCTATCGCACGCTGCCGGGAACGAATCATCCCTCCGCCGCTTATTTCACGCGCGGCAGCGGACACAACGACAGATCCAATTACAGTGAGCGCCCCGACGATTATGAAAACAACATGGAGCGCCTGAATCGCAAGTTCGAAACTGCGCGCTCGTTCGTGCCGCGCCCGGAAATTCTGAAAGGCACAAACGCAAAAATCGGCATCATCGCCTACGGCACCTCGCACTGGGGAATCGTCGAAGGCCGCGACCAACTGCGCAACGAATACGCCATCGAAACCGATTACTTGCGGCTGCGCGCGTATCCTTTCACCCGCGAAGTGCACGAATTTATCGAGCAGCACGAACGCGTCTACGTGGTCGAGCAAAATCGCGACGCGCAAATGCTCAGCCTGCTCAAACTCGATCTCAAACCGGAATTGATCACGCGCCTGCGCAGCATCGCCCACCTCGACGGCCTGCCGCTCGATGCCCGCTCCGTCACCGACGAACTCAGCACCATGGAGGGTAAGTAAATGGCGACCACGCCAACCGATCTCAAGACCCCGGAGCCGAAAACCAACCGCATCGGACTCAGCGTTCTCGACTACAAAGGCGGCAAGACCACGCTCTGCGCCGGTTGCGGCCACAACGCCATCTCCGAGCGCATCATCGAAGCCATGTATGACATGGGCGTGCAGCCCGAACGCGTCGTCAAGCTGAGCGGAATTGGCTGCTCCTCGAAGAGCCCCGCCTATTTCATGAACCGCTCGCACAGCTTCAACTCCGTGCACGGACGCATGCCTTCGATAGCCAGCGGCGCGCTGTTAGCGAATCGCAATCTCATCGCTCTTGGCGTGAGCGGCGACGGCGACACCGCCTCTATCGGCATCGGCCAGTTCGTTCACCTCATGCGCCGCAATCTCCCGCTCATCTACATCATCGAAGACAACGGTGTTTACGGCCTTACCAAGGGCCAATTCTCGGCCACGGCCGACTTGGGATCGAAATTAAAGTCAGGCGTGATCAACGATCTGCCGCCGATCGACACCTGCGGCCTGGCGATTGAACTCGGCGCTACCTTCGTGGGGCGCTCGTTCTCCGGTGACAAGAAGCAATTGAGCACTATGCTGAAAGCCGCCATTGCTCACCACGGCACGGTCATGCTCGACGTAGTTTCTCCCTGCGTGACCTTCAACGATCACGAAGGTTCGACCAAGTCCTACAAATATGTAAAAGATCACGAAGAAACTTTGCAGGAGATCAGCTTCGTCCCGCACTTCGAAGAGATCGATGTCGAGTACGATGCGGGAACTACTGCCAATGTCACACTGCACGACGGTTCGCGCATCCGCTTGCGCAAGCTGGAAGAAGACTACGACCCCACGAATCGGATCGCCGCCATGACCCGACTGAGCGAGGCCCACGACAAAGGTGAAGTGCTGACGGGATTGTTCTACGTAAACACCAAAGCCCCCACGTTCCTCGACATGTTGAACATGGTCGATCAACCGCTGGCCACGCTGCCGGAATCGTTGACGCGCCCCGGCCCCGAGGCGCTCGAAGCAGCCATGGAAGAGTTGCGCTAGAAGCCTGCACGGGCTTCAGCTAACGGGCTTCAAAGACTCTTGTCATTTCTCACCGGGCCGAAGGCCCGCTGAGAACTCGGTTTTTCTTTCACTGACCGCGTGTCATCTTGAACTCCCCGGCTGCAGGCCCAGCCCCGCGCCGTAATATTCCGCGAGCGCCTTCCGTTCGTCCTCAGTTAACAAGGCTGCGACCGTCCGCATCGGCAAGTTAATGTCGTTGGCGCGAGAACCCCGGGCAAAGGCTTCCAACTGATCCAAAACATAATCGGCATTCTGCGTCATCAAAGACGGAACTCCCGGACGATAAGCCACCGGCCCATGGCACGCCTGGCAGGGAGGAATGCCGCGTTCGCCATCGCCAAACGAAACCAGCCGCGACGCCACGGTTGCATGACTCGGATCGGGCCGAGCCTGCGGAAAGGAACGGTTGTCCTGTGGATCTTCATACACCGGAAGCTTCGCGTAATAAGCGGTCACATCCGCCACATCGCGCTCCGAGAGCGATTCCGCGATCGGCTGCATTACCCGCGAGTTGCGTTTGTGGCTGCGAAAATCCTCCAGCTCCTTCCACAGCGAAAGCGTATTCATTCCCGCCAGGTTGGGAGTGGAAGCCGCGGCGCTGAAACCCTCCTCGCCATGGCAGTGGGCGCAGCGCTTGGCTAGCAGCAGACCGCGAAAAGCGTCGCCGGAGGAGGCTGCAGCAATCGTTTCGTAATTCCACTCGACAAGCGAAGGAACTCGAGCGCGAGGACTATCGTTCGCCAAAAGGAGCAGGGAAGCGGCGAGGAAAACAACCATAATAACGGCCGCGAGTTTGGGAAAATGCCGCCTACCGTGCCGCACAATTCCCCCTCTCTCCCGATTGCAGAGCAGGGAACTGATCGCGCGGTACAACTCTCAACTGCGAGCGCATGGCGTAGTGGCCGGCTCCACAAAATTCGCGGCAGGGCAGCTTGTAGTCGCCCATCCGGGCGAACTCCAGTTGCGCCTCGCTGATGGTTCCGGGCAGAACCTTCACCGCATAGTTCGTGCCGTCGATAAAAAGCGAATGCACCGCATCCGCACTCGTGATGCGCAGATGAACTGGAACTCCGGCCGGCACCAGAACGCAATGCGGGACAAAAAAATACTGCTCGGCGATCATGCGCACCGTCACCGAACCATCGGCATCCTGCTCCGTGCCAAGATTATTCTCGACGAATTCCCCAGCCTGGTGCAGCGACAAAGGATCGACATGCCGCGCTCCTTGCAAATACTTTATGAGAGGCTGATCGATTTGGTAGTAACGCGTGGCCGGGATGAGGCACAGAGCCAGGACCGTCAGCACAAAAATTCGCAACTTTCGCAAGTTCACAATGCGCTCGATCTATTGGGAGGCGTCCAATTCTTTCAACACCGCGCTGCAGCGTTCGCAAACCGTAGGATACTTCTTATCCTCACCCACGCGGGTCGAGTAATTCCAGCAGCGCTCGCACTTCAACCCGTCCGCCTTCTTCACTTCAATGTGTACGCCGCCGGTGCCATTGCCAGAGGCTTGCGTAAGCGTGACCTGGGAAACGATGAACAAATACCGAAGCTGCTCCGCATGCCGAGCCAGCACAGAATAGAGAGGATCGGGCGCGGCCAAGACCACGTGCGCCTCAAGCCCAGTGCCGATTAGTTTATGATTGCGAGCCTCTTCTAGCGCCTTGAGAACCTCGTCGCGCACTCCGCGCAGCGCAGGCCAATCCTCGGCAGTCCCTTCCTGGCCGACCTTCGACGCCCCCGCCACCTGAGTAGCATCCCCCAATATCTCCGCCTCTGGCGGAAACAACGCCAGATGCACGCTCTCAGCCCGCCCCGCCGTCTTCGGCAAATAATCCCAGACTTCTTCCGAAGTAAAGCTCATGATGGGCGCGACCAGCCGCACCAGCGCTTCGCCGATTCTCCAAATCGCCGTCTGCGCGCTGCGCCGCCCCTGCGACTTCGGCGCGGAGATGTACAACCGGTCTTTCAGCACATCAAAGTAAAACGCGCTCAGGTCGACAATGCAAAAGTGATTCAGCCGATGATAAATCTTGTGAAAGGCAAACTCGTCGTAAGCGCTGCGCACGTCGGAGGCGAATTCGCATGTCTGCCGCAGCATGTATTGGTCGAGCGCTTCCATCTGCTCGAACCGAACCGCATCCACCTCCGGATTAAAATCGCCCAGGTTGCCCAGCACATAGCGAAAGGTATTGCGAATCTTGCGGTAATTTTCCGCGATGCGCAGCATCAGGGCCTCAGAGCCGACCACGTCTTCGCGAAAATCCACCGACGCCACCCAGAGCCGCACCACTTCGCCGCCCAGTCGATCGGCAATGTCCACGGGGTCCACATCATTCCCGCGAGACTTCGACATGGCCTGCCCTTTTTCGTCGAGCGTCCACCCCGGCGTAACCACGCCTTTATACGGAGGCGTCGCATGCGTGCCCATCGCGCACAGCAGGGAAGACTGAAACCAGCCGCGATACTGATCGCCGCCCTCCAAATAAAGATCGGAAGGCCACGGGTACGATGGCTCGTCCGCCACCAGCGCAAGATAACTTGCGCCCGACTCCAGCCACACGTCGAAGATGTCAGTTTCTTTTTCGAAGCTGCCATGGCCGCAGTGGGGGCACTTAGCTTGCATCGAAAGAATCGTATCGGCCTCTCGCGTGTACCACGAATCAGCCCCGGAGCGCGCAAAAAGCGCAACCACCTTACGATTTACCGCCGGATCATTCAGCGGCTTGCCGCAGCTGTCACAAAGAAACACAGCAATCGGCACGCCCCACACCCGCTGCCGCGAGATGCACCAATCCGGCCGCGTGGCGATCATGTTCGAGAGCCGCTCTTCTCCCCACGTCGGATCCCACTTCACGCGCTTGATCTCTTCCAGCGTTCGCGTGCGCAAGGTGTCGTCCTTCGATTTCCCGCCCGGCATCGGCGTCTCCATCCCGATGAACCACTGCTCAGTCGCACGAAAGATCACCGCATTGTGGCAGCGCCAGCAGTGCGGATACGAATGCTCCGTCTTCTCCGAGTGCAGCAGCGCCCCGCGCTTGCGCACCAATTCGATAATCGGCTGATTCGCCTCCCATACGCGCTTGCCGGTGTACTCCGGCATCCCATCGCGCAGAATGCCCTTCTCATCCACGTGACTCGTAGCGTCCAGCCCATACTTCACTCCGGTGGCAAAGTCTTCAGCTCCGTGCGAAGGCGCGGTATGCACAACGCCGGTGCCGGTATCCATGGTCACGTAGTCGGCCAGCACGCCTAAAATCTTACGGTCCAGAAACGGATGCTGAAAATTCAACCACTCCATTTTGCGCCCGGGAAAATGCGCCAGCTCGCGCGGGTGCGCCAGCTTGCACTTCTCGGCGACATCTTTCGCCAGCTTCGAAGCCACAATGTAAACTTCGCCACCGGATTCGAGCCCCACATACTCTTCCTCGGGATGGAACGCCACGGCCATCGAGGCCGGCAAAGTCCACGGAGTGGTAGTCCAGATGATGGTCGAGACTTTCTTCCCCGCCAACGCCGGATCGATCTTCGCCGGATCGCCCAGCAGCGCATACTTCACCCAAACCGTAGGGCTGGTGTGGTTCTCGTATTCCACTTCAGCCTCGGCCAAAGCAGTCTCGTCGTGCATGCACCAGTAAACCGCGCGCAGCCCTTTGTAGACGAACCCATTCTCGTAGAACGAAAAAAAAGTCGACAGCACAACCGACTCGTACTGCGGATTCATGGTCGCGTAAGGCCGGTCAAAGCGCCCGAAAACGCCGATGCGCTTGAACTGCTGCCGCTGCAAGTCCAGAAACTTCTGAGCGTACTTGCGGCACTCCGTGCGCACGTCGGTCGGCCGCATCTGCAGCTTCTTGCCGCCCAGTTCTTTATCGACCTTGATCTCAATCGGAAGCCCGTGGCAATCCCACCCGGGCACGTAGGGGGCGTCGAAGCCAGACATGTTTTTCGATTTGACGATGAAGTCCTTGAGGCATTTATTCAGTGCCGTGCCCAGATGGATCGGCCCGCTGGTATAGGGAGGCCCGTCGTGCAGAATGTAAATCGGCGCGCCTTTGCGAGCCCGCCGGATGTGCTCGTAGATTCCCGTCTGCTCCCAGCGAGCCAGAATCTTGGGCTCGTTCTGCGGCAGGTTGGCCTTCATAGGGAAGGCGGTTTTAGGCAGATTGATAGTGGCTTTCAGTTCGAGCGGCACCCGGTTGGCTTCTCCCCATGGATTGAATCCTCAATTATAGGGAGAGCCGCGGCGCGCGTCCATGCGCGGACAAGGGCGAGGCCTCCGACGAAAAGCAAAGCATCTGGGCCCACTGGGCTTTCGAGCGACGCCGCTCCGTGTTTCAACCGCCAAAGATATTCAGATTCAAGAACGAATTACGGAACTTGCCGGCCGCATCAAATCTCCTGCTGAGCTCGACGAACTCAGGCATCTTTTTGTGAAGGCGCTTGAGTTCCGCCGGCGAAGTGGTAAACAGTTTGCCCCAGTGCGGGCACGCGTCATACCGAGCCAGTTCCTTCTCGATCACGGGCAACAGTTTCCTTACTGCGGGCCAGTCTGGCTTCCAGGTGAAATGGATGGTCACGCAATCTTGACCGTAGCAAGGACTCATCCAAAGATGATCGGCCGCAACCGTCCGGATTTCGGAAATCAGCAAGGATGGAGTCACCTGATCGCGCATGTGCTCCACCGCCTGAATGGCTTCGATCGCATGCTGGCGCGGAATAAAATATTCGGATTGCAGCTCCTTACCTGCGCTCGGTGTAAACCCCATACGAAAGTGCGGCAGCCGCTCATACCACGGACCAGGCACGCCCATCTGCTCGGTACAATTCTCGGGCGACAGTTCTGAAATTGGGTGAAGGTTGCGAGTGGCCAACTTGGCCCCGAAAAACTCCGGGGTTGCGTGAAATTCCTGATCCTTTTCGACGCGGCTCTTGATCCAGACTTCGTTGATGCGCTGTTTTGTCCAGTCGGTAAACAGACTTACGCTGTACGCACTCGATTCGATTGCATCAAAATGATCTTTCAACTCGCCGAAAGGAAGATTTTCATAAACATACTGGCGCATGATGAAGGTCGGCTGAATATCAAGCGTGATCCTGGTTATAACCCCCAGCGCTCCCAGCCCGACGACCGCTCCGGCAAAGTCATCTCCGTCCACTTCGCGCCGCAGATTTACGATTTTGCCGTCCGCCGTCACTATCTCCAGCGCCGACGCCGCGGTTGCAAGATTGCCGTTCCTCTGGCCTGAGCCATGGGTCGCTGTGCTGCAAGCCCCGGCCACGGAGATATGCGGCAGCGATGCCAGGTTATGGAGCGCAAAACCCTGGCCGTCCAGATATGGGCACAATTGTCCATACGTGATCCCGCCGCCGACCGTGACGCTCCTCTTCGCCGGATCGATGGCAACCACTTTGTCCATCGGCTTTAGCGAGAGAAAACCGTCCTTGCTGTCGGCTATGTCGTTGAAGCAATGCCGCGTGCCCAGCACTTTCAGCTTGTCTGCGGTCCTTACATATTGCTGCGCCTGTTCGAGGGAGGTGGAGGTGTAGATACGGTCGGTCCCGTATTCCAGATTGCCTGCCCAATTCCTGAGCTTTTCCCCTCCCGCCCAGGCCAACATGCGAATCACTGAAGGAGATGCAACCGAAGTTGCCAACAGCTTGATGAAGCTTCTCTTATTCATAGCCGATACTGAGCATAGTATCCGAATCGGACATTCGGGAAGTCCTTACTGTGAAGCTCGGCGGACAGTCCTAGCCTGCGATGCGGGAACGTGGGTGTTGTGTAACGTCTCGAAAGCCTTCAACAATACTCGCAGGTCGCGGCTTCCTTTATACACAGCGGGTGGTTTCCGATTCAGCCCTAGCAAAGAGTACACAGCAATTGCTGCGGAGCGGATCGAATACTCCACGGTGAATACCACATCATCCGGGATTTCGCAGAACTGCCCAACGAAAGCGAGATTCTTCGAGCCTTCCGGTACAACCTGCGGGCGATCGCCCTGGGAACGGCGGAGAAACTGGCTGGTGATGAAAGGCATCATGCAGGGGATGCAGGTGCAGGTTTCAAGTATCTTCTTGGACTCTGCGTCGATGCGCAGCTGACCCATGATCTCCGTCATAATCTCTCGCCCCGTGCATGCCGACATGGGCTTCTTCACGAAGTCGCCCAACCTATCGACGGAGAGACCGTAGCCCCAGAACACATAGACGTCCGCGGGCTGCCCCATAAAATGCGGCTGGTGAGGCAGCACGATCGACGCCAACCAACTCGACTCTGGGAAGGTAATGAGTCCGCCTTCTCCCGGAACATTGCCGGTGAGATCGCCAACGAGTCGAAAGAACGTCGGGTCATGAAGAGTTGTGGTAAATGACACCCACTTGGATTCTTGGGGAAAGGCGCTGAAGTTGATAGGCTGGCCGAACTGCGAACGCTCGGCGGCGATCTTTTCCCAAAGAGCCCAGGAAGCGCCATCAGGCTTGCCCTGCGGAGAAGCGGGCGCAGCATCCATCGAACCTAGGCTCGAGCTCTCGGTCATCGAGCCGAGCGTGACGATTACTTTGTCTTTCTCGCCTACGTGGATCTTATCGTAACCATCTTGTTCACAAATAATTCGGGACACACTGTAGCGGCCCTCGGAATCGTCGCGGAAGCCGAGATCCGTAACGCGGGTATTGAACTGAAACTTAACGCCGCGCTCTAACAGCCATTTCTGCAACGGGCGCACCATGGAATCGTACTGGTTGTATACCGTTCGCATGATACCGGTGAGGGTGTTAAACCCGGAAACCATATGAGTGAAGCGGACCAGATAGCGCTTGAATTCGACCGCACTGTGCCATGGTTGAAAAGCAAAAGTCGTACACCACATAAACCAGAAGTCTGTATTGAAGAAAGACGGTCCGAACTGGTCCGCAATGCTGGCCCGTCCCAGCAACGCCTCCGGCTCGAGTTCCAGACGTTCGATGGTAAGAATGTCTTTTTCGCTGAGGCCGAACGCGGGAGCGTCGATGCGACGTCCATCGCGAAAGAGCCGCGATTTGGATGAGGTCTTCATGGTCTCATTCCAATCGAGTATCTCCTTCGTAACCGTCTTGCTCGTATCGAGGGTTGGGATGGACGAAAACAGATCGAACGTGCAGAGGTACTTGCTTTCGATCATGCGACCGCCGCGCATCGTATATCCGCCTGCGGCAGTGCCGGCAGCATCAAGGCTGCCGCCGATTTTGGCGGATTCCTCCAGGATTGTGATGCGATGGCCGAGAATGTCTCCATCACGAATCAGGAAGGCTGCGGCGGCGAGCGAGGCGATGCCGGCTCCAACCAAGTAAATTGCCGCGTCATCGCTGGAAACTCTGCCGGTCATGAGATGCCTGCTTTCCGTCCGCGCGATGGAAACGAGAAGCTGCTTCCTTACTTGGTGTCTTGAGCGGCGATGGTTTCGTCGTCAGGTTGTTCTTCGGCTTCTTGCCAACTGGGATCGGGGTTGTACGCTTTTATCGCTTTCGCAAGAACGCCGGTCCTGTCGCCGAGATCTTTTTCGTAAACCACTCCGTCCGCGTTAACGATGAATGTCATCACACCGGAGGATCTGTATTCTGCAGGATAGGCGACAAATGCAAAACCCCGGCTCATCTTGCCGTGGACGACGTAATTCTTCGCACCGCTGGAAGCGGTTTTCTTTTGCTGGGTCAGAATACGAAAGTAGTAGCCGCGGTAAGGAGTCGAAACTCCTTCTTGACCTTTGGGGTAACCCTCTGCGACCGCCGCGGCCACCAGTGGACCGATGGGGCTCTGGGCCTCATCGCCAGCGGCTTTCCAATAAAGGCCATTGTGCCGGCCCGTGTCACTGAATATCTTCTGGGCATACTCGTTGTCGTGCGAACCCCAATATTCCTTTTGCGCTGCAACCAGTTCGAGAGAAACGCTAATCGCCGATGTTTCATTGTGGCCGATTCGCCTGTACAAAATCTCTTTCTTGGCGGCATCGGTGTCGAAAAACCAGAGATTGCCTTTGTTCAAGAGAGGAATGGGCGTAGGCCAGTTTTCCGCACCGATATATAAGGTAGTGCTGCCATCCGGTTCGACGGCCAAACGGTGCATTTCCTGATACCGCTGCGCAAAATTGGCGCGGTTGTTGGCGTCTTCGGTATCGTCCCCCGAAGAAACGATTTGCTTCCCGTCGGGTCCGAGGATATCGAGCATCGCTTTTTCGTCGTTACTCTGCGCGGCCGTGACGAACGCGCTGCTCGCATCTTCGGAGGAGGAGAAAGTTTTCTGGCCGGGTTGCTGTGCCAGGGATGGCGTGAGCAAGGACCCGGTCGAGAAAATGGCGAGTGCGGCTAGTCTGAGAAAAGTCGCGCAATAAGGCTTGTCGAAATCCAGGATGATTCGCAGCATTAGATCCTCTCCAATTCACACTCTTGCAGACTCGGCAATTTAACAAGAACTTCGATTACCTGTGCCCGCCACCGCCATGGCCACCGCCTCCGCCACCACCATGCATTCCGCCACCACCACCGCCACGCATTCCTCCGCCCATGCTAGCGCTGCCGCGCGATGAGTAGCTTTTGGTCTGTCCGCCTTTTCCGTAGCCGTTGAAAGCGCCCGACCGCGTGCCGCTCTGGCCCCGAGGTGCCGCGTATCCCCGAGCAGCCTGCGTATTTCCGTTGAAAGCCCTGGCGGTAGCGCCCTGGCTGTTGTTCGTTCCGCCGCGCCCTTCGGCGTTCGCGCCGGCAGATCGGTTGCCTGCATCAGCGCGGGATCCGGCCCCGCCTCTGAAGCCATCGCCGCCACGCGCGCTCCCCGCCCGGTAGTAATTGCTCCGGTTATAAAACGTATTGCTGCGGGAGTAGTACCGGCCGCCGCCGTACATCGCGTACCGGCCGCCCCAATTGAATCCCCAATGATTCCAACCCCATCCGAAGCCGCCGTACCAGCCGATGCCAAAACCTCCGCCCCAAGACAGGAACGGGCCGCCAAACCAAATTCCGGGATATGGATACCATCCCGGCCAGGCATTGATGGGCTCTCCGTAAGCCAGCCAGGGATCGTACGCCGGGACGTAGACCGTCTCTGGATCGGACGGCTCGACCGTGATCGTCGAGCCTTGCGTGCTTACGTTTTGTTGGGCCGTGGCCTTGAGATCACCCGCAGCCTGAGCTCGCCGGCGCATCACCTGCACGGCGTCCATGACATCTGCCTGCTGATTGAAGTACGCGTCTCCCAGCGATGAAGCCCAAGATAGATTCTTGTCCATGTTTCCCAGAACCGATGGAAATGCAGCGAGCGCCTTCACGCTGGGATCCCAGGGTTGCTGATCGACAGCTTTACCCAGAGCATCACCCTTCAAATTCGGGTTCGCCTGTACCCATCTGTCGGCCTCGACCACCTGCTCCGGAAATGTGGAAGCCGCCAGAATCTGCGCCACCAGAGAATCTGGATAAAGCGCAATCGGCGCGACCAGCCGCTGCAACTGCTCGGGACTTTGTTGCGCGTAGGGCGGCGCTTGAGCGGCTGGCGCGGCGGCGGGTGCGTCCTGCGTTCCGGCCGGTGCTTCCTGAGCCGCCGTAAGCTTGTGGCTTCCAATTGCAAACAATAAAGTTACGGCCAACGAAGAAAACAAACTCTGCTTGAGTCTGGAACTTGAGATCCACGTAACCCGTCCGAAGCTTTTCATATTTTTGAATCTCCTCTGCGCCTGCATTGGTGGGCTCGAACTTCAAGCACCGTGTTTGGTGAAATGGTTACCAAACGAACAGGCGGGCGCCCGAGCCGGAGACACGCTCTCTCCCGGCCTGGAAGGACGAATCGGGGACGGCAGGATTAGCGCCGTGATCTGCGTCCGGGAGTTCGGGGCGTGAGGCGCTGATTTTTTCGACCTCGACGGCGCCGTGGCGGTTCATAATCTCGGTCGCCACCTCCGCCTTGTTGTCCGGACCGGTTGCGAAGACCATGGTGCCTCCGCCGCGAACTCCCTGAACGTAGTCCTCCGCATCGGCCTCGATCACTCCGGAAGCGGTGAGATCGCGAAGCAAGCCCACTTCAAAATCCGTGTGTGGCGTACTCATGACTCCACCTTAGAATCGCTCAACCCCCTTTGGAAATACTGAGCAGAATGGACCACTTCGGAAACGTCAAGCAAGGGCAAGTCTGTTCGCGACGGCCAAATGGGAAAGGATTTGTTCCAGAGTGTGCAGAACAGATCATTCTTGAGAGCCGCAGTCTGGCACAGTGATTGAGCGGTCCGCTGACATTCGGCAGGAGGACCGTGAAACCTTCGCAGCATCTTTCTCGAATCGGAAACTCAACCAAAGGAGAATCCTAGATGTCAAAAACTTTCGAGCACTATCAGGACGCCGGTCGCCATCACGAAAGAGCCGCCTACCAGTTCAGGGAGGCCGCAAAGTATCGTGAGACTGAAGAGCACGAAAAAGAGGCCCACCAAGCCTACCTTGCGCACGGGCACGCGCAGCATGCAGTTGTCCATTAGCTGCGGCCAAGCTTCACTTCGAGAATTGCGACCCCCAGGGCGATGCCTGGACCAGGACTGACCGCCAGGAAAAGCAACGCCGCTTAACACATACAAAGGAACTGGAGGAAAACCATCATGTCACAGAGAAACCACGAGCGAGCTGCGGAACTCCATAATCTTGCGGCCCACATGCATACAGTCGCGGCGGTCGCCCATGGCAAAGAAGATCACTTGACGGCTCACGAACTCAGCCAGAAGGCCCACGAGCATTCCATGAACGCTCACAGACTCGCTGAGGAACTCGCTCCGAAAAAGACCAGTAAAGAATAAAACGCAGTTCTCCTGCGGAAACGCGAAAGCCAATCCATTCCGGGGCCACCTTGCGCTCCAGTCAGGCGAAAATATTCTATGATTCACAACCCAGGTAGGCCGAGAGTCAAGCTTCCCAACGCGCCGCAACCGCCGCTGTCGCATCCCGGCGCAGCCCCAGACTCCGATCGCGCCAGACGACCGCCCCTCGCGGAACCTGCTGCCGGCGGCCCGCAACTGAATCCCGGAGATCGCGTTGAGGGCTTGGGCGACTTCGGAAAGCCGACGGGCGACTTTGGCACAGTGGAGCAGTCCAACGACGATGACGCTCTAGTCAAATGGGATGACGACGGTCGCGTACGACTCCAGCAGCCGTGGCTCAGAAAGATTTAGGGGGGCCGCGCTAGTCGTGGAGAACCTAGTCGTGAAGAACGATGTTGAGCAGCGAGCTATGGACTTCCAGTCCCTCTTCTCCGTAGTCGACGAAGCCTAACCTTCGAAACCGGTTCATGAAAAAACTCACCCGGGAGCGGGTTGTGCCGATCATCTCTGCCAGCGTCTCCTGGCTGATCTTGGGGATGACCGTCTCGGGCGCGCCTTCTTTGCCGAAACGAGCCAGCAGCAGCAGAACGCGGGCGAGTCTTTTTTCGCTGGAATTGAAGAGTTGGTCGACCAGGTCCTCTTCGTAGCGGATGTTCCGCGCCAGCAAATAGGCAACGAACAGGTCGGAAAAGTCGTGTTCCCGATGCAGCGCTTCCATCATGGCTTTCTTCTCGATGCGAAGGACCTCGCAGTCGGTCATGGCAGTGGCAGAGCCCATTCGCAACGACTGCCCAGCCAGAGTGCCTTCTCCGAAAAAATCTCCCTCGCGCAAAAGGCCAAGAGTCGCTTCTTTGCCGGCTTTGGATACAACCGTCAGGCGAACTTTGCCCTCCTGGATGTAGAACACAGAGTCGGCCGCATCTCCCTGAGTGAAGACCGTTTCCTTCTTGGCAAAGGCGACGACCTTCCTGCCTACCCCAATCGTGGCAAGGAATTTCTCCGGATCGAAGTCTCGTCCGGCCTTGCCGAATAGGATTGGAGAGGTCATCGGTGGCGTCCGTACGCGTGGAACTACACGTACTCACGATTTTGCCAGAATCGTGACTCTTGAAAGTGTTCACTTTTGCTCACGATGGCAAGGAACCTCCTCCACCCAAATTGAAACTCTCGATTGGGCCAATTTCTGAAAATTGAGCCGTATTGAACATCTTTCAAATGCGGAGCATCGCATTATCCGATGATGAAAACCAAGGACCTTACGGCAGAGGAGATACTCTCGGTGCCTTGCACTAGGTGCGGGGCATTGATTGGAGAGGTCTGTGCGCTGAAAATAGGAGCCCCTCGGACCGAGGCACATCGGGACCGAAAACTCTCTGCCGCTGAGGCGGCGGAACAGAAAAGTCGATAGGTCACAACCAGAACGCGAGGCCTAGCTTTCCTTGATTTGCTTCTCGCTATCGCGGAATTCTTCGGCTCGGAGGATGGCGAAATCGGCCATGTGGCTGGATTTGTCATAAATTCGTCTTAAACAACGAAACCTGGGCCGTCCGCCACACCGAAGTGGCCACTCGCAATTGGTGACCAGGCAAAAAGGCTTTAGTTTCGCCGGCGTGGATTGAAAAAGTGAGTTGGGCGGAGTCCAAAGTGTATGTCGGCCTCGGCCGGGATGCGACCAAGACAGCACCGACCCCGATGTCGATTCCGTGAACCCGCACCGGATATTTCTGGGCTTTGGGAAGTTCAAGTCAAGAGTCCGAAGGACGAGTCGGACTGGCACTTCGTCGTGAGCCAACGGGCGCGAAGATCGCGGCAATTCTGCGCGTCGATGGCGACGCGGGAATTTCAAAGATGGCAAGTTCGCTCTCGGTCACTTCACGGGAGAGCGTCCGCTGTGCGTCGAAGTGACGCCGTAATCCGACGGTAGCTTGCAATTTGCAGATTGCCAGCTTTCACGATGCCCAGACGGTGTCAGCGCTGCGGCCTGCGGACGCGTGCGCCAAGAATCTTGCACGACCGGACGACCCAACGCAGCACCCAAAAGTGAAAAAGACCCCTGCCAGCCGCTGCGTTTTTCCTGTCCGGATGTGACGGCCGCGTCGTCTCCAACACTGACGACCGATTTCAGGGTAAAGTAGTGCTAGTCAATATCACCGGAAGTTGGTGCCCGAACGGCCACGACGAAGCCCGTTTTCGAAGAATTACAAGGATCTCTCCTCGGAGCAGATCCGCAACCAATGGCAGAACGCCAGGAATGGGGCCGGCAGCAAGTTCATTCTGACGCCGGGATGCTCAGTCCCCAACGACAGCAGCGACGAGGTGTCTCGGCTTCCTCAGGTTCTGGGAGCGTAGGCACAGCGCAGCAGTTGATCATCAATGCGGCAGTTTCGGCCTCAGAACTCCGTAGAGCCAAGTTCCAGCCATGGCGCTGACAATGGCGACAATCATCACGGTGACGCCATCCCCCACGAGCGCGAAGAGCGGTCCGGGACAAGCTCCGGTGAGCGCCCAACCCAAGCCGAAGATTGTGCCCCCAACGGCGTAGCGAATGCCGTTGCCCAAGGTCTTGGGCGGGATCGTGATCGGCTCGCCCGAGGTGGTCTTCAAGCCGAGTTTCTTGATAAGCGCGATCGAAGCGGCGGCGACCGCAATGGCCGACGCGATGATTTCGTACATCCGTGGAGACTGAAACCGGAACATCTCCTGGATTCGGAACCAAGAAACAACTTCGGACTTCGTCAGCGCGATCCCGAAGCCAATGCCGAGCAAAATGTATGCCAGCAAGACGATTCCGGATTGCCCTTGCGCCTGGGTGGTTTGCTCGCGTGTGGATTCGTTTGACATGGTTCTCACAAGAACAGCGGCAGGAGAAAATGGGTTGCGATAAGGCCACCGGCGAAGAACCCTACGACCGCGATCAGAGAGGATAACTGCAGGTCAGCAAGTCCTGAGATAGCGTGCCCGGAAGTGCAACCTCCGGCGTAAGCCGTTCCGAATCCCACCAGAAAACCACCCACAACGATCGAGACAAATCCTTTCAGCGTGGGCAATGCAGACCACGTGAACAGCTCGCGCGGCGCCATCCCGGAGAAATCGTGGATGCCGAGTTTCATTAACGCGAGTCGGGTCTGTTCTGAGATTGCGATGTTCTGCGATCCTCCCCAGTGTGAAGCGAGGAAACCGCCAAGCAGAATACCGCCCACAAAAAGAAGGTTCCAAAGGCCGGTTTGCTTCCAGTCGTAACGAAAATACTCAACATTGCCGGGGACGACCGCAGAGCACAAATGGCGCAGATTACTGGAGAGTCCGAACAGCTTGTTGCCGAGAATCAAGAGCACGGGCACAAATAGTCCGATCGCCGGGCCAGCCAAATACCACGGCCAGTCAGCGGAAAAGGAAACGGACATCAGGATTGCGGTGGCAGTCATTGTTTGCGATCAAAGTTTGCCGATCGCGGTTTGCCGATCACGGTTTGTCGAAACGGGTTCCAATTTACTGTCGGCCCCAGCCAAAGCTGACACCGACCGAGTCCTGAAACATGTGGAGGTTCGCGTTGGCGCTTGGGATCGGAAGCGAGTTCACCCCATCGAGTGTCTTTTCGAAGGCGTGCTGGTAGGCAATGTTGATCTCTTTGCCATTACGTAAGCCCCATGTCGCTCCGGCGGTCAGGTGCTTCTGCACCACGGCTGGCGCGAGCAGGTTAAAGAAAGTCTGGGTAGCGTCAAAGGGCAACCCGGAGTGGTTGTAGCCACCGCGCAGAGTGAGCACGGAGGTGGCTTTGAAACTGACTCCCGTCTTTATCGCAGTGATGTCATGCCATCCAAAACCGGGACCGTTATCGGTGCCCAACTGCGCCTGGTTCGAGTCGAGATTGGCAATCGATTTCACCTGTCCATAGAGGATGCGCTCGACGTCGAAGGCTAGGGTCGCCTTGGGATGGGCCTTCACCGCCACGCCGCCGGCAAAGTTAGCCGGAATGTCGAATCCGCCCTGCTCGGCGAACAGGCCTTTGTACTTGTCGAACTTCTGCATATAGGTTCGGCTCTGGTAGGTTGCGCCAACGCTCACATACTGATCGAGGGTGCCCAACCAACCCACCCGGAAGCCTGCGCCATAAGAGGCGTCGTAGCCGAGATTGCTGACGTTGCCGGGAGCACTGGAGACGGTCGCATTCTCGAAGTTCTGCAGACCACCGGCGGAGAATCTCTGCCACCCCACATTCAAAGAGACGCCGAAGGCATTATGCGAGTTGGCTTTGAACGCCACCGTCGGGGACACGAACAACTGTTCCAGGTCGACTCCCGCTCGCGTGCTGCCAAGAAGAGGAATCGGAGTGGTGTAGGAAGTGTTCAATCCGCCGTTGCCGAAGATCGAAACACCGAGAGACAGGTTAGGATTCACCAGATGGTTGTAGCCCAACTCGGGAATGAAATAATTCTTGTGCCGGCTGGCATCATAGGGACCATCCACGGGGCCGGCTGCGGTGATGGTCGCGCCCCGGATGGGGCGAAAGAAAGTCATTCCCAAATCAAAGCGGTTGCCCACAAAAACCATACCCGCGGGATTGGTCGCAGCCGCCAGGCTGTCCTGGGGAAACGCAAGGCCGGCGCCTCCCTGACCCTGCTGCTTGATGCCATAGCCCGACGCGAAGTAGCCGTCGGTCGCAAACGCGGGAACAGCGAACAGCAGCGTCAATGCCAGCAAACGCTTTAGGTGAATGCTCATGCCGGACGAGTCTCCTCAAGTCTAGTTACTAGATTAACATGCTAGACTATTATGCGGTTCCTGGCAATGACTTCCCCAACAGCGGCAAACTACGGAGAACAGCATGGCACGATAGTTTGTGATCCTGGACTCGCGACAAAACTGCGTCAGCGGGAGGCGAAAGTAAGCGGAGTGGCGTATGAGAGTTTGGGAATGTGCCGACTGAGACCACGCTGTGGGGAATAACTGAGTCTTAAACCGACGCTGTCGAATGAAAGTCGATCATCTTTGATCGGGCGGTGGCCAGCGGAAACGGTAGGCTCGGTAGGTATCGTAGCCCTTGGGTAGAGTCGCGTCGAAGATCAGGCGGCCGTTGGGGTCGAATTCCGAGAAGCGCCCCGGTTCGCCCCAACCCACGAACATATTGCCATTATCCAGCGGTTGAGCGCTGCCTTGCGAGAGCACGGAAATATGATCGGGATGATCGAGGGAGCGGACCAGCGTCGCAGTCTTGGCCGATGGCTCGAGTTTGAGCCAGATGATGCGCGACGCCGGCAGGACCGGCTGGGGATTCACTTCATTGTCGAATATGCGTATCGTATCGGATCCCGCCGCAACCGCGTTGTGCTGGAAGGAGAATCCGGCTCCTGTGCCGAAGCGGAAATCGCTCTTTTTGCCTCCGAGTCGCCAGATCACTGCACCCGTGTGGCGGTCGAGTTTGTACACAGTTGAGGTGTGGCGAGCCGAAAGCAGCAGGTTGCCGTCGTCGTCGATGGCGATGCTGTTGATGTGGATGTAGTCCCAAGCCTCTGTCGCTGACTGTGGCAGGGGCCAATAGCTCTCGTCGAAGCCCACCTTGCCCAGGCTGTGCCACTCGAAGATCACTTTGCCGGTGGCAACATCGACCTCCTGGATCGACCCCTCCCAGACCTGGGCGTTCTTCGATCCGCCGACGGAAGACAGGTCCGCCGGCACGGCGTCGTAGATGGTAATCAGGGCCGTGCCTTGGGGCGTGAGCAGGAACTCATGGGCATCGGCGTTAAGTCCGTTGCCGGCACGCACGGTCGCGATGATGTGATAGGTGTCGTCGGCGAGGTAGTTCACCGACGTAGCCCCGGCAAGCTTTCCGAAGTTATTCTGTTGTGCCCACGTAAGTACCGGCTTGCCACGATAGGACTGAACGCGGAAGTCGGCTGCGACTTGACCGTTCGTCACTTCGGAGAACCAGATGACGCGGCCATTGCTATCCACGATTTCGGGGCCCACCGGGCCCGGCTGCGGGCCTCCGCCGATGCCCGCGCCTTTGGGGGCGATAAAGATCAGCCCATCGGCTTGCCCCGAACCGTTCCGAAGGACTTTGACCTCCGGCGGCTTGACGGTGTGCGTCGGTGCCTCCGTCGAATTCCCTGTCACACCGAGCAGGACGAGCATTACCGCAGAAAACGGTCGTACCATGGGCTTATCTCCTATCCAAGTATCCCCATCAACTCCGAGTCCAGTCAGCTGAATGTGCCCAGCCGCCTGCGAAAACGAACTTGCTCAGCGGCTTTCGCCTTCTTGGGGCCGCATCTTTAATGCGTAATTTCTCGGGAAGCTCTGCCGCGTTGCCAGGGTATCCAATGGCCGCGGCGGCGACGGGTTCATGATCTTGAGGAATTGAAAACTCGCGGCGAGCTTTTTCAACGTCGAATCCGGCCATCTGATGCACCACCAGTCCAGACACCGTTGCCTGAAACGTGAGGTTCGCGATGGCCTGACCGACGTCGTGGAACGAGTGCCGGTTGAGTTCCCCCGATTCAAACGTCAACTTGGCAACCGACAACAGGAGCACCGCGGCGTGCTGCGCCCATTGGACATTAAATTCAAGCAAACAACCGAGCAGGCGGGCAAAATCGGATTTGTTTGCCTTCGTGGCCACGACGAAACTCCAGGGCTGCTCGTTCCTGCAAGACGGAGCCCATCGTGCCGCCTCCATCAAACTGGCCAAGGTTTCTGATTCGACCGATGTTGAGGCGAAGGCCCGAGTACTTCGCCGCCCGGCAATTAATGGATGCATGGGAAATTTGCCAGTCTCCTGTTCGTCTTCCAGAATGATTGGTGCATCCGCGTCTTTCGCCATCGAGTGTCCCCCCTTCCCCTCACTCTTTCGCCACTAATCCTCGACCACCGGCCGACGTTGAAGCACGTGGCTGAGGATGCGTTCTTCAAGTGCGGCGAAGCGCGCGCTGCCGCGGTTTCGTGGTCGCGGTATGTTTACAAGTTCGTCCAACGCGACGCGGCCCGCCTCGATCAGGATGACGCGGTCCGCCAGACTCACCGCCTCGGCAACGTCATGCGTGACTAGCATTGCCGTAAAACCGCGGTTTCGCCAAACGTCTTCGATGAGCTGTTGCATTTCGATGCGCGTGAGCGCGTCCAGCGATCCCAGCGGTTCGTCCAACAGCAACAAATTCGGATCATGGACAAGAGCGCGAGCCAACGCTACTCTTTGCCGCTGCCCCCCCGACAAAGCCGCCGGCCAGTCGTTGGCTCTTTCGGCCAGACCAACTTGCGCCAGGACTTTTCCGGCCTGCGGGATGAGCGCGGGATCGAGGCCAAGCATGATGTTCGGAAGAACCCGCCTCCAGGGCAACAGGCGAGAATCCTGGAACATGACCCGCACATCCGGCCTGCCGTTGTGCGCCGCAACCTTGCCCAAAGTGATGGTTCCGCTTTGCGGCGTTTCTAACCCCACAACCGATCGCAGAAGAGTACTCTTGCCGCATCCGCTGCGGCCGACAATGGCCACAAATTCGCCGGCGGAGATCTCAACGTGAAAGTTCTCGAGCACGGGGCGTCCGACGAAGGCGATGCTGACGTTGCGGAGTCCGACCGAGACGCCGCGCGAGCAACGCGCGCTCTCCGCCACAATCTCCGTCGAATTGCCAGTGATGGGCAAGGCGATCCCCTATTTGGCCGTCTGATACGCGGGATTCCAGCGCAGCCAGTGGCGCTCCAGTCCTTTCGCCAAGAGATCGGCGATTTTCCCCAAAATTGCATAAAGCAGAATGCCAACCACCATCACGTCGGTCTGCATGAATTCGCGGGCGTTCATCGTCATGTAGCCGATACCCGAGCGCGCTGAAATCGTTTCGGCGACGATCAGAATCACCCACATCAACCCGAGAGAGAAGCGCACGCCTACGAGAATGGAGGGCAACGCCCCGGGCAGGATAATCTCGCGGTATAGCGGCCAGCCAGACAAGCCATAGGTTCGCCCCATCTCCAGAAGTCCCCGATCGACCGAGCGAATGCCGTGAAAGGTGTTGATATAAACGGGAAAAAAAACGCCCAGCGCGATCAAAAAAAGCTTGGCCGACTCGTCGATGCCGAACCACAAGATAACCAGAGGAATGAGAGCCAGAGGGGGAATGTTGCGGACCATTTGAATCGTGGTGTCGAGCAGAATCTCAGCCCAGCGCATCGAGGCAGTGAGCAACCCGAGCGACAGTCCCACCCCACCACCGACTACGAAACCCGACAAGGCGCGCAGGGTGCTGACCCGTACATGCATCCACAGTTCGCCGGAAGCGCTGAGGCCGATGAAGGAACTCAACACCGCGCGTGGAGCGGGCAGAAAGCGCCTGGGCAAAATACCCGCGGAAGATGCCCACTGCCAGCCAATCAACAGCGAAACGGGCACGACCCAGGGCAAGGCTTGCTTCGCCAAGCCACTCGGCCAAGGTTGGGTCGTCGGGATGGATGTTTTCTGTCCCTGCTTCATGGTTTCAAGCTCACCGTTTGGCCTCAGCCCCAGCTGTCGTTCCCTGCAAGGTGGCATCGTGGACCGTAATGCGCTTGGGGATCAACTTGAGGTCGTAGAAGGCGTCCGCGATTCTTTGTTGCTCGGCCAGCACAAGATCGTTGACTGGCGTCACGCCGTAGCCGCCCCGCGACAGCGCCAGCTCAAGCGTCGCCTGGTCCAGGCCGATCTGGGGTGCGAGTGCTGCCGCCGCTTCCTTCGGATTCGTTTTCGCCCACTGATCCACTGCGGCCACTTCCTCGAGGACGAGCGCCACCACATCTGTCCGGGTTGCGGCATAAGGTCGGGAAGCAAGAAAGAACTGATGATTGCTGACTACACCGTTGCCATCGGCGAGAACGCGAGCCCCGGTTTGGCGTTGAGCCGCGGCGAGAAACGGCTCCCAGATGGCCCAAGCGTCGACGCTGCCGCGCTCGAAGGCCGCTCGTGCATCCGCCGGCGTCAGAAAAACTGTATCGACATCTTTGTATTGCACTCCCGCTTTTTCCAGCAGTTTGACCAGCAGAAAATGAACGTTCGAGCCTTTGTTGAGCGCCACTTTTTTGCCCTTGAGTTGGGCCACCGTCTTGATGGGGGAATCCTTGGGAACGATAATCGCTTCGGCTGCCGAGGCCGGCGGCTCATTTCCGACGTAAACCAGATCCGCCCCGGCCGCCTGAGCGAAGATCGGTGGCGCTTCCCCCACCGTGCCGAAGTCGATGCTGCCCACGTTCAACCCTTCGAGCAATTGTGGGCCGGCGGGAAATTCCGTCCATTTGACCTCAACGTGCAGCGGCGCCAGCCGTTTCTCCAGGCCGCCGCGCGCTTTCAGCAGTACCAGTGTCCCGTATTTCTGATACCCGATGCGCAGGACGTTTTCGGTATTCTGGGCTCGAGCGAAGGGCGCTACTACCATCAGGATCATGATGGCCAGAAGGATCGGGCGGGGAACATTTGCAAGTCTGGAAGGGTTCATAGGTTCAGGCTCCGATCCACTGTTTCTCAAGAATAAAATGACGGCTTCGGAAGCTGGTGGTTCAAGGCCCAGTCTCCCAACTCACGAATCTTGTAGTCGACCGGATCATGCAACGTGTGCGTGCGCAGGTTGCGCCAGAAGCGGTCGATCCGCGCGGGGCCCGAGGCGGCGCGCGCTCCCATCACCTCGAACATCCGGCTGGTGATCTCGAGGCCGGCTTTGCTGGTGGTCACCTTCGCAGCGGCCACGTCCAGCGCGCACTTGCCACGCTGATTTTCAGTGATCGCGTCCCCGCTCTCCCACGCTCGCTGCAGAGACTCACCCGCAATGTCCGTGAGGGCCTGCGCCGCCTGAAGGCCGACAAAGAAATTGCCGTAATTCGCCAGGATGTACGGATCTTCCCTCGCGCTCTTCGCGTTTGAGGCAATCCAAGGCCGGGTTTGCGCCAAAGTGTAATTGCGCGATTCCTGCAGCGCTCCTTCAGCGATTCCCAGAAAAATATTGCTTAGAATCAGCTGCGCAATGCACGAACGCAACGACGCCCTAATGCTCCCGAGCGGGCCGGGTGTCTTCAAGAACTCTTCCGGCGAGACGGCCACGTCGCAGAACTCTACCGTTCCGCTGTCTGTTTGCCGCTGTCCCATGGCATCCCAGTCATCGAGAATACGAATCCCTGGCCGGTCGGAGGGTATGGCGGCAACCATGAACTTTTCGTCCACGGCGCGAGTGGCGGAAACGATCATCATGTCGGAGTCGACCGCGCCCGAACAAAAACTCTTGCGCCCGTTGACGAGGTATCCCAAACCATTCTTGGATGTAAGGCTGGTACGCTTGTCGAGTGGATTGAGCGCGTTGCCCCAGAACCATTTATTGCGGACGGTTTGAGAAAAGAGTCCTTCGGTCTGTGGCCACGATCCGTACAGCGACACGGAAGCCAGCATGAGGTGTTGAAAGCCGAACAGATGGGCAATCGAACTATCGACACGAGCGAAGACTCGGATGAGTTTCATCGTATCCGGCCACTCCATGCCCCAGCCGCCCAAGTCCGCCGGAATCGTCACGTTGAGCAGTCCGCTCGCGCGCAACAGGTCTCGCTCAATCTTCGCCGTGCCGCCCCGCTTATCGCGTTCGACGGCGGTTTGAGCGAGTGCCGCGGCCAATTGATCGGCGATCTCGAAAGCATGTTGCCGGGGCGGAACATTCACTGCGATGTGATTCACCGTGGATAGCACTAGAGTCCTCCCGTGTCGTCAGGCTGCGGCCCATATCCCCCTTGTTTGCCCCTGCTGCTCTGGCAGCACCTCTGCTGAATCGGTGTTGCTATTGCAACACACCGCTATCGACTGAACCGCCTGATACTCGGCGTAACCGCGTGAAAACGTGAAATTCATCGACCTAGCCGCGCCACTCTGTTGGCAAGACAATTGCCAAAGCTCAGGTGGAACTTAGTCGTCCGCGGAAAGAGATCAAGACCATGCAAGTGTTCTGGTTCTTACCAACCCACGGCGACGGCCGCTACCTGGGAACCGCCGAACAGGCGCGGACGGTCAACTACGGGTACTTGAAGCAAATCGCGCAAGCGGCCGATCAGCTTGGTTTTCAAGGCGTCCTGTTGCCCACCGGCAGATCGTGTGAAGACGCGTGGGTGGTGGCGTCAACTCTGGTACCGGTGACCACCAAGCTCAAGTTTCTCGTGGCGATTCGCCCCGGCATCACTTCTCCTACGGCCGCTGCGCGAATGGCGGCGACGTTCGACCGGCTTTCCGAGGGACGGCTGCTCATCAACGTCGTCACCGGAGGAGATCCAGACGAGGCGCTAGGCGACGGCGTCTTTCTCACTCACGATGAGCGCTACGCAGTGACAGAAGAATTTCTCCAGATCTGGCGCGAAGCCGTGGCCGGTAAAGCGATTTCGTTGAAGGGAAAACACCTTCATGTGGAGAATGCGAAAGTGTTGTATCCGGCCGTGCAAAAGCCGCATCCCCCGGTCTATTTCGGGGGATCTTCCAAGGTAGCTTACGGTTTGGCGGCGCGACAGGTCGACGTTTACCTCACTTGGGGTGAACCGCCACATGCCGTTCAGGAAAAGATCGGAGCGGTGCGTCGCTTGGCCGAGGAACAGGGGCGCTCCGTCCGCTTCGGCATCCGCCTACACGTTATTGTGCGCGAAACGGAGCAAGAAGCGTGGGCCGCGGCCAATGATCTGATTCGCTACGTTGACGACGACACGATCGCCAGGGCGCAGAAGACATTCGCACGGTTCGACTCTGAAGGACAGCGCCGGATGGCGGAGTTGCATGGCGGCGGCCGCGAAAAACTGGAAGTAAGCCCTAATCTCTGGGCAGGCGTGGGCTTGGTGCGCGGAGGCGCCGGCACAGCACTGGTTGGCGACCCAGCCACTGTTGCGAAAAGAATGCGGGAGTATTCCGACCTGGGTATTGAGACCTTCATTCTGTCCGGCTATCCCCACCTTGAAGAGGCGTATCGCGTGGCTGATCTGCTGTTTCCACATCTGCCGGTTTCAACAAGATCGGAACAATCAGTTGGAAACATCACGGGTCCGTTCGGAGAACTGGTCGCGAACGAACATCAGCCGGGCACGAGCACAGCGACACCGGTGCCTGTGCCACAAGGTTAGCCTCGAACTGCAATAGGATTCGTCTTCTGCGCAGTCTTAGGAAGGGGGAAAGTTGAATATCGTGAAACAGCCTCAGAAGAGGCCAAAGTTCGCGCTCGCGGCCGCCGTGTTGATCGCTGCAGCGATGTCGCCGGGTTGCAGCCGCAAGGCTTCTGTTAAGCCCGCGACCATCAAGCTCGACTATGCGTATTACAACCCGCTGAGCCTGGTATTGAAGGACAAGAAATTTCTGGAGCAGGATCTCGCCGGTGAGGGCATCTCCGTTGAGTGGACACAGAGCCTGGGCAGCAACAAAGCGTTGGAACTGCTGAACAGCAAGAGCGTCGACTTTGGGTCGACGGCTGGCGCTGCGGCTCTCATCGGAAAAGCCAACGGCAATCCCATCCAAGCTATCTACGTCTACTCCCGTCCGGAGTGGACGGCCTTGGTCGTTCGCAAAGACTCTCCCATCACGAAAGTCGCGGACCTCAAGGGCAAGAAGGTCGCGGTCACGCGCGGCACGGACCCACACATATTCCTCCTGCGCGCTCTTCACGAAGCAGGGCTGACCGAAAAAGATATTGAGATGGTGGTTCTGCAGCATCCGGACGGAAGGATCGCGCTCGAAAAAGGAGACGTGGATGCCTGGGCCGGCCTGGATCCGATGATGGCGCAAACCGAGCTGCAGAGCGGCTCGCGCCTATTCTATCGGAATGTGAACTTCAACAGTTACGGCGTGCTCGACGTGCGCGAAGAGTTTGCCAAGCAACACCCCGCGTATGTCGAGCGCGTCCTGGCGGCCTATGAGAAGGCTCGTCTCTGGGCCCTCCAGAACCCGGCGGAATTTCGCAAACTGTTTGCCAGCGACGCCAAACTTGACGATCCTGTCGTCACGAAGGTTCTGGAGCGCACTGATCTCACGAATTCGACCATCGGAGAGAACCAGCGACGAGTGATTATCGCCGGCGGCGACGTGTTGAAGCAAAACAATGTGATCAACAGCGCTACCGACGTGAGCGCAACCGTAAACAATCTGATCGATCCTCGATACGCGCAGGATGTGGTCAACAAAAACCTGGCGCAGAAATGAGCACTGCGGAGCAGAACCAACGGCTCATCTGGAAGGAAGCCAGCGCGGAATTGACGCCGAAGGCGCCAGACAACATCAGACGAATCCACATTCCAGATCGCCTTCTAGGCTGGATCATTCCCGCGAGCGTCCTGCTCGTCTGGGAACTGCTCGCGCGCCTCGGGATGCTTCCCTCCAATTGGCTGCCCGCGCCAACAGTCGTCGGCAGGACCATCTATGAGTTGGCTGTGGCGGGCGACTTGTTGAAACATGCGGGAACAACCACAGCCCGCGTAGCGGTAGGATTTCTGCTGGGAGCCGGCGCCGGCACCGTATTGGGCGGTCTCACGGGCTACCTGCCGATGGCTCGCAAGTTGTTTGACCCTTCGTTACAGGCGTTGCGCAGCGTTCCGTCGATCGCGTGGATTCCGCTCTTCTTATTATGGCTTGGCATCCAGGAGACCTCGAAGATTACTTTGATCGCTCTGGGCGCTTTCTTTCCCGTTTATTTGAATCTTTCGGTCGCCATTCTCCACGTCGATGCCAAGTTGCTTGAAGTTGGCAAATTGTACCGGCTGAGCAGTTTCCAAATGGTTCGCCGACTCATTCTTCCGGCCGTCTTGCCCGAGTACATCGTCGGGCTGCGCAGCGGATTGGGACTGGCGTGGATGTTCGTCGTTGCCGCGGAACTCTTAGGCGCGAGCAGCGGGATCGGATATCTCATGGTGGATGGCGAGATGACGGGGCGCGCCTCTATCATCCTAGCGAGCGTAATTCTTTTCGCCACCCTCGGTAAGGCCACGGACTGGATGATGAGCGCCGTGGGACGCAAATTGCTCGGGCACAGAGCTCGCTGACACCGCGCCAAGGGATGGTGAGCGTCGCTACTCCAGTTCGCCATTGAAAATCATGCTCACGGATGTCTCTGGTCAAGCCGGTGCGGTCGTCATTCGAATCGCGAAGAAGACCTTCGCGGGATCACAGGGCGAGATCCTGGCCCTGAGAGATATTTTTCTAAGCATCAGTCCCGGGGAATTCGTGTGCATGGTCGGCGGCAGTGGCTGCGGGAAGACGACCTTGTTGAGAATTGTCGCCGGCCTCGAGACCGAGTATGAGGGTGGCGTTTTTCTCGACGGCAAGAAGCTCACAGGGACCGGCTTGGATCGGGGCGTGGTTTTCCAGGAGCACCGCCTGCTTTCGTGGCTCACGGTGCATGACAACGTTGGTTTTGGACTTGCAGGTCTGCCTCGCCAAGAACGCAGCCGAGAAGAGCGCAGCAAAGATATTCGACACTACATCGACCTGGTTGGGCTGGATCGGTTCGAATCTGAATATCCGCACCAGCTTTCCGGCGGCATGTCGCAGCGAGTGGCGATTGCGCGAGCACTGGTCGGGCGTCCTGAAGTTCTATTGTTGGACGAACCATTCGCATCCCTGGATGCCTTGACCCGCATGCGCATGCAACAGGAAATCCTTCGTATTTGGGAGGCTGAGCGAACCACGGTCGTGTTGGTGACCCACGACATCGAGGAAGCCGTATATCTCGCCGATCGGGTTGTGATCATGTCTCCGCAGCCAGGCACCATTCGGAATATCCTGCCCGTTTCTTTGCCACGCCCCCGCGACCGTACGGATCGGGAATTCGTTCGCGTGCGGAAGTCGATCCACGATGAATTGTTTGTGCCTGGCGGAACCGGCACACCTTGCCACTGACGATCTTTAACTGGCGCGCTATCAGCCAGGATGGACGGAAGCCCGCAGTTTTCGGCCATTGAGCCCTTGAGCAACTCACCGGGCGGTCTGAACTTGGCTGCGACGACGAGATTCCTACATTGCTGTCCCGACGGCTGTCTCGATCCCCGGCGATCGTTCCGTCAGTTGCACTCTCTCATGCCCGGGCGCCCTTAAGCTTCGAAATGGTCGTAAAGTGCTTGCGCGCGCTGCCGGAGCGCTATCAGGGAAGGTGCGTCCAATAGTGCGCGCAGTTGGTTCTTGAGAGCTTCGCGCTCCCCCACGGGCAGAGCAAAGGCGCGGGTGCGCTCAACCACGGCGTCATCGCGAAACCGGCCGCGGTTGATGGCGTGAATCCGCCCGAAGATTTCGGCTTCGTTCTCCTTGGTGTGCTGCCAGACGTCGAAGTTGGTTCCAAAGCGCAGGTTGAGGCGCTCAATCGCGGGAGTAAAATTGCGAGTGAGCTGGTCGAAACTGCAGAAGACGATCGAGCTTTCGCAAGCGAGAAGCCGCTTATGAAAGCGAAGCCAGGCCACGAGAGCGGGCCGGGCTGAGATTCGATGCCGCACCATATGCGACAGAGCGCAAGCTTCGGGATGCCGCACGATCACCAGCGTGGGGATTTTCATCTTCACTGCGGTGAGTACTTGCGCTGCGGCGTGAGTGTGGTGGACGGTGCGGACCGCTCGCCTCTGGACGGAGAGGAACGCGATATTCGCGAAGGTGGTGCCAGAGCGTCCGAACGCCTCGATCACAAGGTCAGTGTCGCGGTCCACTACGCGGTCGACCAAGGAGCGATGGCGATGGCGCACCAGGGGCATATACAAGCACGGATAGGCGTTCACGAAATAGTGCAGGCGATAGTAAAGCTCCCGGGGCAGGGAAACGGCAGGAGTACCCAACACCCGTGGCTGGCCGGCCACAGGGCGAACCGCGCGAGCGTTGCGCGGCGAAGCGCAGGTTGAGTGGTCGTTCATTCTTATTGATTCCCCGTTGTTCATTCCCTGTCATTCCCCGCAGTGCGATCGATAAATGGACTTCTAGTTGGCAGTTCCTGGGTCGAAATTACTCGAAGAGTATCGCGTTTCGTCTTGGCTTCACGGGCATAAGCTTTGGCCTTGCGATAGAGGTGCAGCAGAGGGATGGGGAGGAAACAAAAAGCAAGCCGGATACAGACGTCCAGCGTGCGATACAGACGGTAACGAAGCCAATCGAGGCGCATGGCCGCAAGCGGCGGTCTTGAGCTCGAGGAAACGACCCGGTTTTCTGCGGAGTCGGTCTGCCGCCACAGGGTTGTGTGATGGTCGATTTTTGTGCGCAGGCGGGAATCAATGACGTTCGGGCGCGGCCCGGAGACAATCACATTCCCGCGCAATAAGGAGTGAAGCTTTCCCTCATAGACCGCAGACCGGTCGGCGCCCTCGAGGTGGGAGAGGCTGTCGTCATAGGGTAATTGCAGGAACTGGCATACGCTTCGCATGATGGCTGGGGTGTCGCTCACGAGATCGTGGTATTCCACTTGGTGCACGGCAGCACCGGCCGCCAGGAGAGCGTCGCATTGATGCTTCAGCACGCGCGATCCAAGCAAAGAACGCAGTGACGTTCCGCGCTTGCCGAAGTAGCTGTTTCCGCCGGCGGCAGCCCGAATAGCCGCTCCGATGGTTTCTGCGGGCTGGCGCCACAGAATGATGAAGCGCGCCCGGGGAAAGTCTTTTGCCATCTGCAGCAATCGGTCGTAGTAGTTTGGAGATTTGTCCCCCCAAATCGCTGCCCCTTTGCGCCGCGCATATTCCTGGTGAACCGCTTCGAAGGCTTCGGGGAATGCGGAGGTGTCGCCGGCAAACCGATCGTGATCCATGCCATGGCGGCTGAACGATCGGTTCCAGAACTCTGCGCGCGCCGCCCAGTCCCGCCAGAAGGGAGGCTTGAGAAAAACTGGACGCAACAGGAGCAGATCGGCCTCATACATGAGTGCGACCTGTGGATGCTTGTTCAGCAGCGCCCACAAAAGGGAGGATCCACCCCGCCACATGCTCACCACGAACAGAGGACCTGGGGCCAACTCCGGCCCAGTTTCGCTTGTTCCTTTGTTATCCATAGAGAAGTTATGGGTGTACGAGGCCTCGGGAGGGAGGGCGATTACGATCGGCTCATGCTAAGAGGACGCCTGGAGCCGGACGTCCACATTGGCGTCCTGGAAAACCACCAGTTCGTGCGTGCTAGGGCCGATCTTCCAACGGCCTAGCACTTTTTCGACAACGACGACGGCGCCAGTGCGCGGGCCGCCTTTGACCGGCACCTTGTCGCGATCGGAACCGGTGATAACGCTGGACGTGGCTAGCAGATTGCGCACATGGGTTATCACGGCGATTGAGTTGGGCGAAAGTTCCGCCACCTTCAGCAGCTCTTTGAGGCAGTGGGCGTAGCGGCCGTAGAACTGATAAAAAGACTCGCCACTGGGAGCCGCCAAATCGAGGTGCTGATTCAAGAGATTCAGAAAGGGCAAGATTTCGCGAATCCGCTGGCCGCAGAATACTCCGAGATTCCAAGGGCGCAGGTCGCTGGTGGCCGTAATCGGAGCTTTGGTTTGCTTGCGCAAGACTTCGGCTGTCTGGCGGGCCCGCCGAAGGTCGGAGCAGTAAATCGCATCGACGGTGTGCATGGAGCGGACCCGCTCGGCGGTGACGGCGGCTTCTTCCAGACCATCCCCGTCCAAGGGGATGTCGAGCCAGCCACGCAGTCTCTCGTCGCGGCCCGGCATGTTGAGGCTGGTGTGGCCATGGCGAATAATCAGTAGTTGTCCCATGCTTTGTCCTCCCCGGCGGTCCTCACTGGCTATCCGCTCGCTCTTTTCCTGAATGGCAATTTCGGGTCCCGTTCCACGAGGGCGTCAACCCTCTGAGCTCTCGGTATTCATTCGTCGGCTTCTTGGGGGAGGCGCTTGCTTGGAGTCCGACTTGGGGGAGAGATATGAATGCCGCGTTACATGTCTATTAATATTATAGAGGTACTAATAAAAGCAAGCTTTATTTTGCGGCAGTTTGTGGGGTTGGTAGGGTTACGATTTGGTTGTGGCGACTGGGCGGGCAACGCTACATTCGTGTGCCGACGGTAATCTCGGGTGAGACCCGGAGATGTCGGCTCAGAGTTCACTTCACCGCGCCGTTGGGTAACTCTCCGCATTGCATCAGCTTGGCCCGAACGATGTTCCGGCTGATGCCAAGTAGCCGCGCCGTCTGCACTTGGTTGCGGTGACAGAATTCATACGCCGTTCTCGTGATTGCCGTCTCGATGTCCGCGTAAAGGTTGGGACGGCCATCTTCGAAAAGCGCTATGAGCGCGTCGTGCAGCGCTTCCAAGGGCTGGCCTGGAACCTTGGTCGCGATTCGGAGCTTAAGCGGAGAAAGCCTCAGATCTTCCGGTTGAACTACATTTTCCCGGCAAACCAGCAGGGCGTGATGGATGACATTTTCCAGTTCTCGCGTATTGCCCGGCCAAGAGTGTCCGCTAACCAGTACATCAACCGCCTCCGCGCTCAATGCGGGGTACTTCAGTCCCAAGCGTTCCCCATAAACTCCGAGAAAATGTTGCGCCAAGGGCAGAATGTCACCCGGCCGTTCGCGCAACGGAGGAATGTGCAGCGTGGCAACCTGGAGCCGGTAATAAAGATCTTCGCGGAAACGTCCCGCGGCAACCGCATCCTCCAGATTCACGTTGGTCGCAGCCACCACACGTACGTCAATCGCAACCGGACTACGCGAACCCAGCCGAACCACTTGGCGCTCTTGCAGCACACGGAGCAACTTCACTTGCATTGCAAACGGAAGATCGCCGATTTCATCCAAAAATAACGTTCCGCCCCGAGCCGCTTCAAACCATCCCGCCCGGGCTACCGTCGCTCCGGTAAATGAGCCGCGCTCATGACCAAACAGTTCGCTCTCGACCAAGCTTTCAGAAAAGGCTCCGCAATTCACCGCTACAAAAGGACCGTCGGCCCGTGGGCTCAGCTTATGTACGTGTCGGGCAATCAGTTCCTTGCCCGTACCCGTCTCTCCAGTAACCAGCACGTTTGCCGCGCTGGGCCCGATTAAGTGAATCCTATCGAGTAGTGCCTTGGACTTAAGGTCTTCAAACAGCAAGGCGGAAGCCCGCAGGCTAGAAGGCGAGACCTGCAAACTCGGAAAACCTAGTAGTGGTTTAGGAACTGGCGAAAGTGACATTGAACAAACCCTAGTACAACAATCGACATAATAGTATAGGCTATAGATGGGGTCAAGGGGAAGTCGACATGCCAGGGTTGAGTCGCCGCCGATCCCTTTTATTATCAATGAGGTGCCGACGCACTCAGCTCTAAGGAACGAGAGCGTTCTGCAAAGAGGTTTTGCCGCTCGGCCTTTCACCTCACGGTGTGATCCCAACCACTGCAATACCTGAGGATGTCCGTCACGATACTAGTATTGCGGGGCGGGGTGGTCGGCGGGAGGCAGAGGAAGCAGAGGAAGCGGAGTCGACGACTTACTAGTTATATGATCGACATGCTATGGTATATTGAAAGCGATCCCCTTCGGCTCCTGTCGAGACGACCGCAGATTCGCAGTTTGGCGCCACAGGTTGAGCGGGTTAAAGCTTAGCTCTAGATCTCTGTAAGGAGAGTCGAAACGATGACGTCAGAGAGAGCAGTTCGTGGGGGGAGAGGGCTGATTTTGGCCCTTGCCATGGTTCTCGTGCAAGTGTCCGGCTGCGCGCTGGCGCAAACCTTTCGCGGCGGAATTCATGGCACGGTCGAAGATCCCTCCGGTGCCCTCCTCCCAGGGGCGGAGGTAAAGGCGGAAGACGACGCGACTGCACAGGTCTATTCGTCCGTCACCACGTCGGCTGGGGAATTCACCTTTCAGGATCTTCCGGTGGGCAGTTACACGGTCAGCGTGAAGTTGGCCGGCTTTGAGCCATTGCGAGTTTCGCAGGTCAAGGTGCAGGCGGGCAGCATCCATAGCTTATCGCAGACCCCGCGATTACCAGCAAGCTCTGTTGGCCGATGGCTACGGCGGATATGACGGCGTGGTGGCCGGCAATGCGATTACGCGCGCCGGATGCTGGTCTCATGCCCGGAGGAAGGTCGTTGATGCCGAGAAGGTGGCACCCGAGA
>JBEKWC010000003.1:0-265565 GCA_049513475.1 Candidatus Sulfotelmatobacter sp. | reverse complement strand
GGACCTGCGTACCGAAGCCAACTACTTCGAAGACAACAAAGAACGGATGCGCTATCCCACGTTTCGCAAGCTGGGATTTTTCGTGGGTTCCGGCGTCATCGAAGCCGGGTGCAAAACCGTGTGGGGCAGGCTCAAACGCTCGGGTATGTTTTGCACCGTACGTGGAGCCAATGCCATCATTGCCCTCCGCTGCTGTAAGCTCAGCGGCAGATTCGAGGACTATTGGGAGGCCAGACGGGCCTAACCCTCACTTTAAAGTCGCGCACCCGGGAGCGGTTTTTCCACCGCGAGGCGAAATCGTAAGGAAGGATTTTGACATCGGATCCGTACCTCAGACCTCAAGAAACCCGCGCAAGTTCGAAAGCCCGAAGAGCCCGAAGCCCGAAGTTTGACAGAGCATGCGCACTCCCTCTATCCTGAACGTCATGTTTATGTCCTGCACCGCCGGCAGCTTTTGTTGTTGCATGGGCTCGCCGGGGTGTGGGTAGAAGACGCGAGTAAGCAATCTTCCAACCCACCCGGAGCCAAGCGGGTGGGTTTCGTTTTTCTGAGAGATTCGCCCAATGGAAGCCGGGATTTCGGGCAAGATTGAATCCACGATCAGGAGAGAGCCATGACCACCGCGACCGCAAACGAAGCCACCTCCAAGGCATTACGCATCAACGACACCGCCCCCGATTTCACCGCCGAAACCACCCAGGGCAGCATCCATTTTCATGAGTGGATCGGCGACGGCTGGGCGGTCTTGTTTTCCCATCCCAAAGATTTCACGCCCGTCTGCACCACGGAACTTGGCTATATGGCCGGCCTGCAGCCGGAGTTCGCCAAACGCAACACCAAAATTATTGGACTGAGCGTCGACCCCGTGAGCAGCCACGGCAAGTGGGCTGCCGATATCGAAGAGACCCAGGGACACAAAGTGAACTACCCCATGATCGGCGACCCGCAACTGAAGATTGCCAAGCTCTACGGTATGTTGCCCGCCGAGAGCGGCGATAGTTGCGAGGGCCGCACCGCCGCCGACAACGCCACCGTGCGCACGGTCTTCGTCGTCGGGCCCGACAAGAAGATCAAGCTCCAGCTCAGCTACCCCATGAGCACAGGCCGCAACTTCGACGAGGTGCTGCGCGTGCTCGATTCCATGCAACTCACCGCCAAGCACAAAGTGGCCACGCCCGCGAACTGGAAGCAGGGCGGCGAGGTAATCATTCTCCCCTCGGTTTCAAACGAGGAAGCGCAGCAGAAGTATCCCGGGGGCTGGAAGACCCCGAAGCCGTATCTGCGGATCGTGCCCCAGCCGAAGTAGCGCGGCTGAGTTCTGTTGTTCAAAATTCGATGTTTGGGTCATCCGGAAGTCCCGCGTTTTCGCCAGCGGGACGAGGGATCTCCCTAAACACACAGCCGTTCGGCCAAACTGCACCACTACAGTCTAGGTTTTGGGATGTCGCAGGGCTTCAGCGCTCCGATCAAGATGCCTGCCTCATGAGGTGGCTTAGACGCTGCGGAGAAACTCCGATTCGGGCAGGCTCGGGAAGGGCACGAGGTTCAGTCGTGCCGCTAACCGGCCTGGAATGCATCCCCGCCCGAAGTGAGCTTTCGCCTGTGGCGCGACTTCTTTCCGCAGCTCGGAATACCCTTTTTTTCAGCGCCCCCGATTTCCGCACGTGCGATTCATTCCGTATTAAACTCATCCCTGGCTCCGACCAGCGCTTCATCCGCGCTAATCGAGGCGAGGTTTTAATAAATGACCACTGCAACCCGCACCAACCCGCTCTCTTATCTCGGCGACCAGCTCGACGAACTCAAGGCCAAAGGCACGCATTTCAAACTGCGCGTGCTCGAAGACGCACAGGCCCCGGTCTGCACCTTTGACGGCAAAAAAGTAATCAACCTCGCATCGAATAATTACCTCGGCCTGACCACGCATCCCAAGCTGCGCGAAGCCGCCTTAGAAGCCACGCGCAAATTCGGCGTGGGATCGGGCGCGGTCCGCACCATCGCCGGCACCATGAAGATCCACATGGAGCTGGAAGAAAAAATCGCGCGCTTCAAAAATGTGGAAGCCTGCGTAGTCTTCCAGTCCGGTTTCGCCGCCAACGCGGGCACGGTCTCGGCGGTGCTCGGCAAAGACGATTTCATCGTCTCCGACGCGCTCAACCACGCCTCGATCATCGACGGCGCCCGCCTATCGAAAGCGAAGATTCTGGTCTTTCGCCACAAAGACATTGCCCACGCTGAAGAACAACTGGCGAGCGTGAAAGACGAGTCCGGCAAAAAGCTGCTGATCACCGACGGCGTCTTCTCCATGGACGGCGACATCGGCCCCCTGCCCGCCCTCTGCGACCTGGCCGAAAAATACGGCGCCATCATGATGGTCGACGACGCCCACGCCTCCGGCGTTCTGGGCAGCAACGGCCGCGGCACGGTCGATCACTTCAACGTCCACGGCCGAGTAGACATTCAGGTGGGAACGCTATCGAAAGCCATAGGCGCGCTTGGAGGCTACGTCTGCGGCTCGCGCGACTTAATCGATTTTCTCTACCACCGAGGCCGGCCCATCCTGTTTTCCACGTCGCATCCGCCATCGGTCGCGGCCACCTGCATAGCGGCCTTCGATGTTTTAGAGAACGAACCTGAGCGCATAGAAAAACTCTGGGAGAACACCCGCTTCTGGAAAAAAGAGCTGTCCCTGCTGGGCTTCGACATCGGAGGCCGCGCCACCCCGGCCAGCGAAACCCCAATCACACCCATCATCATCGGCGATGGCAAACGAACCATGGACTTCTCCCGCGAGTTGTTCAAAGAAGGCGTGCTAGGCACGGGCATAGCCTTTCCCACAGTGCCCGAAGGCAAAGCCCGCATCCGCACCATCGTGACCGCGACGCATACGAAAGCAGAGTTGGAACAGGCGCTGGAAGTGCTCGGTAGAGTGGGGAAGAAGATGGGGATTGTGGGGGAGAGCGCGAGCAAGAGCAGAACTCAGGCGAAAGGGTGACATGCTTGCGGTAGTGTTCTCGCCCGCACTAGCTCGGGCAGGGCTTCATACACACGGCGAATCTCACTCCCGATCTCGGTTGCGCTCACCCTACACTCGACGATCAGCGGTACACCGGCGGGAATGAGACCCGAAATCTCCCGGAATGAAATCTGCGCTGCGTACGAAACTGGATCCTGCTGACTTGAACGGTTGACCTCGCTTACGTGCACTTGTATCAGCCTCGTGGGAGAGCCTTCAACATTCTGCAAGCCTCTGTCATCGACGCCACACTGCCGAGCGTGTCCTACATCAAAACAGAATGAGGCGGGCGTGGTGTTCGAATTCGAATCGTCCTCGCCTCCGATTTGGTGTGTCAGGTTGGGGCTGAAAGCAAGGTTGCCAAACACGCCCTCCCGTCCCGGTGCATCGCCACCGGGAGTAAGCTCGCCTCGACACAACGAACCAAAGACCACAACGCTCGAATCGGCACCATCAATGTCCCTCAGCGAGATTTTAGCCTCCTGGCGCTCAATCATTGCGCTCTGTGTTGAGCCACTGCAAGGTTTGTCCAGCTCCAACCTTCGATCCCAGTATCTCAATGGGTGACTGGTCGACAGGAGTCGCGCATCCGATGTCCAACCGTTCCACATCTTCCTCGTGGGCAGACGAATTCCCAAGGGCCGACGCTCTCGTGTTCGATATCCCCGGAGTCGGGCGATCAAGTCGCGATACGGCAGTCCTTTACACCGGACTTTCTATCCGTCCCGGTGCACGACCCTCCCGCCAAGAATCGTAGCCACCACTTTTCCGTGAAACTGCCAGCCATCAAACGGAGTATTGCGCGACAGCGACCGCGATTTGCCCGCCTCAAACGTCCAGCGCTTTTTAGGGTCGAAGATGGTGACATCGGCAAAGTTGCCTCGAGCCAGCGATCCGCGCCCGCGCAGATCGAACACACGCGCGGGACCGGCCGTGAAAAGCTCGACGATGCGGGCCAGAGAAATCTTGTGCTCGCGATGCAGCTTCGTAATCGCGAGAGCCAGCGCGGTCTCAAGCCCGGAAATGCCAAACGAAGCACGCTCGAACTCAACTTGTTTTTCGTGTGCTGCATGCGGAGCGTGGTCCGTGGCAACCGCATCCACGGTGCCGTCGCCGAGCGCCACCAGAATGGCCTCGCGGTCCGCCACCGAGCGCAGCGGAGGATTCATCTTGAAGTTCGTGTCGTACTCGCCCACGTTTGCGTCCAGCAAAGTGAAGTGGTGCGGCGTCACCTCGCAGGTCACGCGCGCCTTGCCACGCTTGCCGCGGCGAACCGCCTTAAGCGCATCGCAAGTCGAAAGATGCGCCACGTGCAGCCGCGATTCGCGAATCTGCAAGGCCAGATTCACGTCGCGATCCACAATGCTCGCCTCCGCCGCAGCCGGCATCCCGCGCAACCCCAGCCGAAAGCTGGTAGCGCCTTCATTCATCGAGCAGCCCTCGGTGATGCGCGTGTCTTCGGCGTGCTGCACCACCGGCAGATTCAACTCCGCACCCAGCCGCAAAGCCGCCCGCATGACCTCGTCTTCGAGGATCGGCTTGCCGTCATCCGTAACCGCCACCGCCCCGGCCCGTTGCAGAGCCGCGAAATCGGTAAGCGCCGCCCCGCGCGAGCTTCGCGTCGCCGCCGCGATCGGAAACACATTCACCACCGCTCCGCGCTCGACATGCCGCAGCCACGCGACCCACTCGGCCGAATCGATCACTGGATCGGTGTTGGGCATGGTGCACACGGAAGTAAAACCGCCCACCGCCGCAGCCGCAGTTCCGCTGGCGATCGTCTCTTTGTAACTTTGTCCTGGCTCGCGCAGATGAACGTGCAGATCGATGAACCCAGGCGCAACGATCAACCCTCGCGCGTCAAACTTCTCATCGGCGCTGCCGCGAATCTTGTGGGGCAGCGCGATCTCCGCGACCCGCCCGTCGCGCAAGAGTACGTCCATCGGCGTGTTGATCTTCTCGGCGGGGTCAATGAGATGCCCGCCTTTGATCAGCAAGCTGGCGCTCTCTCGTTTTTGACTCTTAGCACTCAGCATCCGGCACTCAGCATTCGGCCACCACGCAGTTTTTCTGGACAACCCCGGCGGCCCTATCCGCGAAAATCCGCGAAGATCCGTGGCTCATTTCGCCTTGCCCAGCGCGCGCGCCAGAATCGCCATACGCACTCCTACGCCGTTGCGCACTTCTTCCTGGATCACCGACTGCGGCCCGTCGACAACCTCCGAAGTCAGCTCCAGCCCGCGAATAATCGGCCCGGGATGCATCACAATCGCGTCGCGCTTCGCCAGCTTCAGCCGCGCCGCCGACATCTGGTAGCGCGCGATGTAATCCTGCAAGCCAATCTTCTGCCCGGCCAGACGCTCTTTCTGCACCCGCAGCAACATCACGACGTCGGTTCCGCGCAGCGCCTCTTCTATATGCCGCGTGAGGCGAAGTCCGGGAGCGAGCGTCGCCGCCAGCTCCGGCACCAGTTCGGGCGGCCCGCACAGCGTCACCTTCGCTCCAAGCTTCGTCAACAAATGGCACGCCGACCGCGCCACGCGGCTGTGGTAGATGTCGCCAATAATGGCGACTTGCAGCCCTCTGAGCGACTTCTTGTGCTTGAGAATCGTGAAGGCATCGAGCAGCGCCTGCGAAGGATGCTCGTGCATGCCGTCGCCGGCGTTGATCACCGGAATGTCGAGGTGCTTCGCAATTAGGTGCGGCGCGCCCGCCGAGGGATGGCGAATCACCATGGCGTCGGCCCCCACACCGCGAAGGGTATAGCCGGTATCGAGCAGCGATTCGCCCTTCTCGATGCTCGATCCTGAAGAAAGAACCAGCACGGTTATCGCGCCCAGCGATTTGGCGGCGACCTCAAACGAAGAGCGCGTGCGCGTCGAGGCTTCGTAGAACAGCAGTACGATCCGCTTGTCACGCAGCAGCGGCCGCGTCTTCAGCGGATTCATCCGCCGGGCCAGCTTGAGCAGACCCACAATTTCTTTTTCGTCGATGTGCTCGATGCCGAGCAGGGATCCGCGCGCCGCTTTGTGGATGGCGTTAACCATGCAAACGGTGCATCATACGCGGCTAGGGCAACCGTCGGCAAGGCCAAGGTAGCGCCGCCTAGCGCCGCCGCCCCGGCGGCTGTCCCGCGGGCGTCTCGCCCGCCCCGCTGGCTACTTCGGATCGTGCCGCCCCAAGAATGCGGCGCTCAGAGCGCCACCCAGGCTGCTAAGAAGAATGAACGCTACCAGCCCAAAGATCAACGAGGCCACCAGCATGATTGCAAAGCCATCGGGCGAATTTACAAACTCGAGAAAGGGCTTGACCTCCGGCCCGGGATAGCGGGCCGCCGCCTGCTGAAGCTTCTCCATCATCTGGGTGCGGATTTCCGCGCCTTTATGCAGAAGCACGACCGCCAGCATCTCGAGAATGGTCGACGCCCCGAAGAGCAACAATCCGCTAAGCGCGCCCAGCTTGGCTCCCGCACCGGCGCGCAATCCTGAGGTAGAACCTCGTCGAGCAAACGACACCGCGAGAAATCCGGCGACGATGGCGGCCACAAAAGGATTCAGCCCCACGAACATGAGCAATGCCGCAACCCCAGCCGCCAGAGCGCAGGACGCGATCTGCGATGGCGCATGCGGCCAGGTGACGGGAACCGGGCTCGCCGGGCCGGTAAAGCCAGCCTCAACCTCACCGCCCAGGGCAGTCACGGCCTCGCCCGAGGCAGCCAGGTCGGGCGCAGGTTCGGCAATCGCCACGCGAATCTGCGGCGCCCCGCACTGCGAGCAGAACGCTTTGCCATCCTCCACGGCATGGCCGCACTTGTAACAGGGATGATCCATGAAAGTTTAAGGAAGGGCTGCTTGAAAGTATCGCACGATGAGCGCCACGCGCAAGGAAGCCTCGGCCCAGCCGGCCCAGCCCAGCTCCTACATTATGCGTCGGCATGGCTTGTGGTGGAGCGTGATCCGGTCATGTTGAGCGCAGGAGTATCTTTGCTAGGGACGGTGCTTCCGAGTCCAAGCGTCGCTGCTCCGAGGCGACCCGAAAGTTCCTAGAAATAATGTGCATAATTATCTTTCGTTGCTCCGACAATTAGGCGATAGTGTGTCAGATGATTGGGGGGATAAGAGGCCACTGGCCGGCAGGGAAAATTCACGGGGACCTTTCAACGGGGACCTTGCAAAGGTAGGCCCGGCAACTCGCTTGCGGTTCGTCCTGAGACGCTGAACCTTAAGCTGCGAATTCTCGTTCGGCCGGTCGGGGAGCGACCGCTGCTTGTCATCGAGGAAGATGAGCACCCGCTTGCGGCCGAGCAGAGGTTGGGGATTACTCGCGACAGGGCTAGGGAGCTTGCCGCGCTCCTTTAGCATCCGCAACGCTCTGGTTGCCCGCAGCCAAGGGACAGTCTGGTTTTCCGGTGGCTTCAACCGATAAGGCTTGATTCCCACAGCTTCTTCACAGCCTTCCGTCTCCGGTATATTCCGTTCCGGGAAACTTTGGCTCACAATTCCTACGGGAGAGTGTCGCTCGCGAAAGTCGTTAATCCATCCATGCCCACCACAGACGATTTCAAAGAGACGGTGAAGCAGCAGGCGGATATCGTCCGCGTCGTTGGCGGCTACGTCAAGCTGAAAAAGGCTGGGGCGCAGAACTATGCCGGGCTGTGTCCGTTTCATGGGGAGAAGACGCCGTCGTTTTCGGTGCACGCCACACGGCAGTTTTATCACTGCTTCGGCTGCGGCGTCTCCGGGGACGTGTTCAGCTTCGTGCAGAAGATCGAAAACATCACCTTTCCCGAGGCCGTGCGGCTGGTGGCGCAGAAGCTGGGAATTCCCCTGCCCAAGGCTACATATTCGAGTCCGGAAGAGGCGCGGGATGCCAGACTGCGCGGGCAGTTGCTGGATGCTCAGGAACGCGCCGCCGCGTTTTTCCAGGAGTGCCTGAAGCGTCCTGAGGGCGCGCGGGCGCGAGAATATCTCGCGGGCCGCGGGCTGAATGAAGAAACCGTGGCGCACTTTCGTATCGGCTATGCGCCCGATTCCGGCTTCCTGCTGCGCGACCGCTTGTCAGGCGAGTTCAGCGAAGAGGTGCTGCGCGACAGTGGGCTGTTTTCGTGGAAGCAGGAAGACGGGCTTCGGGCTTCGGGCCCCGGGCTTCGGCAAGGCGTGGCGTCGGAGAGTGGCAACCCCGATGCTGAGGGCGAAGTAGCGGGAGCCGAAGCCCAAAGCCCGAAGCCCGAAGCCCGCATCTACTCCAAGTTTCGCAATCGCGTGATGTTTCCCATCACCAACGATTCGGGCAAGATCATCGCCTTTACCGGGCGCACGCTGGCCACTGATGAAAAGTCCGGGCCGAAGTATTTGAATTCGCCGGAGACCGCCATCTATTCGAAGAGCCGAGTTTTATTCAATCTCAACCACGCGAAAGAAGCCATCCGCAAGCTGGATTACGCCATCCTGGTCGAGGGCCAGATGGATTGCATTTCCGTCTACTCCGCCGGACTTCACAACGTGATCGCCAGCTCGGGCACGGCTTTCACCGAGATTCAGGCCAAGCTGCTCGGTCGCTCCAGCAAGAACGTCGTGGTCAACTTCGACCCTGATACAGCGGGAGCGAAGGCTACGGAGCGCACGCTGGGCCTGCTGGTGGAAGAAGAATTTCAAATCAAAGTGCTGACGCTCGAGCCCGGCTTCGACCCCGACCTATACATCCGCCGCAAGGGCAAAGACGCCTATGGTGAGGCGCTGCGAAACTCGCAGAAATATTTCGACTATCTGATCGACCGGGCGCGCAGTAATTTTCCCGTGCGCAGCGCCGAAGGCAAAGTGAAAGCGGTGAACTACTTGCTGCCTCACATCCAGCGTATCCCCAGCCGCATCGTACGCGACGAGTTGAGCCAGGAGATCGCGCAGAAACTCGGCATCGATTCAGCAGTATTGCGGCAAGAACTGCGGCATGCGGCATCCTCCCGGTCCGCAGCGGCAGTAAAAGCTCCGGCGGAAGCGCAGGCCACCGATGCCGAGCGCATTTTGATTCGCGCACTCGCTTCCGCCCGGCAGATGCAGCAGGGAGAGCATCTTTCCGCCCGCGACGGGGCTGAAGAAGAGTTTGATTCCGCCCGCCAGGCGCAATATGCCTTGCAAAGAGAAGCCTTGCATCGCGGCCTCATCACCGAATCGCTGGTCGAAGCCCTGCTCAATGCCGGACCCGAAGTTGCCGATGTAATGGAAGTGCGCTGCTCCGAAAGCGAGCGCCGTATGCTGGCCTCGATTTTATTGAAGGAGGAAGAAGAACTCACGGCCGAACGCCTGGAGGGCGCGGTGCGCGCCCTGCGGCGCATTCATCTGCGTCGCCGCCTGGAGCACGTGCAGCGCGAATTGCAAAAGCCGGGACTCAGCGACGACAAAGTTCTGTTGAAGGAGTTGGTGGTAGAAAAAGAGCGGCTGAGCCGTGCGCTTAGAGACCCAAGCCTGGGCGAAGGCAGCCTGGAAAATGTCCTGGGAAACCGGCGCAGCGCGTGAAACAAAATGGTCTCTTCCACCATCTAAGTATTTAGGGAAGTTACAGATAGCGGCGCACGGCGGGAAAATCTGCGGGCAACTGATAGACGGGACAGCACTTATGTGCTAAACTGAATCGTTTGTGCTAGAGGGCACAACTCCGCGTCACCCCAGAACCCCACCCGTAAAGTTTTACCACACGCTCCGCGCGAGCGAATTGAAGAATTTGAGGAACACCTCTTTGGCTCTTGAAGACAAGTTCGACGACATTAAAAAGCTGGTCGATGCCGGGAAAGAGAAGGGATATCTCACCTACGACCAGGTCAATGACCTGATCCCGCACGATGTGCACAGTCCCGAGGACCTGGACGACCTGCTCACGACCATTGGTACGCAAGGCATCGACGTGCTGGAAGGCCCCAAGCTGCCTTCCGCGGCGCTCGATAAGAGTGACGACGGCGAAGAGGGTGATGATGTTGAGCTCGATCTCACCCCCGGCGCGCTCGAAAAAACCAACGATCCCGTCCGCATGTATCTGCGCGAGATGGGTACGGTTCCATTGCTCACCCGCGAAGGCGAAGTGGAGATCGCCAAGCGCATCGAGTGCGGCCAGGTGCGCGTGCTCAAGGCGCTCTCGCGCTCGCCGATTGTGATTCATGAACTCCTCGCCATGGGTGAGGACCTGAAAAAAGGTGTGCGCTCCATCAAAGAAGTTGTGACCTTCGACGAAGAAGAAATCACCGACGAAATCTTGCAGAACCGGCTGAACGAATTTACCGGCAAGATCGACGCCATGGCCAAGCTCTATAAGAAGGCCGGGCTGCTGCAGGACAAATACGCGTTGGTCTCGCAGAAGAAGCGCCCCAAGGATCATCGCCGCGCCCGCCGCAACCTGGCTCGCGCCATCGTGCGGGTTTCGCGCGCGGTGCGCAAGCTAGGCTTCACCAACGCCGAGCGCAAGCGCTTGATCGACCGCGTGAACAAAACCGTCGACAGCATGCGCTCGCTCGACCGCCAGGCGGGAAATCTCGAGCGCAAAGCCGAAGCCACGCGCAGCGAGGACGTAAAAAAAGAGTATCGCCGCCAGGCGCGTGCCGTCCGCAGCGAAATCGAAAAGCTTGAAGCCGAAGCCGGACTGTTGTTCCAGGAGATCAAACGCACGCAGCGCGAGATCATCCAGGGAGACATGGATGCCGAGCAGGCCAAGCGCGAGCTGATCGAGGCCAACCTGCGCCTTGTGGTTTCGATTGCGAAAAAGTACACCAACCGCGGCCTGCAGTTCCTCGACTTAATTCAGGAAGGCAACATCGGCCTGATGAAAGCAGTCGACAAGTTCGAATACCGCCGCGGCTACAAATTTTCGACCTACGCCACGTGGTGGATTCGGCAGGCGATTACTCGTGCCATCGCCGATCAGGCGCGCACGATTCGCATCCCGGTCCACATGATCGAAACCATCAACAAGCTAATCCGCACCTCGCGGCAACTGGTGCAGGAGTTGGGCCGCGAGCCGACTAGCGAAGAAATCGCCAAGCGCATGGATATTCCCGTGGCGAAGGTGCGCAAGGTGCTGAAGATCGCGCAGGAGCCCATCTCGCTCGAAACCCCGATCGGCGAAGAGGAAGATTCGCATCTCGGCGACTTTATCGAGGACCGCGCCGTGGTCTCGCCGGCCGAAGCTGTGATCAACGTGAACCTCAAGGACCAGACCGGACAGGTCCTGCGCACGCTGACGCCGCGCGAAGAGAAAGTCATCAAGATGCGCTTCGGCCTGGAAGACGGCAGCGAGCACACGCTGGAAGAAGTCGGCCAGTCATTCGCCGTAACCCGCGAACGCATCCGCCAGATCGAAGCCAAAGCACTGCGCAAGCTGCGGCATCCCTCAAGGTCGCGGAAGTTGAGGGCGTTTATGGATGGAGTCCGGGACTAAAAGCCTTCGCAACGGGAGACACGGAGAACTTTTCGAGAGGCAGGGCTTCGGCCATGCCTTTTCTTTTCCCAAATTGGCCTCGGGTCCAAATTATTTTTCTTGGCGCCGCTGAATGAATTCGACGGCAAAATACAATCGCGATTACGCAGCAGGGTCGTTTGGAGGTTGGTGCCAGTGAGTGCGGGACGACGCCTGTCACGCGTTCGGGTGGCTTCAGCCACTTGGGTTCGATTCCCTCGCCCTCGAATGTCACTCGAGCCTCGAATCGACTTGGCGTGATCGCGCGGTTTGTTACGATTGATTCGACAGCCGTTGTCGAGCACCATCGCAAGCCCCGAGCGAATCTCGGGGCCTCAGCTTTTAGGCTGGGTACGCGGAATTGTCGTTGGCGGGGCCGAATGAAATCCTGATCAAAACATGAAGGATGATTGCGAAAGTTTTCGCCTCAGCATAATTTCTCTCCCGGTTTTCCTCAGCCCTCCACAAGAGAGTCCTATCGTCCACAGTTTCTTCACAAGAGGGAAATGTTTTTCTGTTGCGGTGCGCGGCGATCTGACTGAGAGTGGCTTCAGCGCATACGTGAAATCTCGAAGGCTTGCTGAAAGATGACGTGCGGTGACGCTGGCGGCAGTCGGCGATTCTCGAGGGTGAGTCGCCGGGGGAAATCGAAACGTGCGCGAGTGCGTTTGGGTTGCCCGGGCATTGCGGCCTCCTCTACAGTCCGCTCCTGGAGCGGATTGGCCGCTGGCTAACGCATGGGCGGCGGAGCGGTGATTTTCGAATCGCAGCTCTGCGGCCAGTACTTGCAGGGGCGCTCCCCGTGGGCGCTTTTGGGCCAGTACCATCGCCCCCGCTCCTCCTAGAGGCGGGAAGGCAAGGCGAAGAGACTCACGAGACGATGCGGTCGGGTGGCTGGCCCGGCCGCATTTTTTTTGCTGAGTATCGGCTGTTCTGCCTTCACCGCATTTGCGGAGTAAGCGACGGGTTTTGTGGGGCTTTCCACAATTTATCTTTCGGGTTCACAGCTTCTGCACAATTCATTTTGCGTTTCGCTTTGTCTTCGCTTATGCTTTAGAGCGTGAGTCAGGCAGAGTGTCGTACGGAATCCGACTGAGAGGCGTAGCCAGCTACTCCTCTACGAATCGTTCTTCGTTCCTTTATTCGTTCGGAATCATTCTCTTCGATCATGGCGACTACCGATTACAGCATCAGCACTCTTCCAGCGAATGTGGAAGCGGAGCGCTCGATTCTGGGCGCGATTCTGCTGGATAACTTCGCTTACAACCAGGCGGCGGAGCACTTGCGGATCGAGGATTTCTCTCTCGATTCGCACCGGCGCATCTATTCGCGCATGGTCGATCTGGCGGAGTCTTCGCGGCCGATCGACCTGATCACGCTGATCGAAGAGCTTGATCGCCACAAAGATCTGCAGCCGATTGGCGACGTGGGCTATGTTTCGAGCCTGCTCGATGGCGTGCCTGACCGTCCGAGCATCGAGCACTACGTCAAGATCGTGCGCGACAAGGCGCTGCTGCGTGGGCTGATTCATGCGGCCAACACGGCGATTGCGCGGGCCTCGGATCAATCGGATGCGGCGGAGGAGGTGCTCGGCGACGCCGAAGCCGCGATCTTCCAGCTCTCGGAGAAGCGCATCGGGCGCGGCTTCATGGGCGTGCAGGAGATCGTGCGCGAATCGTTCGGCTCGGTTGATGCGCTGCTTCAGCGCGGCCAGCGTATTACAGGGCTGGCCACTCACTACACCGACCTGGATGAAATGACCAGCGGCTTGCAGCGTTCGGATCTCGTGATCATCGCGGCACGGCCTTCGATGGGCAAGACCGCATTTGCCATGAACATCGCGGAAAATGCCGCGGTCGAAGATCAGAATGTGGTGGGAGTGTTTTCGCTCGAAATGTCGCGCGAGGCCTTGTTGATGCGCTTGCTTTGTTCACAGGCCCGCGTAGACGCGCACAAGATGCGCACCGGGTCGTTGTGGCAGGATGACACGCGCAAAGTGGTGCGCGCGATGGAGCAGCTGGCGCACGCGCCGATTTTCATCGACGACACGCCTGGCATCACGCTGAGCGAAATGCGCGCCAAGGCGCGGCGCCTTAAACAATCGCAGGGCAAACTTGATTTGATTATCGTGGATTATTTGCAGCTCATGTCGGGCGGGAGCAAGCGCTACGAAAACCGCACGCAGGAAGTTTCGGCAATTTCGCGCGGCCTGAAAGCGTTGGCAAAAGAATTGAGCGTGCCGGTGATTGCGCTCTCGCAGTTAAGCCGGGCTCCGGAGAGCCGCAGCGGCGACCATCGTCCGCAACTGGCCGATCTGCGCGAGTCGGGATCGATTGAGCAAGATGCAGATCTGGTGATGTTCATCTTTCGCGAAGAAGTGTACAAGCAGGACGATCCGGATTTGCAGGGCCGGGCGGAGATCATTATTTCGAAGCAGCGCAACGGCCCAATTGGACGAATCAACCTGGCCTTCATCAAGAATTGCACCCGTTTTGAGACGCTTGTGGAAGGTGGCCTGGCGCCGGAAGAATGAAGCGGGGCGGTACAGGAATCACTGTAGTTATCCTGCGTAAATCTCTTAGCCGCTTTGAGTTGGGGCAATGGCCTGCGCTGTGGAAAAGCTTGTGGAATTGCGGACGCGGGTCCCCATACCTCGGAGAAAAGTTAGACCAGGTCAAGCGCGACAGCCCGACTCTTGCCGTCTAAGGCTCTGAGTGATAACCAGTTAGGCAATTCATTCGGCATTAACACGGAGAGTAAGTCTCGAAATCCGACGTAGTTCTCTTTTGGGGTTTTGCACATTTTGGGTTACGTGAGCTCCGCAAATTCGCGCTTAGTCGCTGTCCTCGCCGACCTTCAAAACCGCCAGGAAAGCCTCTTGCGGGATATCGACGCGGCCGATGCGTTTCATGCGTTTCTTGCCTTCTTTTTGCTTGTCGAGCAACTTTCGTTTCCGCGAAATATCGCCGCCGTAACACTTGGCGATTACGTTTTTGCGAATGGCTGAAACCGTTTCGCGGGCGATGATTTTCGCCCCGATCGAAGCCTGGATCGCCACCTCGAACATCTGCCGCGGAATCAGTTGCCGCATTTTAGAGACCAGCGCTTTGCCGCGGTCATAGGCAAAATCGCGATGCACGATGATGGAGAGCGCATCGACCGGCTCGCCCGCGACCAGAATGTCCAGCTTGACCATGGGAGATTCCCAGTAGTCGGCGAGGTGATAGTCGAGCGAAGCGTAGCCGCGCGAGACCGACTTCAGGCGATCGTAAAAGTCGAGCACGATTTCGTTCAGCGGTAACTCATAATGCAACATCACGCGCGAGGAGCTGACATACTCGAAAGTCTTCTGCTTGCCGCGTTTGTCTTCGACCAGCTTCAGAATTCCGCCGACGTATTCCTCGTTGGTGAGGATGGTCGCCAGAATCACCGGCTCTTCGATCTTGGCGATCTCACTGGGATCGGGCCAGCGCGAAGGATTATCGACCTCGATCATGGTGCCGTCAGTTTTATATATTTTGTAACGCACGCCTGGCGCCGTGGTGATGAGTTCGAGGGCGAACTCGCGCTCCAGGCGTTCCTGAATGATCTCCATGTGCAGCAGACCGAGAAAGCCGCAACGGAAGCCGAAGCCGAGCGCGACCGAACTTTCGGGCTCGAAGAAAAACGAGGAATCGTTCAGGCGCAGTTTTTCCAGCGCTTCGCGCAGGCGGGTGTGCTCGTGCGCGTCCACGGTGTAAAGGCCGGCGAAGACCATAGGCTTGATTTCTTCGAAGCCGGGAAGTGCGTCGAAAGCGGGGTGAGCGTCGTCGGTGATGGTATCGCCGATTTTCGTGTCGGCGACGTTCTTGATGTTGGCGATGAGAAATCCAACTTCACCTGCTTTGAGTTCGCCGATCTCGACTGGCTTGGGAGTGAGCACGCCGAGAGTTTCCGCGTCGAAAGTTGTGCCGTTCGACCAGAGACGAATTCTTTGGCCTTTGGTAAGAGTTCCCTGAAAGACGCGGGTGAGAATCACGACTCCGCGATAGGCGTCGAACCACGAGTCGAAAATGAGCGCTTGCAGGCGACTGTCGGGGTTGCCCTTCGGCGCGGGGACGCGTTTCACGATCGCTTCCAGCACGTCGGGCACACCCTGGCCGGTCTTGGCGCTGATGAGCACGGCGTCGGATGCGTCGAGGCCTACCGCGCTCTCGATCATTTCTTTGGTGCGAGGTATGTCGGCGCTTTGCAGATCGATCTTGTTGATGACGGGAATAATTTCGAGACCGTTATTGATGGCAAGGTAAGCGTTGGCGAGCGTTTGCGCTTCCACTCCCTGCGAAGCGTCGACGATGAGCAGAGCGCCTTCGCAGGAAGCCAGCGAGCGCGAGACTTCGTAAGAAAAATCGACGTGTCCGGGGGTGTCGATCAGGTTGAGCTGATACGTGTTGCCGTCCAGCGCGGTGTACATCATGCGCACGGCGTGGGCCTTGATGGTGATGCCGCGCTCGCGCTCCAGATCCATGGAGTCGAGCACCTGCGCCTGCATCTCGCGCGCGGTCAGCGAGCCGGTCAGCTCCAGCAGGCGATCCGCCAGCGTGGATTTACCGTGGTCGATATGCGCGATGATGGCAAAATTGCGGAGGAATGCGGCGTCCATAGATTCAGTTGCCAGCGGCCAGTTGCCGGTTGCCGGTCAGGCCAGCCTGGCAACTGACAGCCGTTTTCAGGGGGTATCGATTAATCTTTGATTTTAACAGGCGCCGAGCCGTTCTCAGTCGATCCGCGATCGGATAACATTTCCAAATGCCAGACGCTGCTTTCACCAACATCGATCACGTTCAACTGGCGATGCCAGCCGATGGGGAAACCAGGGCTCGCGCGTTCTATTCGGAAATTCTCGGCATGATCGAAGTGCCTAAGCCGCCCGCGCTCGCCCGGCGCGGCGGATGCTGGTTTGAAAGCGGCGGCGTGCAGCTTCACCTTGGAATCGAGGCTGACTTTCGTCCTGCAAAGAAAGCTCATCCAGCCCTCCGCTGCCGCGACTATCTCGGGCTCAGCCAACGCTTGCGTGACGCGGGGATCGAAATCACAGAGTCCCGCGATATTCCTGGAGTGAGGCGCTGCCACGTGCACGATCCCTTCGGAAATCGCATCGAGTTTATCAGCGGATAATCGAAGGCAGATTCGCCGGCATAGCGGGAGGCGGCAACGACTTCGGCTAGAATCTAGCGTGCCATGCTCGTTCTAGCCTCCGCATCGCCGCGACGGCAGGAGTTGCTGCGCAACGCCGACATTCCGTTCACGGTCCAACCGGCTGATATCGATGAAACTCCGCTGCCGGGCGAATCTCCACGCGAATGCGCTCAGCGCCTGGCCCGGGAAAAGGCTTTCGCGGTTTTTCAAAACCGCCCGCAGGATTGCATTCTCGGCGCGGATACGATCGTGGTGGTCGATGACATGATTCTCGGCAAGCCACGCGACGCGGACCATGCGTTTCGCATGTTGCGAATGTTGTCGGGCCGGAGGCATGCGGTGATCACCGGCGTCTGCCTAGCAGGCTCATTTGGCAAGGCCGAACCACTGAGAACTGAGAACCGAGAACTGAGAATTGCTTTTGAGAAAACTGCATCCGAGACCACGCTCGTAACCATGTGCGAGTTGTCCGACCAAGAGATCCGCGAGTACATCGCGACCGGCGAGCCCCTGGATAAGGCCGGAGCCTATGCAATTCAAGGCATCGCCTCGCGCTGGATTCCGAGAATCGAAGGCGATTACAGCAATGTGGTTGGGCTACCTGTGGCCTGGGTTTATGGTGAGCTGAAAAAACGCGGATTCGTCTAGCGTTGCTGTAGAAACTTTTAAGCAGTCTAACTTACATCGTACGGACCGCCGAGGCGGCTCTCTCGAATATGAAATCCCCCGAAATCCACTAAGACTTCTTTTCCTCTTCTTTGGTTTCTTTCTTTTCTTCCGGCTCTTTCATCGCGGACTTGAAGTTACGGATGCCCTCGCCCAGGCCTTTGCCGACCGCGACGAATTTGCCGGTGCCGAATACCAGAAGCGCGATCGCGATCAGCAATATCAAATGCAGAGGCTGAAAAAGACCCTCACCCATAACTCCTCCAATCTCTCGCGGACGCTTGCCGCGAATGCAACGGCCCGCGGAACTGCGCTATGAAAAGTCTAGGCCATGCCACCCGCAGAGTCAAAACACCGGTCCGGCGCGCACACAGCTCGACGCTTACTAAGATGCTTCCCCGAAGTCTATGCTAGAGGAGATTTATTTCCGAAAGGCTTGCGGTGATGCTTAAGCGTTGTGCTCTGCTGCTGGCGCTGGTGGTTTCGGGCGGGATGTTGAGCCAGGCTTTCGCTCAGCAGCCGGCATCGGCCCCGGCCGCCGGCGAACGCCGGAAAACCAGCGAACCCTATACGGGCGATCTCTCCATTTTCGACTCGCCGGGGCGGGCCGAGCGTTTGCAGATCCATCGGGTGATGGACATTCTCGGCATCACGCCCGGCAAGACGGTCGCCGATATCGGAGCGGGATCGGGATGGTTCACGGTGCGAGCGGCGCGGCGCGTGGGCGAGGGCGGCGCCGTTTATGCGGAGGACATCAACCCCGAAGCGGTCCACTATATCGAGGATCGCGCGAAAAAAGAGAATCTGAGCAACGTCAAAGCGACCCTTGGCACAGCCGACGACCCGCGGCTGCCCGCAGGAAGCGTGGATGCGGTTTTGTTGTTGAAGACTTATCACGAGATCGCCGAACCCGTTGCTCTGTTACGCAACTTGCGTGCTGCACTTCGTCCCGGCGCCAAGGTTGGAATTATCGACCGCAACGGCAATGGCGAGGACCATGGCGTCGGTCGCGAGGTCGTGCTGCGCGAAGCCGGGCAGGCGGGCTACCGGCTGCTGAAGCGTTATGACTTCGTGAAGGGCGACAAGATGGATTACTTTTTGGTTCTGGTTCCGAGGGAATAAAACTTTTTCCAGAGAACTCAAACGCTTTCGATCATTCCGGCCAGCAGCAAAGCCCTGCGAGGGAGTTCGGAGATCACAATGTATTCGTGGACGGCATGGGCACCTTCGCCCACGCCGCCCATGCCGTCGAGCGTGGGAATGCCCATGCCGGCGGTGAAGTTTCCGTCGGAGCCGCCGCCCACCGCGGCTTCGTCCAGGGACCATTGCATTTCGGCCGCGATCTTTCGCGCTTGCTGGTAGAGCGCTGCCACTCCTGCGGTGCGCTCCATGGGCAGCCGGTTGATGCCACCGGCTATTTCCAATTTGCAATTCTTATCGAAGGGTTTTAGAGCGCGGAACCTGCGGTCGATGGCCGAGGCCTGTTTTGCTTTCTTGATACGGACATCGACGGCAACAGAGGCTGCGGCCGCTACCACGTTGGTGCGAGTCCCACCCTCGATGACGCCGGCATTTACCGATGTCCCTTGACCCAGATTATTCATCTTTGCGATCACGGTGATCTGCCGCGCCAGTTCGACAATTGCGCTGTGCCCTTTGCCAGGATCGAGGCCGGCGTGGGCCGCGACGCCTCTCACACGCAGCGTATATTCGCCGACGCCTTTGCGCGCAGTTTTCACGGCGCCGCGCAATCCGGCGGCAGGTTCGAGGACAAGAACTCCTGCGGACTTCTTCGCCAGGGCCTCGGTGATCTTTCGTGAAGAATGGCTACCCACTTCTTCGTCGGAGACCAGAAAAACCGTGACTGGCCTCGGGAGTTCTCCGTGCCAAGTTTGCAGGGCTTCGATGGCATGAAAGATGAGCGCGATGCCCGACTTCATGTCGAGGACGCCGGGGCCGTGGAGACGACCTTGGTCGAGCTTGCAAGGCATGCTCGCGAGCGTGCCCAGAGGATAAACCGTGTCGTAGTGCCCCAACAGAAGAACCGGTTTGCGCTTCGCCGACTGCGCTCCGGAAGAGCCCTCGAAATCGATTTGCAGGTTGTCGCCGAAATCCCGCGCGCGATGAAGACGACATCGCCCGCCCCGCGCTTCGAATTTCGCCGCGAGAAAGATCGCCATGCGGTCGGCGGCCGGCTTATTGTCGCTGGGAGATTCGATCTCGACGAACTCGCGGATCGTCTCGACCATGCGTTCTCGCTGCCGCTCGAAATGGCGCAGGCGCTCGTCCCACATTGCCGAACCCGTTACGCCCGATTCCTTTGTCTTTCTGCTGGGCACGATCATCTCGTAGGCCACTCAGCGCAGATCATTCAACGACCGACAACGACCAATGCGTCTGGACGCGTCGCAATAAAGTATAATCTTCAGGCTAACTGAGAGCACCTTATCTATCGTGATGGAGAGCACTTCGCCCGTGACCGACGCGCCCGCAGCCGCAACTAAAACGGCGCTCGACATTCACGACATTTTGAAAATTCTGCCGCACCGCTATCCGTTTCTGCTGATTGATCGCGTGCTCGATTTGCAGCGCAAAGAGCGCATTGTGGCGATTAAGAACGTCACCATCAATGAACCGTTCTTCAATGGCCACTTTCCGGGGCTGCCCATCATGCCGGGGGTGCTGATCGTCGAAGCGATTGCGCAGGCGGGAGGCGCGCTGTTGCTTACCGAGGTGGAAGATCGCGCCCACAAGGTAATGGTGTTTACCGGCATCGATCGGGCCAAGTTCCGGCGGCCGGTGAGTCCGGGCGATCAGTTGCGCATCGAAGTGGAGGTCAAAGGCTGGCGCGCCGTGCCGCGCATGGTCGCGGCGAAGATGCATGGCATCGCCTACGTGGCGGGCAAACGCGTGGCCGAGGCGACGGTTTCCTGCCAGCTTATCGATAGTTCGCGCGGGCGCGGCGAAGGTTCCGAAGGCAATGGCGACGGCAGCACCGCAGAATGAGTTCCGCTCTTCGAATCAAGCGCTCATGAGTATTCATCCCACCGCCATCGTCGATGCGCGCGCCCGCGTGGCTGCGTCCTGCCAGATCGGTCCTTACTGCGTGATCGGCGCGGAAGTCGAACTTGGCGGACGCTGTCATCTGGTTTCGCACGTGGCCATCGACGGGCCGACAAAGATCGGCGCCGACAACGCGTTCTTTCCCTTCTGTGCCATCGGTATGGCGCCGCAAGATGTTACTTACAACGGCGAGCCGACGCGCCTCGAGATCGGCGATCACAACGAGATTCGCGAGTGCGTCACCATCAGCCGGGGCACGGTGAAGGGCGGCGCCCTCACCAAAGTTGGCAACCACACTCTGATCATGGCCTACGCGCACATCGGCCACGACAGCGTGATCGGCGACCACTGCATGCTGGTGAACGGAGCCACGCTGGGCGGGCACGTGATCGTGGAGGAGTATGCCGTGGTGGGAGCGCTCTGCCCGGTGCACCAGTATGTTCGCATCGGAGCGCATTCTTACATCGGCGGCGGCACCACCATCACGCAGGATGTTCTGCCGTTTTCCATGACATCGGCCGCGCGCAATACCCACGCCTATGGGACGAATAAAGTGGGGCTGGAGCGGCGAGGCTTCTCGAAAGAGCGCATCCAGAAGATTCATCACGCGTACAAGACTTTGCTGGCCTCAAAGATGAATACTTCGCAGGCGTTAGAGAAGCTGAGAGCAGAACCGGATCGAGGCGAGGATGTGGACATGCTGATCCGCTTCATCGAGGCGAGCGGGCGGGGAGTAATCAAGTAGGAGTCTGCCGTAGGTTTTCCGTCGAGAGCGCCGGGAATTCGGGTCCATGCGCTATGGCGATTTAACGCCAACGAGGACATGCTAATCGGACGTCGTTTTTGATGCTTGAATTGCCCAGACCATCCCGCTCCGAAGATGGAAGACTACGAGGCTTGAAGAAATGAACGGGTCTCCTGCCCTAGTTCCTCCCACCTCATGCTCATGCCGATAAAAAAGCGTCCCGCGGGTCTTCAATGTTGGCTGGCCGAGAGTCCTCGACACTTCCGATGATTTAGCACCTAGTCGGAAGGATCGAGGCAACTGGATTACGGAGTCCGCCTTTCGAAGGCTGTGACAGCGACTGTCAAGAACGTCGCGGCTCGAAATGCGCTGCCATTGGAAGCTGCCTATGGTGCCCTCATTAATCTCGTCGTTCTCCAGCCAGAGAACCCATCGGCCCGCCGCATCTCGTCCGTCGAAGCATAGCCATTCCGATGCGTCGCTGGCATCAGGCCTTTTCCCCATGGTACCCCCGAACCGCCGTTCCACGTCCTTCATGCTGGTTTGTCGCAATGTGATGTCGTAGCCCGATGCGCGAAACGTGGAGATCATTTCTTTGGGGGCAGTCGCCTTCACATTTTGAGGCAGATTCCACGCAGGAGGTTCCCAGATCGCCCCTGTGGCTTCCGTACCAGCTCGACGAACCGTTTGGGTGAATGCTGACGATGCCAACAGGAGAAGAGCGATGCCCGCGGAGAAATGCATATTCCTCCGGATTGTAGCGAAGACGCAGCGAGAGAGAGCCTTACTGTTGTAACCGGGTATGAGCGCATATTGACCGCCGAACGCCGAGGTGCTCAACGAAGGCTGAGTGCTAGACTGACTCCACGTCTTTCGGTTGGATCTCATCTCATGCCGGGGCAAAACCAAAAAATTGGCCTCATCGCCGGCAACGGCAAGTTTCCCTTTCTCGTGCTCGACGCCGCGCGGGCCGCAGGATATGAAGTGGTGGTCATCGCGATCAAGGAAGAGACCTTCCCGGAGATTGAAGATCATGGCGCGAGGTCGGTCCACTGGCTTTCCTTGGGTGAGCTTTCGAAGCTGATCGAGACCTTCAAGCGCGAAAGCGTGAGCCGCGCCATCATGGCGGGGCAGGTCAAGCATAAACAGATTTTTTCCGCGATCCGGCCCGACTGGAAGCTGGCCAAGCTTTTGCTCTCGCTCACCACGCGCAATACCGACAGCCTGCTCGGCGCCGTGGCCAAAATTCTCGCAGAGGAAGGCATCACGCTGGAGAAGTCCACTTGGCTGCTCGAACCGCTGCAGGCGAAGGCCGGAGTGCTCACGCGGCGCGCGCCCAGCGAGGCGGAGGGCAAGAATATCGAGTATGGCCGCGCCATTGCCCGGCAACTGGCGCAGCATGACATCGGACAAACCGTCGTGATCGCCGAATCCGCGTGCGTAGCGGTCGAAGCTATGGAGGGCACCGACGTCACCATCGAGCGCGCGGGCACGCTGATGGGTTCGCTGCACGGCGAGGCTTCCACGCTCGACCGAGCGCTCACCGTGGTGAAGATCGCGAAGCCGAATCAAGATATGCGCTTCGACGTTCCAGTGATTGGCGTGAAGACCATAGAAGTGATGAGAAGTGCGGGCGCAACCTGCCTCGCCGTGGACGCGGGGAAATGCCTGCTGCTCGAGGGCAAGAAGATTATCGACGCTGCGGACGCGGCGGGGATTGCGATTGTGGCGGACGCGCAACGATCCGACTAGCTTCACGCCAGCAGCTTGGCGGCGTCCTTGGCGTGGTAGGTGAGGATGATGCTGGCGCCGGCGCGGCGGATGCTCATCAGAGATTCCATCATGACGCGGTCGCGCTCGATCCAGCCGTTGCGGGCGGCGGCTTCGATCATGGCGTATTCGCCGGAGACCTGATACGCGGCCAGCGGCACATCGAAACGCAGTCGGGCGGCGGCAATCACGTCGAGGTAGGGCATGGCGGGTTTGACCATGACCATGTCCGCGCCTTCTTCGATGTCGAGTTCGATTTCGCGCATGGCCTCGCGCACGTTGGCGCCATCCATCTGGTAGGAGCGCCGATCGCCGAATTGAGGGGCACTATCAGCGGCCTCACGGAAGGGGCCATAAAATCCCGAGGCAAACTTGGCAGCGTAAGACAGGATCGGAGTATTCTCCAAGCCAGCTTCGTCGAGCGCGCGACGGATCGCGGCTACGCGGCCATCCATCATGTCCGAGGGCGCGATGATGTCGATGCCGGCATGCGTGAGCGAGACCGCGGTGCGGGCCAGCAGATCGAGCGAAGCGTCGTTATCGATTTCGAATTTGGAATCGACGGCTTGGGCGACGATCGAGGCCAGCTCGTCGATGACTTTTAACTTTTCCTCGGGGCTCTTTAACGGCGTCACTGCTGCTCCTCGTGAGGCCTGCAAAGCGTCTCTGGCGGCCGCTCCCAGAGACTTGGCGGTTGCGGCGCTCTTCACGATGCCGCAGTGTCCGTGCGACATGTATTCGCACAGACAGACGTCGCCCATCAGAACCAGTTCCGGGACTTCGCGTTTCAGGGCGCGAGCGGCCTGCTGCACGATGGCATCGTCGGCCCACGCGCCGGTCGCCACATCGTCTTTTTTCTCGGGAAGGCCGAAGAGAATGACAGACGGCACGCCCAAAGACTTTACTTGCTGCGCCTCTTTCACCGCCTCATCCACCGAGAGGTTGAACACGCCGGGCATGGAGCGGACTTCCTTGCGCACGCCTTCGCCCGGGCAAACGAACATGGGATAGACGAAGGCATCGGGCGTGAGCCGGGTTTCGCGCACCATATCGCGAAGCTGAGACGTGCGGCGAAGTCGCCGAAGGCGGGTGACGGGAAAGGCCATGAGAGCCACCTGACGTAGAGATGTGATTCCGAACCGTTAATTTTAACAGGCGCGACGCAAGACGGAGGGCGAATCCGCGCTTCAGGACCAGAGCTACTTCGGATTGAGTCATTGGGGAATTTAGTCCTTGAGGAATTTGAAATCCCAAATGGAATCTTGCAGTGCCTTTGGAAATCACGAAATTACTCAATTGCTCGATTACTCAATTGCTAAACATCTCGTGACGAAAGTAACTCGCGATCCGCGGAAAGCGATCAAGCACTGGCCCGGTTCATCCATAAGATAGGGGTGGATGAGTCTGTTCCGGCGAAATCGTTGGTTTGTGCTGGCCATCGGCATCACGCTGGCCTTGGCATTAGTCTCCTCAGTGCTGCCGAAGGGGGACGGGCTCACCGCTTTCTCCGACGTGGGCTACCTTGTGCTGATGCTGGCCGCGACCCTGGCCATGGCAGCGGCAGCGGGGTCGGCGAGCGGCTCCGCCCGCCGCTGCTGGGCGCTCATGGCCGCGGGAGGAATTTTGTGGAGCGCCAATCAGGCAGGCTGGGTCTATTGCGAAGTTCTGCGCCACCAGGTCGTGCCCGATCCCTGGATCATGGACATTTTTCTCTTTCTTCATTTAATCCCCATGATCGCGGCGGTGGGATTGCGACCGCATCGCGCCGAAGGCGAACAGAAATTTCGGGTGGGCACGCTGGACTTTCTCCTGCTGCTGGTTTGGTGGATGTTTTTGTATGCCTTCGTTGTTTTCCCCTCGCAGTACGTGGCGGTCAATGTGATCGCCTACGATCGGAATTATGGCGTCCTCTATCTGGTGGAGAGCGGCGTTCTAGTGTCGGTGCTGGGAATGGTGGCAACCGGAGCGCCATCGGAATGGAAACTCGTGTATCTGAACCTGATGGTGGCCAGTGCCGTCTATGCGCTGGATTCCCAGGCGGTCAATCTCGCGGTTTCCGCCGGACGCTATTACACCGGCAGCCTCTACGATGTTCCGCTGTGGGGATCGGTATGCTGGATGGCGGCCACGGCGCTCACCGCGCGCGACTCCGAGCCGGAGTCGGCGCCGCCAAAAGCTCATGACAAGTGGGGCGCAATCGCGTTGCAGCTGGCGATGCTGGCGATTCTGACCTTGCCGGTGTTGGGACTGTGGGCTTTTCGCTGGGATAGTTCGACACCGGCAGAGCGGACCTTTCGGCTGTGCACGGTGCTGACCGCCATGCTGGTGCTGGGTGGCTTTATCTTCCTGCGGCAGTATTTTCAGGATCAGTCTCTGTTGCGCCTGCTCGAGGATTCGCGGCGGAGCTTCGAAAACGAGCAGCGCCTGCAGAGCCACCTGGTGCAACGCGAAAAGCTGGCGTCGCTGGGCGACCTGGTTGCGGGCGCGGCGCACGAGATCGAACAACCGCTCACGGCGATCATGCAGTATTCCGAGAAGCTATGGTCGTGCGCGGCACTCAATGCCGACCAAGATAAGCTGGTGCGCAAGATTGTGAGCCAGGCGCAGCGCACCGGCGATCTGGTGGCGAATCTTCTCAGCTTCGCGCAACAGAGTTCCGGGCAGAAGGCGATGGTGGATTTGTCGACGCTGCTGCAGCGCAGTGTGCAGATGCGAGAGGTTCAACTGCACGATCAAAAAATTCGCATCGAGATAATGATCGAGCCCAACTTGCCCAAAGTGTTGGGGGACGGTCATCAACTCTTCCAGGTGTTCGTGCAGCTGGTGGAAAACGCTTTGGATGCCCTGGAGGAGGCCGGCGGCGGCGTGCTGAAACTAAGCGCCCAGCGCCACGGAGAGCAGGTTTCGGTGCAGTTTGCCGACAGTGGGCCGGGCATTCGCGAGCCTCATCGCGTGTTCGATCCCTTCTACACCACGAAGCCGATCGGCAAAGGTACGGGCTTGGGATTGAGCGCGGTGTACGGTGTGGTGCAGGAGCACAAGGGATTGATTACTTGTCAGAACAGAGCCGAGGGTGGGGCGGTCTTCGTGCTCGTGCTGCCCCTCGGCAGCGAGGCCGCGCTCGCGGTCGCAGCGCAGTAAGCACTTGGCACTTAGCACTTGAAACCCGTCAGAGAGTGGGCAAACGCCAAACGCCAAATGCTAATCGCTTCTCCCGCTTCCTGTAACATTAATTCCGATGTCTCAGCCGCTCATTCATAATTCTGCGCGTGTGCTGGAATTCGATGCTCTGCGGGAACTGCTACACGGGTACGCCTCTTCGCCCCTCGGGCAGGCGAAGATTGCGGCGCTTGCGGCATCCACCGATTCCGAGTGGATCGTCCGGCAACAGGATCTCACTGCCGAAATTCGCGAGTTCCGGCGCGTGGGCGGAAGATTCGATTTTTCCGGTTTGCTCGACGTTACCCGGTTGGTGGAAAAATCCCGGATCGCAGGCGCAGCTCTCGAGACCACCGAGATTCGGGATGTGCTGTTGCTGGTCGATCGCGCCGCGGAGTGGCGCGAGATTGCGCTTCATCCGCCCGCAAATATGAGGTCAGAGTGGCGGCGCACGGAGGCGCTTTCGCACGCCGTGCCAGACTTCACGGAATTCCTGCGGTCGTTTCGCAATAAGATTCAACCCGACGGAACTCTGGAAGACCGCGCCTCGCCGGAGCTCGGAAGAATTCGCCGCGAGATTGAAAAGCAGCGCCGCGGGATCCAGGAATCGCTGCGCGGCTACCTGCGCCAGTTGGCCGAGGGCGGCGCGGTGCAGGATGAGTTGGTGACGATCCGCGGCGAACGCTTTGTGATTCCGGTGAAAGTCGAGCAGAAGCGACGGGTGCAGGGCGTGGTGCATGGGGCCAGCTCCAGCGGGCAAACGGTGTTCGTCGAGCCGCTCGAAACCATCGAGCAGAATAACGAGTTGGTTCGACTGCTCGACGACGAACTGGGTGAGGTTTACCGCATCTTGCTTGAGATGACCGGCCTCATCGGCGAACAGGCGCATGCGATCCTGGAGTCGGGCGAAGTTCTCGGCGAGTTGGAGTTGCAGTTCGCCAAGGCGCGCTTCGCGGAAGATTACAACTGCGTAGCCGTGCAGCCAAGCGTGCCTGCACGCAGTCCTCAAGATTCAAGTGGGGACAGCCGCCCCCGGCTGTCCGAAGCTCGCTTGCTCTTGCATAATGCGAGACATCCCCTGCTCGAGAGGAATCTCAAGCTCAAAGGCAACGCCATCATTCCCGTCAGCGTGGAGCTCGAAGGCGAGCGTCGTCAGCTCGTGATCACCGGCCCCAATACGGGAGGCAAAACCGTTACCCTGAAGACGGTGGGCCTGTTCGCTCTGATGGCGCAAGCGGGGATGCCGGTTCCAGCCGATCGGGCAGAGATGCCGGTGTTCGATGCAGTTCTCGCCGATATTGGCGACTATCAATCCATCGAACAGAATCTGTCCACTTTCTCCGCGCACGTCACCAACATCGATTTCATCTCGCGCACTGCAACCGTGCAATCGCTGGTGCTGCTGGATGAACTGGGCTCAGCCACCGATCCGGAAGAGGGCGCGGCGCTCGCGGTCGCGATTGCCGGACACTTCGGCAGCATCGGCTGCATGACCGTGATCTCGACGCACCATACTTCATTGAAAGTCTATGGTGCGAACACTCCCGGCGTGATCAACGCTTCGGTGGGATTCGACGTTGCCACTCTACAACCCACCTACGAATTGAAGGTGGGAGTGCCGGGGGCGTCGGCGGGAATCAACATCGCGCAGCGGCTGGGGCTGACTCCCGCAATCATTGCCGCGGCGCGTGCGCGATTGGGAAGCCAGGCTCGCGACGTCGGCGAATTCCTGGATCGGCTTCATGCCGAGTTGCGCGAGGCCGAGAGCGAGCGCCTGCGGCTCAAGACACGCGAAGAAGAGGTGGAGCGCGAACGAGCGTATCTGGCCGCCGAAGGCAAAAAAGAGCAACAGGGAAAAATTCGAGAGCTGGAGAAAAAGCTGGAAAGCGTGCTGCGCGACTTCGAATACCATGCGCGCGAGGCGGTGAACGCGATCCAGGACAAAGCCGCCGCCCAGAAAGTTGCCAAGGATGCGGACCGGAAGATCGCCAAGTTACGCCGCGAGTTTCGCGAGGAATTCGATTCCACCGTGGTCGCTCACGCCAGCGGAGCCGATCAAGGGGATCCGCACGCCCAGCCGCAAGTGGTCGGGCAAGTCGCCGAAGGAGATCGTGTTAAGTTGAAATCTACGGGACGCCCCGCCAGAGTTGCACGCAAGCTCGATGACAATCACTTTGAAGTGGAAGTGGGCGCGATGAAAATGAAGATCGCGCGCGACGACATCGCGGAAGTGTTAAGTAGCGGCACTGGCACGGCTGACTCTCCGGTGAAGGCGGCGCGCGCCCGCGGCATCTCGGTCTCGCTCGAGAACGAGGGCGAGAACGCGCCGTCGGAGATCAACGTGATCGGATACAACGTGGACGACGCGACGCGCGAGGTGCAGAAGTTTGTCGACCGCGCCTTTCTCGCCGGACTGCCGCGGGTACGCGTGGTGCACGGCAGTGGTATGGGCATACTGCGTAAAGCCCTACGGCAGGCGCTGCAGCAGCATCCGCACGTGGAGTCTGTAGCCGAACCTCCGCAGAGCGAGGGCGGTGGCGGAGCTACGCTGGTGGAATTACGTGTGTGAACGCAAAATCACGTCAGACCTGCCGACCCCAGATCTCAGAGGTCGCCCTGCTTCCCGCGAGTGTGCACGTAAACCAGAGCGAAGGTTGATCCGCCGCGCCCATCTTTCCCTTTGCTTGCTGGCTCGACGGCCACCACGTGCTGGTCATCCTGCTTGCCAACTTTCAGCTCGGTGACCGGACCCGAGTTGTCGCCTTCGCATTTGACTTCGGTCGTGTGGTGGGCTGGGGCCTTGTCGTCGTCCGAATCCCGGTCGTCGAGGTCGACCTGATTGCCACCGTGTTCGCGAGTGTGGCATTCCAGAACCTTGCCATATTTCTTGAGCTGCTCGCGGTAGAAGGCGATCACTTTTTCAGGCGCGTCGTCGGATTCATATTTCGCCACCACCAACTTCATGCCGAAAGCCTGGGTGAAAAGTCCGAGGTTGACCGGGTTGTTTTCGTTCTCGTCGTGGTGCACGCGGGCCCCGGGATAGAGCGTCAGGCCGGCCTTTCGCGCATCCGCGTCGTTGCCCATGTGCAAGTCGCCGGCGGAGCTTTGAATGTCCAGATGTTTATCCTGCGCGCTGCTGGATTGAGCCTGAGCGGCAAAGCCGTAAAAAGCGATCGCCAAGGTGAACGCTGAAGCCAATACCGATCGAAACGCGCCGTATCGTCTCCGGGTTGAAAAATAAAACATGATTACTCCTTCGATAACCGGACCCTGTTAGATGTCTGCATCCTTACCGTGCGTCCGCACATAGACGAGCGAGAAGCTCGATCCCTTGCCCTGGGGTTGAACTGCGACGATGTGCTGATCGTCTTGTCTCCCTGCTTTGAGTTCAATGTTGTCGCCACCGCTGCCCTCGCAGGTCAGCTCACTCGAACCGTTCTTGGAACTATGCGATCCCATGTTGATGTTCCAATTGCCGCGGGACGTGTGGCACTCCAGCACGTTGCCGTACTTCTTTAACTGATCTTTGTAGAACGCCAGAATCTTGGCGGGCGCATCGTCGGACTCGTACTCCAGCGCCACCACTTTGATTCCGAATCCAAAGCCGGAGATATTCACGTTGGCGCTCTTATCGCTGCCGTCGGAATCTTTTTGTTTCAGCCGAGAACCGGGATAAACCGTCAACCCCGTGTCGGCGACGTCCGCATCTTTGCTGACGTGGACGCCACCGAGGAGCGTTTTGATATCGACCTGCTTGTCCTGCCCATTGCCTTCCTTTTTCACGTTCACGCTGCACGCGGGCAGAAGAAGAAATGCGGCGAGGCCAACCGCGGCCGGAATGTCGATAAGAAATCTATGGTTGCGCATGTTGAGAGCCTCCAGTGGCAAACGCCGCGGGGCGCTCGATTCCCGCACCCCGCTGCGCCACGTTCGGAATGCTGACCGGAAGATGTCCACGAATCGCGACCTCGCCGAACAAGGCGTGGACCGCCGCGATCTCCGATACACTGGCGCTCGAAAACGTACACATATAATTCTCGATCTTCGGGAAGTCCGAAGCAAGATACGGGTTTCCCATGGCCACGACGACGGTTTTTTCCGCGGCGCCATCCAGCACCTTCCGCAGCACGGTTGCGGTCGCATCGGCGACGGCGACGGTGTTCTCCATCTTGCCCGCCGAAGGAACCACGTACACGGCGGCAACCACCGACCTAGCCTCGCCTACCGCTTTCAATAACTCATCGCTCATGCCCGCGGCGATGCGCGGATCGACGTACAACACGCGCGCGTCCGGAATGCGCACCCGAAATTCGCGACCGAAAGCGCGTCCCGACTCCGTCCGCACGTCTTCGGAGAAGATCAGGACAACAACCTGATTATGGGTCTCCTCCTGTGTTGTATACGGAAGCGCCGCCTTTACGGTTCCATCCGATTTCAAGGGCAGGATCTTGCCGTTATCGCGCACCAGGGTCACGGCGGCATCGGCCACGCGCTGGCCGAAAGCGAGGTCTTCCGGCTTCCCCACTACGGTTGAGATGGCTTTGAGGTCGACCAGTCGAGCCCGCTGCAACCCGAGCGAAGCCTTGGCCTGCAATATCTTGAGCACGGAGCGGTCGAGCCTGTCGCCAGTAATCTCTCCGGAGCGAACCGCTTCTAACATCGCATGGTAAGAGGCGGGAAAGTCCGCGGGGATCAATAGCAAATCATTGCCCGCCTTGAAGGCTTCGACGGCGGCCCGGCCGACGTTGTTGGCAAAAAGATTGGTGAGGCCGGCCATGTCAAGGGCATCGGTGACCACGATTCCCTTGAAGCCGAGTCGGGTGTGCAACAAATCGGAGACGATGGCCGGCGAAATTGTGGCCACGTGATGGGGGTCGGAATCGAGCGCCGGAACCGTGACGTGCGCCACCATCACTGCATCGACGCCCGCCTCGATCGCCCGCCGAAACGGTGGCAGTTCGATGGCATCAAGGTGAGCGCGGTCTCCGCTGACGCTGGCCACACCGAGATGCGAGTCGGTCGCCGTGTCGCCATGCCCGGGAAAATGTTTTACCGTAGCCAGCATTCCGCCCTCGTGCGTCCCCTTAATGTAAGCGGCGACTAGATCGCCGACCTGCTTGGGATCTTCGCCGAAAGAGCGCGTGTTGATGATGGGATTGGCGGGATTGGAGTTGACGTCGGCGTCGGGAAAAAAATTCCAGTGAATGCCGATGGCTCGTGACTCCTCGGCCGTGATGCGGCCGAAGCTTCCGGCGTCTTCCAGATCTCCATCTGCTCCGAAAGCCATGGCGTGTGGGAACCCTGTCGTCCCCATCAGCCGCATGGCGACACCGCGCTCGAAATCGGCTGCGAAGAGAAGCGGCAATTTCGAATCGCTCTGCAGGCGGTTGAGAAGTTCAGCCGCTTCATAGGGCTCGCTGCGCAGAAGATAAGGCCCATCCACATGCACGGTCAGGGCAAACGAGCCGACGTGATAGTTCTCGATGGCCTCGCGCAGCTGCAGGTATTCTGGATTCTCTACGTTTAGAAAGCTGGCCCGGCACCAGATCATGAAAACCTGGCCGACTTTTTCTTCGAGGGTCAGCTTGCGCAAAGTCTTTTCTGCCCACTTCTGGCCTTCGTGGGTTAGGTGAATGGGGCCGGGGCGTTGATATCGATCTTTCGCAGTCGCGAAAGCACCAAAACAGAGAATGAAAGCCGAGGCGACCCAAAGACGACGCATGCAGCAAAACGATAGCAGAATTGGCGCACGAAAGCGGCGGCGAGTGTGTTCGCGAAGCTTCTTAAGCGAGCAAAGTTGCCACGTAGTTCTCGGCCTCGCGGTGAACCTGGGGGTCGTCTCCAAAGCCTCGGATCCAGCGCACTTCCGGTTCGCGGCGGAACCAAGTCATCTGCCGCTTGGCGTAGTTGCGATGCGCCTGCTGCGCGGCTTGTAGCGCTGGTTCGCGCGCGATTTCTCCGCGCAGGCATTGCGCCGCCTGCTTGTAGCCCAGCGATGCCAGAGGTCCCGGGTCGTCGCCGTACTTCTCCAGTAAACGCTGCGTCTCCTCGATCAGGCCAGCGCCGAACATCTTTTGCGCGCGGAGGTTGATGCGCTCGTAAAGAGCCTGGCGATCGGGGTCGAGGCCGAGGCGCAATATGCGAAACCCCCGCAGCGGATCGCGTCCCTGTTGCCAAAGTTCCGTCATCTTCTGGCGCGAGGCGAGGCAAACTTCGATGGCGCGGATGAGCTTGCGTGTGTCGTTGGGATGAATCTTCTCCGAGGCAGCAGGATCGAGGCGGCGCAGCACGCGGTGCAGATAGCCGCCTCCGCGCCTGGCATCGCGTTCGCGCAACCTCCCGCGCAATTCTTCCGATCGCCGCGGGCCCGGGAAAAGTCCCTCAAGAGCCGCCCGCAGATAAAGCCCGGTGCCTCCCACCAGTATCGGCAAATGGCTCCGCCCCTTGATTTCGCCGAGCACTTGCCGCGCCTGGCGAGCGTATTCTCCCGCCGTGAAGTGAGTGGTGGGGGCAATGCAATCGAAGAGGTGATGGGGCGCGCGCGCCCGTTCCGAAGGCGTGGGCTTGGCCGTCCCAACGTCAAACTCGCGATACATGGCGACGGAATCGCAATTGACGATCTCGCCTTGAAAGCGCTCCGCCAGCGCTAGAGAGAGCGCCGTTTTTCCGCTGGCCGTGGGACCGAGCACCACCACGAGCAGCGGTTCAGGCTGCGCTGCGCCCACTGTCAGCGCCAACTCCAGTGAATGACTTGCCAATCGCGGACCAGCGTGAGGATCAAAAGCAGAAAGGCCATCAGCAGCAGGCCGGAAGTCTCCGCGGCGTAAACTGCGTGCCGCGGCTGCTTATGGGCAGAATCGTACTGTGGTTGAACTTTGACCACCACCACATTCTACGCTTGGGCGTGAGCGCTAGACCTACGAGCTACCTCAGGCCGCACCGCTCACAGTTGTCTGACAATGGTGCTACAACGTCTGACATCGATGGCGTCTGAACGCATTCCCGTCCGCGCGCCTGCGCCTTTGGGCGCGGGGCTTCGCAAACGCTCCCGCGTCGCCGGTCAAACTCCATCACACTTGGTGCGGGTGGCGCTCGAGAATTATCTCCGCGCTGGCGAGCGGGTTCCATCCGCCTACAAGTTGGCGGAGTCGGCTGGCCCGATTGGCTGCGTGCGCCATGCACCCAAAGACCTGAGCACGACCCCGCGCCACCTCGAAGGCTTCGGGAAGAGCGAGTGAAGCCAGCTTCCGCCGGCCCCGTTCTGGTGGATACCGGCCCTCTGTTAGCGATTGTTTCCCGCCAGGATACCCATCATAGAGCCTGCGTGCAAGCTCTCCGCGATATGGCTGCGCCGCTTCGTTCTTGCCGGCCGGTTCTTCCGGAATCGGCATGGCTTTCGCGGCTTTCTCCGCGCGCGGTGCAACAGTTGTTCGCTAGCATCGATCGCGGCTTGCTGGAATTGTTGCCGCGGGCCGGGGCGGAAGCCACAGCCGTCGCGGCCGGGATGAAGAAATATGAAAGTATCCGGCCGCAGCTGGCCGATGCGGCTTTGGTTTCTCTGGCAGCGAGGGGCGGATCGAAACCATCTTTGCTCTAGATCGCCGCGACTTCTCCATCGATCGAACCGGACGAAGACGCGCTTTTTGCGAAAATAAGCTAGCTGGAGGCGGTCGAAAAAGTTATTGCAGCTCTTCTTTAGTCGGGTTGTAGAAGAACCGAAAGCGCAGGGCGAGATATTGGCCGCCGAAATCGCTGGGCAGTGGGGGAAACGGGTCGGATGCGGTGATGCCAGCCCAGGCGGCGCGGTCGAGGGGAATGTCCCCGGAAGGCGCCACAAGCTTCATGCCCGCGACTTTTCCATCTTTAGTGATGGCGAATTCGATGATCAAATTGCCGTGCTTCATCTGCGCCGATTCTGGAATCGCGTTGTACCAGTTCTGCTTTACGTCGTGCAGCACGCGCTGCAGGTAGGGGCCAAAATCCACGCCCATGGTGTCGCTGAGAACTTCGAGGTTGCCCAGTTGGCGGCCGTGCGCGCCGGTGCCTAACCCAAAATCGCCGCCGCCGCCCTGCACCCCAGTGCCGGATTGCTTGGCGTCAGCGACGCCGCGCGTCGCCTGCTGAATGGCCTCGCCCGCCGACAGGGGATGCGCGTACTTGCTGAATTCGTTGGCGGCGTTCGGACGGGGTAATTGCAACTTCGCAATCTCAGGATTCTGCTGCTGCGGTTGCGGCGGGGCTTTCTCTGGGGGGGCGGGCGCGCCCGACTGCGGCGGCGCCTGTGGCAGCTGCGGGCCGCTCATGCCCGGCGCTCCCGGTGGAGGCGTCGCCAGGCTCTTGCGCAGCTCTTTGAGATCCAGCTCCGGATGCTTCGTCATCGCAACCCGATTTTTATCGGAGGCGATATTCGTCTTGGGACGCTGTTGCAGTTTTTGTAAATCCGGCGGCAGTTCGAGGAAGGTCAGATCCTTGCCGCTGGTCAGATTTCTTGTCGCCACCGCCGAATGCCAGGGAAGATATTTTTCGAACCACTCGATCTTCACCAGAAAGAAAATCAGAACCATGTGGACGATGATCGAAATCCACGCCGCCTCGCGCCGGCGCGAGCGCGCTAGATCGTCCTGCAACTGAATCAGCAGGTGCGGAACGCGCGCGGCATCGTCATCCAGGTCGCGGTACGCCGTCTCCCATCCCTGGGCATCGTAGAGGCCAAGCTGCTCCGGCTGCGGCTTCTCGGGCGGGGCGACGGGATCCTGGAATGGAATTTGGGTTATGGGCATGAACTAAGCTGGCCGGAAGCAGGCTGATCTAAATCTCGCGATCTGAATCAGGCTGTCCCGTTAGACACAGATTCCCCTCCCCACGTTGCATTTCGCTTTCCGAGGTAACGCAAGCGCACAGGCTTCGGCCAAGCTACGCTCATTTTCGCATCTTTCGTAGGATTCTGCTCACCGCCAAATGGCGAAGGTCTTACGTGTGTAAACATTTGTAAAACGGGTCTGAGCCCCCGAGGCGGGAATTCGTCGCATGCCGGGACGGGATTTGCCCCATCAACCGGGAGATATTGTTCCTGCGTGAGGCGGCGGATTTGTTTATCGGCGGTGGATTTGCGATCGCGTTTTCATTGACCTTCCTTTTTTTTCAAGCCGAGTGCGAGGTACGGCACCGGCTGGATTGCGAACTCTTCAATCGATAGGTTGAAAGGCGGGCCAATCGTTTGATTGGTTTGCGAAATAAGAGCGTTCAAGGTCCAGAGCGAGTTGTCTCGAACAGATCGTGGGGATGGTTGCCTTAGGGGCGACGCGGCCATTCGATTTGGCCACTGGGGTGGTGTTCAAATCGAGCGTTGCTCTATTTTCCCGCCCTCTACTTCTTGGGACTTGAAACGCTCAGCGGAAAAGAGTCAATCAGGTATTTGCCCTGATCGCTGTCGAGCGCATCAAGCTCAAGCAACTCCACACTTCGCGACGTAACCAGTTGGGTGCGGTAGTAGTAAGTCTGGGCGGCTTCGGCGGTGAAGTGCGCGAGTTCGACGCGCTGCGCGACGAACGAGGACTGCAGAGTGACGCACACATGATGCTCTCCCGGCGCAACGGAGACGGAGAAATAGGAATTGCCGTGGTTTGCGCCTACCCATGCGCCATCGATTGCGAGCTTCACGGTCGGATACGCTAGAACGCTGCCGGTCCCGGCGTCGTGAACGAAATAAATCCGCGCCTTCCCCGGGTCTGGCGTTACGAGCTGGTGTTCGGAGTCGTCTCGCTTCACGTTGAAACTGACACTCTCCGGGCCGCAGGCTGCGGTCGGGACGGCAAGTGAAGTCTCCGCAAGTACCGATGCTGCAGAAAGTAGAATGACGAAGAAAATCTTCACGGCTTTCCTCCCTTAGCAATGCCGGCGAGCGCGACTTTCTGCTGTCTCAGGCCATCGAAATCGCCCATGCGCTCGACGCGGGCCATGCCCAAGGTGTCGCCCACCGCGATCTCAAGCTGGCGGATATCTTCGTCACCCAGCGTCAACATGCCGAGGAGAAAGGGATACAGGCAGGCGGCGCGGTTCGGGAATGGTAACGGATCGAGCCGTAAGCTCGCTATCGCCTCGCGAAGTATTTTTCTTCCAAAATCCGGCGATGATGCAACTCATGGCCGGCGATGATATAGGCCAGCGCGCGCACACTTACTTCATGCTTGTTGGCCACGCCGCGGCGCGACCACGCGGATTCGTCGAAATTGCGCAGCAGCGAAATCGTGGCGCGGCGCACCGCGATGAACTCCTCCACCAAATCGCTCAGCGGCCGCTGCGCGAAGCCGCCGTTGCGGACGTAGTCGTCCTGCTCGAAGCCCTCGAGCGGCGTGGCGTCGGCGCGCGCGATGCGCAAGGCGCGGTAGGCGAAGATGCGCTCCGTGTCGCAGATGTGGCCGAGAACTTCTTTGGCGCTCCATTTCTCCGGCGCGCAGCGGAAGTCGCCCTCTTCGTCCTCGCGGCAGGAGATCAAAAGCATCATCTGGCGGCGCTGCTGGTCGAGCGTGTCCAGAATATCCTCGCCCTCGACCAGGGAAATATAACGTTCATAAGAGGGCGCGTACTCGCCGGGCTCGGGCCGGGCAACTACAAAACTGGGAGAAGCGATCACGGCGGATTCTGGCATGTTGTGCTCCTGAGAGGCTGGCTGCGGATTAGACGTGGCTGCGACCAAAACAGCATACTCCGAATGGCGCTGGACTGTCGCAGGCGCGACGATTTTTGGGAAACCTTACACGGTCCGCGGTTCAAAATGATACAAGATCGAACTCGAGCGCTATTTGGCTCGGTCTCCGTCCGTGGCCTTTCGAAGCAGTACCAAGTTAGGAACTGCATTGAAAATAAAGGCTTTTCCACAGCGCTCAAAGTGAGACGCGGGAGTACAATTTGGTTTGGTCACGGAAGTGCGGCTCGTGATCCCTAATCCCAACAAGGAAAGGAATTTTGCAACCCATGTGGAAGCCGACGAATCAGCCTACAACGACCCCGGGCCGGCCCGCCGAGCCGGAGCGTCCTACTTCATCTACTCCGAGCGCACCTGCCATGATGACGAGTGAACCCGCCGCAGCGCCTCGCCCGGTGACTGCAACTACCACCACCACTGCGGATCAGGCGACGATCGGCAAATCGCTGGTGATCAAAGGCGAAGTGACAGGTTCGGAGTCACTTTATATCGATGGCCGCGTCGAAGGCTCGATCAGCCTGGCCGGAAACCGCGTCACCATCGGCCGCAACGGCGTTGTCGCCGCCAACATTAACGCCCGCGAAATCGTGGTGCTAGGAAAAGTGCGCGGCAACCTCACCGCTAGCGACCGCGTGGACATTCGCAGCGACGGCTCGCTCACCGGCGACGTAGTCGCGGCCCGCATCTCGATTGAAGACGGCGCCTACTTCAAGGGCGGCATCGACATCCGCAAGGGCGGCCAGCCCGGGCAGCAGAAGCCCAACGGCAAGGACGAGAGCGCTCCCCTGTCCGAGCCCGTGTCAGTCGGCGCCCGCGCTTAGGTTCGCGGCGAGGCTTCTCAGGTTCGCGGCGGCGTTCGCAGAGAGTGCGAATGTCCGCCGTTTTGTTTTTGCGGCGAGTCGCGTCGGCGCAAAGACCACCTGAGCAGACTTTCATTCGCCTCCGACTGCTTTCGTCATGGCTGCAAGGGACTGGCGCAGAAATCGCCTCTGCAGCCGCCGTGCAAACGCATACCCGGCTTTCGCAAGTGGGCTGCGCGGCCGGGAAAAGGAAAGGATTTCGTAACCAACCACATCGGAAGCGCGCTCCCATTCGACCGTGAAGCGCTCCTCCCCTCGCTCCGCATGTTCGGCGAGAGTTCCGTAAGCAAATCCAAAGCGCCGAATCGGCCCGTGTTCATCGATTACATAAACAATCCTGCAACAATTGATGGACCACAATCCAAAATGCTTAACCAGCACAGCAACGCTTTCTCCGGAACGAAGGGGCACGTCCGGCCAGCAGAGTCGTATCCCAGGAACCTCGAACATTTTCCACTGCATCAGGAGCTGCACAGCCTTGGCGAAAGTTATCGCGCCGTGGCCGAGATCGACCCGGCCTCTTTGTACTGCATAGGCATCGGGCAACGCGCCCCGGGTTGCTCCGACTTCGGCGTAAGAGAAAGCACTTGCGCGCTGCTCGGCAAGAACTCTTCGAATACGCGCTTCATTAGGTTTGGTGAGAAGAAACATGGCACCTCTGGAACATCTCTACTCCCTGCAGTCTGCAGTTGGGTGCGGTCGGCCATCTAGGGTTGCGTGCCCGCTCCCAAAATTTCTTTGCCCTCGTTCTGCGCGACGGCGGGATAGGCGATCTTCTTGCGGCGGCGGAGATCGTTCGGCAACTGCGACTTCAGCAGCCACAGGCCCAACGCAGTCGCGGCGGCCCAGGTTAACGAAATCAATCCGAGCTGCAGCACGTCGGTGATGCGGCTGCCGAATCTCGAAACCAGCGGCGTCACGACCTTCGCTACTTCTAAACTGATTCCGCCGGCGACCACTGCAGTCACCGCTGACTTTCCCAGCTCACCCCAGCGCAACGTTCGCAGAGAAACCAGTTTGCGGTAGTGCAGCAGCCAGGCCAGCGCCAGCAGGTTCGCGCCGATGCCGATATCGGAGGCGTAGGCCAATCCCACCACGCCATAGCGGTGAAACAGCAGCGAGTAGACCGGCAGCGAGGCGCTGGTGATCACGGTTACTGCGACCATTGGAGTCAACGTGTCGCCGGCGGCGTAGAAGGCGCGGGCGTAGAGTCCCTGGGCCGACCAGAGCGCTAGAGAGAGCGCGAACCAGAAAAAATAAATAGTGGTCGTCTGCGTGTCGGAAAGCAGAAATCTTCCGCGGCGGTAGACCAGATCGATGAGCGGGAAAGCTGCTGCCATCATCCATCCTGTGGCCAGAAACGACGCGGCGGATACGCGGTAGACCGAATCGTTCACCGTGTCGGCGAATTCTTTGAGGCGCTTCTCGTTGAACAGGCGCGCGAAAAAAGGCAGCGAGGCTTGTCCCGTGGCCTGCCCCAGAACCGCGATGGGCACGGCAAACAGGCGTTTGGCGTAGTTGAGTCGGGCGATGTCGCCGACGCCGCTGGCCGCGTAGTGGCGCAGAATCCAGTCGTCGGCAGTTACAAGCGAAACGCCGAGCATCAACGGAATCGAAAGCTTCACCCACTCGCGAAAAGCAGGGCTGCTGACGTCAAACGAAGGACGATAGCCCGTCCCGATCCGCACCGCGCCGAGCACGCTGGCAAGAAAAGGACCGGCAATGGCTCCCGCGAGCGCGCCGTACGCCAGCGCGGCGATGCCGTAGCGGCGGCCGCCGAGCGCGCCTCCGGCGATGATCAGCAAGTTGTAGATCAGCGGTCCGAACGCAGGAAAAAGAAAAAGCCGGTGCGACAGCAGAACGGCGGAAACGACCCCTCCTACATAAAAGAAAATCTGCGCGGGCAGAAGAATCCGCGTGAGATTTACCGTGAGTTCCACCTGCGTGGGCGAGAAGCCATGGAACATCCAGCGCACGAACTGGGGCGTAAAGATTTCCGTAATGATGGTGCCCACGATCATCACCGCGGACATCACGGTGATGACGATGGAAAAAGTTTTTTGCGCGTCGGCGTCGCGCTTCTCCGCCAGAAACCTCGTATAGATGGAGATGAATGTAATCGAGGCCGCGCCGCCGGCGACGATGTAGTTGAGCCAGTCGGGGAGAGTGAAGGCCGCGACGTAAGCGTCGGTCTGCATGCCCGCGCCAAACGCATAGGCAATATAAGCTTCGCGCACATACCCAATCACCCTCGAGAGCATCACGGTGCCCATCAGCAAGAGCGTGGCGGAGAGCGCCGAGTGCTGATAAGACGGACGTAGAAAGCGAAAGAGTTTGGTCATGAGCCGCAGCTGGAACCCGGCGAATTTCTTTCAAAGCCTACCAGAGCTTTGCGAAGGCAATTGCATTTATCGGCGGAATCGAACGGGATGGTTCCTCTATTGACACGGACAGGACGCTGCGGTCTGTCATGCGTGGGTCGAAGCTGAAAGGTCAACGTCGTATGCCCTTGCTGCACCAGCCCAATGACTTCATACTCAAACCATGCACGGCCGGAGCGCAGCCGCGATGTTCGCTCTTTCGCTGGCTTTGGCCTTGTCCTGGCGCGCCCAGTCCGCGGCACAAACTGCTGCTCCCGCGCAGAAGCTTACGCTTACGGTCACCGATGAAAACGGACTTGCCGTTCGCTCCGCGCGCGTGCAGTTGCAGCCCCCTCCGCCGTTGGCGCCCCTGCGCTGCGAGAGCGATTTCGCCGGCCATTGCGAATTCAGCGGCTTGCCTTCCGGAAGCTATGGCTTGAGCGTGGAAAAAGAAGGCTTCTACGCCGTGTCTTTGCCTGCCGTGCAAGTGGGGGCCACCGCCGATATCGATGTAACTCTCTCGCATCAGCAAGAGGCGCACGAGGTGGTGAATGTAATGGAATCTCCGCCCGCAATTGACCCCGCGCAGATTTCCGCGAAGGAAGAAATCACCGGCGATGAGATTATCGACATTCCCTATCCCGGGTCCCACGATTACCGAAACGCGCTGACCTTCATTCCGGGAGTGACTCCCGATGCCTTTGGCCAATCGCACGTAGCCGGCGCCGAGACTTACCAGACACTGCTCTTGCTCGACGGTTTCAACGTAACCCAGCCGACCAACGGGCAATTGGTCGTGCGCACCAGCGTCGATTCCTTCCGCTCGATCACCGTGACTCCGAGCCGCGAAGCGGCGGAGTTCGGCAAAGGCTCCGGCGGCGCGCTCAGCTTAAACACCCGCATGGGGCAGGATCGCCTTCGCTTTACCACCACCGACTTCATCCCCGGCCTGCAGGACGTCAAAGGCATTGCGTTCGGCCAGTGGACTCCGATCTACACCATGTCGGGGCCAATTCGCACAGGCAGGGCGTGGTTCATCGACGCGCTCGACGGCGAGTACGACAACAACATCACCAAGCAACTGCCCTCGGGTTCGGATACCGATCATGTGTGGCGCGTCGATAACCTGGCCAAAGTGCAATCGAACTTGACCACGCGCAACATTGTGACCGCCAGCTTTCTCTCGAATTACTATCACGACGAATACGCCGGACTCTCGGTGTTGCAGCATCAGCCCACGACGCCCGCCGAGGTCGACACTGCGTACCTCGGGTCGCTCAAAGATCAATATTATTTTCGCGGCGGAGCGCTGCTCGAGACGGGATTCGGAGCCGACCAGTACCGCGACTCGCTCACTCCGCAGGGGGACGCTCCGTACATTCAAGGGCCGCTCGGGGCCGGAGGCAACTATTATCTGAACGAAAGGGCGCTGGCGCGGCGGTTGCAGGCCCTGGCTAATCTTTATCTCTCTCCGGGCCAGTGGCATGGGCGCCACGACATAAAAATGGGCGCCGATCTCGACCACTTGACCTACGACGCGCAGTTCTTGCGCAAGCCGATTTCGTTCACGCAGCCCGGTCCGCTGCAATCTTGCGCCACGGATGCGAATGGAATTCCGATCGTGCCCGCGACCACATGCGCGCGTTATTCGGTTTTCTCCGGCGGCAATTCCTCCACCATTGACAACACCGAGGCCAGCGCTTACCTGGAGGATCGCTGGCTGGCGACGAATCGGCTGCTGATCGAGCCCGGCCTGCGCCTCGATTGGGATCAAATCGTGCGCACCCCGCTGTTCTCCCCGCGCCTGGCCGGCACCTACAGTTTCGACGACGAAAGCAATACCAAGCTCTCGGCGGGAGTGGGCGTGATTTACGACGCGACTAGCCTGGGACTGATCCATCAACCGCTCGAAGGGCAGCGAGTGGATTATTTCTTCGATGCCAACGGATGTCCGCAAGCAGCCAACGGCGCTTCACTTCCGTGCGTCAATCTGCCGCTAGGCGCGCCGGAGCCCGCGCCCATTCCCGTGCCCACAACTTTTGCCGCCAATCGCAGTACGCTCGAGGCTCCCCGATATTTGAACTGGAGTATCGGCCTGGAGAAAAAACTTCCCCACGCCGTCTTCCTGAAGCTGGAGTTCATCGAGAAACGCGGCTCGCGCGCCTTTGCCTACAACACGCTGAAGGGCGCCGTTGACGGCACGTTTCTCCTCGAGAATCATCGTGACGACCACTACGATTCGTTCACGGTGAGTGCGCGCCACCGCTTTCGCCAGCGCTACGAGGTCTTCGGGGCGTACACCTGGTCGCGCTCGCGGACCAATCAGGTTTTCGATTTCAGTCTGGATATTCCCCTGTTAAGCCCGCAACTGCCCGGTCCATTTCCCTGGGATACACCCAACCGGTTCGTCGGCTACGGTGTGCTGCCGTTTTTCAATCTACCGAAGCTCCACAAGGTCGACCTGGTCTACTCCGCGGAAGCGCGCACCGGACTGCCTTTTCTAGCGACTACCGATCAGGGTGAAATCGCCCCCGGCGATCCACCGGGAAAATTTCGGGTTCCGGCCTACTACACCATCGATCTGCAATTCGAAAAACGCTTTCATCTGTTTGGGCGCTATTGGGCGCTGCGCGGGGGCTTCGACAATCTGACCAACCACGCCAACACGCAGCTGGCGAACGGCATTCTCGATGCCGCGCATCCCATTCCGACTTTCATCGATGCCAACGGACGAGCATTCACGGGGCGTATTCGGTTTCTGGGAAAGCAGTGACTTGCGTTCTACGCCGGAGCTGCATGCAAGGCTCGCTCAACGCCATCGGGGTCCCGCGCAATCACAGTGAGGTATGCCCGAGTGGGCTGCTCCGGCAGGGCGCGGCCCTGTTCCCAATCCCGCAGAGTGCGCCGTGGAATGTGGTAGCGCGCGGCAAATTCCTCCTGCGTCAGAGCCAGGGCGCGACGAAGAATCCTGACGCGTGAAACCGGCTGCAGTTGCCCCGGCCGTGCCCGCGTAAGCGGCGGGTCTCCACGGTCGCGGGTCGCGCCGGCTTCAATTTTTTCGGCACTCCATCGCGCCAGGCGCGGCCTATCCAGCGCCTCTTCGGTTCGACTAGCGTGACCAAATCTTTAGCACAACCTTCCCGTAATTCTTCCCCTCCTGCAGCAGCTTATAAGCTTCGACGGCTCGGTCGAGCGGGAAGACCTCGCCGATCACCGGAGTCAGTTTGCGTTGCCCGATCCATTCCGAGAGTTGCTTCCAGGCCGGCTCCATGATCTCGGGCTTCTGCGAGAGATAGGTCAGCCATAATCCTTGGATGCTGGCCGACTTCGCATACATGGCGCGCACGTCGAGTTGTGGTTGCTTGCCGGTCGCGGTGCCGTATTGGATGACGCGTCCGAAATCGCGCAGGCACCGCAGGCTCTTCGCCGTATGCTCGCCGCCGAGCATTTCGAAGACGGCGTCCACGCCTTCGCCGTGGGTGAGATTCTTCACCACTTGTTCGTAATCGTGGCGCTTGTAGTTGATGCCGTGTTGCAGGCCGAGTTCTCTTACCCGCGTCAGCTTATCGTCGGAAGAAGATGTGCCGTACATTTCAACGCCGAGAATGCGTCCAATCTGCACTGCGGCCGTGCCCACGCCGCCGGCGACGGCGTGAATCAGGACTCGGGGAGCTGCGCTCCGCGGGACAGTCGGGGGCGGCTGTCCCCAGATGGGCTCTGAGTTTGACTTGGGCTGCGAGGTCATGCCAGCCTGCCAGTAAGCCAAATAAGCGGTGAAGTAATTCACGGGGAAGGCGGCAGCCTGCTCATCGCTCCAGTGCTCGGGAACGGGCCACAGCATGCTGGGGTACGCGGCAACTTTTTCCGCAAACGCTGCCCACTGCGTATAGCCCATGACACGCCGGCCGCTGCTTTCTTCGACGCCGGAGAATTCGCGTCCCGCAATGAGCGGCGGCGGCGGCGTTCCAGGGTATCCGCCTTGCGCAGTCATGAAGTCGGCGAAGTTCAGGCCTCCGGCAGAAACCCGAACCAGCGTTTGCCCGGGCTTCAGCGTCGGTTCGGGACTATCTTGAAGGACGAGCGCATCGGGCCCCGACAAGTGGCTAATGACCAAAGCTTTCATGCAGGAAAGTCTAGCAGGACGGAACCCCGGAGTTCGGTCTCAAGAAAAGAAGGTGGCCCCGATTGAGGTTGAATCCAGCAGAACTGAATCCCGACTCAGAGAGGACACCTTCGGCCGCGTGGTGCGGTTCCGTCGTCGCGCTTAGATCACGACAAAGATGGCGATACGAACGCCCGGGTGCAGCAGATCGAAGAGGAAATATTCCCCATCGATGTAATCGATATAGCAGTCATCCGTGTAAGCCCAGCCGACAGGCCATGGATCGACGAGTTGAAAACTGTAGCCGCCATATCGGAATTGCGGTCGGCCCTCGACGATCGCAGTCTTTGCTGTGAAGGTATGGCCGCGGCCAAAGTTGGCTCGGAACTTGTCGTCAGGAATATGTCCGCCCCCGCCGGACTGGCCATGCCCTGCCTCGGCCCGGTGTTCTTCCGGCTTTGTCTGGTCGCGGGCCTGGTCCTGTGCGCGACTTGGTTCCTTCTGGTCTTCGCGTTGTTCTGGTCGGTTAGGTTTGGCTTCGTCGGGATGTGCCGCCCGCGGCTCATCCTGCTTCATTTCATTCTGCTTGGGTTGAGGCTTCGGTTCTTCCTGGCGTGGGGCCCTGTCTTCCTGGGGCTTTTCATCCTGGGCATAGAGGGCGGCTGAACCTCCGATCAACATCGAGAGAATCGCTACATTCAGAAATCTGAAAGCTCGCATGACGTTCCTCCAAGGCAATCCCTGATGGCGCCATTTCTCCGGCTACTAACCCTGGTTCCAGAAGCGCCTGGGTTGCAGACGTGAGATGCCGGAGGCTGGAAATCTCGAGTCGGGAGCATCCTGTAGAGGCGGCAGAACGAGGCCTTAGCAGGGGTGCGGCAAAGGGCCGGAGTCGAACTCCTCCTAGCCGAGCGCGCGAACCAGCGCCAGTTTCTTCGCCGGTTCATTCCCTCCGGGTATATACTTCTGGCGTTGGATTACTGAGGTCCCCCCCGGCTATGCCTCTACGGGCCGGGACGGGGCGCACGTTCATCCCCTAATTCATGCGCGCCCCGCATGCTGATTGGCCGGCTTCCGCCTGAGGCGGCGAGAACACGGCACCGGTGCCTCGCTCCAGATTCTTAGCGGAGCTGCATCCGGGGGAGGTATAGCTGTGGATTTAATTGTCATCCGCCTTCTTTTTGTAGTCGTAGTTTCCGTTGCCTGTTATTTCATCGAACCCTTCCGTCTCTCCCGCCCGCAGGATGCGGGCGTGGGCGCGCTGGTGGGTGTGGGCATCGTCCTGTTCGAGTGGAAGCTCAGGACGGTCAGCCTGAAACGCCTGATCGGGGCGGCCATCGGCAGCATCCTCGGCATCTGCGGCGCCTATCTGTTTGCCGTGGTGATTCGCAGCAGCGTGCCCTCCGGCAACACCCAGAGCTTTCTGCAGATCCTGGTCATGCTTCTGATGGCCTACGTCGGCCTGATCGTGGGCGCAAGCAAAGGCGATTTGCTGAATCTCGCCGCCCTCGGAGGAATCTTTGGCGGCGAGAAGCAGGGTAAGAGGAGTTACAAGATCCTCGACACCAGCGTGATTATCGACGGCCGCATCGCCGACATTGCCGAAACCGGCTTCCTCGATGGCATCATCGTCACCCCGCAGTTCGTGCTGCGCGAACTGCAGCTGGTCGCCGATTCCGCCGATTCGCTGAAGCGCAATCGCGGCCGCCGCGGCCTCGACGTGCTGCAGCGCCTGCAAAAAATGGCGACGCTTCAGATTCAGATTGTAGAAGATGATTTCCCCGCCGTCCGAGAAGTGGATTTGAAGCTGATCGAACTGGCGAAGGTCTACGAGGGCAAGATCATCACCAACGATTTCAATTTGAATAAAGTAGCACAGTTGCAGGGCGTGGAAGTGCTGAACATCAATGAACTCGCCAATTCGCTCAAGCCGATCGTGTTACCCGGCGAGATCATGAAAGTCTTCATCCTCAAAGAAGGCAAAGAGTACAACCAGGGCGTCGCCTATCTCGACGATGGAACCATGGTGGTGGTGGACAACGCGCGCAAGATGATCGGCAAGACGATCGATGTCTCGGTCACCTCGGTGCTGCAGACCACAGCCGGCAAGATGATCTTCGGCAAGTGGGATGAGCGGGCCTTCGGCCGAACCAGTAGTGCAACAGTTCCGCAACCCGCCACGGTGGTGTCGAACGCCGCCGTGCCCACGACGGTTCCACCGACGCTGGCTGACATCAAGCCGACGCAGCCGTAGCGTCGGCGGAGGATTTCGGTGAAGAGGTGTGGGAGAGCAGCGCTATGGCTAGGGGTTGCTTACCGACGAAACTGAAATCGAATTCCCATTCAACGTGCCGACCACTTTCACCCGTTCTCCCGCGGATCGTTTGAGCGCCTCGCTCTCTCCCGCAAGGATAAAGACTTTGTCTCCATCCACGAGAGCAAAACTGTCGCCTGCATGCACGCAAGCCCGCGTACAGTCCCCCGCACTCAGGCCGATCTTGGCGGAGTGCTTGGCCCCGCAGTGAGTGTCGGTAATGATGCCTTCGTAGCTTTGGGCCGGTGAATTTTGAACCAGGCTGGTTTGAACCAGGCTGGTTTGAACCAGGCTGGTTTGAACCAGGCTCGACGGATCTGAAACATAAGAAACTGGAATGGCAGCGGATTGGGGTGAAGGCGTATTACCGGTTTCATTTGCTTCAAACCGGTCGCTGGCCGCACTCTCCGTCCCGCCCAGCGTAGCGAGGCACAGCGCCAGAAAGACAGCGAGGACGCAAGCCACGCTGCTGACCAGCCCCACAATCTCGATCCAGAAACGCGCCCTCGCGATTGTCATGGAGTTAAGGTGCCGGCTGGAGTCGGCAGGGTTGGCTACGGAATCCAATAAGCCTGCCAACCTTTGCGCAGTTGGCGGGACACCGCGAAATCAAAGCCCCAAGAAATAAAAAGGAGTCTGACTTTCGACTCTGGAGGATCGGGCACGTCTCGCTTACAATCGCTATCGTCCTTCGGGGGATTCCCATGCGTCTCCTTGCTTCTTTGACGGCCGTACTTCTTATCGCGGCGGCGGCATCATCGGCCCAGACCGACTCTCGCGCGGCATTGTTTCCCAACACGGAAGACAACATCCATCTGGAAATGGTCTTCAATTACGACCTGAGCCAATCGCAACTGGACACGGAAACCGGAGTTGTCGACGTAGTGTGGGGCTCGAATTGGCCGGCGTCGCCCGCTGGTGTGTACAACTCTTCCTACATTCCGTACTCCGTCGACAATTTCACTCACAGCGTTCGCTGGTATGAGGCCAATCATCCCGATTGGTTGGAGTATCTGTGCGATCGGAAAACGCTGGCCTTCGAGTTTGGCACCACGACTCTTGCCCCACTCGATTTCTCGAATCCCGAAGTGCAGGCCTACCAATGGGCGAATTGGGTCGATGCGCCGCTGGCGGCCGGCTTTCCAAGCATCGCCGTCGATACCATGGATCTAACCAACGACTGGCGCCGCTGCGGCCACTACGATAACGACCATCAATGGGTACAGCAATACAGCGGCCACTTGAACGATCCGGCATTCCGGCACGATGTTCTGGAGTGGGAGAGCGCCACTTACGCCCATGTGCACGCGCAGTCCGCGACGGCCACGTTGCAGGTGAACGTCAGCTACCAGTTTGGAGAGCCGCCGGCCGACAACCAGCGACTCATGAGCACGACCGATCTTCTATTCGACGAGCGGGGCTTCAGTAATTATGGGGTTCCGCCGAATGTTCCCACCCCGAATCAATGGCAGACCATCGTCTCGCAGTTGCAGTATGTCCAGTCCAAAGGGGTGTGTTACATGACCAATGGCGAGGAATCCGAACTCACCGCCGACATTCCTCGGGAGGCTCGACTCTGGGTGATCGGCAATTATCTGCTGGTCAAGAACGATTGCACGTACATGTACATGTCCGGCTACACCTCCAGCGGCGCGCAGGATTACGGCAGGCTGATCACCTTTCCCGAATATTCGATTAACATTGGCTCGGCGATGGGCGCGATGAAGAGGATGCAGGGCATCTGGGAGCGTGAGTTCACAGGAGGATTAACCTTGGTGAACCCATACAACTCGACTTTCACGGTAACGTTGCCGCCAGGCAGTTGGGTGGACGTCAACGGTAATCCAGTGGGACCGAGGGTGACGCTGACGCAACAAACGGCACAAGTGCTTCTGAGTGGGTGGCCAAGCAAGCGCTAGCGGAAGCGCGCGTAGCGACGCCGTCCCGCCCGCTGCGCCGGCAGCGGCAAAGTCGTATCGTCCGTTTCACGGAATTCCCAAAGAGCGAGCATTTGAAGTCTGCCCCATGCACTCGTATACTTACAGCCCGCTATGAAGGTTGTCGTAATCATTCCAGCTGCTGGCCTCGGCACCCGCATGGCTCCAATGCCGGTGGGCAAGGGCAAGCAAAAGAAAGCTCCGCCATCCAAACAGTTCACCGAACTGGGTGGAACTCCCATTCTGATTCACACGCTGCGCAAATTTGCCGCCGTCGATGCAGTCAATGAGATCTGGATTGCGCTGCGCGAAAACGAGATTGAAGGGTTTCGCGCGCGCTTGGCGAGTGAAGCTAAGGATGTCTTAAAGAAGAAAGTGGAGTTCGTGGTGGGTGGAGAACATCGGCAACAGTCGGTGGAGCACGCGTTAAAAGCTGTGTCCGCGGCGGGGGATGATGTCGTTCTGGTGCACGATGCGGTGCGCCCGTTTGTGACCGCCGAGATTATCCAGGATGTGATCGCAGCGGCGGAGAAGTATGGAGCGGCGATCGCTGGCATGCCTGCGGTCGACACGGTGAAGCAAGTCGAGCGCACGGCCGAGGGCGCAGTGATCAAGGCCACAATCCCTCGCGCCGGGATCGTCATGGCGCAAACGCCGCAAGGCTTTCGCTATGCGTTGATCAAGAAAGCGTTCGACGAGGCCTCTTCCGATGGGTTCCTCGGTACCGATGAAGCATCTCTGGTGGAGCGCTCTGGACACGAGGTTGCAGTCGTGATGGGCGCGCCGCGCAACATCAAGATTACGACGCCGGCGGACCTGGAGCTGGCGGAGTTCTACCTCAAAGCGGCCGGCCATCACTAGAGCGAGGAAGCCTTTGACATCGTTCTTATTTTTTGAAATGGATGCTCGGATCAAGGACATTATTGATCAAGCCCGCTCCGTTTTTCCGAACCGCAACTTCCGCGACGCGTCGGAGGTCTATGACCACGGGGAATGGGGCCTTGCTCTGGCTCCCGTCTTTTTTCACTTCAGGCGCTTCCCCGAGAGGTCCCGCAATGGTCTTTATAAAAGACTCTTAAGCGCAACTGATATGGGTCTATTTGACGCGTCATATTATGACGCCATTAAGCCAACAGGACTCGATGCCATCGACTAGGAAGCCCACGACCAGCAACCGTTCTCAGCGTGCCGGGAGCGAAGTGAAGGGGCCAACGACCCGCATAGGCTACGGCTTTGATTCACACGAGTTCAAAGCGGGCATTCCTCTGAAGATTGGCGGAGTCACGCTGACTCACGACAGAGGGCTTGGCGGACACTCTGACGGCGATGTGCTGCTGCATGCCATCACCGACGCGCTGCTGGGAGCCATCGCCGCCCCCGATATTGGAGCCTTGTTTCCTCCCTCGGATGCGAAGTGGAAAGGTACGGACTCGGTTGTGTTCTTGCGCGAGGCTTTGAAGCGCTTGGGTGATGCGGGATACGGCGTGACGAACATGGACGCCAGCCTGATTCTCGCTGCGCCTAAGATTGGCCCGCACGCCGCCGCGATTCGTGCGCGGGTGGCGGAGTTACTGGGCGTGGCGGTAGATCGTGTGGGGTTGAAGGCGAAGACGCCGGAGGGACTGGACCTGGAGAACACCGCCGTGGCGCATGTGGTGGTGATGCTGCAGAAGCGCAAAGCAGCGCACGCACGGAAGAAGAAGAGATCGAGATAAGCATTCGACGGCAGGGTTCCTGACCCTCAACCGCTGCTGACTGCAGTTTCACTTCACGCCTTCGAACTCATCTGCGAGTTGCTTGTGGCGGACTTCAGCCGCTTCGACCAGGGCGCGAAAGATGGCGCGGGAGGCTTCGTCCTGGGCTACAGAGCGTTCCGGGTGCCACTGCACTGCCAACACAAAATGATCGGGAGACGTTCCCTCGAGCGCCTCGATAATGCCGTCTTCCGCGCAGCAAGCGGAGATGCGGAGGCCATCGCCGACGGTGCCGGCCGATTGGTGATGCGAGGAGTTCACCGGAAAAAGCAGCTTGCCCTCGCCCGAGAGGCCTTCGAGCTGCGATCGATTGGACAGCCGGGGGCGGCTGTCCCCACATTCCTGGATCCCTGCTCTTTCCTCGTTCCCTTCTTCAGCGACGATTGCGGCCAGCTTTGAATCCTGTTCAATCTTTACGGAGTGTGCCACGGCTACCTTCTTGCCGGCTTCGTGATCAACTCGTGCCCGCAGCTCTTCCGGCAGAAAGTCGGGTATGTGCTGAATCAGCGAACCGGTGCGGTAGACGTTGAGGCTTTGCAGACCGTAGCAGATGCCGAGAACGGGCTTGCGCATATTGTAGGCGTCCTGCAGCAGGAGTTCGTCGACGGTGTCGCGGCGCGGGTCGGCGGCTGCAGTGTGGGGAGAGCGCGGGGCGCCGAACTTGGCAGGGTCGACGTCGGCGTTGCTGCCGGGCAGAAGCACGCCATCGCAGCGCTCGATGAGCCGCATGACTTGGGCGGGAGTTTGATCGAGGGGAATGCGGACCGGTACGCCTCCGGCTTGCTGGACCGCCTGCTCGTATTGGGGGATGGCGCGCTCGGCGTAATCGCGGTCGGCGGAGTGCGGCATGGGAATGGCTATGCGCGGAGGCATAGGTCGATTGTAGCGCTGACGAGTGGTTCGTTGCCTGCGCCGGCGAACGGCACGCTCGCTTCGCTCGCTCGACAGCCGAGGCGCCTGTCCCCACACGCCGTGCTGGCTGGACAGCTGCGGCGGCTGTCCTCACATAAGCCTGCTGGGGGAGCGACTCTCAGCTTAAGCGTTCGATCGCGATTAGAGTCTTTGCCTGGCGGTAATGACGGACTTCCATCACGAGTGCGAGAACGAAAATAATGCTGCCGGCGACTGCGGCTGCGGGCAGGGCGATCAGGCGATAGGCCAGGGTCATGTTGGGATGCGCGCCTCGCATGGTCGCGATGATCACCGTGCCGAGGATGCCGACGAACAAGCTCACGGCGAACGACAGGAGCGTGCCGATGAAGGTGACCAGCACCACGCGCACCGGGATCGCATACCAGCGGGGTGGACGCGTCGTGGGCATGTTTCTAGGCTACACCTGTTGAGAGCTGGGGTAACGTCAAAGTCTGAACCAACTGCAACTGCAAGTTCAAAGGCGTCGGAGAGGAATGTCCGACCCACACGGGCGGTAGGTATAAGATAGTTATTATGTCGCAGGTGGCGCCAGCTATAACGCGGAGTCCGGCCGATGTGGTGCGGATGACGCCGGTTTCGCAGGCTCCGAACGGGGTTTGCTATGCCGTGGCCGGGGAGGCGTCGATCAGTTCGTTTGACCTGGAACGGATGATCGCGGCGGTGCCCAATAAGATCGCCGCGGCGCTGAAACGCAAGGCTTATTATTTTGTGCCGCTGACGGTGACGCAGGGGGACGAGGTTCTGATTGCGGACCGCTACGATGTGGCGCTTAGCGACAACGCGGTTTGCCATCGCAATTTAAATTTGGGCGATTCGCAGTGCGTGTTTATTTCCACGCGGCTGATGGACGACAAGTTTTCCGTGGCCTTCGAGTTTTACATCAATGTGGGGCATGCGCTGGTGGAGGTCGCCGGAGTTTCGGAAGAGTTCAATGAACTCACTTGGGCGCAGGTGAAGGGTGGAGTGCGCGGGGAGACTTCGCTGGATGCGTTTGAGGCGCGGAAGCTGGCATTGGCCGGAGGGCCGGAGGCGGAGCGCTTCAAGAACGAATATTTCGAGGCTACGTTTTCGGATACGATTTCGATCTATTTGCTCTCGCTGTATTTGGATGTGGATTATTACGATTTGCGAGAGCGGGATTATCCGCTGCTGGCGCCTTCGGCTTTGGCGGAGCGGTTGCGGAAGGTGGCGGAGTTGTTTCCTGCGAATGCCGGGTTTGAGTTTGCGGTGCTGTATAAGCGGCGCGGGTAGGGGGCGCTACCTCAGCGGCTAAAGCCTTCGATCGGGCCGGATGGTTATCGCAGCGGCGCACCGCTGCCCCACCCAAAGGCTGCGCCCCGCAAAGGCTGCGCCACCCGGAGTCTGCGTTACATAAAATCCAGTCTTAATCCCTACTTATTTCCGATTACAAAATTTACTGAGCTGGGTTGATGGGCATGGACCGTCACCGATTTCTCCCATGTGCGGGGATCGGTGAAGAGTGGCCGCTGCACGGTTTGCTCGGTCAGGACGTCGTAGACTTTTTCCTTACCCGCGAGGCCCCAGCCTTCATGCCAGGCGACGACCTCGTAGGTGCCGGGGGGAACGTCGGTGAATTGGAAGCGTCCGCTCTCGTCGGTTACGGCGTAGTAAGGATGAGAGACCACCATCATCTCGGCATTCATCCAGACGTGGCCGCCATTGCAGCGCAGGTTGACCAGGCCGGGAGTCGACATGGTGCGGGTGCTGATTTTGCCGGTGAAGGGGAATGGCAGGTTGAAACTGGCGGCGCCGTCCATGTGGATGGTGTGCAGAGTCGCATCGGAGCTCTGCATCTGCAGATCGGAGTTCTGGGGCACCAGCAGAATGTGGGGAACGTAGCGGCAGTGGCGCTGATCGAGGTGGCGCTCCTGCTCGGGGAGCTCCAGCGCCTTGCCGGCGGAGATGTTCTTTAGGTAGACGACGGTGTTGGCGACGCCGTTATCGGCTCCGATAATGAGGCGGTCCAGGCTGACAGATTTCTTGCCGTCGGGATCGCAGATTTGAGGATCCTTGGTGACGGAGAAATCCAGCAGCTTGGGCGCTGGTCCCGTCCATTTGACGGTGCCGGCGATGGTTCCGCCGTCGGTTACGGGAATGACCGTGTAGTCGCTCTGCGCCAGGGCAGCGGCGGCAACGGCAACGAGAAAGAGCAGTAAAGAACCAACGATGCTTGTTCGCATGCAACACCCCTGATAGCCCACCGCCCGTCCCCCACACCTTAATGTCGTATGTGGAACGCGGGCTAGAATTTGGACCGGACGCGGTTGCCTTCCGCAGGCAACGGCTTGCACCTACTCGAGGACAGCGCTGCACAGGGTCCCGAGGTTAAGCGGGGCAGCGGTCGTTGCTGATTTCAATAGGGAGGACCGTCGAGACGGTTCGTGTGATTGAAATCACAAAATTAGGTTGCGCTAATCTTTGGGGGACGTCGAGATTACCGAAGTGTGGGGACGAGTGGAAAGGATATTCGCGAAGGTAAATCAAATTCGAAAAGCTTATGGCAAGTGGTTACAATCAACCTCCCATGACGGTAACGGTCCGATCGTTCGCGAAGGTTAATCTGGGTTTGTCGATTGGCGGCCTGCGCGCGGACGGCTTTCATGAATTGCGGACGGCGTATCAGACGATCGGGTTGCATGATGTGATTCGGGTCAGCGTGGAACGCGGGAGCGGGATTGAGATTCGTTGCAGCGACGATCGGGTTCCGAAGGATGAATCGAATACCTGCCATCGCATCACCGAGAAGGTGATGAGCGCGCTGCGGGTAACCGGGCGGGTGGCGATCGAGATTGAGAAGCGGTTGCCGGTGCAGGGCGGGCTGGGCGGGGCATCGTCGAACGCTGTGGCTGCGATGTTGGGCTTGGAGAAGGCGCTGAAGAAAACTTTGCCGGCAGCGGATCGGTTGCGGGTGGCGGCGGAGGTGGGTTCGGACTTGCCGTTGTTTCTTGTGGGTGGGACGGTGTTGGGCGTCGGGCGCGGGGAGCAGGTTTATCCGCTGGAAGATTTGCCGGCTACGGCTTGCGTGGTGGTGACTCCGGAGGTTGGAGTTTCAACGCCGAAGGCTTTCGCGGCGTGGGACCGAAAATTGACGGTGCCGGGCGCATCCGATAGAATGATTGGGCTTGGCCGAGAGTTGTCGGCGTGGCTGAGCGAGAAATACTCCGGTGCTCCTCGAGGTCCGAGGGGCCGGGCCGAGAATCCGCTTCTCGAGCTTGTCCGGGCCGGGATCAAGAACGACTTCGAAGAGGTCGTCTTTCCTGAGTATCCCGAGTTGAGAGAAGGCAAGTTGGCGCTGGAGCGCGCGGGCGCGAGGTATGCGTCGTTGTCGGGTTCTGGCTCGACGTTGTATGGGTTGTTCGCCTCGAAGGATGCGGGGGGTCGGGCGGCGGCGCGGTTGCGGAAACAGGGCTGGGCGGCTGAGGCTACGGTCACGCTGACGCGGTGGCAGTACTGGGGGGCGTTTCGGTTGGGTAGGGCAGGGACCGAGTAGGGCAGGTTGGCAGGGTGTGTGAGTCCGGCGCTTAGCTTTTGCCGTTCGCTTGGACGACCGGGACGGCCGTCGCGACATGGTTTTTGGGTCACGGTCGGGCGAAGACGGTCCGCGGAAGTTTTTGATTGTTGATTTTTGATGGTTGATTGACAATTGGTAGGTTGGTTGAGTGCAATCGACCATCCAAAATCAACCACAGCTTCTACTGGGCCGTCGACTAATGGTAGGTCAAGTGCCTTTGGAGCACTTTGTCTAGGTTCGAATCCTAGCGGCCCAGCCAGAAAACCAGTTCTCGGTTCTCAGTTAGGAGCTGAAGACTGAGAACTGAGAACTGAGAACTGCTTATGGCCACTTTAGTCACGCCGGCGGAAAAGACGGAGAAGGTCCAGAAGCAAGTGGTTCCACCCACGCCCGAAGAGAAGCTGGAGCGCAAGCCGCGCGCGCGGGTGGATGAGAAGTTCAAGATATTTAGCGGGACCGCGAATGAGGCGCTGGCGGATGAGGTTTGCCACTTTCTCGGGATGCAGCGCGGGCAGGCCGAGGTGAAGCGCTTTGCCGATGGCGAGGCGTATGTGCAGATCCAGGAGAACGTGCGGGGCGCGGATGTTTTTGTGCTGCAGCCGACTTGCCGCGTGGTGAACGCGAATGGCAAGAGCACGAGCGTGGATGAGCATCTCGTGGAATTGCTGCTGATGATCGACGCGCTCAAGCGGGCGTCGGCGCGGCGGATTACGGCGGTGATGCCGTATTTTGGTTATGCGCGGCAGGATCGAAAAGACAAGCCCCGCAGTCCGATCTCGTCGAAGCTGATGGCGGATTTGCTGACCACGGCGGGGGCGCATCGGGCGCTGATCGTAGATTTGCATACCCCCCAGTTGCAGGGATTTTTTAATATCCCGGTGGATCATTTGTTCGCGTCGCCGGTGCTGGTGGATCACTTTAGAAAACTGAATCTGCCAAACCTGACGGTGGTTTCGCCGGATGCGGGCGGCGTGGAGCGGGCGCGGTTTTTTGCGAAGAAGGTCGACGCGGCGCTGGCCATCGTCGATAAGCGCCGCGTGGAAATGAATGTGGCCGAGATCATGCACGTGATCGGCGACGTGAAAGGCCGGACCTGCTTGATCATCGACGATTTGATCGATACCGCTGGCACTCTGGTGAAGACGGCGGCGGCCTTGATGGAGAATGGCGCAACCGAGGTGTATGCGTGCTCGTCGCACGCGGTGCTGTCTGGTCCGGCGGTGCAGAACATTGCGCAGTCGGTGATTCGGGAGGTGGTGGTTACGAATACCATCCCGCTCACCGAGGCGGCGAAGCAGGAGCCGAAGATTCGCGTGCTCTCGATCGCGGGATTGATTGGGCGGGCGATTCAGGCGAATCACGAAGAGACTTCGGTGAGCAAGTTGTTTATTTAGGCGTGCCAGTGCCGGTGAGAACGAGATCCTTCGGCGAGGATAAAGGCACCGCCTCAGACAAGGGTTGGGATTGACCGTGGCCTCGGTGCCACAACACTTTTTAGAAGGAAAAGAAATCATGGCGGCTACTTTGGAACAGAATGTTTTGGAAGCGGAGGCGCGCCAGGCGGGGACGAAGAATCATGCCCGGCGGGTGCGGCGCGAAGGAAAAATCCCCGCGGTGGTTTACGGCGCCGGCAAAGATGCGCAGCCGGTGAGCGTCGATCCGCGGCATGTGTTGCGCATCCTGCGCTCGGAGAGCGGTCACAACACGATTTTCGATTTGGCTATGAACGGCGGCGAGCGCACCAAGGCGATGATTGTGGATTGGCAGTATGAGCCCATCAAAGGTCATCTGCTGCACATCGACCTGAAGCGCATCGCCATGGATAAGGCGTTGCGTGTGAGCGTCCCGGTTGAGTTGCAGGGCGTGCCGGCGGGCGTGAAGACGGAAGGCGGAATTCTGGAGCAAATGCTGCGCGAAGTCGAGGTCGAGTGTTTGCCGGGAGATATTCCGAGCCACATCGACGTGGACGTGTCGGATCTTACCTTCGGCAAGGTTTTGCGCGTTTCGGATTTGCCGCACAACGAAAAGTTGAAGTTCCTGACCGACGCGAACCAGCCGGTGGCGCACGTGACCAGCGTGAAGGAAGAAGTGGTGGTGGCGCCGGAAGCGGTGGCGGCGGAGGCGGGAGCGGCTCCGGCTGAGCCTGAGGTTATCAAGAAGGGCAAGGCGGAGACGGACGAAGAAGGCGAGGCTGCACCGGAGAAGGGCGAGAAGAAAGCTGAGAAGAAGGAGAAGAAATAGAGTCGTGGCCGGGCGCCTCGCTGCGCTCGGCAGACAGCCCAGGCGGCTGTCTGCACAGGGTGTTGCGTGGTGGCTTCAGATTCAGCCATGTGAAACCGCGTGAAACTGATCGTTGGTCTCGGCAATCCCGGCAGCGAGTATCAGTTCACGCCGCATAACCTAGGCTTTCGGGCGGTGGACCGGATTGCCGGCGATTTAGGCGTTGAACTCAGAAGCCGGCAGTGCCGGGCGCTTACCGCACGAGCGAAGATTGCAGGCGAACCGGTGCTTCTGGCCAAGCCCGAAACCTTCATGAATTTGAGTGGGTTGTCGGTGCGCGAGTTGGTGGCTGAGTACGAAGCGAAGCCGGAATCCGATTTGATTGTGATTCAGGACGAGCTGGATTTTCCGCTGGGCACGCTCCGGATTCACACCCGGCGCAGTTCGGCAGGTCACAACGGCATCGAGTCGATTATCGGGGCGCTGGGCACACAGGATTTCTTGCGCATTCGAATCGGCGTTGCGCCGGATCACAAATTGGAAGATGGCCAGCGATATTTGCTGGCGCCGCTGCGCAAGGCTGAGTTGGCCGTGGTCGATGGCGTGCTCGATACGGCGGCGGAAGCGGTGAAGGTGATTTTGACCGAAGGCGCGGCGGCGGCGATGAACCGCTTCAACCGCAAAGACGAAAAAGATTAGCCACGGATTTGCGCAGATTCTCAGGGATCAATTCCCAAGAGAAGAGAATGGTGTGGCTTATCCGTGGGAATCGAGGAAGATCGGTGGCGGAGATTTGGAGACAGCATGAATCGAACCTATGAGCTGATGTTTATTGTCCGGCCGGATATGGCGGATGAAGATCTAGACAAACTGATTGCCAACCTGGAATCCACGGTGACGGGCGCCGCGGGTGCGGTAAAAGCCGTGGACCGCATGGGGAAACGCCGATTGGCCTACATGGTGCGCAAGTTCCGCGAGGGCGTCTACATCTTGATGACGATCGAGGGCACAGGCGCCGTGATTCACGAACTGGAACGCCGCTTGCGCGTGACCGAGCCGGTGATCAAGTTTATGACCGTGCGCATCGACGAAGAACAGAAGCGGCTGGAAAAGATTAAGAAGCTGCGCGACGCCAAAAAGAAAGTAAGCGCACAGCCCGCGCCGGTTGCAGAGGAAGCGCCTGCGGCAGTCGCGACTGAAACGCCGGCTGCGGACCTGCCTGCAGCGAGCGTTTAGGAACCAGTTCTCGGTTCTCAGTTCTCAGTAGAACCGGCAGAGTTGGGATCTGATTTCTGTTCAGGCGACAGACTAGAGATAGTTTTTCTTAGAAGGAGCGTTATGAGTGACGAAAGCAAAGCAGCGACGCCGGTAGCGGAGCGGCCCTTGCGGCCATCCGGCGATGGACCTCGATCTGGGGGAGGAGATCGTCCCCGATTCGGAGGCGGTGGTGGCGGGCGTTCCGGGCCTGGCGGCCCTCCACGCGAGGGCGGGCGCAAATTTTTCCGGCGCAAGAAAGTTTGCAAATTCTGTACCGAGAAGATCGCGGACATCAACTACAAAGATTACCGTTTGCTCGGGCAGTTCGTGGCCGAGAGCGGCAAGATCGTGCCGCGCCGCTTGACGGGCGTGTGCTCGCCGCACCAGCATCGGCTGGCCGCAGCCATCAAGCAGGCGCGCAATATCGCATTGCTGCCCTTTGCCGGGCGGGCATCGTAAAAGCAGCTACCAGCTATCAGCTTATTACTGCTAAGAGACTGAAAGGCTGAGGGCTGACGGCGAATGGCTGACAGCTTAACATCGGAGTCCTATCATGGAAGTCATACTCAAAGAAGACGTAACCAAACTCGGTTCCCGTGGCGATGTGGTGAAGGTCGCCGAAGGTTATGGGCGGAACTTTCTGCTGCCGCGCAAGCTGGCCATCGAAGCTACGGCGGGGAACAAGGCCGTGGTGGCGCAAATGAAGGCGGCGTCGGTGCGCCGCTCGGCCAAAGAGAAGTCGCAGGCGGAAGAACTGGCCCGGCAGTTCGACGGGATTTCGGTTTCGTTCGAGCGGCGATCGGGGGAGCACGATCAGCTGTTTGGCTCGGTCACCTCCGGCGACATTGCCGACGCGGTCGTGAAAAAAGGGATTAACCTCGACCGGCGGCAGATTCAACTGCACGAACCGCTGAAGACTCTGGGCGAGTTTACCGTGCCGGTGAAGTTGCACAAGGATGTGACCACTCACCTGAAGGTGGTCATTGAGAAGGAAGCGGTCGCCGAGTAGTGGCGAAGAATTCTCGGGGATTCGCGCTTTGTGCGCGAAATTGCCCTGGAACAGCTTTTGGCAGCCGAGTGCCGTTCCTTACGGCCTTCGATCCATTCTTTCGCCCCTTTCGGGGCTCGTTCCATCTACTCTTATTCCCCGCTGCTTACCCCGTGGGCTGCATGCTCACGCCGCTTGGCGGCCGGCAGCACTGACCCGCTCGGCTAGCGCGTCGCGGTTCGGTTACGCGACTCCAATGCCGTATTTGCTCAACGGTTCGAATGAAGCTCCCAACAACCTCCAGTTGAGTTACACTGCGAAGCGTCCGATTCAAGGAAGAGGAAACATGCTTTCAAAAAACGGCGAGTTGGGGTTTGCAATTTTAGCGATTGCCGTTATGCTCACAACAAGCATGGCAGGCCAGACACAAATCGGCAAACAACCGTTTGGACACACCGCGGACGGAACCGCCGTCGATGTTTATTCTTTGAAGAACAAACAGGTCGAAGTGCGCATCATGACTTATGGCGGGATCATCGTGTCCTTGCGCACGCCGGATCGGAACGGCAAGTTCGACGACGTGGTGCTGGGCTTCGACTCGGTGGATCAATACATCGCGAAGAACACTCCGTACTTCGGAGCGCTGATCGGGCGTTATGCCAATCGTATCGCGCACGGCAGCTTTCAGCTCGATGGCAAGACCTATGCGACGCCTAAAAACAACGGCGACAACACACTTCACGGCGGAATTCGCGGCTTCGATAAGGTGGTTTGGGGGGGCAAGCAGATTCCCGACGGCATCGAGCTGAGTTATGTGAGCAAGGACGGGGAAGAAGGTTTTCCCGGCACGCTCACCACTACGGTTCGCTATACGCTGAACGGGAATGCTCTGCGCATCGATTATTCGGCCTCCACCGATAAAGATACCGTGCTGAATCTGACGAACCATGCTTATTTCGATCTGGCGGGGCAAGGGACAGGCGACATTCTGGGGCACGTGGTGAAGATCGATTCGGACGAGATGACGCCAGTGGATGCGGGGCTGATTCCTACGGGAGAATTGAAATCGGTGGGGGGAACTCCATTCGATTTCCGCAAGCCTCACGCTGTCGGCGAGCGCATCGATGTCAACGACGAGCAGTTGCATCTGGGCCGAGGCTATGACCACAACTTTGTGCTGGAGCTTAAGCCAGGCGAGTTGAAAGAAGCGGCGGAGGTTTACGAGCCTACCTCGGGACGCATTCTTCAAGTGCTGACCGATCAACCTGGAGTCCAGCTTTATAGCGGAAATTTTTTGGATGGAACGATCACGGGTAAAGAAGGGCGCGTGTACAAGCAGCGCTATGGGTTATGCCTGGAGACGCAGCATTTTCCGGACTCTCCCAACCATCCTAAATTTCCTTCCACGGAATTGAAGCCGGGAGAGAAGTTCCACAGCGTGACAGTGTACAAGTTCAGCGCCGGCTCGCGCTGAGATTACTCGCCGTAGGGTAGCCAGATATTCTTCACCTGAGTCGCGTGCTGTAGGAACCATCGTCCTTCCCCTTGCGCTGGATCGAACCAGTCGATGACACGGCCTTCGTTGGTGAATGACTGCTTGAGATTTCCCACAGAAAAGGATTTGGCCGCGGCTGCATGCGACTCGTTTTCGAAACACCAGATGGCGTCGACGCCGTCGTGTTCGGCCAGTGTCTTCAAGAGTTCTGTCGTGCGACCGGTCACGATGTTAGTGGCTCCTGCCGGCAGATCGCTAGTATCGAAAACCTGGTAGAGATCGCCGACGATCAGCGGATAGGTTTCGGAAGGAACCACGACCGCAGAGTTGCCCATCGCTAACACCGGTAGGAGAAGAGAGAGCAAGGCGAGAAGCGGGGCGTCATTCGGGCAGATGATTCCTACGGTTCCAATCGGTTCGTTCATCGCAATGGCGATGATGCGCGACGGCGGATTGTGAACAGCGCCGTCGAACTTGTCGGCCCACGCGGCGTAGGAGAATGTGCGCTCAATGCTAGCAGCTACTTCCTGGGACGCTTGCTCGTTTCCCACGCATGCGGCTAAGCGGTTCGCGATTTCCTGCTGGCGCAGCGCGAGATTCTCGGCCATGTAATAGAGGACCTGGGCGCGGGTGTGGGCCGTGGCTTTGCCCCAGGTGGATTTACGTGCGGCTTCGACTGCGTTGCGAATGTCTTTGCGATTTCCGAGCGGAGCTTCGCCGAGCAACTCTCCGCTCTTCCCCCGCACCTCGATGCTGTAGCCGGAGTCGGGCCGGACCTGCTTGCCACCGATATAAAGTTTCACGGTGCGATCGATAGCTGACTCGGGCGGATGCGTGGCGTGGCTTGCTGAGCCGCGTGGACTGGCGGACTTGAGCTCTTCAGTAGCCTGCGCGGGAGCTTGCCGGAACCAGGTTGGTTCCAGATATTCGAGCAGGCCTTCGCGGCCCCCCTCGCGACCGAAGCCACTCTCGCGGTACCCGCCGAAGCCGCAGGCTGCGTCGAACAGATTCGTGGAATTCACCCAGACCACGCCGGCTTTGATTTGCGCCGCCACCTGCAGTGCGACGTTCATACTCTCGCTCCAGACGCTGGCGGCGAGTCCGTAAGCGGTATTGTTCGCCAATTCTACGGCCTCAGCGGGAGTTCGAAATGTCATGGCGGCGAGCACGGGGCCGAAGATTTCCTGCTGCGCGACAGCCGCAGTGGGAGCCACATTGCTCAGCAGCGTGGGAGGGAAATAGAAACCGAGCGCAGGCATCTCGAGTTGCGGCTGCCAGCACGTCGCGCCCTCTTTAACTCCTTCGTTTACCAAGCGGCGGATGCGGTCCAGTTGAACGTGGGCAACGATCGCTCCCATGTCAACGTTTTTGTCGAGCGGCGGGCCGACGCGCAGAGTGCTCATGCGGCGGCGAATCTTTTCCAGCAAACTTTCGGCTATGCTCTCTTGCATCAGCAGGCGCGAACCCGCGCAGCACACCTGCCCTTGATTGAGCCAGATTCCATCCACCAAGCCTTCGACGGCGCTGTCGAGATCGGCATCTTCGAAAACCACGAAGGGAGACTTGCCGCCCAGTTCGAGCGAAAGGCGCTTGTGAGTGTGCGCGGTTGCGGCGCGGATGGCGCGGCCGACCTCCGTGGATCCAGTGAAGGCGATCTTGTCGACATCCGGATGCTTTACCAGCGCCTCTCCGGTGGAACCGTCTCCGGTGACGATATTCACGACTCCGGCGGGCAGTCCGATCTCCTGACAAATTTCCGCGAAGGCGAGCGCCGTGAGGGGTGTGAACTCGGCGGGCTTGAGCACCACGGTATTTCCAGTGGCGAGGGCGGGGGCGATTTTCCATGCCAGCATGAGCAACGGAAAATTCCAGGGAATAATTTGCCCCACAACTCCGCACGCGGAATAGCCGGGGAACTCTGCCTCGAGCAATTGCGCCCATCCGGCGTGGTAATAAAAGTGGCGAGCCACGAGCGGGATATCGATATCGCGGCTCTCGCGAATGGGCTTGCCATTGTCGATGCTCTCGAGCACGGCGAGGCGACGCGAATGGCGCTGCACCGCGCGAGCTAGCGCGTACAAATAGCGGGCGCGCACATGAGGAGTGAGAGCCTGCCACTTCGGCAATGCATTTCTCGCAGCGATGACTGCGGCGTCGATATCGGCGGCCGAGCCTTGCGACACGGTTGCGATTTTCTCCCCGGTGGAGGGATCGATCGAATCGAAGAACACACCCTCAACCGGCTGGCGCCACTCGCCGGCGATGAAGAGGCCGAAGCGGCGCTGATGGCGATCGAGCCACAGCAACGCTTCTTTTGGATCTTCGGGAGACGGACCGTACTCCATGGTGAGGAACTTTTCGGCGATGCTCATGCGAGTGGTTCGCTTTCTTGCTAGCTGCACTCAAGCTATGCAATCGGGTGGCGGTAGTCCGCGGAGTACCGGCCGGTTACATAGTGCTCCAACTGGCGTTCGATGTCGTTTAGAAGTCCACTGGCCCCGAAGCGGAAGAGCTCGGCTTTCATCCAAGAATCGCCGAGCTCCTCTTTCATCAGCGCCAACCATTCGATGGATTGTTTTGCGGTGCGAATTCCACCGGCCGCTTTGAAGCCCACGGCCATGCCGGTCTCCTGCGCGTACTCGCGAATGGCCCGGGTCATCACGAATCCCACCGGCTGCGTCGCGTTGACCGATTCCTTTCCCGTGGATGTCTTGATGAAGTCCGCGCCGGCCATCATGGCGACGAAGCTAGCGCGAGCCACGTTGCGCAGTGTGAGCAGGTCTCCCGTCGCGAGAATCGCTTTCATGTGGCGGCGGCCGCAGGCTTGCTTGAACTCGGCAATCTCGTCATAGAGTTGTTGCCATCTTCCGCCGAATACGTGGGCGCGGGTGATGACGATATCGATTTCATCCGCTCCGGCTGCAACCGAACGGCGAATCTCCGCCACTCTTTCTTCCATCGCGGACAAGCCGGCGGGAAAGCCGGTGGAGACGGCGGCTACGCGAATGCCGCTCCCTTCGAGCGCCCGCACGGCGGTTTCAACGAAGTGGTGATAAACGCAAACCGCCGCGACCTTGAGATCAAGTTCTGCGATCTGCAACTGCTCTACAAATTCTTGCCGAACTGGCTGACGTGCTTTGGCGCAGAGGCGGCGCACACGCTCTTCGGTGTCGTCGCCGGAGAGGGTGGTGAGGTCCATGCAGGAAATCGCCCGCAGCAGCCAAGCGGCCTGCCATTCTTTTTTTACGGTGCGGCGCGCGACGTGAGTTTGCGCGCGCCGCTCGACGGCACTGGTGTTTACCCGAAGTTCTTCGATCCAGTCTAAGTTGAGGGGAACGCCGCGATTCCTGAGCAACGGTCGATCGCCGAGCGTGGCGGCGGGCAACGAGGGCTCGGATGGATTCAGAGGATCGGCAACGCCGTAACGACTTTTGTATCCTTCAGGCACTTTTGCATTGTACAGCGGGAAATTTAAAAATTTAGCAATGGCAATTTGGTCATTGAAACACGCAGCGATCGGCCCAGTGGGCTCAAATGACTCAATTCCCCAATTCCTCAATGGGCGCGCCGCGGCTAGAGCAGCATGCCCGCAATGGAGGCCGACATCAAGTTTGCCATGGTCCCAGCCAACATGGCGCGAATGCCGAGGCGCGCCAGTTCACCTTTCTTGTTGGGCGCGAGCGCGCCGATTCCACCGATTTGAATTCCAATGGAGCTAAGATTCGCGAATCCGCACAGCGCGAAAGTTGCGATGGTAAATGACCGCGGGTCGAGAGCCGATTTCATCGGCCCCAGCATAGAGAACGCTACGAGTTCATTCAACACCATGCGCGTGCCCAGCAGATTGCCGATCGCTCCGCAATCGCGCCAGGGTATGCCAATGACCCAGGCGATGGGCGCGAACAGCACTCCAAAGATGGATTCGAGGCTCGCCGGAAACCACCCAATGCCATGTGCTGCCAGCCAGTTATGCAGGCCGCCGAGAATGCCATTGGCGAGCGCGATCAGAGCGAGAAACGAAATCAGCATGGCGGCGATGTTGAGGGCAAGGTGCAGGCCGTCGATAGTCCCGCGCGCCACCGCGCCGAGCAGATTTTCTTCTTTTTCTTTCTTCTCTTCGTCTGCGCTCATCACAACCTTGCCGGCAGTTTTAGGGTGGCCGGTTTCGGGCACGAGCATCTTGGCCATCAGCAGAGTGCCCGGCGCAGTCATAATGACCGCGCTGAGAAGATGTTTGGGTTCGATGCCGAAGGCGATGTAAGCCGCCATGATGCCGCCGGAGACGTGGGCCATGCCGCTGGTCATCACGGTCATCAGCTCCGAGCGTGTGAGGTCAGGCAGGAAAGGACGGATGGTCAGCGGAGCTTCCGTCTGTCCCATAAAAATACTGGCCGCTACGTTGAGCGATTCCGCGCCGCTCGCGCCCATGACACGCGTCATGATCCAGGCCGCACCCTTGATGACGAGTTGCATCACGCCGTAGTGGTAGAGCACGGCGAAAAACGCGGCGATGAAAATAATCGTTGGCAAAACTTGAAAGGCAAAATAAAAGCCAAGATGCGACCCTTGCTTGCCGAGATCGCCGAAGACAAACTGCGAACCTACGAACGCATAGGAGAGCAGGCGATTGACCACGTCGCCGGCTTTCTGAAAGGCGCGGCGGCCAGCGTCGATTCTCAAGACGAAGATGGCGAAGGCGAATTGCAAGCCCAGACCCCATAGCACGGTTTTCAGCCGAATGGCGCGGCGGTTCGTGGAAAACGCATAGGCCAATGACAGCATGGTGATAAGGCCGAGAATTCCGGTGAAGCGTTGCATTCAGTTTTTCTCTCCGGCGCTTCCGATGACACGATGGATCAACGGCCTTTTCTTAGGCAGGACTTCGCTAATCCGATAACTCTTCTCAAGCAATTGCCGAGCTCGAACCGCAGGCGACTCCGCGTTGTAGTGGATCGTCGCCAGCGGCTCGCCGGCAGAGACCGCATCGCCGACTTTTTTGTGCAGTGCGATTCCGACGGCGGGGTCTACGGAATCCTCTTTGCGTTCTCGGCCTCCGCCCAGGACTACGCAGGCGGTGCCGACCTGCTCGCACTGCAACGATGCGAGAAAACCAGCTTCAGGAGCGGAGATGGTCATTTTGTGTTGCGCCTGCGGAAGCTTCTTGAAGTCGTCAATCGCCCGCAGATTTCCGCCTTGCAATTCAACCATGTGGCGGAACTTTTCCAGGGCCGCGCCAGACGCGATCAGCTTCTGGCTTAGATTTCTTCCTTCGGCAAGCGTTGGGGAGATTTCACCGAGAAGCAGCATCCAGGCCGCAAGCTCGACGCAGAGCTGGCGCAAATCTTCCGGACCCTGGCCGCGCAGAATCTCGACGGCTTCGACAACCTCAAGCGCATTTCCGATCATCATTCCCAGCGGCTGATCCATATCGGTGATCAACGCGATAACTTCTTTATTCATGCGCTCGCCGGTTTCGACCATCAGTTCGGCGAGGAAGGCGGCGTCGGCTTCATTCTTCATGAATGCACCGGAGCCGGTCTTCACGTCGAGCACGAGGCCGTCAATACCCTCCGCAAGTTTCTTACTCATGATGGAGGCGCAGATCAGATAAGGGCTTTCGACTGTGCCGGTAACGTCGCGCAGAGCGTAGAGTTTGCGATCCGCGGGAGCGATCTCAGCGGTTTGGCCGATCATGGCGCAACCGCAAGTTTCGAGCACGCGGCGAAATTGCGCGACTGAGAGATTCACATTGAAGCCGGGAATGGCTTCGAGCTTGTCGAGCGTGCCACCGGTGTGGCCGAGACCGCGTCCGCTGATCATGGGAACCACAACGCCGGCAGCTGCCGCCAGAGGGGCCAGCACTATCGAAGTTTTGTCGCCCACGCCACCGGTGGAATGTTTGTCGACTTTTTTGGCCGGCAGCGAGACAAGATCGAGAACTTCGCCGGAGTGCAGCATGGCATCGGTGAGCGCGGCGGTTTCCGAGCGCGTCATGCCGCGCAAGACCACGGCCATGAGCCACGCCGAAACTTGGTAGTCGGGGATGTCCCCGTCGGCGTAGGCGTTCACCAGCGATTCGATTTCGTTTGCCGAAAGTTCGCCGCCGTCGCGTTTCTTGCGGATGACGTCGATGGCGCGGAAAGTATCGGATGTGAGTACGCTTTTCACAGCAGGCGAAATCCCTCCGGCAGCAGTTCTGTGATGTGGGCCTGCCGCGGACCTTTCGCGCCCTGAAAAAAGATGGTTGCGTCCGGCCCAAATTCGTAAATGACCTGGCGGCACGCTCCGCAGGGAGAACAAGGCACGCCCTGGTCATTGACTACAGAGACAGCCCGGATTTCAATCTTCGGTCCCATAGCCGCGACGGCGGAAAAGATCGCAGTGCGTTCGGCGCAGTTCGACATTCCGTAGGATGCGTTCTCGACGTTGCAACCGGAGAACACTTTGCCGCTCGAGAGCAGAATCGCGGCGCCAACCCGGAATTCGGAATAGGGCGCGTGCGCGTTCTTCATTGCCTTCCTGGCGCTTCGCAGCAAATGGTGACGGACCTTCTCGGATAATGTTGGCTTGGGCATGAGAGAAAGTGTTTTCGCGCAAACGTCGCGAAGGCGTGCGCCATTGTAAACCCTGGCTTGAGCTGGGCAGCGAGTTTTCTTGAATTGGAGAGTGCCGCAATTCGACTAGGCCGAATGCAGGTTGGCAAACAGTGTTCGCAGCTTTTCTCCATCCAGCTTGCCGGCGCTGCGAACCCCAGTGCAGATGTCCAGCCCGAAAGGGCCCACTTCCGCGATCCCCTCGCAGGCATTCTCCGGTTTAATCCCGCCCGCCAAAAAAAGAGGAATATCGATCCGCTCTCGAATCTGTTTGCTCAGCGCCCAGTTGTGCCGGCGACCGGTGCCGCCCAACTCTTTGGTGGCGAGAGCAGGGTTTCCTGAGTCGAGCAGGATGGCATCGACATGCACGGAGGCGGCGATGGCTTCGTCGACGGACTCCTGCCCGGTCACATGCACAACCTGCACCAAGGAAATTCCCGGCAGCCCATTGCGCAAATCTTCGTAGGAGCCTTGCTGGAGCCGATCCACGATTTGAATCGTATTCGTGCGGCAGCGGCGTTGCTGCTGAATGATGCCTTCCACATCTTGCCGGGAGGTTAGTAGAAAGGTTGCAATCGGCGGAGGAACAGCAGCGGCGATTTCCGCGATCAGATTTTCGCCAATCACGCCGGGGCCGCTGGGCATGGCGGAAACCAAGCCGAGAGCCGCGGCACCGTGCTCGATGGCAAGCCTGGCCTCGTGCAAGCTGGAAATGCAGCAAATCTTAACACGGGGCCGGGCAGTCGCTTTCATCTCGGGATTATGCAACGGTCGGGTTCCATGAATCCAGTCAATGCCGGTCAATGCCGGATTGCTTTTTGTGCGGACTCGGGTCTAGCATACTCTGGTTGTTTTCGCTTCTCCGGCATCTTTGGTTCATCTCGCAAGAACTCACTTGGTCCACGGTCGATCTAAGGAGGAAATATGGGCATCGCAGTGTCACCGCAGATTCATCCGCAGGTCGCGGGCTTCCTCGAGCAGCCGCGCAAAATGTTGATCAACGGCAACTGGGTTAATTCCATTTCCGGGAAGACTTTTCCCACCTACAATCCTGCGACGGGAGAAGTTCTGGCGCAGGTGGCGGAGGGCGATCGCGAAGATATCGAACAAGCGGTGAAGGCCGCGCGCCGCGCCTTTGATCGCGGCCCGTGGCGGCGGATGACCGCATCCGAGCGCGGGCGCCTGATCTGGAAGCTGGCCGATTTGCTGGAAGAGCATGTCGAGGAATTTGCTTACCTGGAGAGCCTTGATAATGGAAAGCCGCTGAACATTGCGCGTGCTGCCGACGTACCGCTGGCCGTGGATTTGTTTCGCTACATGGCGGGGTGGGCGACGAAGATCGAGGGCAATACGATTCCGATCTCGGTGCCTTATACACCCGGCGCGAATTATCTCGCGTACACGCTTCGCGAGCCGGTGGGCGTTGCCGGGCAGATCATTCCCTGGAACTTTCCCCTGCTGATGGCGGCTTGGAAACTTGGCCCGGCGCTCGCGACGGGCTGCACGGTGGTGTTGAAGCCGGCAGAGCAAACTCCGCTCTCGGCGCTGCGTCTCGGCGATTTGATTATCGAAGCCGGTTTTCCCGAAGGCGTCGTGAACATTGTGCCCGGTTACGGAGAGACGGCGGGCGCGGCTTTGGCGGCGCATCCGGCGGTGGATAAAATCGCGTTCACTGGTTCGACGGAAGTTGGCAAACTCATCGTTCACGCTGCCGCCGGCAATTTGAAAAAAGTTTCGCTGGAGCTCGGCGGCAAGTCACCGAACGTTGTATTCAAAGATGCCGATCTCGAGGCTGCGATCCCAGGAGCCGCGGGCGCGATTTTCTTTAATCACGGCCAGTGTTGCTGCGCGGGGTCGCGTCTCTACATCGAAAAACCGATCTTCGATCGCGTGGTGGAGGGCGTCGCCGAGCAGGCTAAGAAGATCAATGTGGGTTCGGGCCTTGATCCCAAGACGCACATGGGGCCGCTCGTCTCGGAAGAGCAGATGAACCGGGTTTGCGGATATCTTGAAGCCGGCTTTTCGGAAGGCGCCCGGGCGATTACCGGTGGGCACAAGAAAGGCGACCAGGGATACTTCGTGGAGCCTACGGTTTTGGTGGACACGCGCGCAGACATGAAAGTGGTGCGGGAAGAGATCTTCGGGCCGGTGGTGGCGGCGATGCCGTTCGACGATCCCGAGGAGATTCTGGCGCGCGCCAACGACAGTGAATACGGATTGGCTGCAGCAGTGTGGACGCGCGACATCAGCAAGGCCCACCGCATGGCGGCTCAGTTACGCGCGGGCACGGTGTGGATCAACTGCTACAACATATTCGACGCGGCGCTGCCTTTCGGCGGATACAAGCAGTCCGGTTGGGGCCGCGAGATGGGGCACGAAGCGATTCACCTCTACACCCAGACCAAAGCGATCTGCACTAAGTTGTCTTAGCCGATCGTTGGCATAAATAAAGGACGGTGGTGACGCCGTCCTTTTATTCTTGACATTGGTGTGGGTGCGGAGGTCCAGCGCCGGAAAGCTAGCGCTCCATGAGCAACACTTTTTCGGCGTCGTCGATTTCGGTTAACTTCACTTCGATGACCTCATTGATCGAAGTCTGCACGTTGCGGCCGACGAAACTGGCTTCCACGGGAATCTCGCGATGCCCGCGGTCGATCAAGACGCAGAGTTGCACGCGCCGCGGCCGGCCGTGGGAAAACAGAGCGTCCAAGGCGGCGCGCGTGGTGCGTCCGGTAAATAGGACGTCGTCGACCAGAACGATGTTCCGGTCTTCAATGGAGAACCCGATTTCTTTCTCTTGCACCACCGGCTTGGGACCCAGCGTGGAAAGATCGTCGCGATAAAAAGTGATGTCCAAAGTGCCGACGGGCACTTCCGCATTTTCGATGCGCGTGATGATCTTGCCCAGGCGCTCGGCGATCGGTACGCCACGACGGCGAATCCCGACCAGGCCAAGGCCGTCGACGCCGCCATTTTTTTCGACAATTTCGTAAGCCAGCCGCACCAGCGTGCGCTCGATCTCCGAGGCCGACATCAATTGCGACTTCTGGCGCAGTCCGGTCTTACGGGAAGTAGGTTTCACGTTCATGCAGTGCGCCTCGCGGAATTTCTCATGGGAACGGCGTAATTCGCCTGATGCTACAGTAACACTCCGGCCGAGCCAATCGCGCTCGCGAAGTGTCTCACAAAGCGGAAAACATCGCGATAGGAATTATATAGAGGCACGGGGGCTACACGAAAAGTGTCGGGATGACGCCAGTCTGAAATGATGCCCTGCCTGCCCAGCCGCTCGCAAAGGGCGCGCCCGTTGCGCGGAATACGAATGGAGAGCTGAGCGCCGCGCCGATTAGGTTCTTGCGGTGTGATGATGGAGAAATCCTGGGTCGCATGCCGCTTCAACAAGAATTCCAGATAGCCGGTGAGGGCAACGCTCTTGGCGCGCAAGCGCTCCATTCCGGCTTCGCGAAAAATATCCAACGAGGCTCGCAGTGCCGCTAAGCTAAAAATTGCAGGATTACTCAACTGCCAGCCTTCGGCGCCAGGCATGGGCTGAAAACTCGGCCCCATCTCGAAGCGTGAGGGTTCGTCGTGGCCCCACCAACCGGCAAAGCGAGGCAAATCCCAATTTTGCGCATGGCGCTCATGCACAAAACAGCCGCCGGTACAGCCCGGGCCGCCGTTCAGATATTTGTAGTTGCACCAGACCGCGAAGTCCGGACCCCACTCGTGAAGTTTGACGCTCAAGTTGCCGGCTGCGTGCGCGAGATCGAAGCCGACGACGCAACCGCGCTCGTGCCCGAGCCGTGCGATGCTCGACATGTCGAAAGCCTGGCCGGTCGCGTAGTTCACTCCCCCCAGTAAAATCAGGGCGATTTCATCCCCAGCGCGATCGATCAGCGACTGGATATCTTCATCGCGGATGCAGCTTTCGCCTTCGCGCGGGGTCAGCTCGATCAGCGAGGTCTCGGGATCGAAACCGTGAAAGCGGATCTGGGATTTCACCGCGTACTGGTCCGAGGGGAAGGCTCCGCGCTCGACAACAATCTTGTGCTTTTGTGTGGTGGGACGATAGAAGGAAACCATCATCAGGTGGAGGTTCACGGTGAGCGAGTTCATCACCACAACTTCCAGAGGCTTAGCGCCCAGCAATCCCGCCATGTGCTCGGTAAGCAGCCTGTGATAGGGCATCCAGGGATTGGTCGCCTGAAAGTGACCTTCCACGCCCAACTGCGACCAATCTTTTAATTCCTGCTCGATGAAGGCTGCGGCGGGTTTGGGTTGAAGGCCCAGCGAGTGACCACAAAAATAAACGCACTCCCCCGACGCCCTCTTGGGGAAGAAGAAGCGCTGCCGAAATTCGCGCAAGGGATCGCGTTCATCCATGGCGATGGCGAAATCTTCGCCGGGCTGAAATTCTGGCAGAATCCGAGTATCGGTCACGACTCCATCTCCAGCGGCGTGAGGTCGCGGTGAATGAGTCGATCCGCTTTTTCCCAGTCGAGATCTCCGACGCGATCAATGGATGCGCACAGTTCCGCCAGCAGGCGGCCCTGAATTTGGCCTCGAGTGAACGCAACGGAGTAGGGAATCCGATGAAAGGTCACCATGGAGTACTTGGGCACGAAGAGCTGAGGATACTTCGCTTCCAGCGCCAACTCGACTGTTTTTTGGAAGAGGAAGCGCGAGTCGGAGACGCGATCCCGCATCTCGGTGAAATTCTCGATGGCCATGTCGGCGATAGCGTCGGTGTTGACCTTGCGCTCTTTCTCGAACTCAGCGAAAACCCGCGCCCAGTCTAGGCCGTGGCGATCAAGGAGTTCGACCAGCAAGGTGCAGTCTTCGAATCCGCAGTTTATTCCTTGACCGAAAAAAGGGACGATGGCATGAGCCGCGTCGCCGAGTAGCAGAACTTTGCCATCCACATGCCAGGGCAAACACTTGATGGTCACCATCGCGCCCGTAGGATTCGCGAAATAGTTCTCGGCGAGATGGGGCATGAGCCGGAGCGCGTCGGGAAAACGAGATTGGAAAAACTGAAGTAGATCCCCGTCGGTGGTCACACCGGCAAAACTATCGGCACCTTCGAACGGCAGGAAAAGAATGCAGGCGAACGTTCCGTCGATGTTGGGCAGCGCGATCAACATGTGATTGCCGCGGGGCCAGATGTGCAGGGCGTGAGTTTCTAGCTGATGCTCCCCTTGCGAACCCGCGGGAATCGTCAACTCTTTGTAGCCGTAATCGAGATGGCGCTGAGAAAAATCGAAGCGGTTGAGCTTTAGCATCTCCAGGCGAAGGGACGACGCCGAGCCGTCGCATCCGATCACAACGCCCGAGGGCTCGATCGTTTCTGCGCCTGTGTCCTCGTGGCGGAGCTTAAGTGCGCCGGTCTTCCAATCGTAGCCCGTGCAGCGCTGTTGGAAATGAATCTTCGCGCCCAGCTTTTCCGCCGCGTTCATGAGCGATATGTTCAGTTCGGCGCGCGAGATCGAGTTGATGACTTCGAGTTCGTTCTTGCCATAGGGTTGAAACGTAAGGTCGCCGGTGCGGGAGTGCATCATGCGGCCTTTCATGGGAATGACGATGGCGCGCATCGCTTCCCATAGGCTGGCTTGCTGCAGGGCGTGAATGCCGCGGGTGGAGAGGGCGAGATTTATGGAACGGCCCGCATCCAAGCACACTTGCCGCATGTCGGGACGGCGCTCGTAGAGCTCAACCCGCAGTCCGCGCTGCATCAGAAGAATCGCGAGAAGCGGGCCATTCAATCCGGCCCCGATCAATGTGATTTTGTCGGATGCGGAATTCATGGAGGATCGGAGAAACAGTTCACTCGGTGAGCATCGTCCTTGCCTCCCACAATTCCGGGAAGAATTTTTTGTCGAGCGTGAGCTTCAGGTAAGAGGTGCCGGCGCTGCCGCCGGTGCCCATGCGAATTCCGATGATGCGCTCGACCAGCTGAATGTGGCGCAGCCGCCAGCTCACGATCAGTTCGTCGAATTCGGTGAGCCGTTCGCAGACATCAATCCAATCGCGATGATGCGCTTCGTCGGTGTAGAGCGCGTGAACCGCGCGGGCGCGGCCCTCGAAGAGATCTTTTTCGGAGGCGCCCTCGACCGCGGGCGCAAGTTTGCCCATAGCCCGCAGCGCGGCGAAGAACACGTCGTGCAACGAAGGCTCCTCCAGTCGCCGCAGCAGGCTGGCATAGGCCTCGGGGGTGGGGCGGTGATAGCGCAGCATCTTCTCGTCTTTCAATCCGCAGAGAAATTCAATTTCGCGGAACTGCTCGGATTGGAATCCGCTGGCGGGTTCGAGCAGGCCGCGGAAAGCCAAAAAATGCGTGGGCAGCATGGTTTCAAGAATCGTGAATTGCTCCACCAGCACGCGCGTGATCTCGGTACAGCGGCGGAGCAGGCGCGCGGCTTCGTATACTTCATCATGCAGTTGCGGGGAGGCGGCGACCCTGCGCAAATTCGCCACCACAGCGTCGAGATCGTGCAGCAGCTCTTTGAACCACAACTCGTAGGTTTGATGCACGATGATGAAGAGCAATTCGTCGTGATGCTGGGGGACCGATTGCGGCTGCTGCAGCTGCAGTAATTCGGGAACTCTTAGATAAGAACTGTAAGTCAATTGCCCGGACTCGGGGACGGCTAGGGAGTTTTGTGGACTCGCGTTTTCGCCGGCGCTGGCTTCGCTCTTGAGATTGAGAAAACGAATCGCATTGCCGCCTAAGAGCTTGGCCTTGGCTACTTGCGATAAGTTGCTTTGGCGAATGAGCGCGCCCACACGTTCTTCGCCGAGTGGAAAAGGGTAGTCCGAGCCGAGCATCACCCGATCCGTTCCCATCGTAGCGGCGAGAAACTGCAAGGCACGTTGGTCGAAGACAGCGGAGTCGACGGAAAAGCGCTCCAGATAGTGGCTGGGCGGATGCAAGCATTCTCCGCGTGCGACCGGGTGATGATGCCAGGCATTCTCCAAACGCCCAAGCAAGTATGGAAAGCTTCCCCCGCCGTGCGCGAAACATATTCGCAGGGTGGCGGGCAGGCGATCCAAGGCGCCGCTTAGAATCATGGCAACCACGGAGAGCTGTGTTTCCGCGGGCATGCCGACGGTCCACGGCATCATGTATTTTGGCATGCGCTCGGGGCCGAACATTTCCCAGGGGTGGACAAGCACGGCTGCGCCTTCATCGGCGCAATGGTGGAGAAAAGTGACGATGCCGGGATCGTCGAGATTTTTGCTGCCGACGTGGTTGCCGATTTGCACGCCGAGATGGCCCTCGCGCAGGCAGCGGCTCAGCTCGCCGCAAGCCGCGTCGATATTCTGTAACGGCACCTGACAGAAAGATTTCAGCCTGCCTTTTCCGCGGCTGCAAATTTCCAGCGCCGCGTCGTTAAACCATTGCGCGCAGTCGAGCGCATGTTCCACGGGGCGATCGTAGGCAAATAACACTGGCGTTGCCGACATGACCTGCAACTGGATTCCGTCGCGGTCCATCTCCTGCAGCCGAACCTCGGGATCCCAACAGGCGGAATCAATGTGCCGAAAAAAGCGCTCGCCAACCATGATGTCGGCTTTGCCGGGTTCAGTATGCTTGATCCAAGGCCAGTCCGGCGTGCCGTAACGCGCGGCCAACTCCGGCCAAGCGGCGGGAAAAAAATGATTATGGATATCGATGACTTGCATGGTCATTTGCCGGGATGAATCGTGCCGCAATGTTTGCACTTGCGCAGGCTCTCGGTGGAGTAGAACTTGTCAAAAATTGGAGGCAGATCCTTCACGATGCTCTGCAGCTTTAGCTCCGCGCGATGGATCAGCTGGTGGCAATTGGGGCAATACCACTCAAAGGCGTCCAGAGAGCCGGCGGGGCGCGGAACTTCGATGACCACACCGACAGTATCCGCCGGGCGTTGCGGTGAATGGCGCATGTGTTTCGGCAAAAGAAATATTTCGCCCTCTTTGATCGGTATTTCGAGGGGGGGCTTGCCCGGAGTTTCCATGATGCGGAGCGCGATATTGCCTTTTAGCTGATAGAAAAATTCTTCCGTCGGATCGTCGTGATAGTCGCGGCGCTGATTGGGGCCGCCCACCACCGTGACCATCATCTCGCCATCTTCCCACACTTGCGCGTTGCCCACCGGAGGCTTGAGCTTTGCTTTGTTCTCTTCAATCCAAGCCTGAAAGTTGAACGCCTTGAGATTCTTGATGGACGCCATTGCGCCTCCTAAGGCAACGGTTTATAAGCCGTAGCTCTCATTTCAACAAGCAAATGCGGATGCGGCAACTGATGCACGGCCACGGTGGTTCTCGCCGGGCCTTCGGATGTGAAGTATTGGCCATAGACTTCGTTATAGCCATCGAAATCCTTCATCGTGATTAAGTATGTGGAAATCTCGACCACATCTTCGAGATTCGCTCCCACGCTGTGCAGAATGTCGCGAATGTTTTCGATCACGGCGCGAGCCTGGACGCGAATGTCGAGCCGGACTGCTCCGGCAGAATCGACTTCGGCGCCGGCGATGGTGTTGTCGGCGCGGCGCGCGCTGGTGCCGGAGACAAAAAGAAAATCGCCGGCGCGCTTGATGTGCGGAAACTTTCCGCGCGGCGCGGCTTTGCCTTCGACGACTTTGCTTTCGGTGAGGCTCACAGTCTGATGCAGATGTTATTCAGTTCGGAATAAAAGTTCAGAGAGTGCATACCGCCTTCGCGGCCGATACCGGAAAGTCCCGCTCCACCGAAGGGAGTCCGCAGGTCGCGCAGGAACCAGCAATTCACCCAGGTGATACCGACATTCATCCGCTGCGCGACGCGATGACCCCGCTTCAAATCGTTGGTCCAGATCGAGGCGGCGAGGCCATAATTTGTGTCGTTGGCCATGCCGATTGCTTCCTCTTCCGTGTCAAAGGGCGCGATGTGGCACACGGGGCCAAAGATTTCTTCTTTCACACAGCGCGCGGATTCGGCGAGTCCAGTATAGATGGTGGGTTGCACGTAGAAGCCGTGGTCGCGATCGTCGTTGAATCTAGGCGCAGCGCCGCCAGTTACGAGCGTCGCACCTTCTTGATGGGCGAGCCGGTAATAGGAGAGCACCTTCTCGCGGTGTTGCGCCGAGATCAGCGGGCCGAGGTCAGTTTTCGGATCGTTGGGCCAGCCGGGATGAAGCGCTTCCGCCTTTCGTTTGAGCGCAGCCACAAATTCGGTGAATATTTTGCGCGCTACGTAGAGGCGCTCGGCGCAGAGGCAGACTTGCCCGGTATTTAGGAACACGGCGTCGGAGAGTCCGTTCACGGCGTCTTCGAAGTTGCAATCCGCAAATACGATCGCAGCGTTTTTTCCGCCGAGTTCGAACGACACCGGCTTGACCGTGGGCGCGACGGACTTCATGATGGCCGCTCCGGTCTTCGATTCGCCGGTAAAAGTCAGCGCGTTGACCTCAGGATGTTGCGTTAAGAATTCGCCGGCCGAACCGGGACCAAAACCGTGGACGACGTTGTAGACACCGCTGGGAATTCCGGCGTCCTGCATGGCCTCGGCGAGCAGCGCGGCAGTCGCGGGAGTTTCTTCCGAGGGCTTGACCACTACTGCGTTGCCGCAGGCCAGCGCCGGCGCGACCTTCCAGGTCAGCAAGAGCAACGGGAGATTCCAGGGCGTGATCACGCCTACTACACCCAGTGGCTTGCGGACGGCATAGTTGACAGCGCCGGTTCCATCGGGAGTCTCGGTTTGGAACGACTCGAGTCCCGCCATTTTCACGAGGTCGGCAAAGACGCGGAAATTCGCAGCGGCGCGCGGGACATCGAGCTTGGAGGCGAGAGAAACCGGCTTGCCGGTGTCGGCAACTTCGGCCTGGACGAAACAATCGAAACGCTTTTCAATCGCGTCCGCGACGCGGTGCAAGCCTGCCGCGCGCTCGCGAACGCCGATGCGCCCCCACTCTCCGCCGAGCGCACGGCGCGCCGCGTCGACCGCCTCGTTCACTTCAGCCTCGTCGGCTTCGGTGACCTGCGCAATGGTCGTGCCGTCGGCGGGATTGATATCCGCAAACTGCCGCTTTCCAGGCACGAAACGGCCGTTAATGTAATTCTGGATTAACTCCACGAGACCCCCTGCGGGGTTGGGCAATCGTAGCAGGGGCGGCGGAGGCGAGGCAATCGTCGCGCTAGGTGGAACTAGGTGGAAGGCTGGCGCTGTTCGAGGTAACGGCGCAGAGCATCGGGCCAAGCCGGCATTGCAATTCCAAGGGAGTGCAGGCTGGCCGGCGACAAAACGGAATAAGCGGGACGGGGCGCGGGGCGGCCCATCTGCTGCGAGCTTACTGGCCGCACCGTGGTGGTGAGGCCGGCGCTCTCTACGATCTGCTGGGCAAACTCAAACCAAGTGCAATCGCCGGCGTTGTTTACGTGCACGATTCCTTCGGCGTTCTGGCGGCACAGTTGCACGACGGCGCGGGCCAAGTCGGCGGCATAGGTGGGGCAGCCGCGCTGGTCGTTGACCACATCGAGCGCGGGACGGCTGGCGGCGAGCTTCAAAATGGAATCTGGAAAACATTTTCCGCCGGTCCCGAAGAGCCATGAGGTGCGGGCGATGCAGCATTGCGGCAGCAGATTCAGGAGAGCGATTTCGGCCTCGGCCTTCGTTCTGCCGTAAACGCTCTGAGGATTTCGTGAGTCGCTGATTTCGTAAGGCGTAGTTTTTTTACCATCGAACACGTAGTCGGAGCTCAGGAACAGAAGCCGCGCTCCGGCCGCCTTCGCCGCCGCCGCTACGTGGACGGCGCCATCGCGGTTGACGGCAAAGGCAAGGTCCGGATTGCTTTCGCAGCCGTCGACGTCGGTGAAGGCCGCGGCCAATACGATCCATTCGGGGCGAGCCTCGTTGACGACTTGCTGCACGGCACGGGCATCGCGGATATCGGCGGCGCGCGAACTGAGGCCCGTGACTTCGTCGCCGGACCATTCGAGCAACAGCTCCTTGCCGAGCAGACCGGTCGCGCCAAAAATTGTGACTCGCATGGAGGTTCAGTCGAACGTTTCGGCGTCGCGGAATAACACGCCGCGCTGGTCTTTCGCCGATACGGTCGGCGGACCTTCCAATTCCCAATTTATTTTGAGATCGGGATCGCTCCAGGCCAGGGTGCGTTCATCATCCGGTGAGTAGAAATCGGTGGCCTTGTAGAGCACGTGAGCTTTTTCGGAAAGCACACGGAAGCCGTGGGCGAAGCCCGCGGGAATCCAGAGCATCCGTTTATTTTCTCCCGACAAGCGCACGGCCTCCCAGCGTCCGAAGTTAGGAGAGCTGCGGCGCAGGTCGACGGCAACATCGAGAATCTCGCCGTCGGCGGCGCGCACCAGCTTGCCCTGCGGATGCTTGATCTGATAATGCAATCCCCGCAACACGTTGCGTGAGGAGCAGGAATGATTGTCCTGAACGAATTGTTGGCCGATGCCGGCTTCGCCCATGGCGCGCTGATTGTAGCTCTCGAAGAAGAAACCGCGTTCGTCGGCGAACACTCGCGGTTCGAGCATAAATACGCCGGGCAGCGAAGTCGGAATTTTCTTGATCGCGCTCATAGCCGGACGAGCCGCCTGTACCGAATCCATTTCAGAATACCTTTTCCCGCGGAAGACTCAGGAGGTAAGCGCCGTAGCTGTTGTTCTTCATCGAGGCTCCGATTGTTTCCACCTGCTCCGCCGTAATGTAGCCGGAGCGGTAGGCAATTTCTTCGGGGCACGCAACCATGAGGCCCTGGCGTTTCTCGATGGCCTGAATGTAGAGTGCCGCGTCCATGAGAGATTCGTGGGTGCCGGTGTCGAGCCAGGCCATGCCGCGGCCCATGACAACGACTTCGAGTTGACCGCGCTGGAGGTAGGCCTTGTTGACGTCGGTAATCTCGAGTTCGCCGCGTGGGCTGGGCTTGAGAGCCTTGGCGATTTTTACCACCTGGTCGTCGTAAAAATAAAGTCCGGTCAGGGCATAACGGGATTTGGGTTGGCGGGGTTTCTCTTCGATGCTGAGCGCGCGCCCAGAGTTATCGAACTCCACTACGCCATAGCGCTCGGGGTCGTGCACGGGATAAGCGAAGACGCGCGCGCCTTGAGTTTTGCCGGCGGCCTCGCGCAGATCGTTGGCCAGCTCGTGGCCATAAAAAATATTATCGCCCAGCACCAGCGCGCAGGGGCTGGCGCCAAGAAACTCTTCCCCCAACAGGAAAGCTTGCGCGATCCCTTCCGGTTTGGGCTGAACCTTGTATTGCAAGCGAATTCCGAACTGGCCTCCGTCGCCAAGCAGCGCTTGAAACTTGCTCATGTCTTCGGGAGTGGTGATGAGAAGAATGTCGCGAATCCCCGCCAGCATCAGGGTGCAGAGCGGGTAGTAGATCATGGGCTTGTTGTAAACCGGCAGCAGGCTCTTGCCCATGGCGTGGGTCACTGGGTAGAGGCGGGTTCCCGACCCTCCCGCAAGGATGATGCCTTTGTAACTCGTGCTGTGCAAAGCTGGCATGATCGAGCTTTCGAATTTCTCGTGATTCGACGATCGCATCACGACGACCGCTTCAAGAAGAGTATTGGGTTTCGATCCACTGGCGATAGCTGCCGCTGGTAACGTCACGCACCCAATCCTGGTTGTGCAAGTACCAGCGCACGGTTTTGCGAATCCCGCTTTCGAAGGTTTCGCGCGGACGCCAGCCTAGCTCCCGCTCGATTTTAGCTGCATTCATGGCGTAACGCCGGTCATGGCCGGGGCGGTCTTTTACGAATGTGACCAGGCGGCGGCGCGGCTCGCCGCGAAGGCCAGCCATTTCGTCGACCATGTCAGAGATGGTCTCGACGATCTCCAGATTGCGCTTCTCGTTCCAGCCCCCAATGTTATACGTTTCCCCCACGCGCCCCTGCCGCAATACCGTGGCGATCGCCTCGCAGTGATCTTCCACGTAAAGCCAGTCGCGCACGTTCTGGCCGTCGCCGTAGACGGGCAAGGGTTTGCCATCGCGCGCATTCAGGATCATCAGCGGTATCAGTTTTTCGGGAAATTGAAAGGGACCGTAATTATTGGAGCAGTTGGTTGTTAGCGTGGGCAATTCGTAAGTGTGATGGTAAGCGCGGACGAAATGATCGGAAGAGGCCTTCGAAGCGGCGTACGGACTATTGGGAGCGTAGGGCGTGGTCTCGGAAAAAGCCGCGTCGCCTGGCCCCAGAGAGCCGAACACTTCGTCGGTGGAGACATGCAGAAAGCGGAAGGCTGCGCCTTCCGGTTCGGGCAAAGTTGCCCAGTAGGATCGCATTTCTTCGAGGAGCGCGAAGGTTCCGTCCACATTGGTGCGCAGAAAAGCATCGGGCCCGAGGATGGAGCGATCGACGTGGCTTTCGGCGGCGAAATGCACGACGGCCTGCGGCTTTCGCCGCTGCAGCAGGCTGCGCACGAGATCCCGGTCCGCAATATCACCGTGGACGAACTCGTAACGCGTGCTGCCGGCCACATCCTGCAGATTGTGCAGATTGCCCGCGTAGGTAAGTTTGTCCAGGTTCACCAGGGAAACAGAATCCTGCTTGATCCGCTGCAGGATAAAGTTGGACCCGATAAACCCTGCCCCGCCGGTGACGAGGATCGTATTTTCCATAGTGAGCGTGGCACGCACCCAGCGAATCTCAATTGTAAACAAAAGGACGGGATTGCTCCCGTCCTGGTGTTGGCGCGTCCGATTCTTTTGGTCTAGAACGTAAGTGTGAACCGGGTGCCGCCGGGCCGATGCCCCGCTTCATGTTTTTCCAGGCAAATGCTGGACAAGGACTGCAGCACAGGAGCGGCGAGTTCTAGCTCAGGCGCGTCATAACTGACGGCAATGAGCTTCGTCTTCTTGATCGATTCCACGGTTAGCCGGGGCCGGCTTTCTTGCGGCGCGCCACCCGCGCGGCCTCGGGTTCGTGCGGCCGGAGCCAGCGCAACCAGTCGTGGGAAGCCAGATCGTTGGCCTGCACCACCCCGGCGCGGGCGTCGTCATCTGTTGGCAGTTCTAGTTCTCGACCATTGCCAGCTCGCGAATGGTCGGCGAGAGGGACTCTTCTTGCCCGCAGCTTGGATCGGTCAGCACTATGGGGAACGAACTTTGTCTTTCTAAGACGGTGTCTTTCTAAAACTAGGACAGCGTCTTTCCAAAACTCGGTCTCTCTAAAACTGCGTTGGACTCACGCACATGCTGAAGGCAGGCTTCGTGAGGAAAGGCTCGATCTTGGAGATAGAATTTTGTGGAACGAACACGAGATCGCCCGAACGCAAGAGAGGAAGTTCGCCCAAGTTCCTATCCCTCAACATCTTCTTCAGATTCAATGCGCCTCAACCAGGTCGTCGTTAGCGCGAGAACAGCAACCCGTTGACGAATGTTTGGCCTGGCGAGTGAAGCCACCGGCGATCTCTTCCGCTTCCATTACTGACGTGTCGGCCCGGAACTCATGTTTTCCAGTGCGGCCAACCTCGCCGCCCGCCGCGAAGTAGGGAAGCTCGAACTCCTTCAGGGCCACGGCCACCTGCGGGTCATGCAAGTATCCCGTGTAAGCGTGCAGCACCGCCACGCCGAGCTCCTCCAATGCCAATCCCTGGGCGAATGCGGTTCCGGAATCCGTCTGAGCGATGTATCCATCCGGCTGAATCGTGAGGGTCTGATCGAATTCTGGAGACGAGGTGGAACGCAAGGCCCTACATGGCTGCGGTTGAGCCGGTATCGCGGACGGCGATCCCTTCCGAGTTTCTGGAGGTTTCCCGTGCCGTCCGCTGTCCCCGGTTTTGCGGCCGCTGTGCCCTTGCCTCCCGCGCCTGCCCCGGTTTGGCTGGTTTGGGGAAACGTAGGTTCGAGCCCAGGTCTTGCTGCTCTTGTTCCTGGGGGAACGCGGCCCCGCAAAGCTGTGCCAGCAACACCACCATCCCCCCAATTCTTAGCCGATTAACGAAGGGTGTCATGGGTGTTGCTCTTTATCCCGATCCCTTGGATGCTGAGAGCCATTCCGCACCCGCGACTCTCTTCATGCAAAGTATCTGGATGGTCCTTCGGCGACAAGACATGTGAAGTGTTGTCCACTAAGGAAGTCATGGCGAATTCGGGCGGCGTGATCCCATTGCCGCGATTTGATGGCTTCGGATTGACAAAGGCAATTTCGCGAGGGGCGTAAGGCGGTCTCACAAGGTCTGCCCACGAAAGTAGACTTGCAGGTTCACTGAATCACATGGCAAGCAACATGTTCGAGCGGGGAAAGCCCGAGAAAGGCCGCTATTTCGGGCTTGTCCCGGCTCCCGGCCGCTGGAAAGATGGCGGGCGCCGTTCGAGAACGCAATTTCCCACAAGCCCGCAACGAGTCTTCCCGATTTGAGAGTCGCACGCGAATTATGTGACATGTTTCCTTGAGTACCCGCGCGCACCCACCTAAGATCACGTCACTGCGATGCGACTATGCATCTGGGGCGTGAGATTGATGAGTTCGTCCACTTCTGTGACTTCGCTTGGAATCGCCGTACTCGTCGCCGACTCCAATCGCATGCAGGCCCAATTAATGACCAGCGCCTTGCGCCGCCGCCCGGAGTTCCGGGTCTCGACGTGTCCGCTCGATGTTGCGTCCATCCTGCAGGCCGTGGTTTCGAACCCCGCCAAAGTTATTCTGCACACGCTGAATCGCTCGGAGGACATCGCCAGCCAGATGGCGGCGTTGCGCCAGGTTCATCTTTGCCGCCCCGCCGCCGCCAACATTCTTCTGGTCGACGCTTACGACCGGGAACTGGTGGTCGGCGCATTTCGTTCCGGGGCGCGCGGAATTTTCTGCATCACGGATGCCCATTTCCGCTTGCTCTGCCGCTGCATCCAACGGGTGGCCGGCGGCCAGATCTGGGTCAACACCGAGCAAATGAATTTTCTAGTGGAGATGGTTTCAGAGGTGCCATCGTTGCGGATTTTGAATTCCCGCGGCAAACCCATTCTCACCCCGCGCGAAGAGCAGGTGGTCGCTCTGGTGGCCGAGGGTTTGAGCAACCGCAACGTGGCCCGCGAACTCAATCTCAGCGAACACACGATCAAAAAGTATCTCTTTCGCATCTTCGATAAGCTGGGCATTTCGACGCGCGTCGAACTCGTGCTCTATGCCATGAACCATGGCGATCCCAGGCGGGCCGAGTGGCTGCCGGGAATTCATGCCGTCCCCAGCAGTTGAGAGTTTGAGGGCGTACTTGAAAAGGCGAATTGAAAAGCAAGCGCCGCGCCTGTATAAACTTGGGGACGAGACTCCGTGCCCGATAATGCTTCCAAACCCGCCCCCCACCCTAAGCCGCGTGCGTCCACCCTTCTCGCGGCCGGGCTGCTGCTGGCGGCTCTTGCGGTGGTCGTGCTTTACACCAGCCGCAAGGCTTTTCTGAGTCCGGTGGCCTTGGTGGTGGTGGCCGCGATCGGCATGGCGGCTCTGCTCCTGCAACTGCGCCTGCGCGGGGACCTGCGCTCTTTAAAGGCCTCCACGGTTCGGGGGCCGCTATGGCTCAACGGAGTTGGGGTGCTGTTCGCGGTGGGAGCGCTCTTTGCCGACGTTCTTCACCGCAACGCAGCTTTCATGCTGGTGGCTGCGTTGGCCGCCGTGGTGGCTTTCGCGGTTAGCGGTATTCTGGTGTTGAGCGCGCTGCGCAAGCACCGCACGTGAGATGCAGCGGGTGCAGAAGCTTCCCGCAACGCACGCGCGTGATTTTAGCGATTGACGGCGCGGCTTGAAAAGGCTGCTGAAAACTTCGCGCCGAGGGCGAAGACCAACCTCGGGCGCTAACTGTGCCCCCATTCCAGGCGACGTAACGCCACAACTGAACGTTGTGCCCTTCCCCACTGGCTCGAATTCGATGTTTTTCACCCTCATAGTCAAGCCGCGCCCTTCGAAGGGGACGCCGTAACTCCGAGTTGCTAACTGCTGCGAAGGCACAAAAAAAGGCCAGCAAAGAAGCTGGCCAAAAAGACCCTAGGTCTGCGGCGGCTACTTCATGCTGTCGTTTTTCATGCTGTCGGCCTTGGCCATTTTCAGGGACATGACGTGCACTTCGCCTTTGTCAGAGTAGACGTGCGCGGTGAGGACGACGTGATGGCCTTCGTGGCCTTTCACGGCGTCGGGGTTGACGATGGTCCAGCTCTTGCCGTCTTTATCGCCGACGAAGCTCTTGCCGTCGTCGCTGATTTTGCCCATGACCTTGACGGCCTTGGCGGAAGAGTCGTCTTTCATGCTGTCCTGCTTCATGCTGTCTTGAGCGAGTGCGATGCCACTGGTGAGCAGGGTGAGTGCGAAACAGAAGGTTAATACTTTTTTCATCTGAGTCTCCTTCGGGTAAGTGTTAGCGGCCTCGGAGATTATACTCCCGAATTTTTGCCGCGGATTTTAACCCGCTCCCGAATTGGGAACGTGGGAAAATAGCGCAATGGCTGGAGAGCTGGCTTTGCGAATTCCCGACTTTCTCTACGGCACCGCGTGGAAGGAAGAACGTACACCAGGGTTAACGGAAATGGCGTTGCGCGCGGGTTTTCGTGGCATCGACACCGCCAACCAGCGCCGGCATTACTTTGAAGCGGGGGTGGGCGCGGGATTAGCTGCCGCTTATGCCGCGGGCGTGGTGGCGCGATCCGATCTTTTTTTGCAGACAAAGTTCACGTACCGGCCGGGGCAGGATCATCGGCTGCCTTACGATCCACAGGCCAGCCTTTCGGTTCAGGTGGCGCAGTCGATGGCTAGCTCGCTGGAACATCTGGGAACGGAGTATGTGGATAGTTACGTTCTGCACGGGCCGGCTTCCGGGCAGGGCTGGAGCGTTGCCGACGCCGAGGTTTGGGAGGCGATGAGCAGAGAGCGCGATGCTGGGCGGACTCGCCGGCTTGGGGTGAGTAATGTTTCTTTGCGGCATCTGGAGCAGATGCTGGGGAGCGGGGTGGAAGCTCCCGCGTTTGTGCAGAACCGTTGTTATGCTCGACTCGGTTGGGACCGCGAGGTGCGTTTGTTCTGCGCAGAACGGAAGATTGTTTATCAGGGATTTTCTTTGCTTACGGCGAATCTGGAGGTTTTGCAGCATTCTTTGGTTACGGGGCTGGCGGCGCGCCTGGGAGTAACTCCCGCGCAGGTTGTGTTTGCGTTTGCTCGAGGCGTGGGCTTGCTGCCTTTGACCGGGACTTCCGATCCCGAACATATGGGGCAGGATCTGGAGAGTTCTAGATTCGAGTTATCGCCGGAAGCTGTGTTGGGTGTGGAATCTTTGGTTGGGTGAGGGTTTGCGGGAGCGCGACTGGGGAGTGTGCGCGAGAACTCAGCCGTCCCCAGGGACTGTTTCGGAGTTTGTCTTTCGCCCCTTCGGGGCGGGTCCGTCTCCCACCCTACGCCGTGGGCTGCATGCTGGCGCCGCTCGCCGGCTGAACCCTAGCGCGCTGGTTACCTTTCGCATTAGCATGCGGCTGTTCCACAGAGTCCTACGTCCAGCCTTTTTCCTGAGCCCGCTTTAGAGAGCAGCAACGCGCCTTTGGATCAGCAGGAAATACATGGCTAGCATGATTAGGAGGCAGCCGTTGACCGTGAGCACGACCGGCGCCGTGAACAGTGGGACGAGCCATCCGGATAAAAGGTTTCCCAGGGGCATGCCGCCGCGGAAGGCGAAGTTGTAGACGCTCATGACGCGGCCGCGCATTTCGTTGGTGGTGATCAACTGCACGAGGGAATTTACGGTGGCGAAGACGGCCATCATGGCTGCGCCCACCAGAATCAAAATCGCGCCGCTGAGGTGTAGCGACTTGGAGAGCGCGAAGCCGGCGATGCCAGCGCCGAGGCAGAGCAAGGCTCCGAGGGCAACCAGGCCTTTGCGATTGATGTTGCCCAGGCCGGCGATGGACAACGAGCCGAAGATCGAGCCCAGGCCCATGAGCGCCAGCAGATTGCCGTAAGTCTCCGGGCCGCGGTGGAAGATGTCTTTAACGAAGACCGGGATGTACGTCCGCATGGGCATGCCCAACGCCGTCATGCAAAACGCTAAGACGATCAGCGCTTCCATCGAACTTTGTTTGCGGGCGAAAGTGATGCCCTGCTTGAGACTGAAGAGGATGGACTCCGTGGTTTTCACCGGCAGAAAACGGGCGTTGATGATCGATAGCGAAATAATTGGGGCGAGAAAAGAGAGGGCATTGAGGCCGAAGCACCATTTTTCGCCGAGCTTGGCCAGAGCTTGTCCGGCTAACGCCGGGCCTACCATGACTGCGACGTTGAACTGAATGGAATTCAGCGCGATGGCATTGGGCATGTCCTCTTTTTCGACCAGCGTGGGGATGAGCGCCTGATAGGCTGGTCCGCCGAAGGCCTGGGCGAAACCGGAGATGAAGGAAAGACAGAGAATGTGCCAGACGTGGACCAGGCCGGTCGCCACAAGAACGGTAAGCAGCGCGGCGGTGAACATCTGGACATATTGCGACCCGAGTAGGATGCGGCGGCGCTCGACGCGATCGGCGATGACTCCGCCGATCAGGGAGAAGAGGAAAATGGGAATGCCGCCGAGGAATTGGTCGAGCGCCAGCAAGAATGCCGAGTGGCTGAGGCGGTAGATGAGCCAGCCCTGGGCGACGATCTGCATCCAGGTGCCGATGCTGGAGGTGCAGGCGCCGATCCACATCAGACGAAAATCGCGATATTGAAATGCCTTAAAGACCCGGCGAATCAAACTACCTCTCCCGTTAGTTCGGCGCAAGTAGGCTCGGCGCAAATAAGCCCGCCGCAACCTAAGATCAGACTCTACCAGACGCGTTCGGTTAGCCGCGTTCGGGGGTGGACGCTTGGCGACTGCATCCTTGATGTCCCGTAAGGTTCAAGAGTCGCTGGCATATACTCTTGGTTCATAAAATTTAGAGTCGTAGAGTCGGGGTAAGATTCGGTCCGTAAAATCTCAGGGGGAATTATGCAACGCTGGCTCGTCGCGCTGCTCATCGTCAGCTTGGGTATGCCTTCGTCCATCGCAGATTCGGCGGATGCGCGGTCGGATGCGCCGATTTATGGATTTTCGGGGGAGCATGCGCGCGGCGAGCGCGAGTGGGAGAGCAAGTTTAAAGCGCTTCCGAACGCGCAGAAGCAGCGCGACTACATGCACCTGCTGACCGCGCGTCCGCATCACGTGGGTTCGGCTTACGATAAACAAAATGCCCAGTGGATTCTGGCCCGGTTCAAGGAGTGGGGACTGGATGCGAAGATTGAAACTTTCAAAGTTCTTTTCCCCACACCGAAAAAGCGGCTGGTGGAGTTGATCGCTCCAGCGCATTTTTTGGCGAAACTGCAGGAACCGGCTTTCGCGGAGGACCCTACGTCGAACCAGCGCGAGGAGCAGCTTCCCACCTACAACGCCTACTCGCGCGATGGAGATGTGACTGCGCCTCTGGTTTATGTGAACTATGGATTGACGGACGATTACGAGCGCTTGCAGCGGCTGGGCGTTTCGGTGCAGGGAGCGATTGTGATCGCGCGTTACGGAAATTCGTGGCGGGGAATGAAGCCTAAGATCGCCGCCGAGCATGGGGCGGTGGGCTGCATTATTTATTCTGATCCGAAAGATGATGGATATTTTGGCGGCGACGTTTTTCCCAAAGGGGCGATGCGACCCGATCAGGGCGTGCAGCGCGGGAGCGTGATGGATTTTGCGTCGAGTTATCCCGGCGATCCGCTTACTCCCGATCGAGGCGATCCGAACTCGCCGCACCTGACGGCAAGCGATGCTCCGAGCATTACGAAAATTCCGACGCTGCCGATTTCGTACGGGGATGCGCAGCCGCTGCTGGCCGCGCTTACCGGTGCGCTTGCGCCGGAGGAGTGGCGCGGGGCTTTGCCGATCGCTTACCACGTGGGGCCCGGGGCTGCGCAGGTGCATCTGGTAGTGGAATCGAATTGGAATCTCAAGGATGTGAACGATGTGATCGCGCGCATCCCGGGCTCGTCGGAGGCGGATGAATGGGTGGTGCGCGGCAATCATCACGATGGCTGGGTGAATGGGGCGGAGGATCCGATTTCTGCGCAGGTCGCGCTGCTCGAAGAAGCGCGCTCGTTTGGCGAACTGCTGAAGCAGGGCTGGAAGCCGAAGCGGACGATCATTTACTGTGCGTGGGATGGCGAAGAGCCGATGCTGCTGGGATCGACGGCGTGGGCAGAAACTCACGGGCGCGAGTTGCAGGAGCACGCGTCGGTCTACATCAACACCGATGGCAACGGGCGCGGCTATCTGCTGCTGGAGGGTTCGCACTCGCTGGAACATTTCATGAACGAAGTGGCACGGAGCATTCAAGACCCGGAGACGAAACTTACGGCGTTTGAGCGGGAGCGGCTGGCGGGCATCGCCGCGGCAAAGTCGGATGACGATCGCAAAGAGCTGCGCGAGCGCGCTGACTTGCGCATGGGTGCGCTGGGCTCGGGTACGGATTACACGGCGTTTGTCGACCACCTCGGAGTGGCGTCACTGAATCTCGGTTATGGCGGCGAGGATGATGGCGGAATTTATCATTCGATCTACGACGACTTTTACTGGTACACGCATTTTTCGGATACCGATTTCGCGTTTGGCGTGGCGCTCTCGCAGACCATCGGGACTGCGGTGATGCGCATGGCCGACGCCGATGTGTTGCCTTATGAGTTCACCGGGCTCGCCGACACCATGCAGAAGTACAACAAGGACTTGCAGAAACTTTTGCAGGGCAAGCAGGACGAAGCGCATGAGCGCGAGTTGGAATTAAAGGAGGGGACGTACCAGGCGGCCAACGATCCGCGGCGGCCTACGGAGGCGCCGCCGGGGGAGGATATGCCTCCGCACCTGAATTTTGCGCCGCTGGAGAATGCCATCGACGGGCTTGGCAAGAGCGCCGAACGTTATAAGGCGGCGTTGAACAAAGCGGAGTTGACCGGATTTAGAGTTGGCGATTCGCAGTTGGCGGTGCTGAATGAGAAGTTGCTGCAGAGTGAGCGGCGGCTCACTGACCCCGCAGGGCTGCCACGGCGGCCCTGGTACAAGCACATGATTTACGCTCCGGGCGTTTACACGGGCTACGCCCCGAAAACGATGCCCGGAATCCGCGAGGCCATCGAGCAGCGGCGCTGGCTGGAGGCTGACGCCGAGATTGCTCGCGTGGCCCGGGTGCTCGAGAATGAGGCCGCGCTGATCAATTCCGCAGCGGCTGATTTGGAGGGGTTGAGCAAGTAGTGCGTGCGGCGTGCGGAACCCATGTAAAATCAGGAGAAAGTCAGCCGGTAACGGAAAAACCGACTCGGTGTGCGAGTCGATTGCAGGCGCTAAAGCGCGGGCACATTTTGAACGGCTCAACGGCACGACTGAGCGTCGGTGCCCTTCCCGTCAGCGCTCGAATTGAGGTTTCCGCAGACTGCTGGAGCTTTGACTAAGGCAAAGGCCGACATATTGTGTTGCTGATTCTCTATTTCGCTTTGGGCGTGGCCATCGTTGGCACCCTTTCTTCCGCCGTATTTCTTGGGCTGGCGTTCCTGGGAGTGATTCGATTTCATCGCGATGCGCGCCGGCAACGCCGCTCGATTCCAGATCATCCTCATCTTCCTCCAGTTTCCGTGCTCAAGCCGGTTCATGGGCTGGAGGCGCGGCTGAAAGAAAATATTGAGAGTTTTTTTCGGCAGGACTATCCCGACTATGAGATTTTGTTTGCGGCCGACTCCGCGGATGATGGGGCATTGGAAGTGGTTCGAGAGGTGTCCTCGCGCTACCCGCAGATCCGCAGCCGAGTGCTGGTTACGGGCACGCCTTGGCCGAATCCGGTCGTACATTCGTTCTATTGCATGGCGGCGGCGGCGGCGCACGAGATTCTCGTTACCACCGACAGCGACGTGGAAGTTGCTCCCAACTATTTGCGCGAGGTCGTGCCCCCCATGCTTGATCCGCAAGTGGGCATGTTGACCTGCGTGTATCGCGGCAAGAATGCGGCGGGATTTTTCTCGGGGCTCACCGCCATCGGAATGTCGGTGGAGATGACGGCGGGCGTGCTGGTAGCGAATCTGCTGGAGGGAATGAAATTTGGATTGGGGCCGACGACCGTCGTGCGTAAGGATGCGCTGGCAAGCATCGGCGGGTATGCCTCGCTGAAAGACTACATTGCTTATGACTTTGCGATCGGCAACTTGATTGCGAAGGCGGGATATCGCGTTGTGTTGTCGGGGCACATCATCGATCATGTCGTAAACCAGCGGTCTTTTCGGCACATGTGGCAGAACCAATTGCGCTGGGCGCAGACTACGCGCTACTCGCGGCCCAAGGGGCATTTTGGCAGCGGGCTTATTTTCGCCATGCCCTACGGGCTGCTGGGATTTTTGGCGGCTTGGGGATTGGGGCATTTCGCAGCGGGAGCCTGGTTGCTGGCGGTGGCTGCCGTGAACCGTTTGCTGGAGGCATGGCTCGTGGGCTGGACCGTGGTGCGCGATCCGCAGATACGGCGGGCGCCTTGGCTTTATCCGCTGCGCGACTTGCTGGGGTTTGCCATCTGGTTCGCCAGCTACCTGAAGCTGCGTTACGTTTGGCGCGACAGCCGCTTTGAGTTGAAGGGGACGCGCATCGCGCTGCGGCAGACCACTTCCGATAGCCGGTAGTATTCTTTCTTTGCTCAGATTTCCCCATCGGCTGTTTTTATTTTGGGAGGCTTTATTGCGGGTTTTAGTTACGGGAGCGGCAGGATTTATTGGCAGCAACATGGTCGACCGCCTTCTCGCGGCGGGTCACAAGGTGGTGGGTTTCGATAATCTCTCGACCGGGCAGCGGCGTTTTCTGGATGGAGCGGCGCAGCATTCTAGCTTTACTTTTCAGCGCGGCGACTTGCTCGATCGCGGAAGTTTGTTGGGCGTTATGAAGGGCGCAGAACTGGTGGTGCATCTCGCCGCCAATGCCGACGTTCGCTTTGGTACGGAGCATACGCGAAAAGATCTTGATCAGAACACGGTTGCGACCTGGAACGTTCTCGAAGCGATGCGCGAACAAGGTTGCCCGCGCATCGTGTTTGCCTCGACGGGATCGGTATACGGCGAACCGGAGATTTTTCCTACCCCGGAGACTTGCCCTTTTCCGATTCAGACTTCGCTCTATGGCGCTTCGAAGTTCGCGGCGGAGGGCTTGATTCAAGCCTATTGCGAAGGCTTTGGCATGCAGGGGGAGATTTTTCGCTTTGTGTCGATCCTCGGGGAGCGCTACACGCATGGGCATGTGTTCGATTTTTACCAGCAGCTTGCGGAGCATCCCGATCGTCTGCACGTTCTCGGCAACGGCCATCAACGAAAATCGTATTTGTACGTCCAGGATTGCATCGACGCGATTCTTTTGGCTCTCGAACGGACCCAGGGCAAGGTGAATATTTTCAATCTCGGCACCGATGAGTATTGTGAAGTGAACGACTCCATCGCATGGATTTGCGAGTACCTTGGCCTGCATCCCAAGCTTACGTACTCGGGCGGAGAGCGCGGGTGGATTGGCGATAGTCCGTTTATTTTTTTGGATTGCTCGCGGATTCGCGCGCTGGGCTGGCGGCCACGCTTGAGCATAAAGCAGGCGGTTCTGGCTACCATCAAATTCGTCAGCGCGGATGCAGCGGCGGTGAAGGCCGGCATTTAATACGCTATACTTGGCCGTTTTACGCTTGGCCCTTGTGGAGCCTTGCAGGAACTATTCTTTGATCATCACGCGAAGCCCGCTGCGAATTTCTTTGGGGGGTGGAGGCACCGATCTTCCTTCGTATTACCGCAAGCACGGAGGATTCGTGCTCGCGGCCGCGATCAATCAGTATGTTTACATCACGATCAATGAGGCTTTTCGTCCGCGGATTATCTTGAAGTACGCGAAGCTGGAGGATGTGGAGCGGGTCGAGGACATTCAGCATCCCATCATTCGGGAGGCTCTGCGATTGACGGGCGTTACCGGGCCTTACCTTGAGATCGTGAGCTTGTCCGATATTCCGGCGGGCACGGGGCTGGGTTCTTCGGGGAGTTTTACTACGGCACTGCTGCGGGCTTTGCACACCAAGCGTAGAAGTTTTGTGCCGCCGCAGGAACTGGCGGAGCAGGCTTGCCATATTGAAATCGACTTGCTGCGGGAGCCGGTGGGCAAACAGGATCAGTACATCTCGGCGTTTGGAGGCATTACCTGTTTCGAATTTTTGCCGGACGACCGCGTGCTGGCCGAGCCTTTGAAGATCGCGGCCGAGACGCTGGCTAATCTTGAGGATAATCTGCTGCTGTTTTTTACCGGGGCCTCGCGCTCGGCGGGCGAGGTGTTGCGCGATCAGGATCGGCGCACCCGGGAGAATGCCAGCGAGATGCTGGGGAATCTGCATCTCACCAAGCAACTGGGGCACGAGAGCCGGGACGCGCTGCTGGCGGGCGATTTGCGCAAGTTTGCCGAGTTGATGCACGTGCACTGGGAGCACAAGAAAAAACGCTCGCCGGGCATGAGCAGCGGCTTCATCGATGAGATGTACGAACTGGCGCGCGCTCACGGGGCGATTGGCGGCAAGCTGATTGGCGCGGGCGGGGGGGGATTTCTGCTGCTTTACACGGAAGACAAAACTCGCCTGCGCTCGGCCATGCGGGGCGCGGGGTTGCGCGAAGTGCGCATGCAGTTCGACTTCAGCGGGACTTCCGTCTTGGCGCATTCTTAGATCATCCCATGTTACCTGTGGCAATACTTGCCGGGGGATTGGCGACGCGTTTGGGGCCGCTGACTCAGTCCACGCCGAAGGCTTTGATCGCAATCCAGGGGGAACCATTTGTGGCACATCAGTTGCGCCTGCTGCGCAAAAATGGCATCGAACATGTCATACTGTGCGTCGGCCATATGGGTGAAATGATCGCGCGGACGGTTGGTGCGGGCGAGGCCTTCGGCATGAAGGTTGAGTACTCCTACGATGGCCCCGCGCCGCTGGGCACGGCTGGAGCGATTCGAAGCGCGCTGCCGCAGCTGGGAGAAAGCTTTTTCGTGATGTATGGGGATTCGTATCTTGCCTGCGATTACGCGGCGGTTGAGCGCGAGTTCTGGCGGAGCGGCACGTTGGGATTGATGACCGTGTTTCGCAATGATGGGCAGTGGGATACCAGCAACGTAGAATTTGAGAAGGGGCGGATTTTGGCGTACCGCAAGAAGAATCGAACGGCACGCATGCGCTACATCGATTATGGGCTGGGCGTTTTCCGCGCGGAGGCTTTCGCTAAAAGCTGGGCCGCGGATCTGGCCGACGTGTATGCAGACCTTTTAGAGAAGGGTGAATTGACCGGATTGGAAGTGCGCGAGCGTTTTTATGAGATCGGTTCGCCGGCGGGATTAGAAGAAACGGCGAAATATTTGAGTCAGGCAGGAGATGCGCCGAGATGAGCGATTCCAGTGTTCATCATGAAAGCTTCGCCCGGGATTTTCTCGCGGAGGCTATTGAGATCATCGCGAAACTGGACGCGCCGAGCATCGAGAGAGCGGCGGAGTTGCTGGCCCGAACCCGCGCTGCGGGCGGGCGGTTGTTTGTTCTGGGCGTGGGCGGGAGCGCGGCCAATGCTTCGCACGCGGTAAACGACTTCCGCAAGATTGCGGGCATGGAGGCTTACGCTCCCACCGACAATGTGGCGGAGCTTACGGCGCGGGCTAACGATGAGGGCTGGGGCTCGATTTTCGATGGCTGGTTGCGGACGAGCCGGCTGCGCTCGGTGGATTTGCTGCTGATTTTTTCGGTGGGCGGCGGCGATGTGGAGCACAATGTCAGTCCGAATCTGGTGGCGGCTTTGCAGTATGCCAAGTCGGTGGGGACGAAAATTATCGGCGTGGTGGGCCGCGACGGCGGTTACACGGCCAAGGTGGCCGACGTTTGCGTGCTGATTCCTACGGTGAACGCGGCGCACGTCACGCCGCATGCGGAGGCGTTCCAGGCGGTGGTTTGGCATTTGCTGGTATCGCACCCGGCGGTGAAGCGGCAGGCCACGAAGTGGGAGTCGATGGCCTCGAATGGCCGGCACCGCGCGGTTTTTTTGGATCGCGATGGCGTAATCAACCGGACTTTTGTGCGCAACGGCAAACCGTTTCCGCCCGCGAATCTGCAGGAATTGGAAGTGCTGCCCGGAGTTCCGGAGGCTTTGCAGGAGCTAAAGCAGCAGGGCTACAAATTGCTGGTGGTGACCAACCAGCCGGATGTTGCCCGCGGAAAGCAATCGCAGGAGATGCTGGATGCGTTCCATCGCACGTTGGCGGCGCGACTGCCGCTCGACGATATTCTGGTGTGCGAGCACACCGACGAAGATGAGTGCGACTGCCGCAAACCCCTGCCCGGAATGCTGCTGGAAGCGGCGCGTCGGCATCACATCGATCTGGCGGCGAGTTTTATGGTGGGCGACCGCTGGCGTGACATCGAGGCCGGTTATAATGCTGGTTGCAGGACGATTTTTATCGATTACGGCTATGCGGAGAAACCTCCAGACCGGGTTCCGGATGTGCGCGTGGAGTCGCTTCGCGAAGCGGCCGACTGGATTCTCCATTCCGCGCCCATAGGAGCGCATTCCCGATGAAGTCCGTGTCCGAACTGCGAGTGCAAATTTTCGCGGACGGGGCCGACAAGGCCAGCATGCTGCAGTTGTATCGCCAGCCTTATATCAAAGGCTTCACCACCAATCCCACCTTAATGCGGGCTACTGGAGTCACCGACTACCAGCGCTTTGCGCTGGATCTTTTGGCGACGATTCAAGACCGCCCGATTTCGTTTGAAGTATTTGCCGACGAAGAAGCGGAGATGGAAGAGCAGGCGCGGCACATTGCGGCCTGGGGCAAGAATGTGTTCGTCAAGGTGCCGGTGATGAACACCGGGGGTGCGGCCACTTACGATCTGATTCGAAGCCTTTCGGGCGATGGCATTCAGTTGAATGTCACGGCGCTTCTGACGCTCGAACAGGTGCGCAGCGTTTGCAAGGCGCTTCAGGGCAGCGCGCCCGCTTATGTTTCGGTTTTTGCCGGGCGCATCGCCGATACGGGGCGCGACCCCGTGCCCGTAATGCGCGAAGCTGTGGCGATGGTGAATGACGCCAACGCGCAACTGATGTGGGCCAGTCCGCGCGAACTGCTGAATGTTTTCCAGGCGGATGAGATTGGTTGTCACGTGATCACGGCGACTACCGATATTCTGAAGAAGCTACCGTTGGTGGGTAAGGATCTGCATGAGTTTTCGCAAGAGACGGTGCAGATGTTCCGGCGGGATGCGGTGAAGTCGGGGTATTCGCTGCCCACGGTGAAAGAGGGCGTGGGGGTTTCGCACGGGTAAGAGCGATTCGGTGCTTGCCGACGGCATACCGCAATCGCGTACCGAGGTCCTTCGCCAGGAGGATAGCGAAGATTTAGGCAGCTACTGCCGATTGCGCACTTATGGATGGTTCGTAAACATTACCTTTCCTGATACTTCACTCGCAATGTGTAGCGGCGCCGGCAGCAAGGCTTCCACGTTGGCGCGTTCGTGCTGGGGGACGAAGAGAAAGACCCGCTGCGGGGACTGCCAGGCGCGTTCCAGGTCGCGATCGTTCAAGAAAATGTGGGGGGCGTCGGGATAGGTGGATCCCCACCACATCGACGTCGTATTTCCATTCACTAATTCAATCGGGCGGCGCAGGTAGAAGAGCAGCGACGAGCCGAAGGATTGATCGCCGTAGATCATCACACGATCCGTCGGACGCAGCTCCGGTGTGATCTGCTCGGCCATGCTTCGCGAACCAAGAAACGGGTCGAAGCGCACCAGGGCGATGTGCGCGGCGTAGAGAAAGATGGCCATGGTAATGGCAGTGGCCCAGGTTGCGGCCAGGTGCGCGTTGCGGAAGCGCAGCCAAACCGTCAGGGTGGGACCGATCAGCAGCACGAACGCTGCCAGCAGCGCTGGCAGGCGCAGCGCGGCGAAGGATTCGCCGGTTAGATCGAGGATGTGTCCCATGGAAAGCGTTTCAGCTTGCAGGTCGGGCTTGGCCAGCACGGTGCCGATATCAGGAACGAAAGGCAGATGGCGCGAATTCCATACTCCCGCCGCCAATACTAGCGAACTCGCGATGCAGATCGTGGCCAGCGCTCCGGAGCTCCACAGCAAAAAGGGTCGCGATCCCCACTCTTCTTCGTCGGCCAACTTTCCTGCGATCAAAAGCAGGATCGGCAAGTACGCCGGAAATGTGTAGTACTCCTGGTTGGTCGAGAAGGAGAAGAAAACCAGGGTGACCGCGGCCCACGCGAGGCAAAGCAATTCGGTGCGGGATTTAAAGTTCAAAGCCGGCCTGGGCTCGATGTCACTTTGCCTGCGGCGGGCCAGCCAATTCGCGATGGGCCGCCTTATCGCTACCGGCAGATACAGGCTCCAAGGAAAAAGCCAGACCAGATGTAGCGTCCAATAGAGCGAGTTGGCTTGCTTGTTGTAATCGCGGGGAATGCGCCGGCCCAAGAAGCGCATGTAATGCTCGTTCACGAAGTAGAACCAGAAAAAGTGCGGGTTGCGTATGCCGGCGAGAATGTGCCACGGGGCAGCTACCGCGACAAAGAGCAGAGTGCCGGTGAAGAGACGAAATTCGCGCCAGCGGCGCCACTCTCCGCTGATGGCCAGGTAGACCGCGAGCGATACTCCGACGACCACGATCGCGAGCAGGCCTTTGGTGAGGACCGCCAGCGCCACGCTGGCATAGGCTGCGTACCAACGCCATGGCTTTCGCTCTTCGAGCGCGGTGGCAAAGAAATAGAAGGCCGTCGCGATGAAGAGGCTGAGAATGGACTCCGGAATAAGGATGCGGGTGAAGAGATAACATCCGGCCGCGGTCGTGATGAACAATCCGGCATAGGGGGCGGCGCGGCCGCCGAAAGCGCGCTGGCCCCAGCGCATCGCCAGCAATACGAGGAGCAACATGGAACTCGCGACCGGCAAGTGCGTCGCGAATTCATTGGCGCCAAAGAAAAAATAGGAGAGCGCTACGGCCCAGTACATGAGCGGGGCTTTTTCCAGGTAGCGATTACCGTTCACTTTCAGGGTCACGAAATCGTGCGTTAGCAGCATTTCGCGCGCCGCCTCGGCGTGGGTGGAATCGGCGTCGTCCTGCAGTCCGGGTGAAAACAAGGATCCCACGTAGACCAGCGCAAACAAAGCCAGCACGGCGAGAACCGAAGTCTTGCTCACTTTAGTCACTGACGGTGCGCCTGGAGCGAAGCGATTGGTGGTCAAGGGCTGGGGATCCTCGGGTTCATGCGCTGTTTAAGAATGCCACACGGCGATGATCGCGTCACCTCGATGGGTGCGAACGGAATTCACCGACGGGTGCTTTGGCGAGAGTTGTCTTTTATACAGTGAATACTGTATGTCGAAGGAGATGTTTCCTGATGCATTCTTTTGAGGCCGTGCGGTCTCAGCGAGCCTGTTTGCCTTCCGGAGGAGGCCTTTGAAAGGTAATTCCAAACGCATACTCTGCGTCGACGACGATTCCCAAACTTTAAGCTTTCGCAAACTGCAGCTCGAGATGGCGGGGTACTCCGTTTTGACCGCGCCTTCGGGTGTTGAAGCGCTTAAGATTCTGGCGGATGGGGCCGAAGTCGACGCGGTCCTCCTGGACTACGTGATGCCCGCAATGAAGGGCGACGAACTGGCGGAGAAACTGCGCCAGCGCTATCCGAATCTCCGGCTGGTGGCGGTTTCCGCCGTCGACGAGTTGCCCTCGGCCATGCTGAACATGGTCGACAGCCACGTACAAAAGGGATCGGAACCCGAAGTTCTTCTGACCGCTCTCTCGGCATTGCTGGTCGAGGGCGGCGAAAAACGCGACCGCGACCCGCTACTTCTCCGCAAGACGATTCTCTGCGTTGACGATGAACAGTTGCAATTGCAGATGAGGCGAGCACTGCTGGAATCAGCGGGGTTCGCCGTGCTGCAGGCGCAATCGGCCAAGGCGGCGCTGGAACTGTTTCACGCCAATTCGATTGACGCCGTGGTGATGGACTACTGGCTGTCCGATAAGAACGGCACCTCGGTTGCCGAAGAAATGAAGCGGCTGCGCCCGAGAACGCCCATCGTGATGCTTTCGGGATTCTCGTCTCTCCCGGGTGAGGGCGCGGTGGTGGATGCATGGCTGCGCAAGGCCGCGATTGAACCCGAGGAGCTGGTGCATGAGGTCAAGCGATTGATCGGCCTCAGGGCCGAAGCGCAGCAACCTGTCATCTCCTAAATGAAAATGCACAGGCCGAGGAACTTGGGTCGCATCGGGCTTACTATTTTTTGCGCTTTGGCAGGCTGGAGTTTTCTGGCCGGGAGGGCCGCCGAAGCTTCCTCCGAGACGGAAGAGACCATTAATCCTGTAAAGACTCTGACCCTGGAGCAACTGGCGAATGTGGAGGTGACCAGTGTCTCCAAAACGCCGGAGGAGGTGCGCAACACCTCGGCGGCGATTTATGTAATCACGCAAGAAGATATTTGGCGGTCGGGTGCGACCAATATTCCCGAGGCTCTGCGGCTGGCTCCCGGCGTGGAGGTGGCGCGTATCGATGGCGACACTTGGTCGATCGGCATTCGCGGCTTTGGTAGCCGGCTGGCTCGCGATGTGCTAGTGCTGATCGATGGCAGGACGGTGTATACCACTTTGCTGGCGGGCACATATTGGGAAGCCCAGAATGTAATGCTCGACGACGTGGAACGCATTGAAGTGATCCGCGGGCCGGGAGGCACGATCTGGGGTCCGAACGCCGTCAACGGCGTGATCAATATTATTACTAAGAGCGCGAAGGATACGCACGGCGTGCTCGTAGATGCCGAGGCCGGAAGCCTGCATACGGGAGCATTGAATGCGCGTTACGGCGGGCGTTCGAGGGGCGTTGACTACCGGGTTTATGGATTGGGGTTTGAACGCGGCCATGAGTACCATCCCGATGGCAAGAACTTCGACGACTGGCGGGCGATACAAGGGGGCTTTCGCACCGACTGGACAAAACATTCTCGCGACCGCTTCACGGTGCAAGGCGATGTCTATGCGGAAGGCTACGGCGAGGGAGTAACTGCCAATTACTACGCGCCGCCTTATCAGCAGAATCTTTACGGTACCGCGCCGCTTTCCGGAGGCAATATTTTAGGAAGGTGGCAGAGAGCTTTTGGAGAAGGAACTGATTTTCAGTTACAAGCTTTTTATGACCGCGCGAACCGCCACGAGCTCAATTTCGCCGACCTTCGCGATACTTACGATATAGATTTTCTGGATCGCTTTCGCCTGCCTGGGCGGGAGCAGATATCGTGGGGATTAGGGGCCCGATTCAGCCGGGGAACGAATCCCGTGATCGAGCCCGGTCTCACCTTCGAGCCGAACACCCGAACCGATCGCTTGCTGACTGCATTCCTCCAGGATGAAATCAGATTAGTCGACAAGCGTCTGACCCTAACACTTGGCACAAAATTTCTGGAGACGAACTTTACCGGGCTGAGATTGCAGCCCAGTGGCAGGCTGCTTTGGACTCCGACCGACAAGCAGACGGTATGGGCCTCGTTTACGCATGCGATTCGAACTCCGTCCGATGCCGAGGAAAACTTTTCTCTACTGGGATTCACCGGCCAATTTGTTAACGGCCTTCCCCTCTTGGCGCGATTCGATCCCAATCCTCACTTTCGCTCGGAAGAACTCAATGGCTATGAGTTGGGTTATCGTTTTCTGCTGCGTAAGTCGGCCTATTTTGATATAGCTTCCTTTTACAACCACTACAGCGATCTTTTCAGTGAAGATATAACTGGCGGGATATTTCTGGAGAACAATCCTCCTCCGCCGCATCTGCTTATTCCGGCTGACTTTGGAAACGGCCTTTTGGGTACGACCAAAGGAATCGAGTTCGCCCCGGAATGGAGGCCAGTGCCTTACTGGCGATTGCGCGCATCGTACTCGTACCTGCAGATGGACATCGAGAAGTCTCACGACTCTCTGGATATAGAACCGGTTTCGCAGATCGAAGGTTCCAGCCCCAAGCATGAAGTATCGGTCTTGTCGGGTCTTGACTTTGCGAAAGTTCTGAACCTTGACCTTACGTACCGTTATGTTGGCGCTCTGCCGGCGCTCACAGTTCCGGCGTATTCGACCGCCGACGTCAGATTTGACTGGCAGGCGAACCGGCAGTTCAAGTTTTCCGTAGTAGGACGAAACTTGATGCAGCCGCATCATGCCGAGTTCGGCGGCGATCCGGGACCGCTGGTAGGAATCAAAAGGGGAGCGTACGGGCAAATTACGTGGACACCCTGAACACGGTTCGAGAGATCGCCGCACTTCACCGCAAGCCTAGAGCGCCGAATAGAGTGGCCGCCATTGGATCCCGGTTGGGCGGCATGCGATCGCTAGCCTGGCTGAGTATCGCGGCGCTAGCCCCATTCTTACCATTTCTTCCACTCTCTGCGCAGCAACAACATCCCACCGAGTCGCAAGTCAAGGCCGCCTACCTTTACAACTTCGGTAAGTTTGTGCGGTGGCAATCGGATCGAGCTGGCAACTCTGACTTCTTGATTTGTGTACTGGGCAAAGACCCTTTTGGAGCGTTGCTTGACGCGACGGTGGAAGGCGAGAGCATCGACGGCCGGAAGCTTACGGTGAGGCGAATTGCGAAAGTGCAGGATGGTTCGTCCTGCAGCATCCTATATATCAGCTCGTCAGAAGAGAGTCAGCTACCTTCCATACTGAGTGCGGCTCAGCATTTTGGCGAGCTTACCGTAAGCGACATACCGCGATTCGCCGAACGAGGCGGGGTCATCGGGTTTGTGGTGCAGCAGGATAAGATTCGCTTCGAGGTAAACCGTGGCGCCGCCGGGCAGTCGCATCTCGCGCTTAGTTCGGAATTACTCAAGGTTGCCAGCAAGCTATACAACAAGGCGGTGGGGCAATAATCATGGCCGCGCCCACCAAGTCGTCGATTTCGACCAAGCTCACCATGATGAACATGCTGGTGAGCGGTGCGGCGTTGCTATTGGCCTGTGCTGGATTCTTCGCCTACGACCAGATTACGTTCCGCCAGAACCTGGCGAATTCTTTGTCCGCGCAAGCGCAGATTATCGGATCCAACAGCATTTCAGCATTGCTCTTCAGCGATCCTCAAGCTGCATCGGATACGCTCTCTGCCTTAAAGAATTCTCCTAACATAGCGTCGGCCGGAATTCTTACTGCAGATGCGCGAAGCTTTGCGGAGTACACGCGACCAGGGGCCGACGAATCCTTAGCCATTCCGTCGCTTAGCAACGATCAGGTCGAAGACTACCGTTTTGGGAGGACTCATGCGGTTTTAATACGCCGAATCCAGTCGGATGGCAAGCTTCTGGGGTTTGTTTACATACGAGCTAATCTTCATGAGATCGACGAACGACTATGGCGATATGCTCTGATCTCGGTGGTGGTTTTAATGGTCTCGCTGATGTTTGCACTGATTGTATCCGCCAAGTTCCGGCAATCGGTCGCGGATCCTATCGTGGCGTTGGCCGACACCGCGCGGCAGATCTCTCGCGACAAAGACTACCGAGTGCGGGTCGCTGTCGGCGGCGAGAGGGATGAGTTGGCCACACTTATAGACTCCTTCAACGAAATGTTGAGGGAGATTCAACAACGGGACAGCGAACTTCAGAAGGCACACAACGAACTGGAACAACGGGTCGCGCAGCGCACGCAAGACCTATTAGTCGCCAACCGGGAACTCGAAGCGTTCTCGTACTCGGTTTCTCACGATCTACGCGGGCCGCTCGACGCCATTAACGGATTCAGTTACTTACTCCTGAAGAATTACGCCGGCCAACTAGACTCCAATGGCAAAGACTCTCTGCAGAACATACGAGCGGCTGCCAGGCGGATGTCCGAGTTGATTGACGACTTGCTGAATTTATCTCGAGTCACAACCAGCACCATGCATCGCGAGGAGATCGACCTTAGCGCGTTTGCACGCTCGATTATGGAGGAGCTGTGCCGCGAGGCCCCCGAAAGGAAAGTGGACTTCATCACTCCGCTGCGGGTGGAGGCATACGCTGACGTGCGTCTTCTCCGCATCGTCATGGAGAATTTGCTGCGCAACGCGTGGAAGTACACGTCGCATCATGAGCACGCTCGCATTGAATTCGGCGAGGAATATGGCGGTGGGCGAAAAGTGTATTTCGTCCGCGACGACGGAAGCGGTTTCGATCCGCGATCGGCCGATCGTCTGTTCCAGCCGTTTCAGCGGCTGCATTCCGCGGTGGAATTTCCCGGCAATGGGATCGGGCTCGCGACCGTCGGCCGGATCGTACAACGCCATGGCGGCGAAGCGTGGGCTGAGGGATCGGTGGAAAAGGGAGCCACATTTTATTTCACTTTGGAGTCGCGCCAAAGCGGCCGGCAATCGCGAACCTCGTGATGCCGATCGTTTGCCACGGGCTATATCGAAGGTAACGGCCGCCGGTCGTGGCATGTGATTTCAGTGTGGTAAACTGCGCTTTTAAGGCGGTCCCGTCTCGTTATACGCCTACACTGGGAGTTCTTAGTGCGTTCGGTTGTCCGGCCTTTTTGGCTTTTGATTTTACTTTCCTTTCCCAGCTGCGCGGTCGCGGCCACGGATTACTACAATCACGTGGTCTTCGACAACAGCATCACCCTCGATTCCTACTATTACAGCAGCGGCCGCTCGGTGTTTCCCAGCACGGTTCGTTTACTATCGGGCGCGCTGCCGGTCGAGGAGAAGAATTTCTTCACGCCTCCGAATGCGTTGCGCCTGGAGTGGACTTCGGCGCCGGGCGGGAGTTGGGAGACGGAAGTGCGCGTCGTGAGTATGCGCAACCGCCCCCTAGATTTTCGCGGCGATACGCTTTATTTGTGGTGTTACTCACCCGAAGGAATTCCTGCGGCCAACTTACCATTCATTCAATTAGAAGATGAAGAACATAACTTCACCGCGCCGTTCAAGCTGGATGGTATTACTGGCGACTTACCCGCGAAACGGTGGACGCAAGTGCGGTTGGCGCTCAGCCAGTTTGAAACGGCATCGATTCATCCCTTTCAGCCGCGCCGGTTGCACAGCGTGCACTTCGGTCAGAGCGCGGACGACAATACGGCGCACGTTCTGATCGTTGACGAGATAAAAATTGACGACAAGGGTGCGTCTACCCCGGTCTCCCCGGAGGTGAGAAGCGCGCCGGCGACGCCGCAGAACGTCGAAGCCAAAGGCTATGACCGGCACATCGACATTCGCTGGGATGCGGTTGTGAACGACGAACTGCAAAGCTATGTTATCTACCGCTCCGAAGGCGGCCGAAAGTTTCAGCCGATCGGAATACAGATTGCGGGTGTGAATCGGTACATGGATTTTGTTGGGAGACCCGGCGTGAAAGCTACCTACCGGGTTAAGGCCGTAGACCGCGCCTACCGGCAGTCTGCGTTGTCGACCGTAGCGAGCGCATCGACCCGAGAGTTGTCCGACGACGAATTGCTCACCATGCTGCAGGAGGAATGCTTTCGTTATTACTGGGAGGGCGCGCATCCCATCGCGGGGACTACGCTGGAAAATATTCCGGGAGATGACCGCATTGTCGCCACGGGAGCCACAGGCTTCGGCCTCATGGCTCTTATCGTCGGAGTCGAGAGAGGATTCATTACTCGCGAGCAGGGTGTTCAAAGGCTCGGCCAAATTTTGGATTTTCTGGAAAAGGCGCCGCGCTATCACGGCGCGTGGCCTCACTTTATCGATGGTTACACGGCGCAGAGTATGTTGGTGTTTGGGATGTTCGATAATGGCGGTGATCTGGTGGAAACCTCCTTTCTCATGGAAGGATTGTTGGCCGCGCGCCAGTACTTCAAGGGGAGCAGCGAAACTGAGCAGAGTATTTACGGACGAATTAGCAAGCTTTGGGAGAGCGTGGAATGGGATTGGTACCGGCGGTCTCCGCAGAACAGCGCGCTGTTGTGGCATTGGTCTCCGCAATGGTCGTGGTACATCGATCATCGACTTACAGGCTTCAACGAAACCATGATCGCTTATCTTCTTGCGATCGCCTCCCCCACGCACGGGGTACCGGCGGATCTCTACTACACGGGATGGGCCGGTCAGTCGCCGGCGGCGATCGCTTATCGCAGCGGATGGTCGGGATCGACGGAGGGGGATCGCTATCGCAACGGACATTCTTACTATGGAATCAAGTTGGACGTCGGAGTCAACACCGGCGGGCCGCTGTTCTTTACTCAATATTCATTCATGGGCTTCGATCCGCGCGGCATTCGCGATAAGTATACGGATTACTTCGAGAATAACCGGAACATTGCGCTTATTAACCTGGCCTACTGCGAGGCTAACCCGGGCCACTTTCAGGGTTATGGCTCGGCTGACTGGGGACTTACAGCGAGCGACGACCAGTTAGGCTATCTGGCGCACGCTCCGGACTTGGCGGAGGATGACGGAACCATTACTCCCACGGGCGCGCTCTCGTCATTTCCGTATACTCCGCAGGCCTCGATGGCGGCCTTTAAGTTTTTTTACCGGAAACTCGGGGATCGGCTCTGGGGGATTTACGGCCCGCACGACGCTTTCAATCTTACTCGCAATTGGTTCTCTCCCGTCTACATGGGGCTTGACCAGGCGCCGATTGTGGTCATGGTCGAAAACTACCGCACCGGACTGGTATGGAAGTTATTCATGTCGAACCCGGAGATTCAACCGATGCTGGATAAAATCGGGTTCCAGCGGGATGGCAGTATGGATACAGCGGCGACGCAGCGTTAGCAGGCTGCGGAAAGGGTCGCGCCGCGCGAAGAGGCCTCCCGCAGGCGCGGAAGCGCGAATCCATTCGAGCAAACGAACAGCACGAGTGGGAGGCGGGCCCTCCCCAACACTCCTTAACGACTTCAACTTACTCGACGGCATTGCGGGCAATTACTTGGCGATACCACTCCGCGCTAAGCTTCGGCGTGCGCACCTGAGTTTTGAAGTCTACGAAGTGGATGCCGAAGCGCTTACTATAGCCGTCGGCCCACTCGTAGTTGTCCAGGAGGCTCCAGAGAAAGTAACCTTTGATGGGGTACCCTTCGGAAGCGGCGCGATGGAGGTGGGTAAGGTGGTTACGCAGATACATTACGCGATCGGTGTCTTCGATGTGGCCGCGAACGATTACATCGTCAGACGAGCAACCATTTTCGGTGATGTAAAGCGCGGGTGGCTTCCAGATGTCGCTGACGTTGCGAACTGCCCAGTAAATCACCTCCGGGCCGATGTATAGCCAGTCCGACGCCATGCGTGGAAACGACGACGGGCGTTTTTCAATCGCGTAGCCGGCGGGAGAAGAGTCGGCGCGGACATACTCTGGCGTGTACACATTGAGGCCCACGAAATCGAGGGGGCTGCCGATAATTTTCATATCGCCGGCTTCCACTTTGGGAGCATTGACGCCTTCGCGCTGAAGATACTCCTCCGTGTAGTTGCTCTCCATGAGCGCAGTGAGGAAGGGGGCGTTCTCCTGGCGAGTGGCGCGGCGCGCCGCCTCGATCTGCTCGCTATCCTCGATGACGGGTACAAAGACCTCGAGATTTTCGGCGAGACCCACTTGGGTTCCGGGCTTGGAGTTGGCGCGAATCGCCTGTACCGCCATACCGTGGGCTAGCACCGCATGATGGCGAATCTGATTGACCTGCGCGTCGGGTAACTTCAGGCCGGGAGCGAATCTGCCGGTCTTGTAGCCCAGGTCGGTGAAACACGTGAACTCGTTGATGGTGAAAAAGTGGCTCACGCGATCGGAAAGATTGTGCGCCATATACCCGGCATAATCGGCGAAAGCTTTGGCGGTGTCACGCGACTGCCAGCCTCCGGGCAACGCCTGGGGCAGATCCCAGTGGAACAGAGTGACGTAGGGGGCGATGTTGTTCTTGAGCAACTCGTCGACTACGCGCTGGTAGTAAGCCATACCTTTTTCGTTTAACTGGCCCGTGCCGTCGGGGATGACGCGAGGCCATGAAATGGAGAAGCGGTATGCACTTACTCCCAAGTCTTTGAGGAGCTTCACGTCTTCTTTGTAGCGATGATAGGAATCGTCGGCGACATCGCCGGTTTGTCCCTGAAAGGTTTTGCCGGGGGTGTGGGAGAAGGTATCCCAGACAGAAGGTTTGCGGCCGTCTTCGCGCGCTGCCCCCTCGACCTGGTAAGCGGCGGTGGCGCAGCCCCAGAGGAAGTTGGGCGGGAATTGCAGCAGTCCGGCCTTTGCCATTTGCGCAAAAGCCATGCGGGGGAGAGAGGCGCCGGCTGCGGCGGTAGCCGCGGTAGCAGCCAGGGTCTGGCCGAAACGACGACGAGTGAGATTTTCCATGAGTGCAAACAGGGTATCATCAGGGGCGAGCGAAATGAAAACGGCAGTGCTCAGATCTCAGTCATAAGCGAAATGCCATTGGTTGCTGGGTTTGCCTGCCACAAGGTAAAACTGGCGGAATTTTTTGGTCTGCGAACTTCGCGACCGGGGCGATCACGCCCACAGTCTCGTTTCCTGACGCAGCCGGGCGATGTCCCTGGTGGGTGCACTGCCGAAGAAACGGCTGTATTCGCGGCTGAACTGGGAAGCGCTTAGATAGCCTACTCGCTGGCTCGCGGTGGCCGCGTCCACCATGGTCGACAACATTAGACGCCGGGCCTCCTGCAGGCGCAGAACTTTTTGATAGTGAAGGGGGCTCATCGAGGTTACGGACTTGAAGTGTTCGTGGAAGGAGGAAAGGCTCATGTTGACCAACTCGGCGAGTTCCTCGACCTTCATAGGTTGAGAGAAATTGCCGCGTAGCCAGGCAATCGCTTTGGCCACGCGGCGCACGCTGGATTCGGCGAAGCCCATCTGCGCGACGCGAACTCCGATGGGGCTGCGGAGGAGCCGGATGAGAATCTCGTCAATCACTAGCGGCGCGACCAGTTCGGCGTCGCCGGGCTTCGCCAGGCACTCCATCAACCTGGTGGCGGCGTTGATGATGCTCACGTTGACGGGAGTGGTGTAAACCGCACTGCGTTCCTGCGCGGGAGGCAGGCCGTTGGGATACACCTTCAAGACCAGTTCGGCTATGCGGCCCGCGTCGAGATCGAGCTTGAGAGAGAGATAAGGCGCGGAGTGGCTGGCCCGGGTAACCTGGGATGCGACGGGAAGCGCCACGGAAAAGACGATCATGCGCGAGGCGTCGTACTCGTAAACCTCGTCGCCGACGATGACGGACTTGGCTCCCTGCGCGATGATGCACAACGAAGCGATACGGAGAGCATGCACGCACTCCTTATTAGCGTGGGAAAAGCGGCTGGCGTGAACACCCGAGATGCGCAGCTCGAAGCTGCCGTCGTGCGGGGCGTAAGCGGCGAGCAGGCGGGCTAATGACGAAGTATCTCGGTCCACTGTCTCCGGAGTTTTTTCCGGCCTCCACGCCAAGGCGGTTTTTCCGTTGCTCTTCACTTCTTCGAGAATACCTCGTTTTGCAATCATGATCGCTCTTTTTGCATCTGGGCTACCACGGCAACGTCGAACTTCGAATAGTACTTCTTGACATCGCCTGCGCCGTATTTGGCGCGGAATTTCTCGACTACGGATGCGACCTGCCTCGCGTCAGTGATCGGAACGGCTTTGACCTCGGCCTCTTCGTGGCGCGCACCGATCCGCATCGCGGGGTGCGCGAGAACGTTCTTGTACCACTGGGTGTTCGAGCCCTGCACGGGCAGGAGGTAAAGGTTATCGTCATCCAAGACGAACCAGACCGGATTGGAGATGGTGCGCCCGGATCTTCTGCCGGTCACAGTGATTTTGACTTCAGAGGTCCCAGAAAGAGTCTCTTTCAATTTATCGTTGTGCGTTGGCTTTTTGGTCATGCCAATATCCTCTATTAAGTTGCGGCGTACTGCTTGTCGGTGACATGTTCCATCCAATCGACCACCTTGCCGTCTTTCTTTTCCTGAATGGCGATGTGGGTCATGCCTGTCGCTGGCGCGGCGCCGTGCCAGTGCTTTTCGCCAGGCGAAAACCAGACCACATCACCGGGGCAGATCTCTTCGATCGGGCCGCCCCAGCGCTGAGCCCGGCCGCAGCCGGCGGTGACGACTAGAGTCTGGCCGAGCGGATGCGTATGCCAGGCGGTGCGCGCTCCCGGCTCGAAAGTTACGCTGGCGCCCTGGACGAATGCCGGATCGGGGGCTTGAAAGAGCGGATCGATGCGTACCGCGCCCGTGAACCAGTCGGAGGGGCCTTTCGCGGAAGGTTGAGAACCAACTCTTTTGATTTCCATTTTCTGAACCTCTTGATCGATCAATTCTCAGCAACGGCAAAGCGATGAAAGAGCACTTCGACAGACTGTCGATATCAATACGATTGTTCGTCGGTGACGTGTTCCGTCCAATCCACCTCGTTGCCGTCTTCCCGGATGGCGAAGCGGGTCATGGCCGTGGATGGGGCGGCACCTTGTTGCCAGTCGAGAGGTTCATCAGAACAATGTGAGCGACGTTGTCGTAGGCGTTGTGGATGCCGATGAAGAGCAGCACCAGCGCCGCCCCTCCTACCCCGAACAGGGCCTGGCGCGCGTGGGAGCAAGCCGCAAATGACGAGAGCGCGAGTGCGGCGTATGCGAACACAGGCAGTGCAACGTGGAAAAGCCAGTCCTCGAGTACAGGTTGGTAGGCCGTCTGTTTGCGCATACGCCGGATTAGATTCAGGGTGTAAGCGAATCCTCCGAAGCCCAAGAGCCCCCAAAGAACAGCAACGCTTGTGATCGTCTGCCAGGGAGCGTGCAGGAGCGCCGACAAAAACAGAACAACGCCGAAGTGGACCACCGTAGGGCTGCCAAATACGGGAGTGGCTTGCTCGGCGCCAGCGGGCGGCCTCTCGGCGATGAGCGTCAGGACTACGAACTGCAGGCCGATCAGGGCTCCGGCGGCCGATCCGACGATCGCGTAAAAGCCGTCCCATTGAGCGAGCTCTGTCATGAAGGTAATTTATTACGGCGCTTCCTCTTAAGTCGCGTGAATCGAGGGCCATTCTATCCCTCAGCGATTGCTGCTTTTTCCGAGTTTACGTTTTTTGCATGGTTATCGCCCTACGCAAGATCATTCGTTCTGTGTTTTTCAGGCTAGTAATGTTCCCAAGTCACTCTCCAGTGCTCATCCGGGCGAGTCGACTTAACGATGAGATCTTTGCCCGAGAGTTCGAAGGCTCGCGGCAAGTCTTTTCCGATGAGAGTCCGCACCAGAGCGCCTTCCACGTGGAAAGTGAAGGTGTGGACGCTGGCGTCGATCGGATAGGCGCCGAACGATGCCTCGTAGCCGCCTTGAGAATACAGCTCGGGCCCGGCAGCGGTTTGCGGCTGCGGGTTGCGATCCATGACTTGCACCGACATGTGGCCATCGCTTGTGAACACCAGTAGGCCGGTCGAGTCGGATCGGTGAATCTTTCCGTCCGCGCTCTCGCTTTCGAGCGAGACCAAACGCCACGCTCCGACGAATCGTCCCCGCATGCCTTCAGGGACAGCAGGATTCTTGCGGCCGGACTGTGCCCATGTGATCGCACTGATTGATAAGAAAAACATGCCGAGCGATAGCAGCTTTCTCATGGTCGGCTCCCTGGATTCGCTTTACTCACTTTTCAGCGAAGCCATGTCGATGGAGAAGCGGTACCTCACATCGGACTTGAGCAGCCGCTCGTAAGCTTCGTTGACTTTTTGGATGGGGATGACTTCGACATCGGCGGAGATGTTGTGCTGTCCGCAGAAGTCGAGCATCTCTTGAGTTTCGGCAATGCCCCCGATGTTCGAGCCGGAAAAACTGCGGCGGCGCGCGATCAGGGTGAAGGCAGTCACGCCGAGAGGCTTGGGCGGCGCGCCCACGATGGTCAGGTTGCCGTCACGGCGCAGCAGGTTGAGGTAAGCGTTGATGTCGTGATCGGCGGAGACGGCGTCGAGAATGAAATCGAAACTCTCGACGTGCCCTTGCATTTCGTTCGCATTTTTCGAGATGACAACGTCGTCGGCTCCAAGGCGGCGTGCATCATCTTTTTTGTTTGGCGAAGTTGTGAACACAACGACGTGGGCTCCGAGCGCGTGGGCAAATTTCACGCCCAAGTGGCCCAGGCCGCCGAGTCCGACGACGCCAACTTTCTTGCCCTTGGTCGCGCCCCAGCGGCGCATCGGCGAGTAGGTTGTGATTCCGGCACAGAGCAGGGGCGCCGTGCCGGCGAGGTTTAGATTCGATGGCACGCGCAAAACGAATTTCTGATCGACGACAACGCTTTCGGAGTAGCCGCCGTAGGTGACGCCCCCCAAGTGCTTGTCGGGAGAATTAAAGGTGAGAACCATATTCGGGCAGAAATTCTCGAAGCCCGCCTGGCACTCCGGGCAGGTTCCGTCCGAATCGACCATGCAGCCAACCGCGGCGAGGTCGCCGGCCTTGAACTTGGTAACCGCGGAACCGACCTTGCTTACGCGGCCGACAATTTCATGGCCCGGAACGATGGGATACACGGTGGGCATGAATTCGCTCCACTCGTTGCGCACCGAATGCAGATCGGAGTGGCAGATGCCACAGAAGAGAATTTCGATCTCCACATCGTTGGCGGTGGGATCGCGCCGCGTGATCGTGGTCGCTGCCACCGGCGAGGTTGCGCTGGCGGCGGAGTAGGCTTTCGCTTTCGACATGTTCGTACCTTTCATAATCCGGTCATTTTTTCGATGGCTTCGGGGTAGCGCGCGCCTTCCACCTCGATCTTAGACGAGGCGCTTTCGATCTCGCGCAGGTCGCCGGGCGTAAGCTCGAGGGCGACGGCTCCGATGTTTTCCTCCAGGCGATGCAGCTTGGTGGTGCCGGGGATGGGGACGATCCACGGCTTCTGCGCCAGCAGCCACGCGAGCGCGATCTGAGCCGGGGTTGCTTTTTTTCGCTGCGCGATCTCTTGAAGCAAATCGACCAGGCCCTGATTGGCCTTGCGAGCCTCTGGCGTAAAGCGCGGGAGTTGATTGCGAAAATCTGATTTGTCGAGCGTAGTATTCTCGTCCATCTTGCCCGTGAGAAAACCCTTGCCCAGCGGACTATAGGGGACGAAGCCGATGCCGAGCTCTTCGAGCGTGGGCAGCACTTCCGCTTCTGGGCCTCTCGTCCACAGCGAGTACTCGCTTTGGAGAGCGGTCACCGGCTGAACCGCGTGTGCGCGGCGGATGGTCTTTGCCCCGGCCTCCGACATGCCGAAGTGCTTGACCTTCCCCGCTTTAATTAAATCTTTCACCGCTCCCGCGACTTCCTCGATGGGTACCTTGGGGTCGACGCGGTGCTGGTAGAAGAGATCGATGGCATCCACCTTGAGCCGCTTAAGCGAGGCGTCGGCGACGCGCTTGATCTGCTCGGGCTGGCTGTTGGGGGCCACGAAACCGGGACTTCCATCGGGCTTCAACTGAAACCCGAATTTGGTGGCGATGGCTACTTTGCCACGGAAGGCGTAGAGTGCTTCGCCGAGGAGTTCTTCGTTGACGTGCGGGCCATAGACCTCGGCTGTGTCGAAGAAGGTTATGCCGCGATCCACCGCGGCGTGGAGTAAAGAAATCATTTCCTGCTTGTCTGCAGCCGGGCCGTAGCCAAAGCTCATTCCCATGCAGCCCAGGCCGAGGGCCGAGACTTCCAGGTTGCTTTTTCCAAGTTTGCGCTGCTGCATTGCTCTCCTTCGCGATCGACTACGAGAAAAGTGTAGTTTGCCTGTTCCGCAGGAGATTGCCTATTCCGCTAAAGTTCTTGCCTGATTCTACGGGTCTGGGGAAGGATTGGGGTTTGGCTTGGCAACTCGCAGCTTCTCTAGCTCTCTTCGGGAGGCGCCACTGGCTCTAGACTCCGCGATCATCCGAGTACACACCTGTAGAACCGCCATTTCCGCAAGGTTCAGCGGCAGGTTTGCGGTTTTGACTTGAGCTGCGGCCAACCCGCTGGCCGAGATGAAAGTCGCCATCCGTAAACTCCCGTACGCTTTTGTTTGAGTCGCCCGTTCCGTCCGCAAACAAAAACTGCAGATCCTCCCGTGTCAAACTTTGCGCGAAGCGTTCCTCGCCCAGCACGTCGTCGGCGAGCGCGGCCTTGTGTTTCTGCAGCGCACGGATTTTTTGCTCGACGCTATCGCGCACGAGCAGCCGGTAGGCCATCACCTTGCTCGACTGGCCGATGCGGTGGGTGCGGTCAATCGCCTGATTTTCCACCGCAGGGTTCCACCATGGGTCGAACAGGACCACATACGACGCGGCGGTCAGGTTCAGTCCGAATCCGCCAGCCTTGAGTGAAATCAAAAACACTGCGCCGTCTTTGGCGGATTGGAATTTCCGAACCAGTTCGCCGCGATTTTCCGTCTCCCCCGCCAGATAAAAATGCGGCCAGCCGCGCTGTTTCACGTTTTCGCGCAGCAAATCCAGCATCGTCACGAATTGTGAAAACACCAACACTTTGTGGCCTTCTTCGAGGAGCGGTTCGAGCAAGTCTTCGAGCGCCGACACTTTCGCGCTTTCGGCCTCGCGTAAGTTTGCATCCACGAGCGCGGGGTGACAGCAAATCTGGCGCAGCCGCAGCAGCGACGTGAGAACATGAAAGCGCCCCTGGTTGAGTTGCTTGTCGGTTTTGAGGCCGAGGAGGAGTTGGCGCGCACGTTTGAGTTCGGCGTGGTAAAGATTTTTTTGTTCACCTTCCATTTCACACAGCAAATCCTCTTCAACGCGGTCAGGCAAATCCTTTTCCACCTGTGCCTTGGTGCGGCGCAACAGAAACGGCCGCACGCGCGCAGCCAGGCGGCGGCGGGCAAGGGGGTCGTCCTTGCTGTCAAAGCGGCGGAGAAAATGTGTCCGATTGCCCAGGGCGCCGGGCATGGCAAAGGCGAAGACGCTCCACAGATCCTGCAGGCGGTTTTCAATCGGCGTGCCGGTCAGCGCGAGGCGATGCTCGGCCTTCAACGCGCGGGCGGCTTGCGCGGTTTGGGAACTCGGATTCTTAATGCATTGCGCTTCATCCAAAATTGCCGCCAGCCAGGGCGCACTTGCGATCTCGGGCGAAAGGTAGCGCAGTTGCGTGTAGTTGATGACCAACAGATCGCAGTTTTCGCGCGCAGCGGAAAGCTCCGCGCCGGGTTCGCCGCGCCACAGGCGGACGCGCAAGTCGGGATAAAACCTGTTGGCTTCGGCGTGCCAGTTGTCCATGACGGACTTGGGGCAGACGACCAGTGACGAGCTGGGAGCTGGGGGTTGAGCATGGAGGGTTGTTTTCCGCAGCCAAGCCAGCCAGGCCAGCGCTTGGAGGGTTTTGCCCAGGCCCATGTCGTCGGCCAGCACGCCACCGAAACGGTTCGACGCGAGGTAAGCAAGAAAATGAAAACCTTCGGTTTGATACGGCCGCATTTCGGCGCGGATGACTGCGGGCAACGGCGGCGCGACGTGCGTTTTCAATTCGCTCGCGCGGCGCTGGATGGTTTCAACCCGCTCTGGAGCAAGGAATTTTTTCGCAGCATCCTCAGCCAGCTGCAGAGTGTGGAATCGTTGCGGTTCGGCAGAGAAATCGCGCGCGTCGAGGCCGAGCCGGGCGAGTTGTTCGTAGTCGTCCGGCGTGAGACTGAATTGCAACCGCCGCCAGCCTCTCTTTTCGAGGCGAACGTAACCGCCGCGCGCGTTGAGCAGCAATTTCAATTCTTGCGGCGTGAGCGTGGTGTCGCTGACCTGGAGCGCAACTCTGAGATCGAACCAGTCAATGCCCGCTTCGTCGACATCGAGCGAGACGTTACCGCTGACCGGCGCGTCGCGCAGTGTGGCCAGTTCCGGGTCCAACAGCACTTCAATTTCCGGCGGGAGCGATTCGAGCCATGCGACGAACCGTTCCGGCGTTTTTTTCGTGAGCCGCAACGTCCATTCGCCGGGGTCATTACTCCACTTCAATTCCAGCGATTCGATCGCTCGCGGAAAATATCGTTGCGCGGCGCGATCGTGGACGACGATGACGCCCTTGGCCGACTCGGAATTTTCCCCCGCGTTGTCTTTCCGTTCCACCTCCCAGCCCGCTGGTGCGTATCGTTCCGATTTCATTCCCGGCGCTTTGGCGGCGGCGCGGAGGACGATGTCCTCGGTTGGACTGGCGGGATAAGTCGGTTTTAATGCGCACGAAATCGTGACCCTGACGGGCACGGTGCGGATGCGTTCGGACAGATGTTCCGGCAACGCAATGCCGGCGGCGTGGAGAAACTCCAGACCGGCGGCGGTTTCGAGCGCGGACGCGGGAATGTTCTTGCGCAATTCGGCGTCGAGTACGGCTGGCGGGCCGACGAACAAAGCGCCTTCAGTCAAATACAGAGTCGGCCGGCCGTCGAGCGCGCAGAGAATTTTCGGCGGCGACGAACCGTCGGCGGTGCCGAGCGCGAGTTCATAATCGCCGTCGACGTTTTCGGGCGCACGTAGATCGAAGCGCAGGGGCTGGGCGACGCGCCGCAGCGGCTGGCTGTCCGACGTCACGACGCGGTCGGGCGCGAGGGGCATTCGCAGCAAGCAGTTCAGCCCGGGGCGGGCGGCGGCATTGTCGTATCGAAAAAACCACCAGCTTTCGGAACGCCACGGTCGATAAGCGGCGCTCCACAGCGGCAGCGAATTGGGGGCGATTGCCAGCGTGCCTTTCTCGCACTGCTCTGCGATGTTTCCGGCCCGCACCCGTTCGAGTTCGGCAAACCCGGCGTTCGCCTCACTGCGCCATTGCAAGCGCGCCTCTTCCGCGCCGATGGTCAGGCGTAATTCGAGCACATCCGTTCCGGAAACGGGCGCGTGGTTCTCGAATTGGCGGAACCGATTGTTCCACTGTTCGATTTCCTGGTCGCGCTCCCATTGCTTCATCGCCGGTTCGATCAGCTGGAAATCCGTGACGCCGGCGATGAATTGCGGATACTTCCATTTGCGCCGGCGCAATTCCCAGGCGACGTAAAGCCAGAAATAAAAGTCGTCGGGGGGGAACTCGCGCCAGAGATCGAGTGCGGTCCAGTAGCCGTCAGAGGCGCGGCCGGCCATCAAGCCCAAGTCGTTTTCCGTAAACATGCGGACGCGAGCATCGGCAAAACACCTTTGCACCTGGAGGACGAACCTGGCTTCGTCGTCCTGAAGTTCGCGCCCGATATTTTTGACGAGTTTTTCGCGCAACGGCGAGCGCAGGGGCTTGGCGACGCGCGGCGGCTGCGGATCGCGCTTCGGCTGGTTTGAGGTTCCTCTAATTTTCAGCCAGCGCCGTTTTTGGGCTTCGGCAATCTTTTTCCGTGCCCAAGCTGGCAAGCTGTGGTTGGCCATCGCCCCCTTTTCCAAATCCGGCATCCAAGTCGACTCATTGTGCCATCTCCCGACACTCCTGTCACGGCGTATCAAAGTCGGGTGTCAAAGTCGGGTGTATCGAAGTCGGGCAATGTTCAAATTCTGGATGAAGACCCGAAGTTGCCTATGCCGCCCAAGACATTGTTGGCACACCGGTCGGTGTTCTGTTTCTCAAGAAGAGCGGTATAAAGCCGGTGCCGCTTGTAATCTCCGGTGTCGGATCAGGGCAATCACACTCCTTCAAATGTCGTCGGATCTTGGGCCCGGTCAGCCCTCTATCAGTCGCACCCAGGATGTCGCAAATCGCCGGTCACTTCGTTTGCGAATATGCCGCCGGACTACCGTCGACCTTGGTCCGTCACAAGATCAATGAGAAGTATGTCCGAATCTTTGTTTAAGCGGTCAAACACAATTCGGTTGCCATCGGGTGCGATATCAAAGGTCCGCATTACCGCCGAACTGCTCAATCGCGTCAACCGCCGCGAGCGCATCGTGCCCAGGTCGAGCAGCCAGAAGTCCTGCTCGGCCATCGTATTTCCCAGCATGTAAACCAGGCCGGTGCCATCGGGCAGAAAGCGGGCCCGCTCACCTTCGCGCTGCACGTTGATCTCCGGCAGCTTCGCCGGGGTGCCGTCCGGGTGCACTGCCAGTAGGGGGGCAAGCGTGAACACCTGGGGCCCGCTATACACAATTAAGTCTCCACGCGGCGACCACACAGGATCGAGGTAGCGCCCGGTTGCAATCCGAATCGGTGAGCCGCCGTCCACAGGAAGTTTGAATATGCCCGGTCCGTCGCGGTCGCTGCCCGCCACGACAATCCATTTGCCGTCTGGAGACCAGGAAGCGGTTCCGCGAACGTCAACATCGCTCGAAAGAGGGTGGGGCCGTGTTCCATCCGGCGTCATAACTTGCATCTGCCGCTTCCCCTCTCGCGTCACTGCAACGGCCACGCCACTCCCGTCCACAGACACGGCGGCGGGCGACTGCAGTGCGCCTGCCGAGCCCTTCCAGATCTCCAGCGCTTTTCCGTCACGATAGCTCCACAGTCCGTCAGCCCCGTCTCGCGAAGATAAGTAGAACAACGTTCCGCCCCCGAATCGCGGTGCCTGGGAGCGCGCGGTGGGCAGTTGGAAGGCCTCGACGTCCCGTTCTTCGACAAGGCGTCTCGTGATTGGAACGCTCCATAAGCTGACCTGAGCGTTCACGACACCTGCCACAAGACGACGGCCATCCGCCGAGGCTGCGAGTGCGGTGTATTGTTCCAAACCTGAACTCACGCGGTCTGTAGTTCGCGTCTTTCCATCGAACTCCCACAACCATGGGCCTGCCCCGTCTTTGTTGTGGGCTACGAACAGAATCGTCCTCTCGTCGATCGGTGTCGGGTAAGCAATATCAGTGTTGAGATGGGTGAGTTGCTCTGGTTTTCCCCCTTCCGGCGATACCCGCCATAGGTCCATCTCGCGGGTGGCGGGTCGCCCTCGTATAAAGTAGATCCAGCGCCCGTCCTTCGACCAGACCTGATAGTGGTTGTGTAATCCGGGATCGTTTTGCAGGATCAGGCGTGGATTGCCGCCGTCGTGGTCGGCGACAAATGTCGGGTCACCTGCTTGCCAGGTGTGATAGACGAGGCGAGTGCCATCCGGAGACCAGGCAACCTCGGCGGCTTTTTCATCAGGAAAATTGTGTGGCGTGCCGCCAATCAGCGGCCACAGCATGAGCCTCTTGCCTTCTGTTCCCCCGCTGCCTCCTGTTCCCCCGCTCCACACTTCTAATCCGTCTCCGGAGAATCCCACCGCCCGGAGCGGCGCACGCGCATCCCCGATTCGGCCCTGGGTAAGATTTGTCAGGTTGTTCCCGTTCGTTTGACTCAGCCAGATGTCGAACGCGCCGCTCCGATTGGAAATAAACGCAGCGAAGTTCCCATCGGGCGAAATAGCAGGATCGCTTTTGGCTCCACTGAAGTTGGCAAGCCGTGTGAACTGAGCGCTGAAAAGTGGATTTCGGACCGCTGGCCGAGGGCCATTGGAGGCAAACCACCCGCCCAATCCCGCTACCAGCAATGTCACAAAAGTCCATAGCACCCAGTTGTAACGCTTCGGCGCGGACACCGTGGACGGAGTTGCTCGCGAAACGCCGGAATCGGTGTCACGTTTCAGCCGCTGCAAGTCGGTGCGAACATCTGAAGCGTGCTGATAACGCAGCTGCCGGTCTTTCTCCAGCGCTTTGTGGATGATCTCTTCGAGTTTCGCCGGAAGCTTGCGATTCAACTCTGCCGGTGGTACTGGATCCCGATTCAAGATCGCGTCGTAGATGGTCGCTTCGCTTTCCCCCCGAAACGGCTGCGTTCCCGTCGCCATCTCGTACAGCACCGCCCCGAACGAAAACAGATCCGTCCGACTATCCAACTCCTTGGCCCGCGCCTGCTCCGGAGACATATAGGCCACCGTCCCCATGGCCGTACCCGGTTTGGTCTGCATGGGCGCGTGGGATTCCGCGAGGGTTTCCTGCTCCGGTTGGTGCATGACGGACACCTTCGCCAGACCAAAGTCCAGGATCTTGGCGTGTCCTTGTTCAGTCACGAAGATATTTGCCGGCTTGATATCGCGATGCACCACTCCTTTTCCATGCGCCACCCGTAGCCCATCAGCAATCTCGATCGCCACGGTCAGCAGAGTGTCAAGCTCCATGGGCCGACCCGCGATCAGCCGATTTAGCGCCGTGCCTTCCAGGTATTCCAATGCGATATACGCCCGTCCGTCTACTTCCCCGATGTCGTACAGGGTACAGATGTTGGGGTGGTTCAGAAATGAGACAGCCTGCGCCTCCCGCTGGAACCGGGCGAGTGCCTGGGCATCATCGCTAACGTTTTCGGGAAGAAATTTCAGCGCGACAAAACGGTGCAGACGGGTGTCCTCAGCCTTGTACACCACGCCCATGCCCCCGCTGCCGAGTTTTGACACGACACGGTAGTGCGCGATGGTCCTGCCTTCTAAGGCCCGAGCATCTCTTTCTTTTGGAGCTTGCGAGGGAGAACCCTCCTTCGCCAGCGCCTTGGCTGCTACTTGCAAGGCAGATGCTTCCATCCAGCTGTGAGCATCCTTCTCAAACGCCAGCAAGGACTCTATTTCGGCGCGCAGATGATTGTCCCCGGCACATCGCCGCTCCAGGAACTCGGACCGCTGCTCCTCCGCAAGCTCTAAAGCCTCCTGCACGAGCTGCTCGACTTGCGATGGACTCTCAGGCTCCAACCCGCTTGCCTCCACTCATTTCCCGCAGCAGCCACAGTTTGGCGAGCTTCCAATCCCGCATCACCGTTTCCGGTGAAACCTTCAGCACTCCAGCCGTTTCTTCTACACTCAAGCCACCGTAAAACCGCAACTCGACAACCTGACTTCTCCTGGAGTTGACATCGGAAAGAGCCTTTAAGGCCTCGTGCAATGCGACCAGGTCGGGACCGCGCTCAGGGGATACGACCAATGCCTCGTCAAAGCAGACATGCCGGGCTCCCTTGCCCCGCTTCAGATATTGTTGGCTGCGGGCCCAGTCAGTAAGAATGCGACGCATCAGTTGGGCACAGACGGCGAAGAAGTGGGCGCGGTCCGCCCAGCTTACTTGCTTGAAAGCGACCAGTCGAAGGTAAACCTCATTGACTAACGCTGTCGTTTGCAGGGTATGGTTGGGTTGTTGCCGGGCCATGTAACGCTGGGCCGCTCGGTGCAACTCCCGGTAGACCAGAGGCGTCAACCGATGCAACGCTTCTTCATCCCCAGCACTCCAGGCCCGCAATAATTGAGTGACCTCGTGAACTGAAGGTGGCCCCATTTGAACCCCCGCGGGAAGCCCACAGCCCTGACTGGTCCCAAAGAATAGCACAGCTGGATGGCCCCTTCCACAGAATGAGTTCGCCCGTTCACCCTCCTCCGACAAGTTTTTTCTTGGAGGCATTGCAGTTTTTGTCGCCGGTTCTCGTTATAGGAGGTAGAGCGGAGAAGAGGATGGCAAGCGACTCTCGGACCGCTTGTAAAAGCTCGATAAGGTAAGGGGTGTTCCCAAAATTTCTGGAGGCGACTATGCACAGCAAAACTTTCTTCTGGTCGGTAGGGGCGTGGGTTCTCGTGCTCGCGCTCGGGACAAGTGCGGCGGCGCAAACTGCGGCGGCGCAGGGTCGAAGGTGCGAGCACTTTAGCGGCGTTATCAACGACTTCACGCCTGCACACAACGCCTTAGGCAGTGCCACGGGTCCCTGGGAAATGCACGGCGTCTGGCACTTGGACGTGAGTCGGGATGGCAGCACGGCGGACTTTTCGGCTGCTTTAACCATGGAAGATTCCGACTACTGGCTCACGATTAATCCCGACCCTCCGGCCGATCCCGACTCCCCGGCAACCCGAACTCCGCATACTCACCACATCACGATGAAGGGCGCACAGGTCACGTCCGATCCAAGCTTAGTGGCGAGTGGCTGCCCCACTGCCAGCTACACCCCTCCCACTACGACTGGTTTTATGGTCACAGGGACGGCGAGCGTCACGGGAAATGGTGGCTACCCGCCATTTGCCCCTCAGGGTCAAACGTCACCACTCACGGTTTGCGTAACGGGAGGAACCCAGGTCACATTTTCGAACATAACCTTGGTGTTCGGACTGCCGGCCAGCGGCCACTTCGGTTCGCAAGCGATTAACGGCGCCGTTCGCCGGAAATAGAGCCCTTAAGTTCGCTTCATTGCTAGATGGATGAACGCAACCAGAAAGAGGGGAGTGCACCATGGCTTCCAAAATGTGTCGCATCGCTTCCATGATTGTTCTTGCCACCTTTGTGTTCAGTTCCGCTGCCGGGGCGACTTGTTCAAATGCCTCTCTGAATGGCACCTACGGGTTTCTGCACGGCGGCGTAGATAGCCACGGCGCCCCTGCAGCCGCCGTGACCCAGGCCACCTTTGACCCAACCACGGGCACATTTACCGGAGAGGACGCAGAAAACATAGACGGCGTGATGGTCCCCTCGTCTGTCACCGCAACTTACGCCGTTGCCGAGGACTGCACGGTCACGGCTCAAGTCACGCTAGTCACCGGCGGCCAGTCTGAGAATGTCAACGTCTCCTTTGCGGTTACGTCAAAAGGTTTCTTGTTCCTTTTCCAGAAGCCAGGAGCCATCTCGTCGGGACTCGGCATGAAGCAGGGCTCCCCGACCTGCACCAATGCCGGAGTTGAGGGTAGTTTTGGGTTGGAAACAACCGGCCTCTTCCTCGCAGGGGCGCCCGCCACAGGACCGGTGGCTTTCATCGGTGAGTTGAAGTTAACGGTCGATCCCTATGGAGAAGGAGTGATAAGCGGACACATCGCGGGTAGCGAGGATGGCACGATTCTCACGTTCGCCGAGGAGCCCGTCACCGGTTCTTACAAGGTCGACAGGGACTGCTGGGGCACGGCTACCATAACGCCGAAGGGGCAGCCCGAAATGCACTTCAGCTTCGTGGTTGTGGACTGTGGGAAGGAACTGCTGGCCGTTGAGACGGACGCTGACTCGGTCGTCAGCGGCACTCTGGTGAAGGGCAATTAAGAGAGGAGCGAATCCTTGAGGCATCGTCGTTTCATCAGTCGGATGCCACGGATCTTCTAATTTTCACCGCGGATCTGGGAGCACGTGTCGCTACGCTCTCGATTTACCCGGCAAGCCATCGGAAGTCGAGATCAATACGCGTCTCAGCCCTGTAGCTCTCAGTTGTCACACCTTACAGAAATCGAATGATGTGCTCCCGTGTAATGGGAGCGCGGCGGTAAAAGCAAGCGGGTCTATACTTCATGTTCAAACAATCGCCGTGTCGAAATATCCTCCTGAATCTGATTACCCGACGCTGTCATCTGCCACAACTGACGCAAAGAGCTTGTCAGACTTCTTTGACCAAAAGCCGGCTGGGCCCGAAGACAGCTACGACCGCGTGAAAGTGTGGGAGGAGTTAAAGGATCAACAAGTGACACTGACGAGAATTCAACAGCGCTTCAGCGAGATCGCTAAGACGGCGAAACCTGAGGATATAGTTTTACTTTATATCTCGGGGCACGGCATCGTTCCGCCTGGCCAAGAGATGTTCTACTTCGTTTCCGAAGATGCGAAGGCCGATGCGGGGTATAAAAACAGCTTAAGCACGGCAATGTTGGCGGATTTCGTGCGAACGATTTCTGCAAAGCGGGTAATTGTGTTCATTAATACATGCCAGTCGGGAGGTGCGTTGGACTCGCTAGCGAAAATCGTAACTTCAAAAGGAGTTAGGAACAGTCGAGACCCAGCACATAAGAACGAGACCGTCGGCGTTCACGTAGTTGCCGCCACGATACCGTTCCAAGAGGCAAAGGCTCCAGGCGGTGCCGATCCCTTTGCAGAGGCACTTCTCGATACACTAAAACACCCCTCCGACAAGGGCCGAGGACTCGTGTGCGCAGGCGATTTAAGATCACACATTGCAAACGAGGTAACTCGATTTCTTCAGCAGAAAGAATTAAACCAGTTGCCGCTGGGATTCTCTGAAGGCGCGAATTTTGTCGTCGTAAGCAAGTAGGCACTCCAGAAGGCTGGCCAGCCTCGTGTCGAGCTGTTCGACAGCATTACGAGGTGCCCGCGCTCTTAGCCCTAGCTTTTCTGGGCCTCCCAAATGCCGCTTCCAGTTTGTCTCCGTGGTCCTTGGTTTCCTGACTTGCGGACCTGAGATAGCGAAGGGTGGTTTCGAGATCAGAGTGTCCCAGAAGATGCTGGATAGTGCGTGCGTCTACCCCGGAACGATGCAGACGACAGGCAAATGTCTTTCTCCACTCGTGCAAGCCCCATTTTCCGCAAACTGCTTCGTCCTTACAGGAGACTTGTTTCCTACGTCTCCTTGCGGTGCAATACCCGCAATTCAATCTCGCTCGGAAAGCAAGTTCCTGCAGATCACGCAGAAAATGACTGTTGGGCTTGCCGTCTGCATTCGCGAAAATCAGGAAATCGGACCCACGTGATTTCCGCCGTTTCTTGAGCGTGGCGATCACATCCTTTGTCAGCCGAAGTGTTCGTTCCTCGTAGTCTTTCGGTGTGAATTCGATCCCAAGGTCCCGGTTGAATTTCTTGGTCACCGACACGGTGCCTTGCGATGGGTTGAAGTCAGACCAGGCGCAGCTGGCGACCTCTTGCTCACGCATTCCGGTGACGAGGAAGAAATTCCAAACCAGCCACTCGCCGTCATTGCAAGCGTCAAAGAGTTTCTTCGTTTCCTCTTCCGAATACTCTCTGACCTCCTGCTCCACATAGGTCAACGTCTTGTTCCAGAGTGTTTTCCACTGGTCGCGCGTGAAGCCCATGGATTCGGGTGTAACCAGCTGCAAAGGATTTTGTAAGAAAAACGTGTTCACATTTTGGAAGATGTTGTGGACTGTCCTGTCGCCCACAGGCTCGCCGGTCCGTGACGAGACCTGCTTGCGGCACGCCGTGATGAATTCGAGCACATCGGCGCGGTCGATCTGGTCCAGGAATGTCTTGGCGCAAGATTTCTGAAACAGCTTCAGATTGCGGCTGTATGCCAGCCAGGTTTTGTGGGAATGGTTTTCCTTTACGAATGCTAGGTACTGGGCAGCTGCATCGAAGATTTTGTGGCGCTGCTTGCCATCTGTGTTCTTGACCTCGACGCCCGCTGCAATGGCCGCCAGAACTTTCTCGCGGCGATTGAGCGCCATGAAGGCGGCATCGGGATCGTTGCCGACCGAGTCGAACCGAGGTTTGCCATTCTCCAGCCAGCGGACCTTGTATTGTCCCTCTGGATGCTTCTCCTCTTTGCCATCAACGACGGCTACAAGTTTCTTCAGCCGACCATTGTCGGACATGGCGGGCTTGACCGTGGTCCATTTCCCCGCTTTGGTTTTGAGCGTGATGTAGAGGGTTGCGGTGAGGTTCGCCATTCGCCTGAACCCGTGAGTTTACGGGGTCCAGTCTGAAGAATGGCTGGGAAAATGTAAAGCGAAATGTAAAAACCCGTCTAAGCTACTGAAAACTTAAGTAATGGCGGAGAGGGAGGGATTCGAACCCCCGGTACGGTTTCCCGTACTCCAGTTTTCAAGACTGGCGCCTTCAACCACTCGGCCACCTCTCCGACTCTTACAGTTTTACTACAGTCAGCCGGTCTGGCGCTGCCGCGAGCGCACCCGCTGTCGTCACTACTGGTTTAGGCCGAAGGCGCGGGAATGAGATTCGATCACCTCGGCGAAGTGGGTTAGAAAATACGTGAGGCTATGGTCGCCGGGGTAGGGATGATATTCGTGGTTCACGTTTTCTCTTGTTAATTCTTGGTCGAGCGCGGCTGCGCCTTTTTCGAAGCCGTAGTTGTCGTCCTGGCCGCAGTTGAAGTAGATCGCCATTCTTTTCAAGGCTGCCGCGTTCTTCTGCGCGAGCACAAAGGGGCTGTTATTTTTCCAGTGGGGAACGTCGATGGGGTCTCCGAACACCGCGGCCAAGAGTTTTCCCAGGGGCGCGCCCGAGCGGGCGGCGCTATCGAGTTCCTGCGGTGATTCGGTGATCAGCGCTGCGCTTTGCGCGGTTACTGCTGAGAACAGTTCGGGGTGGCTGAAAGCGAAACGCAAGGCGCCATATCCCCCCATGGAGATGCCGCTGATGGCGCGGTGATTGCGGCCGGGAGCGATGCGATATTTGCCTTCGATATGAGGGAGGAACTCTTGCAGGAAAAAATCACTGTAGCGAACCGAGCCGTCGGCCGAGTTGATGTAGAAAGTTCGGCGGCCTTCGGGCGCGACGATCAGGAATTCTCCGATCTTGTGCTGCTTGTGCATATCGTCGAGCAGGGTCCAGCCGCCGCTGTTGAAGAGAGTTTGTTCGTTATCGCCGAGGCCGTGCAGAAAATAAAGGACCGGATAGCGTCGCGCGGGATGCGCGTTCGCGCTGGCATCGTAGCCGGCGGGCAGATACACGCAATAGTGCACCGGATATTTCAGGATGCGGCTGTTGAGGGCGTTGCAGTCGATGCGGCTTTGCGCGCGGGCCGGCAGAGAAATAGCCGCCGCGCAAAAAAGAACGATTAAGAGATTGCGGCGCATGATTTAGGTTTATTCGTAACGCAAGGCCTGCACCGGATCGAGGCGAGCGGCGCGTCCGGCGGGGTACAGGCCGGATAGCAGGCTGACGATAAAAGCGAATAGAATCGCGGATCCCACCAGCCACCACGGCACCGACCAGAAATGTTCGGGCGGCAACGATTGACGCTTGAGATAAACGTTCGTCCCGAGGTTGATGACCTGGCCGATCGACCATCCCAAAGCGACCCCGAGAATGCCGCCGAGAACGCCCATGGCGCCGGCTTCGGCGAAGAAGAGTTTCTTGACGTCGCCATCGCTGGCGCCAATGGCCTTCATGATGCCGATTTCGCGGCGGCGCTCGAGGATGGCCATCACCAGCGTGTTCACGATGCCGATGGAAGCGACGGCGAGGGCAAGGCTGCCGAAGATTCCAAGAAACAGATCGAGCACGGCGAAGAATTGCTGCAGGCTGCGAGTGGCATCAAGAATAGAAAAAGTATTGAAGCCCATTTTCTTGATGGCGTCTTCCAGGGCGCGTATCTGGGCGGGATTTTTTACGCGCACGCTGAGGGAGGAGTACACCGGCTGGTCGCTGGCGGCGCGGGAAATTTCGCGCAAGTCGGTGGGCTGCATTACGCGGAGACTCTCGGCCAGTTTGAGCGGAAGGAAAACGCGCGCGCGGGTGGGACCGCGCATGCTCTCGGGATCGAGATCGGCGACCCCGACAATTTTCAGCTTTTGCTCGCGGGAGATCACGGAATAGGCTGCTCCCACGAGACTCTGATCGCCCGAGGCCGGCTCGGGACTGGGCGCCATGGGCACGGAGGGAGCGGCCTCGCGCTGGGCGTAGCGCATGGTTAATTCCTTGCCCAAGAGCGGGGCGGCGAGGTCCTTCACGTTGGATTCATCGACGCCGGATTTTGGAGTCTTGCCCAGGAGCTCTTCGGCGAAGGTTTTCTGAATCACAACCTCGGGCGCGTTGTCGGAAGAAAAAAAATGTCCTTGCAGCGATTCAAAAGCGTCGTTCGATTTTTGTGACTCGGGCAGCGCGGCGACCATGGTCAAATGCGGCTTGTCTTCGAAACGCAGCTCGGTGATGAAGCGGATATCGGGATTGGCCTCGACCACGTTGGGAAGATGCTCGATTTCGCGGAGCGCGGACTCGTCGAGAATGCGGCTTTCGCCGGGAGTAGGGCCGCTGCGTTCTTCGTCACGGCCAAAGTTGCGCAGATCGCGGCGGGAGGAGACCACCACCGTGTCGAATAATCCGGACTTCATGAGGCGGCGCGACGCCAGTTGTTGCAGTCCGATGCCGAGCGAGAGCATCGCCACCAACGAGGCCACGCCGACGGAGATGCCGATGGTGGTGAGCGAATTTCGCAGAACGGATTCGCGCAGGTTGCGCAGCGCGAGTTCGGTGAGGTCGGGAAGTTTCATGTCTGCGCTCCTCCTGTTTCCGCCCCCAAAGTTTCGTTTGCTTCGTCGCCTGCGAGTTTGCCATCCGCGAGGAAGATCAGGCGCTGGGCATAGCGCTCCGCTAAAGCGCGTTCGTGAGTCACCATCACCACCGTCATACCTAGCTGTTGATTGAAATCGCGGACCATGTTCATGATCTCGGTGCCGGTGCGGCTGTCGAGATTGCCGGTGGGCTCGTCGGCGAGCAGAAGCTTGGGGCGATTGATGAGGGCTCGAGCCAGCGCTGCCCGCTGTTGTTCGCCGCCGGAAAGCTCGCTGGGACGGTGGTTCATGCGCGCCTGCAATCCCACGCGGGTCAAGGCTTCGCGCGACAAGCGGTCGCGCCGGCCGCGTTCGATTTCTGCGAAGCGCAGGGGCAGTTCAACATTTTCCGCGAGCGTCATGCTGGCGATTAGATTAAACGACTGGAAGACCATTCCGACCGTGCGCAGGCGATATCCGGCAAGTTCTTCGCGGGAGAACTTTGCCAGATCGCGATCGTGAACGATTACGCTGCCCGATGTCGGGCTGTCGAGGCCGGCGATCAGATTCAGCACGGAAGATTTTCCGGAGCCGGAGCTGCCCAGTAGAGCGACGAATTCGCCGGCGCGCACGGTGAGGCTGACGCCGTCCACGGCGCGGATGACGGTATCGCCCATGCGGTAGTGACGGCAGAGCTGCTCGGTGCGGATCGCTGCCATCGGGGCGGTTGCGTCAACGGCTGGGGCATTATTTTGCGGAAGACCGGCTGCGCCGCTCATCGCCATGGGCTAGCGAACCTCTCCTCGAAGCACACGCATGGCGTCGCCGGCTTTGGCCTCGCTGTTGCGCGCCTGGGCGGAGTTGCCGTTTTCTCCGGCAATGGAGTCGCCTTCCCCGGGCGCGAGAAACAGGTTTTGTTCCACTCCGTGCTGGCGGGTGTAGAGATCGTAATAGCGGCCTTGCGCCAGGTAGAGCTGCTCGTGGGTGCCACGCTCTATGATCTGTCCCTGCTCCATGACGAGAATCTGATCGGCGCGGCGAATGGTCGAAAGCCGGTGAGCGATCACAAAAGTCGTGCGGCCTTTCATGAGATAGGAAAGTCCCTGTTGGATCATCTGCTCCGATTCGGAGTCCAGGCTGGAGGTTGCTTCGTCGAGAATCAGGATGCGCGGCTCGGCGAGAATGGCGCGGGCAATCGAAATCCGCTGGCGCTGGCCACCGGAGAGCTTCACGCCGCGCTCGCCGACCACGGTTTCGTATTGGTCGGCGAACGATTCGGCGAATTCGTCGACGCGCGCGATGCGGCAGGCGCGCATAATTTCTTCTTCGCTGGCATCGGGGCGGGAGAACGCTACGTTCTCGCGAATGCTTCCATCGAAGAGAAACGATTCCTGCAGAACGACGCCGAGCCGGGTGCGGTAGGAGTCGAGGCGAACCGTGCTCAGATCGGTGCCGTCGAGCAGAATGCGACCTTTGCTGGGCACGTAAAAAGCTGAGATCAATCCGATGGTCGTAGATTTTCCCGAACCGGAGGAGCCAACGAGAGCGGTTACGGTTCCGGGCTCGGCGAGAAAAGAAATATCGCGCAGCACTTCGTGAATGCCATCGTAGCTGAAACTGACGCGATCAAATTCGATGCGGCCCACGATATCGCGCAAGGCGACAGAGCGGTTGGGGTCTTGATCTTCGGGGCGCTCGCGCAGAAGTTCCTGCGTGCGCTCCAAGCCTGCCAGGGCTTCGGTCAGTTGAGTTCCGATGCCCACGGCCTGCGCCATGGGAGCGATCAAAAACGCGAGCAGCGCGGTGAAAGAAACCAAGCCGCCGGTGGTGAGCGTACCCGTCATAATCTGGCGCGCGCCGACGAAGGTGACCACCGCACCAACGACGCCCAGAAGCACGCTGGCGGAGAGGCTCATCACCGAGGTGGCGGTTAGGGTGCGCATTACGTTATCGAGCAAGCGCTTGACCCCGCCGGCAAACACCGCTTCCTCGCGCTCTTCGGCGTGATAGCCCTTGATGACTCGAACCCCGCCCAGGGATTCGGTGAGGCGCCCTGTAACTTCGGCGTTGATTTTGCTGCGCTCGCGAAAGATGGGCCGGATGGTGCCGAAAGCTTTGGTGAGCGCGAGCGAGAAGCACAGCACGAATCCCAGAGCCATGGAGGTCATCAGTCCGCTGATTCGGACCAGAAGCACAAAGGCGATGGCCGAGGTGAGCAGGCCGCCGGTGAAGTCGACGAGTCCGGTGCCCAGCAGATTGCGCACGCCTTCGACGTCGCTCATGATGCGCGAGACCAGCGTGCCGGTCTTGTTGGTGTCGTAGAAGGCGACCGGAAGGCGCGAGACGTGGGCCTGCACGCGCTGGCGCAGGTCGGTGATCAGGCGTTGCGCCGCTTTGGAGAGCAACTGCGTCAGCAGGAACGAGGTGATTCCCTGGATCAGGGTTGCGGCCAAAACGAACAACACCAGCCGATCCAGTAGGTGCAGCGAACGCTTGGGGATGACGCTATCGAATAAGAACTTCGTGGAATAGGGCAGGACTAAGCTGGCTACGCGATTGATCACCATCAGCAGGAAGCCGAGGCTGAGCAGGCCTAAGCGCGGACGGGTGAGCTCCCAAACGATGGGAAGCACGGCCCGCAAGCGCTGGGCTTTGGCTGGCTTTGGGGCCGACTTGTCTGACGGAACGGCTGGTGGACTCAATCTCTTGTTGGACTCTTTCCGGGCAGGTTTGGCTTCATTATTACTGCATTGTGACAGGTTCCGGCTTCGCGTTGTATCCTCGGGGGCGTGTCTCGTGGGACTGCGCCGGAGGGTTCGTCGAAGCGATCGCCAACCGTGGGCCTGCTGCTGGGGTTGCTGGTTACGCTGGCCGCGGTGGTGGCCTATTCCGCTTACATCACCTGGCAGGTGGCGGGGTTGCGAAAGCTGCAGTCGGAGTTGATCGATCGCAATCGTAAAGATTCTCTTCAGTTGCTGCGCATTCAAAACGATTTGAACCTGTTGGCCGTGGCGATGCGCGACATGATCGATAACGATGAGCCCTATCCGCTCACGGCGTGGGCGGCGCAGTTTCAGCGCATTCGCACCGATCTGGATGACGCCATGCGCCTGGAGGCTGGACTTGCGCCTACGAGCCGCACGGCGGAGCAGAGCGCTTCTTTGAGCAGTTCTCTTGCGCAGTTCTGGGATGCGGTGGACCGGGTGTTCGCTCTGGCGGGCTCGGGCCAAGGAAAGGATGCGAGGGCGCAGATCCAGTTATCTTTGCAGGCTCGGCAAGCGGCGCTGAGCACGGCTGTGGCGCGGTTGCTGGTGCAGAACAGCGAGAACGAAGAACAGGCGGCGCTGCGCATTGTTGCGATATACGACCGGGTGCAGCGGCAGGTGTATGTTTTTCTGGCGGCCACGCTGGCTGCGATTTTGCTGACGGGATTTTCCATGATCCGCTGGAACCGGCGGCTGTTCGTACGCATGGCGGAATTGTCGGAGCGGCGCAGTGAGTTGGCGCAGAAACTCATTGCTACGCAGGAGTCGATGCTGCGCTACATTTCGCGCGAACTGCATGATGAGTTCGGGCAGATCCTCACGGCGATGGGTGCGATGCTGAGCCGCGCCGGGGCTCACGCTCCCCAAGGCTCTTCGTTGCATACGGATTTGCTGGAGGTGAGGCAGATTGCGCAGGAAACGCTGGAACGTGTGCGCAGCCTATCGCAGGCGCTGCACCCGGTGATGCTGGATGAAGCTGGGCTGGAGCGCACGCTGGACTGGTATATTCCGACCGTGGAGCGGCAGACGGGAGTTGCCATATCCTATGAAAAACGGGGCGCGGCATTTGAGTTGAACGGCAGCGCCGCGGTGCAAATTTACCGCGTGCTGCAGGAAGCGCTAAATAATGTAGCGCGGCACTCGGGATCGAAGCAGGCCTGGGTGCGATTGCGTTTTCTGCACGCGGCACTGGAGTTGGAAGTGGAAGATCGTGGCATCGGATTTGATGGGCAGCCGGCGCGCCAGGGCATGGGCTTGGTCGCAATGCGCGAGCGCGTGGAGCTGATGGGAGGACGGATCGTGTTTTCGACTCCCGCCGGCGGCGGCACTTTGTTGCATCTGGCGGTGCCGCGGGAGAAAGTTGAGTTCCCGGAAGCTGAGTCCAGATCTTGAGGTAAGATCCAGGTTCCGGGCAGTCGTCTTAACGAGAAAAGTTTGGTCCGACAATTTCGGGCGCTCAGTTCAGGTTCAAGATGACGAAGAAGATCACGGTATTGCTGGTCGACGATCACGGGCTGGTGCGGCGCGGCTTCCGGCGCATGCTCGAAGACGAAGCCGATATGCAGGTGGTCGGCGAAGCCGGCGATGGGGAAGAGGCCGTGATGCTGGCGCGCAAGTTGAAGCCGCAGGTGGTGGTGATGGATTGCGCTTTGCCCAAGATGAATGGCCTGGATGCCACGCGGCAAGTGCTCGCGGAGTTGCCGGAGACCGCGGTGCTGATGCTTAGCATGCACTCGGAAAGTACATGGGTGCGGCAGGCGATTGAAGCCGGAGCCAAGGGATACATCCTGAAGAACGCGATGAATCTGGAATTAGGGCCGGCGGTGAGGCGCGTGGCCGCGGGAGAAACCATCTTCGATCCGCAGGTGGAGCAGCCGGAAGTTCTCAAGGGCGAGCGCAGCAGCGGGCTCACGCCGCGCGAGCTGGAAGTTTTGCAGATGATCGTCGATGGCAAGTCGAATAAAGAAATCGCCGGAGTGCTTGATTTGAGCGCGAATACGGTGGCGGTGCATCGCGCCAATATAATGAACGCTCTGGGCATTCATAAGACGGCTGAGTTGGTGGTCTATGCGATTCGCTCCGGCCTGGTGAATGTGCGGTGAGGCGCAGAGATTTTCTGCGCGGGGCAGCGAGTCTGGCGTCGTTGTATGGGCTGCCGCTGCGCAGTTTCGAGGCGGCGGCTGCAGCCGGGTTTCGATTGGTCGATGTAACTTCCTCTGCGGGCCTTCAGTTCCAGCACAACAGCGGCGCCTTTGGCGGGAAATTTCTGCCTGAGACCCTGGGCTCGGGCTGCGCTTTTCTGGATTACGATCGCGACGGCTGGCAGGACATTCTTCTCGTCAGCGGGATGGACTGGGCTGGCCACAAGCAGCGGCGCTCCACGCCCAAGCTTTTCCGCAACAACCGTGACGGCACTTTCAGCGACGTCACCGCCCGTGCCGGGCTGGATGTGGAGATGTACGGTATGGGCGTGGCCGTCGGCGATTATGACAACGATGGCTTTCCCGACATTCTCATCACTTGTGTGGGTCAAAACCGGCTGTTTCACAACACCGGCAAGGGAACGTTCGTCGACGTCACCGAGCGCTGTGGATTGGGGAAGCGCCTGGGGTTCAGTACATCGGCTTTGTGGTTTGATTACGACCGCGACGGGCTGCTCGATCTTTTCGTCTGCAATTACGTGAAGTGGTCACCGGAGCGCGATGTATTTTGCAGCCTGGACGGCAAGCACAAATCGTATTGCACGCCGGAGGCTTATCGCGGGGAGACGTGCTGGCTGTTTCACAATCGCGGCCAGGGCACGTTTGAAGACGTGACCGCAGCGAGCGGAATTTTCGACAGCAGTTCGAAATCTCTGGGCGTTGCGATGCTCGATGACAGCCGCAGCGGCTGGCCCGACCTGCTGGTGGCCAACGACACCCAGCCGAATAAGTTGTATCGCAACCAGCGCAATGGCACGTTCAAAGATGCGGCGGTGGAGGCGGGGCTGGCTTTCAGCAACGAGGGCAAGGCGCGCGCGGGCATGGGCGTGGATGTTGGCGATTTCACGAACTCGGGCAATTCCGGCATTGCGATCACGAACTTCGATAACGAGATGACGGGCTTGTATGAGTTCGGAGGAAAGTCGTATGAAGACGTTGCGGCGCGCGCCGGCGTGGGATTGGCATCGAAAAATAGCCTGGGGTTCGGTTGCGTTTTCTTGGATGCCAATCTCGACGGCTGGCTCGATCTGGCCGTGGCGAATGGGCACATCGACGAAACAGTAAGGAATATTCGCGGGAATGTGGGGTATGCGCAGCCTGCGCTGTTGTTTTTGAACGATGGCAGAGGGAACTTTCGCGACGTTGCGGCCGAACTTGGGGGGGGATTCGATCAGCCCAAAGTTGGGCGCGGACTGGCTTATGCCGACTTCGATCGCGATGGCGACCTTGATTTGCTGCTCACTACGAATAACGGGCCCGCTCATCTCTACCGCAACGATCAGTTGGCGAGCAATCACAGCATTCGTTTTCGACTGGTCGGCACAAAGTCAAACCGCGATGCGATTGGCGCGGTGGTCCGGATTTTTACCGGAGGCTGGACGCAGTCGCGGATGGTGAAGAGCGGGTCGAGTTATCTTTCGCAGTCGGAACTTCCAGTCACATTTGGCTTGGAGAAGCGGGATCGGGTCGAGCGTGTCGTCATTTCATGGCCGAGCGGTCGCACCGAAGAATTCGCCAACCTCGCTGCGGGACGCGGTTACGAGTGCGTGGAAGCGAAGGGGATTTCGCCGCTGGATAGATTTTGAGGAGGCGAAAATTTCTTAGGGATGACCGATCGTTCCCGAGGCGGTGAGATCGATGTCAACCGATTCGCTGACCTTCAAGAAGAGGGTGCTGGGATTTTTCATGCCCCAGGCGGCGTAGGGTACTGCGAAGTGAAGGGTGGCCGTCCAGTGATCGGGAAAAATTTCGACTTCGGCCGGAGCGGTGAGTTCGTGCTCCGTGCCATGGATCGAGAAAGTGCCATGCACCTTTACCGTCGACTTGCCTTGCGGCACCAGAGTTCCCTCAAAGCGATCGGGGCGAAAGCCGATCTCGGGATAGCGGTCGCTCTCGAGCACTTCGCGATGCATTTTGCGGTCGCGCATCCCGTTGCCGCTTTGACCGCTTTTGGCGTCGACCAGGATTTCGCCGGTTATTTTTTTCGTTGCCGGATCAAGATGCAGGCCGCTGGGCTTGGATTGAAAGCTTCCGCGAACGGTGTGAAGCACGTCGCCGAGAGTGAAATTGACGGTGGTGCGCTGCGGGTCGAGGCGCAGCGCCAAATCCTCAGCGGCGGCGAGGCCAGAGAAGGCTAGAAGGGCGGCCAACAGCTTTAAATTCCAGGACAACCTGCGGTGATGAGATACCACTCCGGGGTCTTTCATGGCCTACGCGGTTAGGAGTCCCCAGCCCAGCGTGAGGCCGTCCAGCGCTAGATTCAAAGGCGAAAGGCTACCTACGTGAAAGGCAACCAGGCGGCGAAAGATTTCGGGGCGCTGGCGAAAAGTCTTCATAATCCGCTGCTGAAATCGGGGGCGGCCGTCGAGCGTAAGCAGCAATCGCGCCATGAGCATTGGCCGTAGCGCTAGGCTGCGATGCGCCGATTGATACGCCACGAGGTTGCCCGTGCGCAGGGCATCCGCCAGCGCCAAGGCCTGATTGAAGGCCAAGCCCAGACCTTCGCCGGTGATGGCATCGACGGTGCCGGAGGCGTCGCCGAGCAGCGCGATATTTTTTCGCCAGACTCGCCTGAGTTTGCGGTTCGCCGAGATCGAGCCTTTTTCGACGGATGAAACTTCGGCGCCGCGAAGGCGCGCCTTGAGTTCGGGAAACTCATGGAGCGCTTCGTCGAGGCGAAGCTTCGGATCGTGCGAAGCGACCGCCACGCAAACTTCCTGGTCACTGATCGCCGTCGCGTAGCCCTGGCTGTGCCTGCCCCAGTAGACTTCCATGCGGTTGCTCCAGGGGCGCAGGCGATAGTGGCGGCGGAACGAGTAACGCAGCGCGGAGCGCGAGTGGGTTTCGAGATTGGCCCAGCGACGTAGGCGGGAGTAAGCTCCGTCGGCGCCGATGATCCAGTGGGCGCGGACCTCGCGCCCACCAATTTCCACATTCGTATGCGAGCAGGCCGGTGATAATCCTGTGACCGCAGTGTGCCACAGCAGATCGACTCCCGACTCGGTGGCATGATCGATCAGGGCGCTGTGCAGGACGGTGCGGCGGATGGCAAGGCCGCAAGCCCCGGAGGGGAAATCCGCGTCGGCTTCGAGCCCGGGTTGCGAAAATCCCGAACCTAGAAAGCGGACACCGCGCAGCCGGCATCCGTCCTGGGACGGCACGGCAACTCCCAAACGATCAAGCGCGGTCATCGCATCGGGCATTAGGGCTTCGCCGCAGGCTTTGTCGATCGGCGGCTTGGCGCCGTCGGCCACCATTACGCTCAGACCTTGCTGGCGGGCGGCGATTGCGGCAGCCAATCCGGCGGGACCGCCTCCGATCACAAACACATCCGTCGCACTCGGCAAGTCAAGACCTCACCATTGCAGGAGCAAAAGCTCGGAACAGAAACCGGGTCCCATGGCGGCGAGCAGACCCAGAGTCCCCGGCTCAGGACGGCGATTCTTCATCACGTCTTCGAGCACACAGAGCACCGAAGCCGAAGAAAGATTACCGACTTTACGCAGGCAAGCCCAGGAGGCATCGAGTTGCCCGTTGTGCAAGCCCAGCGCGTCCGCCGATGCGTCGAGCACTTTCGGTCCTCCGGTGTGCAAGACGAAGCTCTTCAGATCGCTGCGCTGGTGGCCGTTATCCGCCAGAAACGCGTCCACGTCCCGCCCCAGGTTTTCCCGAATCAGGGTCGGAACCTCGGTCGAGAGTATGATGCGAAAACCCTTCTCCGATATGTTCCAGCCCATCATTTCTTCGGTGGCGGGATAGAAAACGGAGCGGGTGGCGAGGATTTTAGGGCCGGGCGCGGCATGCCCGTTCTCGAATTCTGAGCCGGTCACAATCACCGCGGCCGCGCCATCGGCGAAGAGTCCAGAAGAGATCAAATTGGCGACCGATAAATCCTCGCGCTGCAGGGTCAGCGAGCACAGCTCGACCGAAACCAGGGCTGCGGCTTGCCGAGGATAGGCACGAACGTAATCCGAGGCGCGCGCAATACCCGCGGCGCCAGCCACGCATCCCAGGCCAAAGATGGGAGTGCGGCGAATGTTGGCGGGGAGATTCATGCGATTGATGAGCAGCGCGTCGATGGACGGGCTGGCAACGCCGGTCACGGTCGTGAACAACAAGGCTCCCAAATCTTTCGGCTCAATCCCGGCGGTCTGCAGCGCGCGACACAGGGCCTGCTCGCCCAACTCCTGCGCGACCCTGATCCAGATATCGTTGGCCTGCCCCCAGGTCTTGATCTCGACGTACTCTTCGGCGGGAACCGCCAGATAGCGGCCATCCACGGTCACATTCTTGTGCAGGCGTGCCAGCAGCAGAGGATTCTTGAGTTGATCCCCCCAATAGTCTTGGAGGCGTTCGAGCAGGACCTTCTGAGTGTAGTAATGCTTCGGAAATGCGCTTGCCGCGCTCGCGATCCTCATGGATTCTATGTCCTGAAGTGAATCTCAGCACGGAATCAACCTCGAGGCCGATCAAATCGGAGAAGCTCATACGATTCGATGCGGGCCTTGGTATGTGGTTATCCCAAACGACTCCGTACCGGCCTATGCATTGTCGCAGAATTGGCGGCGTTTTTGGTGGTCATACTCCGGCAAAATTTGAAACGGACCTGATTTGGCCTTCGGCTTCATCAACGCACGCGGTTCGTGAACGTCGGCATCAGAACCGGTAAGCCACCCGCCGCACGTGAACTACTGCAGGACCGCGATCGAACTGGGCGTGTTGCCTGTGGCGTAGGTAAAGATAGCGTTCAAGCTGCCGCCGCTGTTGCCGAAGGCCTCAATGCCGGGAGAAGTTTGCTGGTTCCCGACGAACAAATATTTTCCGACAGGATCGATCGCTAGAAAACTGGGATTGACTTCCGTAGCAAATGGCGAATCGGCGACTACGGTCGGAAATCCTGTGCTCGAATCGATGGTGTAAGTAGCGATGTTGCCAGAGCCTTGATTGGCTACGTAGAGAAATCCCCCAGAAGGATCGACGAGGACCGCGACCGGGCCTTGATTGACATCGGCGAGCGCGGAGCCTTGGACCTCTGCCAGCGCGCCAGTCGACTTGATCGCAAAGATGGAGATGCTGTTCGATACCTTGTTGGTAACGTAAAGGTAAGAGCCTTTGGGATCGATGGCGATGCCTGAGGGGTCCTGGCCATCGCTGCTGGTCTGATCGATGGGCAAGAGTGAGCCGGCGTTGACGCTGAAGCCCAGAATCGATCCGAACGATGAGCTCTGGCTCACGCTGGGGGTGGTGACATACAAGAAGCTGCCGGAGGGCGAAATCGTCATGTTGAGCGGCGAGGCGCCGATGGGAAACGGGGAGCCTGTGACCTGGCTCAATCCTCCGGTGCTGCTGTCGATGGTGAATACCGAGATGTTGTTCGAGGTGGCGTTCGCCACATAGAGATATTTTCCGCCCGGATCCATGACCATATTCTGAGGATCGGTCGCGCCGGGCGTGACCGGAGTGCGGGGAGTGATCTCGGTCAAGACGCCGTCACTGGCGATGCTGAACAGGGAGATGTCGTTCTCGCCCACGCCCGGGTTGGCGGTGTACAAATATTTTCCGTCGGGATGAATTACGGCCGAGGTTGCGCTATTGCCGGCGGGGAAGGGGCTGCCCGCAATCTCCGTGAGTACGCCGGAGTTGGGATCTTCGCGGTAGGTCGCGACTTCATTGGCGGCGGGGAGGGTGACGAATACGTAGTGGCTAGTGGTGCTGCCGCATCCGGCCAGGCTGGCGATGCTGGCAAGAACGAATATCAAGACTATGGCTCGATGAAGCATCCATGACTCCTGAAGGAAATTGAAAGCGCTAAAACACAGGCGAAGAACAATAATACTGTGGTCGCGGGGAATCCGGCGAACTTTGCGAGCGTATCAGCTTTGCCGCTGGAGGGTGCGATGCGAACCTTGGGCGGGGTGGTTGCTTGAACGGGGCGTCGCTGCGCTGGGTCGGGCGGAAGGCTTGGGATTCGCTGGGGGCGGTGTGCGCGGGCGGGACGACCGGCGACAGCCGGCGAGACGCCGGCGCTACGACCGTACCCGGCGGTCGTGCGGGTCGTGCCTCAGTGGGCTGGGCTGGGCGTGGGGGCTGGGGGTTGCGGGAGGGAATGGGCTTCGCCGCCGCGAAAGGCTAGGCGCAGGCGGTCGAGATACACATAGACGACCGGGGTCGTGAATAAGGTTAAGGCCTGGCTTACGATCAATCCTCCGACGATCGTGATGCCGAGCGGCCTGTGAAGTTCGGAGCCGGTGCCCGTGCCTAAGGCTAGCGGCAAGCCCCCGAGAAGCGCGGCCATGGTGGTCATCATGATGGGGCGGAAGCGCAGCAGGCAGGCTTCGTAGATGGCGTCGACCGGCCTCTTGCCTTGCGTACGTTCCACTTCGAGGGCCACGTCGATCATCATGATCGCGTTCTTTTTTACCAGTCCTATCAGCAGGATGATGCCGATGGTTCCGATCACGTTCAGTTCGTTGTGCGTGATCAGCAGCGCCAACAGTGCGCCCACGCCCGCCGAAGGCAGCGTCGACAAGATCGTGATGGGATGAATGTAGCTCTCGTAAAGCATGCCCAGCACGATGTAGACGGTGATGAGCGCGGTGAGGATCAGGACCGGCTCGCTCGAAAGGGAATCCTTAAACGCCGCCGCCGTGCCCTGGAAGCTCGCCTGAATGGTACTGGGAAAGCCGATGCTGCGTTGCGCTTGGTCGATGGCGATGGTGGCCTGGCCCAGAGAAATTCCCGGGGCGAGGTTGAAGGAAATGGTGACCGAAGGAAACTGGCTCTGGTGATTTACCGCGAGGGGAATATTCGAGGGCGAGAAGTGGGTGAACGCTGCCAGCGGAATCGGAGTGCCGCTCGAGGAGCGCAGATAAATATTTTGCAGAGCTTCGGTGGTTTGCTGAAACTCGGGCGCGACTTCCATGACCACGTGATACTGGTTGAGCGGGCGGTACATGGTGGAAACCTGGCGCTGGCCGAAGGCGTCATAGAGCGCGTTGTCGATATCCTGCGCGGCTACGCCCAGGCGGCTGGCGGTGTCGCGGTCGATCACCAATTGCGCTTGCAATCCTTTATCCTGCTGATCGGTGTTGACGTCGCGTAGCTCGGGCAGGGCGCGCATTTTCTGCAGCAACAGCGGTCCCCAGTTGTTGAGTTCCTTCAAATCCTCGCCCTGCAGGGTGAACTGGTATTGGGCTTGCCCCAGGCGCGGGCTGAGCGTCAGATCCTGCGCCGATTGCAGGAAGAGCGTCGCACCCGGGACCGCGGCCAGTTTGCCACGCAGGCGATTGATCACATCGTCGGCGGTTACGCTGGGGCAGGATTGCCAAAAGTGGCGATGATGGCAGGGACTGCGCTGATCGATGGACTTCAGCATCACGAAGAACCTGCCCTGGTTTGTGGCCGAGCCTCCGCCCGCAAAGCCGACGGCCGTGTCCACCGCCGGATCCTGCAACACGATGGTCACGAACTGCTCCATCTTGTCGCTCATGGCCTGGAAGGAAATATCCTGCGAGGCCTGCACCGCGCCCATGAGCCGCCCCGTATCCTGCTGCGGGAAAAAGCCTTTGGGCACCTTGATGTAGAGGTAGACGCTCAGGCAAGCGACGAGAATGGTCACGGCCAACGTCAAAGGTTGGTGCCGCAGCACCCATTGCAGTGAGCGCCGGTAGGTGGCCAGCAGGCCGTCGAAGAACCATTCGCTGCTGCGATAAAAAAGATTATGCCGCTGCTTCGTGCGGGATGGCCTCAGGAACTTCGCGCACATCGTCGGCGTGGTGGTCAGCGAAACCAGCAGCGACACGGCGATCGCGATGCTCAAAGTTACCGCGAACTCGCGAAACAGCCGGCCTACAATTCCACCCATCATGAGCAGGGGAATGAAAACGGCCACCAGGGAAAGGCTCATGGAGAGCACCGTAAAGCCGATTTCAGCGGCGCCCTTGAAGGCAGCCGTTACCGCGTCCATGCCCTGTTCCACGTAACGCGTGATGTTCTCCAGCACGACGATGGCGTCATCGACCACGAATCCGGTGGAGATGGCCAGCGCCATCAAAGACAAATTGTCCAGGCTGTAGCCGAGCAGGTACATCCCGCCGAAAGTGCCGACCAGCGAAAGAGGTACGGCGATGCTGGGAATCACCGTGGCGCGTACCGTGCGCAGGAAGACGAACACAACCAGGATCACGAGCACGATCGAAATCAGCAGTGTGGATTCGATGTCCTTCACCGAGGCGCGAACGGTGACCGTGCGGTCCATCACCACTTCCAGCTTGATGGCCGGTGAAATCGAGGACTGGAGATACGGCATCAGGGCGCGCACGCGGTCAACCGTCTGGATAATGTTGGCCCCCGGCTGCCGAAAAATAATCACCAGCACTCCGGGTTTGCCGTTGGCCAGGCCAACGTTACGCACGTCCGCCACCGAGTCCTGGACATCGGCCACGTCTCCAAGTCGCACCGGGCCGCCGTTGTGGTAGGCGACGATCAGCGGCCGATACTGATCCGCGGTAAATAGCTGATCGTTATCGCTGATCGTCGAGGATGTGGCTGGGTTCGATACTTGACCTTTGGCCTCGTTCGCGTTGGCGAGATTGAGCGCGTTGCGTACCGTGTCCAACCCAACACCGAGTTTGTTGAGCAGCATCGGGTTCACTTCGGCGCGTACCGCCGGGGGTGCCGAGCCGTAGGTAAAAACCTGCCCAACTCCATTCACCTGCGATAGCTTTTGCGCCAGAATCGAATCGGAGGTGTCGTACAGACGCGCTACCGGAACCGTGTCCGAGGTGAGCGCCAGAATCAGGATGGGAGCGTCCGCGGGATTGATTTTGCGATAGGTCGGATTGCTCGGCAGATTGGTAGGAAGCTGGCTGCGCGCGGCGTTGATGGCCGCCTGCACATCGCGCGCCGCGGCATCAATGTTGCGGTTCAAATCAAATTGCAACGCGATGGCGGTCGAGCCCAGTTGACTCGAAGATGTCATCTGGTTCACGCCCGAGATGCGTCCGAACTGGCGCTCCAACGGCGTGGCCACGGCCGATGCCATGGTCTGCGGGTCGGCCCCCGGCAGCTGCGCGCCCACGCTGATCACAGGAAAATCCACACGCGGCAACGAAGCCACCGGCAGGTAATTGAAGGCGAGAATGCCGGACAGCAACAGCGCCGCCGCCAGCAGGGACGTGCCAATCGGTCGCCGAATAAATGGAGCCGAAATACTCATGCTTTAGTTGGCCCACTCAATCCGCCGGAAACTCATGCGGAATGGGATTGCCGATCTTGTACTTTTCAAATCTTTGCGCCAGCCGGTCAAACCAAAGATAAACCACCGGCGTGGTGTAGAGCGTCAGCAACTGGCTGAGAATCAGCCCGCCCACGATGGTGATGCCAAGCGGCCGCCGCAACTCCGCGCCGGTACCGGAGCCCAGCGCCAGCGGCAGGCCGCCGAGCAGCGCCGCCATCGTGGTCATCATGATGGGGCGGAAGCGCAGCAGGCACGCCTGGAAGATCGCTTCCTCGGGTGGCTTGTGTTCCTCGCGCTCGGCTTCGAGCGCGAAGTCGATCATCATGATGGCGTTCTTCTTCACGATGCCGATCAAGAGAATGATTCCGATTAACGCTACGACGGTGAGATCGTTGCCCGTGATCTGCAAAGCCAGAATCGCGCCCACGCCCGCCGACGGCAGCGTGGAGAGAATCGTGATGGGATGAATGTAGCTTTCGTATAAAACACCCAACACGATGTAGACGGTGATGATGGCGGCGAGAATGAGGAAGGGCTCGCTCGAAAGCGAATTCTGAAACGCGGCGGCCGTGCCCTGGAACGACGCGTGAATGCTGGCGGGGAGCTGAATTTCTTTTTCCACTTGCTGAATGGCGCGAGTCGCGTCGCCGAGCGAGCCCCCGGGCGCGAGATTGAAGGAGAGCGTCACTACGGGGAATTGCCCCTGATGGTTCACGGCTAAAGCGGCGTTGCCGGAGTGCATGCGGATGAAAGTCTTGATGGGAACCGGAGTTCCGCTGGTGATGGGCGCGGCCGCATTGGCCGTGGGCGCGGCGCTGTTGGGGGTGGCGCTGCTGGGGCGAACGTAGACGTCGTTCATGGCGTCGGGCGATTGCGCGAACGTGGGCATGACTTCCAGCACCACGTGATATTGATTCAGCTGCGTAAAGATGATGGAAACCTGCCGCTGGCCAAAGGCGTCGTAGAGCGTGTTGTCGATGGCCTGGGGCAGGATTCCGAGGCGCGAGGCGGTATCGCGGTCGATGCTGATATTGGTCCTGAGTCCGCCGTTGAGCTGGTCGGTGGCTACGTCGCGCAGCTCCGGGCGCCGGCGCAATTTGTCGACCAGCTTGGGAGTCCACAGCGCGAGCTCCTGCGCGTCGGCGTCTTCAATCGAATATTGAAACTGGGTGCGGCTGACGCGGTCTTCGACGGTCAGATCCTGCACCGGTTGCATGTAGAGCGTGATGCCCTCGACCTTGGCCAGCTCCGGTTGCAGCCGGCGAATGATCGCGGAGGCATCGTCGTTGCGCTCGTCGCGCGGCTTCAAGTTGATTTGAATACGGCCGCTGTTGGGCGTGGTATTGGTGCCGTCGACGCCGATAAACGAGGACAGGCTCTCGACATCTTTATCTTTGAGAATCACCTTCGCCAACTCTTGCTGGCGCTGCGACATGGCGGTGAAGGAGACATCGTCCGGAGCTTCGGAGATTCCGAGGATTACGCCCGTATCCTGGACCGGAAAAAATCCTTTGGGGACGATTACGTATAGCACCAGAGTCAGAACCAGCGTGCCGAAGGTTACGAGCAGGGTGGCGGTCTGATGTTTCAGAACCCACTTCACACTACGCCCGTACAACGCAATTACGCGGTTGTAAAAATCTTCGGTGACCTCGTAGAAGCGGCCCTTCTCGCCTTCCTTGCGATGCTTGAGCAGCTTGGCGCACATCATCGGCGTAAGGCTGAGAGAAACTCCCGCCGAGACAAGAATCGTGACCGCCAGGGTCACCGCGAATTCGCGGAACAGGCGGCCAACGATGTCGCCCATGAATAACAGCGGAATCAGCACGGCGATCAGCGAGACGGTAAGCGAGACGATGGTGAAGCCGATTTGCCCGGAGCCTTTCAGAGCCGCGTCCAGCGGCGACTCCCCCGCTTCGAGGTAGCGGTCGATGTTTTCGATCATGACGATGGCATCGTCGACCACGAAGCCGGTGGAGATGGTCAAGGCCATGAGCGTGAGATTGTTCAGGCTGTAGCCGAGCAAGTACATCACGCCGAACGTTCCCACGATCGAGAGCGGGACCGCGACGCTGGGAATGAAAGTGGCGCGCAGATTGCGCAGGAAAAAGAAAATGACGATGACCACCAGCACGATGGTCAAGGCCAATTCGAACTCGACATCTTTCACCGAGGCGCGGATGGTGGTGGTGCGGTCGGTGAGAATCTGAACTTTTACGGCCGAAGGCAGCGAAGCCTGCAGCTGCGGCAGCAGCTTTTTGATGCGGTCGACGACGCTGATAATGTTCGCGCCCGGTTGGCGCTGAATGTTTACGATCACGGCCGGGGTCGAGTTCATCCAGGCCGCAAGCAAGGTATTTTCCGTGCCATCGATCACGTTGGCCACATCGCTCAGCCGCACCGGCGCGCCGTTGCGATAGGCGATCACGATGGGCTTGTACTGCTCGCTCGAAAAAAGCTGATCGTTGGCGCCGATGGTGTAGGACTGCCGCGCACCATCGATGACGCCCTTGGCCTGATCGACGTTCGCCTGGGCCAGCGCCGTGCGCACATCCTCGAGGCTTAAGCCGTAGGACGCCAGCGCCGTTGGATTCACCTGCACGCGCACGGCGGGCTTTTGTCCGCCGCTGATCGAAACCAGTCCCACCCCCGGCAGTTGCGAGATCTTCTGCGCCAGCGCGGTGTCGGCCAGATCCTCCACCTTCGAGAGGGCGAGTGAACCCGAAGTCAGCGCCAGGGTGAGAATCGGAGAGTCGGCGGGATTGACTTTGTTGTAAATTGGAGGGTTGGGTAGATCCGTTGGCAAGAATGTCGCCGCCGCGTTCACCGCGGCCTGCACTTGCTGCTCCTCGACGTCAATATTTTGATCGAGGCCGAACTGCAGCGTGATCACCGAACTGCCCAACGAACTCGTCGAGGTCATCTGGCTGAGGCCGGGGACCTGCCCAAACTGCCGCTCGAGCGGCGAGGTCACCGAAGACGCCATCACCTCGGGATCGGCTCCCGGATAAAACGTGACCACCTGGATGGTGGGGTAATCGACTTCGGGAAGAGCGGAAACGGGCAACTGCAGGAACGCAACCCAGCCCACCAGCAGCACTCCCACCATCAACAGCGTGGTCGCCACCGGCCGGAGAATGAATAAACGCGAAGGACTCATGAGGCTGGGATTCCTGAGAAGCCGCTGCTACCCTTGGAGCCGCTCGCCGTGCTGGGCGCGCCGTTGCGCGGCTCGATCTTGCTGCCGGTTTGCAGTTTGTCCTGGCCGTCGGTGACTACCGTTTCGCCGCGGGTTAAACCGGCGGTGACCACCGTGGTGTTGCCCTGGGTCAGGGAAATCGTGATGGGCCGAGCTTCCACCGTGTTATCGGGCTTCACGGCGTAGACGTAAGCGCCCTGCGGCCCGCGCAACACAGCCGCCGTGGGCAGCACGGTGCTGTTCTTTCTGGTTTCGAGCAGCAGGCTGGCGTTCACAAACTGGTTCGGCCACAGGCGATTGTCGTTGTTATCGAATACGGCCTTGAGTTTTGCGGTGCCCGTGGTCTGGTCGATTTGATTATCGATGGTCATGAGTTTGCCCGTGGCCAGCTTGTTTTGATCGTCGCGGCTGTAAGCGTCCACTTGCAGCGTGGAGTTCTTCATATGCTGCGCCACCATCGGCAACTGATCCTCGGGCAGAGTAAAGATCACTGCAATGGGCTGCAGTTGGGTGAGCACGAGCATGGGGTTGGTGTCGGCCGCATGCACGATGTTGCCGGGGTCGACCTGGCGCAATCCGACACGGCCCGTAAAAGGCGCGGTGATATTGCAGTAGACAATTTGCAGCTTGGCGTTATCGATCTGCGCCTGATCGGTGCGCACCTGGCCATCGAGCTGATCGACCAGAGATTTTTGCGTATCCACCTGTTGCTGCGCGATGCTGCCGGAAGGGATCAGCGTGGTATAGCGATCCAGATTCAATTTGGCGTCGCGCAGAGTGGCCTGATCTTTGAAGAGCTGGGCCTGCATTTGCTCCAGTTGCACTTCGTAGGGACGAGCGTCGATCACGATCAGCAGATCGCCTTGCTTCACGGTCTGGCCTTCGGCAAAGTTCACGCGCATGATCTGGCCATCGACGCGGCTCTTGATGTTCGCCGTGTAGAACGCCGTTACCGAGCCCAGTCCTACGAGATAAACCGGGACATCCTGTTGCTGCACCGTGGCCACGGCCACGGAGACGGTGTGGGGCCCGGCAGCCTGGGCCTGCTGCTGCTTGGACTCGGAGTTGCTGCAGGCGATAAGCGCTGAGAGCACCAGAACCGCGAGCACAGCCGCGGCGTGGGTCACTGGTTTAGGAAGAACGAAAGGAGTTTTGTTCACGGTTTTATACGGACTCGAGCTTCACACGATCGGCGCTGATCTCGCCCTTGATTAGACGTTTTCATGTCCATTCGGTCGCGGAAACTCTGGCCGCGAAACGGCCGGGCTTTTTCGAGCCCTCGTCTCCCGGAGATTCAGGCAGGAACCGAAACGCAGAAGCAATAGTAATGCCGCCCGAAACCAGCATCAACTTCGGCGCGGCACGGGTCAAGCCTGGGGCGAATATTTTACAAATCTTTACTCGGGTTGACCTTCGCTTTACGGTTGTGGGGCGTGCAGCCCAGCGGGCGCGGGATGAAGGGCTTCGTAAGCGGAAATTTCCGCCTCGTGTTGCAGCGTGAGACCGATATCGTCGAGCCCATTCAGCAGGCAGTGGCGCACGAATTCATCCACAGAAAACCGGGCGAGGAAGCCCTTGTCGTCGCGGACCTGGCAACGCTCCAGGTCGATGGTGAGCTCGTAGTTTTGGATTTCGCTCGAACGCTTCATGAGTTCCGCAACTTCATCGTCGCTCAGGCGCACGCTGAGGAAGCCATTCTTGGTGCTGTTGTTGGCGAAGATATCGGCGAACGAAGAGGAGATCACGGCGCGAAAGCCGAAATCGGCCAGCGCCCACACCGCGTGCTCGCGCGACGAGCCGCAGCCAAAATTTCTGCCCGCGACTAGAATGCTTGCGCCCTGGTAGCGCGGTTCATCAACGATGAAGCCGGCCATCTTTTTTCCCTCGGCCGAGAAGCGCCAATCGTAAAAAAGAAATTGGCCGAAGCCGGTGCGCTCGATGCGCTTGAGAAATTGCTTGGGGATGATTTGGTCGGTATCGACGTTGACTCGGTCCAGCGGAGCCACGCGGCCGCGATGTTCACGAAATGGTTTCATGGGATTTTTCTTCGCGCAAACCACGCGTCGTCCGCTGCAGCGGACTCTGATTTTTCCATCCTCGGCGTCCCGGCACTGCCGGGCTCCGCCCGGCCAGGCCTGGAACCGCCTTGGTCCTACCGTCATCGATACTTCCATTCTCGAATATCGGTGAAGTGCCCGGCAATCGCCGCCGCCGCCGCCATCATCGGGCTCACCAGATGCGTCCGCCCGCCGCGGCCCTGGCGACCTTCAAAATTGCGGTTGCTGGTTGAAGCGCAACGCTCGCCGGGCTGCAAGATGTCGGGATTCATGCCCAGGCACATCGAGCATCCCGACTCACGCCATTCGAAGCCGGCGTCGAGAAAAATCTGGTGCAGGCCTTCTTGTTCCGCGGCGCGCTTTACGCTTTGCGATCCGGGCACAACCATGGCGCGCACCTTCGAACTTACGTGATGACCTTTGGCCACGCGCGCCGCCGCGCGCAAATCTTCCAGGCGCGAGTTGGTGCAGGAGCCGATGAAGACACGGTCGATGCCAATCTCTTCGATGCGCTTGCCAGGTTCGAGGCCCATGTATTGCAAAGCCAGTTCGGTAGCGCGGCGATCGGAATCGGAAAGTTGGGCCACTTCGGGCACGCGGCCTGTGACGGGAGCCACCATGCCGGGATTGGTTCCCCAGGTCACAAAAGGCGAAAGCCGCGCGGCATCGATCTCGATCACTTGATCGAACTGCGCCGCTTCGTCGCTGGGCAGGCTGCGCCAACGTTCCAGAGCCTGCTCCCATTCGCCATCCCGCGGGGCGAAGCGCTTGCCTTTCACGTAGGCGAATGTGGTCTCGTCGGGCGCGACCAAGCCGGCTCGGGCTCCGGACTCGATGCTCATGTTGCACAACGTCATGCGGCCTTCCATGGTAAGACCGCGCACAGCTTCGCCACAGTATTCGATCACATGCCCGGTGGCGCCGTCGGTGCCGATCTGGCCGATGATGCCGAGCGCCACATCTTTTGCGGTCACGCCTTCGGAGAGCTTTCCGCGCACGTCGATCTTCAGCGTCTTGGGCTTCTGCTGAGGCAAGCACTGTGTGGCCAGAACGTGCTCCACCTCTGAAGTTCCAATGCCGAAGGCGAGCGCGCCGAACGCGCCGTGGGTGCTGGTGTGGCTGTCGCCGCAGACCATCGTCATACCCGGCTGCGTGAGCCCGAGCTCGGGGCCGATCACGTGCACGATACCCTGATCGGGCGAATCCATGTCAAAAAGGCGGACACCGAATTCTCTGCAATTTTTCTGCAGCGCTTCGATCTGCCGCGCCGCGATCCTGTCGGTGATCGGAGTTCCGCGAGGCTCGGTGGGAATGTTGTGATCGACCGTGGCCACGGTGCGTGCCGGCTGGCGAACTTTTCTGCCCGCGGCTCGCAGGCCGTCGAAAGCCTGGGGCGAGGTGACCTCATGCACCAGGTGCAGATCGATGTAGAGAATGGGCGACCGACCGGCCGGCTGCGCGACCATGTGGGCGTCCCAGATCTTCGCGAATAATGTTTTCTTTGCCGACATGTCCCGAGGCGCCAAGCTTGCGGGTCAGACGAACCTTGGCCTTGGCATTCGATTTTACCAGCTACGCCGAGCCGCGCGGTTCGCGGGCAGCAGTGCCCGCGCCACACCATCCATGGATCACCCTCATTTCACGCCGTTCGGATACACCAGAATCTTACTGGCCTCGCCGGTTTTCAGCCGCTCCATGGCGGTGGAGAAATCCTTCATGGAGATGCGGTCGGTGATCACGGGACGCAGATCGAGTTTTCCGGCCTTGAGCAAGGCCGTCATCTGATACCAGGTCTGATACATACGGCGGCCGTTGATGCCCTGCACCGTGATGCCTTTGAAAATAATGTCCTCGGAAAAGTTCAGCGAGATGGGTTTCGAGGTCAGGCCGAGGAGAGAAATTCTTCCGCCGCGGCGCACGATGTCGAACGCAGTCCGAATGGAGTCGGGATGGCCGGCCATTTCGAGCACGACATCGACGCCCAAGCCGCCGGTCGCCTCAAGCACGATCGTTTTCGCATCTTCTTTCGACGGGTCGAGAACGTAATCGGCTTTCATCTCGTGCGCGATCTTACGGCGGTGCTCGTTCACTTCGATGGCAAACACGCTGGTCGCGCCCACGGCTCTGGCAACCGCAATGGCGAAGAGGCCGATGGGGCCGCATCCGGTGATAGCCACGGTTTTGGCGGCGATTTCTCCGGCGAGCACGGTATGAACTGCGTTGCCGAGCGGATCGAGAATCGAGGCGTAATCGAGCGGAATGGCGGGATCGAGCTTCCAGATATTCGATTCCGGGATGACCACGTATTCGGCGAAGGCTCCGTCGGCATCGACGCCGATGATTTTTACGTTCTGGCAGATGTGAGCTTCGCCGGTGCGGCAGAGCAGGCACTTACCGCAGGCCACGTGCATCTCGGCGGAGACGAAGTCGCCTTCTTTCACGCTGGTGACTTCGTCGCCGAAGGCGGCGACCTCACCGCAGAATTCGTGGCCGGGGATCAGAGGAGGATGAATGCGGTTCTGAGCCCAGCGGTCCCAGTTGTAAATGTGCAGGTCGGTGCCGCAGATGGATGCAACCTTGACTTTGACCAGGACGTCTCTGGCGCCGAAGGCGGGGACTTTTACCTCTCGAATCTCGGCGCCGGGTGCGGATTTCGGTTTTACTACGGCCAACATATTGGACTGCATGAAGATTTCCTATGAGTTTGACAGAGACACAAAACGCTTGATTCTAGCACCGCGGAAAGACCGCGGGACGTCTGGGACGCCGAAAACGGTTTGCCGCGCTGTGGCCGGCGAACATTCATGCAATGCCAAGATGGCTGAGCTTTTTACAAACTGGTGACAATCTCTTGACAAGTTGTGGTGCGCACGGTGATGACGTCCCCGCTGCCCTTGTGAAATGGGTCCACCCACAATCCCAACGCTCGTTCGACAGGAAAACGAGATCTTATGAGTACGAGTGCCTCGTCGCGCCGCGCATCTTTGATTGGTGTTGGTTCTGTCGACTTCACTGGTCGCTCCCACGCTTGCTGTCGCGCAAGCAGGCCAGCTCGATCCTTCCTTCGGCACCGGAGGCATTGTAACTACGGACTTCGGAATTCAACTGGGCCAGGGCAATATAGCCACGGCCAACGCTATCACGATTCAGACGGATGGGAGAATCCTGGTCAGCGGCGGAGCCCCTACCAGTAGTGGTTTCCCCACTGCCGCGGTCGCTCGCTACAACACCGATGGCAGCTTGGACCCAAGGTTTGGAAGTTCTGGCATTGCGGTTACGCCCAACGTTTCGCCCTTTACGGCGATCGCCCTGCAGACGGATGGAAAGATTGTAGCCGTGGGCGGCGGAGGCATCACCACAGATGTGGTTCGGTACGCTACAAACGAAAGTCTTGACCCAACGTTCGGAAAGGCTGGGATTGTGGCGTTCTCGGGTATACCCGGAGATACGAGCGCGGTCGGAGTCGAGCCGGACGGTAAGATCGTTGTCGCGGATCGTTTTCTGCTCCTGCGTTTTTTGTCAGATGGCGAGCCTGATCCCACTTTTGGAAGCGGGAACGGGGCGAGGCTCGCGGGCGATAGCGCCACCGCACTAGCGCTTCTTCCCAACGGGAAGATCTTGGTTGCCTCCGCCCTGGCTGCTTCTGACTTTGAGGCCAGCGGGTTCGTGACCCGATATACGGCCAAGGGAACGCTGGACACGAGTTTCGGAATTAACGGACAGTTCGCCACTACCGGACCTGCCAATGCTATGGTTCCTCTGGCCACTGGAGAGTTCCTCGTAGGCGGGAGTGTTATCAGCAGCCTACCGCACTGTCAACCGGATTTGCAGTGTCCCGCTATCAGGGCGGAGGCGTCACTGATGGAAAATTCGGCTCTCACGGCGGGACTCTGACCGCCCTCAGCGGCTTCCCCAACGTCAACACCTCCGGGTGTTCAGTCCAGTGGCGAAATCGCGGTGCTGGGGACGCCCAACCCAGGCGCTCGGGTTTGCGCTGGCCCGGTATACACCCACGGGAAAACTGGACACCACATTCGGATCCAACGGTACCCTCATCACTTCTTTCGCAGGTGACTTCGTCACTGCCAACGCTCTGGCCATTCAGTTGGGTGGCAAGATCGTGGCAGTTGGGAGTTACGCAACGGATGGGCAGAATAACTTCGACTATGGCTACAAGCTGGCGCGGTACCTGGGGGCAATAGTGAGAGTACTTTCTCGTTGCCTATCTCGGTCCTATGTCTTCCGGGACTTGACCTTGTATTCCTCTGACTTGCCGCGAGGAATGCTGAGCATATTCCACTCGCTCGAGCGCAGGTGCTTGGCCAGGAAGACGATTTGCCCGGTATGCTGCGCGTAGTGCGCGATTTGGCGGTTGATGGCCTGGAGCGCGGTGTGGGGTTCGCCGCGGATGGTTACTGTGCGCATAACATCTTCGGGCTTGAGTGATTCGATGGTGGCGAAGACGCGGCTCCAGCCCTCTTCCCAGCGCTGCATCACGTCGGCGCGAGTGGCCGCTTTGGCTTCGAATTCCTGGTCTCGAAAGCGGTCGGGCTTTTCGCCGTCGGTTGTGAGGAAGTCGGTGAAACGGGAGCGCATGTTGCCGGCGAGATGCTGCACCAGAATCGCGACCGAGTTCGATTCGGGGTCGAGGGTGACGAAGAAATCTTCGTCGCGCAGTTGTTCCATGGCGCCTTCAGCCATACGCTTGTGGCCGCGGAACTGGCGACAGGCTTCCTCTAAGTAATGAGCAGCCAGGTCAGTCATGAGTTCACCTCGGAATACGCTCTCCTCGTGGATCAAGCTCTGCAGTGGCTAAATCCCAATCGATTTTAATGACGCCGCGGCTAAAAGCCGCACTCTTAAAAAACACTGCGGCCAAGAAAGCTTTCAGCCAGCTCGCAGACAAACGCCTCCCGCAACCCTGCTTCCCTCCGTGAAACGTTTTTACCCCTGCTGGCACTATCCCAACAGCAGCTTACCCCCTTCCCCAGTTCGAAAGGAGACAATCTAATGGCAGGCTCATGGCAGGGGCTGGTTAACCAGCCGACCTTTAATACCAGTTCGATGATCCTTCTGTCGGATGGCCGAGTGATGGTACAGGAAGACGGAACCCCACACTGGTACGCTTTGACCCCCGATGGCGAAGGCAGCTACCTCAAGGGCACATGGTCTCCACTCGCGGACATGGCCATTTGGCGCAGGTACTACGCATCGGGAATGCTCAAAGACGGGCGCATCATCTTGATCGGCGGCGAAGACAGCGGCGCCGGTGGAGACACCAACCTGGGGCAGATCTACGATCCTGTCGCGGATGCATGGGATCCATTGCCGTCGCCTCCGGGCTGGCTGCAGGTGGGCGATGCCGCCTGCTGCGTCTTTCCCGACGGCCGCTTCATGATCGGCGCGCTGCTCTCGGGCGACTGCACTATTTACGATCCCACCACCAACTCGTGGTCTAACGCTGCCGCACAGCCGGTTCGGACCAATGAAGAGAGCTGGGTGCTCCTGCACGATCACACCATTCTTACCGTGGAGTGCTTCCCGCCTTACCGAGCTCAAAAATACATCATTGCCACCGACACCTGGAAGGACGAAGGAGTGGTGCCTGTAACTCTGGTCGACCCCGTGATGAGCGAGATTGGACCGGCGATGCTGATGTACGACGGCAAAGTTATCTTCTTTGGAGCGGCCGACAGCGCGGGCCAAGGCAAGACCGCGATCTACACTCCGCCGTCTCACCCGTTGGGCACGGGCACCTGGGTTGCGGGACCTAACATCCCGAAAGTCGGCGGCAAAACAATGGTTTGCAACGACTGCCCGGCGAGCCTCATGCCTAACGGCCATGTGCTGGTAGCATCGGCGCCCTTCGAGTTCAACAACTGGGGATCTCCCATTTCTTTTTTTGAGTACGATCCCTTCACCAGTACTTTGACGCAGGCGCCGACTCCGCCAAACAACGGGGATCAACTTTACTGGAGCCGGTTCATGCTTACGCCCACCGGCCAGGTGCTGTTCAGTCCCAGTTCGAAAGAGGTGCAGGTTTATACGCCCAAGGGCGGGCCGGAGGAGCACTGGCGCCCGACCATCGAGGCCGTCATTCCCCACGGCTCACCTGCGGACTATTACATCATCGAGGGCAAAAAGTTGAATGGATTCTCGCAGGCGAATATGTACGGCGACGATTGCTCCCCCTGCACCAACTATCCGCTGGTGCGGCTGCGCAACATTCACAGCCACGAAATTTATTACGCCCGGACCTATGACTTCAGCACCATGGGCGTCGCTACTGGCGATTCGCTGCAGTCGGTCCGCTTTACGATCCCACACTTGCCGCCTGGGCATTACGACATCTGCGTTGTGGCGAACGGCATCAGCTCGCACTGCATGAGCTTCAGCCATCACAAGCCGAAGAGGCACGGCTGCGGCTGCGACGAAGCGGAGCGCTCGGAGTGCTGCTGCCGCGAGACCCGTGAAGAATGCTGCTGCGGCGAGGAGTCCGCGCTTGAACCTGAAATCCTGGAACTCAAGCGCGAGCTTAAGAATCTGCAGCGTAGCGTGCATCGGCTGGCCTCGCGAATCAAGTTCGACGAGCCGGAGCGGGAGAAGAAGAGGTCTCACAAAGACGAGGACGGCGACAAGGATGAAGGAAAAGGAAAAAAAAGAAGAAGAAATAGTTAAGCGGGGTGCGCTGGACCCTCGGGCCGGATCGGAGTGAAGTCCGAGGGTCTATTTTTTTCGCGAGAGAAAGCCCAGCACTTTGCTGGCGTACTCGTCGGAGAATCCGAAGCGCGCCTTGGCTCGCGAGTAGAGGTCAACCGCTTTTTTATCCATCCAGATCATGACCGACTTTACCCAGCCATCCTGCGGGCGGGCGAAATAATCGGTGGAATGGCTGGTGACCATCTTGTCGCGATCGACGGTGTAGTAATAGAGCGCAAGACTCTTGCGCGACTGGCCCTGGGGGCAGGTCAGCGGGTCAGGAAAGCCGTGCAGCGAGCGCTCGTCGGTGGTGAAAATCAGCGCGTGATTGAGCAGCGGCAGATATTTCGCGGCGCAGCTGGCCACCTTGCCTTGCTTGCGCTCCCATAGCTCGATGGATCCGCCCCAGCTTTCATTCCAGCCCGGATTGAGATAAAGGATCAGGTTCACGCGGCGGTGCCAGTTGGGTTGAAAGTGGTGCATGGAAAAATCGGTATGCACGTTCAGATAGCCGCCGGGGCCGGACTGGTGCAGTCCTCCACCCTCCAACATGGGATCGGCCATCAGGTTGGGAATTCCGGTGAGTTCGGAAATCCAGGCGACAAACTCGGGCGAGTTCAGTTCGTCGGTAACCGCCGCAATCGTTGGCGGAAAGAGCTGGCGTTTCGCCATGCCGAGTTTGTTTTCGTTGGCGTGTTTGTACTGGGTCCAGGCGGCGCTGGTGGGCTGGGGAAATTCCTCCGCCATGGCCGCGGCGACTTCCGGATAAAGAAAATCCTGCAGAAGAATATGCGGACAAGGGTGGTTTTCACGATATCGCTCGGATAAGGCTGGCAGTTTAGATTCCCAGGTTTCGAACGGAAGCAGCCGGACCACAGGCTCAACGGCGTGCGCGCTGGACATTCGCTGAAGATCTCCTAATTTATTGATTGTATCGCGCCGCCGCAGAAAGAAACAAAAGCTGCCGACCGCCAACCGTTCACTCCCGATCCGTAACCGATAACTGCCCCTTGCTCGTTACCTTTGTGCCCCACACGTCAGGGCCATTCCGCTCTACTTTCAAATGTTGCAAACTTCTATCAGGTCACCCATGCCAGCAAGCAGGATCAAGAACAACCGGCGTCGCCAGGACCGCACGCAGGCGGTTCTGCCCGTGCGCGTCCGCGGTACCGACGCTGCCGGCGCCTCGTTTGAAGCGCTCGCCCACACTCTCGATCTTACTGCCAGCGGCACTCGCATCGGCGCGCTCCGCCAGCAAGTGCAAACGCCGGCCACCCTCAGCATCTTTTATCGCCAGCGCAGAAAAGATTTCACCGTAGTCTGGAGCAGGCTGTTGGCCGGGACCAGCGAGTATCAACTCGGCCTCAAAGCAGTCGCGCAGGAGAAAGAACCCTGGGGACTGCCGCTTTCGAACGCCAGCACTCGGCCCGAAGCTAAGTCCGTGATGTCAGGAGCCCATTGAACCGAGGAGAAATTATGAACGACGTATTGCAAACGATCCGGCAAAACCTCTGGCAAAACGACGAAGGCCAGGACGTCGCCGAATACTCCGTGATGCTGGCCGTCATTCTGGTCATAGTCGTGGGCACAGTCCGTCTCATCGGCTCGAACGCCAGCAATGTCTTCTCCGAAGTCGGCAGCTCCATCCAGTAGCCGGAGCTCGGCAGTTGGCGCCTGGCAATTGGCGCTTGGCCAAGCGCCCGTATCTCTATCAAGAAACGTACATCCAACCCCGCCGGGCTTTGCTAACTGCTAACTGCTCTGACCCCACCATTCTTTTCGCAACATGAGAAAATAGCCAAGGTCCGGGCCTTCTCATGAAACGCATCTTCCAGGCAGCGATCCTGATTGCTTTAGCCTCGGCGCGCCTGTTCGCCCAGACCTCGGACAACTCCCAACCCCAAGCGTCGATCTCCGGCACGGTCTTGGATTCGGTCACGCAACAGCCCATTCCAGGCGCGACCGTCTCCTTGCGCAATCGTGGAGCCCGGTCCGTCAACAACCCCTCCGCCACCACCAACGCCGAAGGCGAGTTCATTCTCCAGGGTATAGCCCCAGGCCGCTACACCCTCTCTGCCGCGCACGATGGTTATGTAAATCAGCGCGGCACCGGCTCCGGCCTCTCCCGGCAGTCGATTTCGGTTAGCTCCGGCGACCGCCTCACCAACCTCAAGTTTCGCCTCGCTCCCGGCGCAGTGATTAGTGGCGTCGTCACCGACGCCGCCGGCAAGCCTCTGCGCAACGCGGCCGTCGAGGCTATGAAGCGCTCCTATCGCCAAGGCCAAGCCGAACTAAACAGCGTCACTTCGGTTTCCACCAACGCCCGCGGCGAATATCGCATCGAGAATCTGCCTCGTGGCGATTATTACCTGCGCGTCTCCCACGCGGGATCTCTTGAGGTAAAGCCGAAAGAGAGCGAGGTCTATGCCCCGCTCTACTATCCCTCCGCCACCGACGTCGAACATTCCGTCGCGCTCTCGATGCGCGAAGGCGAGCAACTCTCCGCCATTGAAATCCATCTTGTCCCCGTGCGAGCTTTTCGCGTGAAAGGCGTCGCCTTAAACGGATCCACCTCTCTTCCCGCCAAAGGTGCGCACGTTGTGCTCGTGGGCGATCAAGGCAAGCAGACCTTTTCGCCGAAGGAGCCATCGCCGGGATCAACCGGAGTCTTCGATTTCCATGGCATTCCCTCGGGCTCCTACCTTCTAGCCGCCGACCTGCCTCCGACCGGAGCCGGCAAAACCCTTTACGGCCGGGTCTCCGTTCAGGTTTCCGCTCTCAACGTGAGCAATGTAGAAGTGGTATTGAATCCGGGAGCCGAAATCAATGGCCGCCTGCGAGCCGATGCCAGGGACAACCTGGATCTCAGCCGGCTGGTGGTCGAACTCGAGCCCCGCGATCCTCTAACCGCAACCGCTGCGCCCGACACTCCCAGCACCGCGGTGAGCGCGGATGGCAGCTTCGTTTTTCACGATATTCCAGACGGAGCTTACAGCCTGAATATCCTGGGAGTGCCGCCAGGCTTCTATCTCAGCGCCAACGGCGCCGATGTCTTCGAGTCCGGAATCGAGGTAGCCCGCGGCGCTGCTCCCGCTGCCCCGGATATAACCCTCGCTCCTGCCAAAGGCCGCGTGGATGGGGCGGTCTCCAGCCGCGACGGAACGCCGCTCTCCGGAATCACCGTCCTGCTGGTACCGAACGGCTCGCGCCGCTCGCAATTTAGCGCCTACCGCCGAGCCGTGACCGATCCATCGGGGCGATTCGCGTTGCAGACCATTCCCCCCGGCGACTACCAACTCTTCGCCAGCAGCGATATGCAAATCAACGATTTCATGAGCCTCGATCCTTCAGCCCCGCTGGAGCAAGGCAAAGCCATCCACATCGACAACGAAACCACCCTGACAGTGCAGTTAGAAGAAACCCCGGACCGGTAAGCTGCGAAGCGGCGCGAGAATGCAGCCCACAGCGCAAGGTTGGTAAACGACCCAGCCCCGGCCGAAGGGGCGGAATAGGAAAGCCCGGCACGGAAGTGCCGGGAAACGGGGGCGGACGGCACCTGCGCGCCTAAGGCCGCAAAGCATTCCCCATCATCAAAGCGAACAACAAGGGCAGATAAATCACGGTAGCCTGCAAAACCTGGCGCGCCATCCTCTTCGACCGCGGACTATTCACCGGCAACTTCAAAAACGCCAGCCGCGCCCCAAAATAAAAAAGCGCTATTCCCAAAACCACCGCGCCCACCAAATAAATCTTCCCGGCCATTCCAAAAAAACTAGGCAAGGTGCTCAGCGGAATCAGAATGACCGAGTACGCCAGAATTCGCCGCGCGGTAGAGCGCCCATCTTCTTCGACCACCGGCAGCATGAGAATCCCGCCCGCCGCGTAGTCTTCCCGGTAAAGCCATGCGATGGAAAAAAAGTGCGGAAATTGCCAAACAAAAAGTATGGCAAACAAAATCAGCGTACCCCACTCCAGTTGCCCGCGCGCCGCAGTCCACCCTAAAACTCCCGGCATTGCTCCCGGAAAAGCTCCCACAAAGGTGCAAATTGGCGACACCCGTTTCAAAGGCGTGTAAGAGGTGAGATAAACCAACGAGGTCAGAAAGGTCAACAACCCCGTCAGCGGATTCGTGAAATAAGCCAGATAAAAAGAGCCGCCCAGTGTAGCTAGCAGACCCGCAATGGTAGCGTGCGCCAGGCTCATTCGCCCTGTCGGCAGAGGACGCATTGCGGTCCGCCGCATCTTCGCGTCCACCTTGTATTCCATCACCTCATTCAGCGCGGCCGTCCCGCTCGAAACCAATCCGATCCCCAGCAGAGCGTGGAACAGCCCCCAGTTTAGCCAAGATACCCCAGCCTTCTGCGCTCCGAAATAATAGCCGCACCAAGCGGTCATCATGATCAGCGTGGTCACCCGCGCCTTCATTAATTCGGCATAATCGCGCAGCAGCGACGTGGCTCGTCTGCGAAACAGTACTAACAGCACTAATGGTCGAGTCATCGCGCTCATGGGAGACCTTCGTGGTGTGATTGTCGTACCGCGGCTTTTACTCTAACATACGTTTCGGCCAAGACAGGCACAGGCCGGTCGCGCAAGGCTGCACCAATAGCCAAGGATTGCATAGGTACTCCGAAGACTTTCGAAAGTCAAGTCTAAAAAACTCTCGAATGTCTAAAAACTCTCAAACAGACGGCAAAACGAACCGACTGGGCCTCGTTCCTCTCATCTCACCTGGGGAGCGCAAGCATTTTATTTTCCGCTCAGCGCGAAGTTCACCCTGACCTCCGTATTCACCTCGACCGGGCTCCCATTCAGCAAGTAAGGACGGTACTTCCACTGCTTCACCGCATCCATGGCAGCCGGAGCCAGCAGGGGATGGCCCGAGATCAGGCTCAAGCTTACGACCTCGCCCGTCTCGCTGATCTGCGCCTTCAGGACCACGGTCCCTGTGATCCTCGCGTTTCGCGCTACCGGCGGATAAACGGGCTGGACCTGGTTGAGGAGAAGTTCCTGCGCTACGCCCTCGGAAAGGCTGACCCCGTCCGGCATGGCGCGGTGAGGAATTTCTAATTGCGACCCACCGCCGGGCGAAGAAATGCCGGCGGCCACTTTCTCGACGACTTCGCCGCTGGCGATGCAGGTGGTCGCTTTCCCATCGGGCGCGGCGCGAATTGTGCCACTCTGGCCCGCGCAGAACGCACGCTGGCCCGAGTCCGCTGTCGCAGGTTCAGCCCATGCCTGGTAGCCAGTGCCGTCGCACCCCGAAATCGAAAAGTTGTAGCCGTTTTTCTTGCCACCGGCCAACTGCGCGTCGTAAAGATAACCAGGGTGGACTGGGCCTGCTTTGCCCGCGCTTCGAAGCGCCGAGAGCGTGCAGGCGAAGCTCCCGAAAGTACCCTGATACGACTTCTCCGCTCTGAGCACCGCGCGCACCGACCACTGCGCCATCTGTTCATTTTGGCGACGCCGGCTCTCCTCGAGGCTCTTTAAAAAACCCGGATCGGCGAGAGGCAGCCGCCCCGTCAGGTTGATTTCATTCAGGCGCCAGACCTGCGATTCCATCTTCATCGAGAAAGTGAAGTGGGGAACAATTGGGAAAGCTTCCTCCTCTTTTTCTCCTTTGCGAATCACACGCAGCGCCAGCTCAATGTCGTCCTCGGCGTCATGGAAGCGATCCCCTTCCACCGTAATGGCTATCTTCTTGTAGTCCGTGCTGTAAGGAGTTTCGAGCGTGAACAGCGTTGATCCGGAATCGAAGGTCTCAAATTTTTCGTTTCCTGCCTTGGCTCGCGCTGCCAGCATGGAGAAGCCCCTCAGGAAGCTCTGGCCAATTTTCCCTTCGAGTTTCTGAAAAGTCCAGCGAGTCACGTCCGGGAGATGTTTTTCCAGATGATCCGGTGCTTGTCCAAAGAACATTTCGAGGAGCGCCTGCCGCGCCGTCTGCGGAGCCGCCGCTCCCGATGCCGAAGTTTGTGCGGGAAGGGAAGATGCTGCCAGAAGAGCGGCAGATGTAACTCTCGATAGGATGCGCATTCGGGCCTCCGGTTTGAGGAGCCAGTGCTGAGCCCTGAGTTGAGGAGAAATCAGGTGGCGTTTCGGGTTCCCCCGAGCTACTGGCTAGCCGCCGCCCCCGACTCGCTAAAAGTTTCCGGCGGATCAAAAAAACACTGATGCCACAACCCCGCATCCGATAATTTCCCCGCCTTCCACTGCTGCAGCGTCGCCAGCGTAGCCGCCATCATCCCGCCATCGGCCGAGTCGAAAATCAAAACCACTCCCGCCAACTCCTGCGGCTGCCTCGCCAAATCCGCATAACTCTTATCGAGCTGCGACTTCGCGAATTCTAATCGTACGCGAAAGCCAGCGTCCTTCTGCCCCTCATTCGTCTCTTCCACCGAAAGAATCTTCACGCGCTTGCCGCGCAGCGGCTGCCAGTCGCCCGGGAACGGCGCATTCTCTTCCCGCGAAACATGAAACAGCTCCGCCGCCGCGGTCGCCGGAGTCGGCGCCGGCAGCACATCCGCATCCGGCACGCTGTTCGGCATCTCCAGATTATTTCGCCAGATCCATCCCCGCGACAGCCCGGAAATGCGCACATGCACCCAATCGCGATTAAAATCCAGCATCTCGAACTCATCGTGCGCGCTGGCCAGAAACAAAGTCTTCGCCGCCAGGCTGGCGCTCGCCACCACCGGCGTCCCGGATTTCTTCACCGCCACCAAATTCTTCGGATGCGACTGGTTTCTGAGCACCTCTTCGAGGCTCTGCGCCTCGGCCTGCAAATCCGGATCCTTGTCCTCGATTTTTTGCCCGCCTTTTTCCCGCGCCTCCAGGCTCTGCGCCAGCGAAGAAGAAAACTTCCCATCCACTTCCGGCAGCCGCGGCGAAGGCGCCGAAATCGTAGGCTCGGCCGAAGCCTCCGCTTTATCCGGCTGCTGCGAAGCGCCACTCGCAGAGTTGCCCGCACTGGCTCGTGGTCCTAGCGCCGCCAATTGATCCGCCAATTGATCGAGCAGATCCGCTTCCAGCCGCCCATTCGAAGCCAATACCTGGTAACCCGAGTGTGTCCCGGCCGGGTCCGCATACCACGCCGTAACCTCGGCGGTTACTCGCACCATGGACCCGCCCGAAGGCGCAGCGCTAACCTGAAATTTCGCCTGATAATAGCCGCGCTGAAAGCGCTCTAAAGGGCGATCCGCAGAGATCGCGAACCCCGCCAGCACCGGCAGCCGTCCCGCCGTCGCCGACTGCATCTGCTTCAGCGCGCGCTCCACCGTCGCCTTCGACTGCGGGAAAGCCCGCTCGTAGCCGCCCCGGGCCTGCGCCGCTGCGATCCCAATCAGTAACGTCACCACCAGCGGAAGCTTTCCCCATCCCGCTCGCTTCATGGCTGCACCAGATCGTCGCGCATCATCCACCCATGCTGGCCGTCCCGAGTTTCCACGCCGTACCAGTAGGGTGTTGAAATCAGAATCAACACCTCGGTCCCTGGAGTCAAAGACTGCAGCGTGCTCGCCGTGTGAAACGGCGCCGATTTCAGCGGCGCCCCCGGAGCCTTCACCAGTCGCTCCACCTGCTTGCGCAACTCCTGCACATGATCGGCGAGGGTCTGCCCCGGCGCCAGCCGTACCTCGTTCTGCGCCGGTGAGTCCGCCGTTGGATCCGGAGTCGGAGCCTGCGTTGGAGCCGGCACCGCCGAGGCCGCCTCGCTCTCCTCCGCCTGCGCGTTAGCTTTGGACGAAGACGCCTGCAAATCGGCCGATCCCGCTGGGTCTGCCGCAGCCTGACCCAGCTTTTTCGCCCGCGCCTCCTTGCGCTCTTCTTCCGCTTCGAGGGTTTGTTCTCTCATCACCTGGATAGCCTCGAGGTGATCGTGAATGTCCTTATACTCGGCGCTCTCCACCGCGCCATTCGAGGGGTGCACGGTCTTGCGAAAGCTCTCTTCAAACAGCGCATTGATGCGCAGCACCGTGTTCTTATCGCCCTGCGGTTGCACCACGTAGCGCACCACCAGCGTGCCCACGTCCCCGCCATCCTTGAAGCCGCGCGGGTCAATGGCCTGTTCGCGCACTTTGTAAAAAACCTTCCCGCCCTCAGCCCACGCCGGAAACACCGCCGAAGAGGTAGCCGCCTTCGCCCCGCTCACAAATTCGTCTTTGTTGTATTCCTTGGTTCCCCGGATGATCCCGTTCTGCGCCACATCCTCGACCACCTGCTCCACTTCCGCCTCGCGCATCGGGATATTGACGATGAGCCCTTCGCCGTAGGAAATCTTTTCTTTGTCCCGGCCGGCCACCGGACTCGCCGCCACCACCGCCAGAATCAGAGCAGTCCCCGGCGCCCAGGAACCCGGCCGGCGCAGTGAATACGCGCTTCTCGGAGCCATTTTCCCCCCGCCTTCACCGCTCCTCCGCCAATCCATCATGGTCCCCGCTTCCAACTGACCAAAGTCTCGTATGCTGGGCACAAGCCTGTCAACTCGCGCCCCATGTTTCCAACCTGCATGATTTGAACCTGCATTAAGAATTGAAAAAACTTTGCCCCAGAAGGGCGTTGTAAAAAAATTGTAAAAAAAATTCGTTCTTCCCCTTGAACTTCGGCTTTCGCCCGTAGTAGGATTCACCTCCGGTAAGGTGGTAGGACCTCGCAGACATGTCCGCCACACTCGCACGCAGTAGTGCGGAGGGAATTTTCTTGTTCGAGCTCATCGCTTCTGGCATCTACCGTAAGTCAACTCCGCAAGCTCCACACGATTCCCATTCGATCCTGCTGAGGAGTACGGCCATGCGCGTTTCCAAGCGTTTTCATCTTCGCAGCCTCTCGCAGTTTGCGTCCTCCTTTGCGGCAGTCGCACTGGTTCTCGCATCCGTCGTTCTCACTTGCAGCCAGCCCGCGAACGCCCTCCCGGCTTTCGCCCGCAAGTACGGCCTGCGCTGCTCGGCCTGCCACGAATCGTGGCCGATGCTGAACTACTTCGGTCAAAAGTTCAAAGACAACGGTTATCAGCTCATGAACGACCGCGATTCTCCCATCTGGCAGAATCCCAGCTATTGGCCGGTCACCTTCCGCATTACGCCCATCTGGCACCGCGTTAGTACCGGCAAAGTTCTGGTCGATACTTATTCGGCGGGAAATGCAACACCCACCGGCTCGGCGGTCCAGCGCCTCACCACCAATGGTTTCGATCTGAGCGGCCTCGACTTCCACACCGGCGGCGTCCTCGAAAAGAATTTCTCCTTCTATGTATTGCCCTCGTCCGATCCGACCGCGTCCTTCCACTTTGAAACCGTTATGGCGCGGCTGGACAATCTTTTCGGCAGCCCCTGGCTCAACGTCAAGCTCGGCAAGTTTGAACTCGATAACCTGCTTTCCGAGAAGCGCATCCTCACCCTCACCGGCAACGGCGGAATCTATCAGCTCTACCACTTCATTCCGGTGGGAGATGGCAACATCTTCGGGCAGATGGGCGACAACCAACTTGGGCTTGAGGTAATGGGCCATTCCTGGGATGACCGCACCCGTTACTCTGCTTCATTGTTAAGCTCAAGTGACGGCACGGTCGGGCTTCCTTATGGCAACGCGTACACTGGATTCTTTACCGGCAGTCAAGCTTTCGATACCGGTAGACTCGGCGTCCAGCGCCTCGGCTTCTATGCCATGGCCGGAGAAGCGCCCACCACCTGGCTCACCAGTGGCGGGGCGAACAGCTACATCGCCGGCTCTGGCATTGGCAACAAGAGTTTCAGCCGCGAAGGTTTTGTCGGCCAATTCTACTTCGGCCAGCACATCGATCTTCAGGTCGTGACCCAGCACGGTTCGGACAGCGCCTGGTTCGGCCAAGGTTATGGCGACGTGATTGACGGCGTTTCCACAGTCAACAACACCACCGGCACCACGCTTCCCGGAGGTTCGCGGAATCCCACGTGGAACGGGGTCTTGTTCGAACCTCACTACGTCTACAGCCCGCAGCTCATTTTCATCGGGCGCTTCGAAACCATTCGCATGTCGCAGCAGTCGACTCCGACGAATCCTTCGAACCTGGGCAATATCACCACCTACACCGTCGGCTACCGTTACAACCCGTTCATGACCAGCCGCGCTGGCTTCGCCTGGCATAACGAGTACAACTGGCTGCATCAGGATGGCACCGGTCCAACGCTCGGCCTGGCTTCTGCCAATATCAATACCAGCGAACTGCTGTTGGGCTTTGACTTTGATTTCTAAGCATGGATTTCTAAGCATGGATTTCTAAGCTCTGATTGAGAGAGGCGTCGACATGGGGACTCAATTGCGAAAGTGGTCACTCTTACTGGTTGCGGCTGCCGTCTGTGCCATCCCGCTGCCTTCCTGGGCTCAAGTCACGAGCGCTCAACTTAAGGATTGGCTGAATTCGCCCCAGGCGGCCAGCCACGTCGGCAACATCACCGGCAACGCCAAGGCTGCCGCCGCGCCCTATCGCAGATATTGCGTTGGCTGCCACGGCACGCTGGGCGATGGCGAAGGCGAAAACGCGGTCTGGATGGAATCCCCCATGTACCCCAAGCCGCGCAACTTCCAGCTCGGCGTTTTCAAGTGCCGCTCCACCCCGACTGGCACTCTGCCTACCGACCAAGACCTCTTCAACAGCATCGGCCGCGGTTTTGATCGTTCCAACATGCCGCAATGGAACACTCTTACCAAGCAGGAGAAGGCTGACCTGGTGGCTTGGATCAAGCACTTCTCTCCGCGCTGGGCCAACGAAAAACCCGGCCCTGCGATCGTCATTCCTGACGAACCCGAAGTCACGCCCGAGCGCATCAAGGCTGGCCGCGAGGTCTTTGCCCGCGTCCAATGCTGGAAGTGCCACGGCGTGCAGGGTCAGGCCAACGGTCCCTCCGCCCCCACCCTCACCGACGATCTCGGCCGGCCCATTGCTCCCTTCAACTTCACCGAAGGCTCCCGCCCCAAGTGCGGCGACACCGACCGCGACATCTATCGTATCTTCATGACCGGCCTCGACGGCACTCCCATGCCCTCCTACGCCGACAACATCAAGCCCGACGAGGCTTGGGATCTGGTGTTTTACTTGCGCACCTTCATGAAACAAAAAAGCGTAGAAAAGGAAATGGCCAAAAAGCTCGAGCTAAAGCCAGTCGATCCGAACGCACCGGCGGGTCAGCAATAAGAGCTACAATGGCCTCGCAATCTAGCTGGGTGCAAAGTGAGTAGTTCTTTAAGGAGAGATTTCCATGAGTAAGACCGAGAACAAGACGAAGAAATTCCATCTCGCCGCTGTACTATCGGCGGTAGTCTTGGTATGCTGCGGCGCGCTGATCTTAGGGCAAAAAGTGAACGCCGCCGCCGAAGGTAAAATCACCGGCACCGTGAAACTCGATGGCACTGCCCCTCACATGAAGGGCATCGACATGTCGAAGGATCCCTACTGCTCCAAAGCTCATGCCGCCGATCCCGCACACCTCGAGACGGTCGTAGTCGGCTCCGGCGGAGGCCTCGAGAACGTGGTTCTGTACATCTCCGATTGGAGCGGCAGCCCCACCACCTCGACCGCCGTCCCCGTGTTCGACCAGAAAAATTGTGTGTACATGCCGCACGTGCTACCGATGGATGTCGCTCAGACTTTCAAGGTGACCACCAGCGACCAGACCACGCACAACATCCATCCACTGCCGAATCCCATGACCGGCAATATTCCCTGGAACCAGTCGCAGCCGCCCGGAGCGGCCCCCGTCGAAAAGAGCTGGAAGGCCGCCGAAGTGATTCCGGTCCAGTGCAACATTCATCCCTGGATGCACGGCTGGTTCGTAGTCGTCAAAGGCCCCTACGCCGCCACCGACAGCAGCGGCAACTACACCATCACCGGCGTGCCGCCCGGAAATTACACCGTGACCGCCTGGCAGGAAGAGTACGGCACCCAAACACAAAAGGCTACGGTCGCCGCCGGCACTCCCGGTTCGGCAAACTTCACCTTCAAAGCCAAGTAAATTTTGAAGAAAGAAAGTGTGAGCGCAGTGGCAGTAAAAAATGTACACTTCAAGCCGCCGCAGGCCACCTGCGGCGTTTCCACATCAGACTGACACCGGCTAAAGGCGGGCGCTATGGCGAAGCTATTCGCGGTGGTTATCGTAATAATCGCAATCGGTTCGGCGATTCCAATCGTGATGCATACCTGGGATCTTCCTCAGGACATCTCGACCCACGGCCATCTCATCGATGAGCAATTCGCCGACACCATGCTCGAGGCCGGCATTTCCTTCCTGGCCTCGCAGATCATTCTCGCGTTTTTTATCTGGAAGTTCTCCGTCTTCAAGCCCGGCGACAAGGTCAAAAGCTTTCCCGGCGGCGCGGCCGGCTTAGTGATCGCTGCGTTCCTCTTGGTAGGCACGGAAGTTTTAGCCTTGGGCGTATTCGGCACCAAAGCCTGGGCCAGCGTTTATTTCACTCCGCCCGCCGCCGATGCCGTGCAGATCCAGGCGCAAGCCGGACAGTTCGCCTTCTATTTCCGCTACCCCGGCCCCGATGGCAAGTTCGGCCCCCTGCACCCCGAACTCATCAATGAGGCCAGCGCCAATTTCTTCGGCATCGATCAGGACCACGATCCCGACTCCAAAGACGACATCGTCGCCGCCGAGATGGCCATCCCCGTGAACCGCGAAGTTCACCTTTTGATGCACTCCAAAGACGTAGGCCATTCTTTCTACGTCCCCGAGTTGCGCGTGCAACAGGATTTCGTCCCCGGCCTCGATGTCTCCATTCACTTCACCGCCACCAAAGTCGGCAAATACGAAATCGTCTGCACCCAGCTGTGCGGCCTCGGCCACTACAACATGAAAGCGTATCTGGAAGTAAAGTCCCAGGAAGATTACGACGCCTGGCTCAAGCAACAAGCGGCATTGCAGTAAGAAAGATTCGTATCAGGACACGGCTTAAAAGCCGTGCCGTTACCGTTGGGAAAAAATGACTCGGGCTTTCGCTCCTGACCACTAACATCTCCCGTTCGAGGTAAAGCGCCATGCACGATATGTCGACCCACGCCGTTCACGGAGCTCCCACCAGCTTCCTTCGCAAGCACGTCTTCAGCATCGACCACAAAGTCATCGGCAAGCAGTACTACGCCCTGGCTCTGGTCGCCGCTCTGGTGGGCATGTTCCTCTCCTGGCTCATGCGCATCCACCTCGGCTGGGGCAGCTTCGCCATCCCCGGCCTGCACCTACTCTCGAAAACCGGCGCCCCCGGCGACGTGATGACTCCCGAGTACTACCTCCAGCTCATGACCATGCACGCCACCATCATGGTCTTCTTCGTGCTCACCACCGCGCCCTTCGCCGCCTTCGGCAATTTCTTCCTGCCCATTCAGACCGGCGCCGAAGACATGCCCTTCCCCCACTTCAACATGATGTCGTTCTGGGTCACCTTCGTCGCCTTCCTGGTTCTGGTCAGCTCCTTCTTCGTGGGCGAAGGCCCCACTCTGGGCGGTTGGACGCAATACGCTCCTCTAAGCGCGATCGGCTCCGTTGGCGGCCCCGGCCAAGGCACGGGAGTAATCCTTTGGGCAGCCTCCATCGGAATTTTCTGCATCGGCCAGTTGCTCGGCTCCCTGAACTTCATCACCACCACGCTCGACATGCGCACCAAGGGCATGTCGCTGATGCGCCTCCCACTCAGCGCCTGGGCCTGGTTCATCACCTCCATCATGGGCCTCACCGCCTTCGCGGTCTTGATGCCCGCTTGCATCCTGCTGATCCTCGATCACGTAGCCGGCACGAGCTTTTTCGTCCCCTCAGGCTTGGTCGTGAACGGTCAGGTTCTGCCTCACTCCGGCGGCTCAACTTTATTGTGGCAGCATCTGTTCTGGTTCTTCGGGCACCCCGAGGTCTACATCGCCATCGTCCCCGGCATGGGCATCGTCTCCCACGTGCTCATCACCAACATGCGCCGGCCCATGCTAAGCCATCGCGTCCTCATCTACTCGATGGGAGCCCTCGCCGTACTCAGCTACATGGTCTACGGCCACCACATGTTCGTCAGCGGCATGAACCCGGTTTCGTCGCTGGCTTTTTCCTTCCCCACTCTGGTCATCACGATTCCATCCGCCATCATCGTGCTGATCTGGCTGGGCAGCCTTTACGGTTCGAAGCTGCGCATTAACTCCGCCTCGCTCTTCGGCCTGGGCTTCGTCTCCATGTTCATCGCCGGCGGAGTAAGCGGATTCTTCTTGGCCCAACCCTCGCTCGATATCATGATCCACGCCACTTACTTTGTGGTCGGACACTTCCACTTAGTCATGGGAGTAGCCGCCATGTTCGGCATCTTCGCCGGAACCTACTTCTGGTTCCCCAAGATGACCGGCCGCATGATGAACGAGAACCTGGGCAAAGCCCACTTCATCCTAAGCTTCATCGGCGCCTACTGTATCTTCATGCCTTTCCACTACCTGGGCATGGCCGGCAACGTCCGCCGCTACCAGGCCTTCACCGACGATTACCTGATCCCACTCATCCCGGTGCATAAGTTCATTACCGTGTGGGCGCTCATCACGGGCTTCGCTCAGCTTATCTTCCTCTATAACTTGATCCACAGCCGCTTCTGGGGTGCGCACGCCCCCAATGACAACCCCTGGGAAGGAACTTCCTTGGAGTGGAGCACGGCAACCCCTCCACCCCACAACAACTTCGGCGATACGATGCCGGTCGTCTACCACGATCCATATCAATACAGCGTAGAAGGAGCGAGCGCTGACTACATAATGCAAACCTCGCCCGAAAAGCTAAACAACCCGAACGAGGAAAAGTAGAGTACTAAGAGTACTCAGTGTGACAGCCGCAAAGCGGCGAAAGAATGCAGCCCAGGGCGCAAGCCGTGGATAAAAGGGAAGAGGAAAAGCTCCAAAGGGGCGAAAAGACGCGCCACGACAGAAACTCGGCAGGGACGATACGATGACCCCCGCAAACGCAACGCGGGGCGCAACAAAACAGATTAAATTATGGCCACAGCTATCCCCGAACCGCCGAAAATCGAACTAGACCGCCTCACCAGCCACGGCTCGGGAAACGGTGCCTGGCCCACCCCCCCAGGCGGCGGAGATCTGCGCCGCGTCAAAGACAACTCTCCCCCGCCGGCCAGCACCGGCATCTGGGTAGGCCTTGCGGCGATCACCATGACCTTCGCCGCCTTCACCAGCGCCCTAATCGTTCGCCAAGGCGCGGCGCCGGACTGGCGGCACTTCACGCTGCCCTCGGTCCTCTACTTAAACACCCTGATTCTCTTCGCCAGCAGCGTAGCCCTCGAGAGAGCTCGCCGCCAGATCGCCGGCTTCATGAGCGCCACCACTCTGGTAGCCAATCCCGCTCGCTGGCTCTACGTAACTTTATTTTTGGGCCTAATATTCGTAGCCGGACAGTATGTCGCTTGGCTTCAACTCAAGTCACAAGGGCTCTATCTAGCCACAAATCCCAGCAGCTCTTTTTTCTATGTGCTAACCGCCGCGCATGCCGTCCACTTTCTAGGTGGCTTGGGCGGCTTAGTGCGAGTTATAGCGAAGCTTAATCGCGGAACCCTGCGTCGCAGTACTCTCGACGCAACCTCTTATTACTGGCATTTTATGGATGTACTGTGGGTGTATCTGCTTTTGCTGCTTTGGATAAAGCTCTAACCCAGTCAAAGGTAGGAGGCAACTTGAGCCAAGCCGATCTCTCCATTCACGGGCAGGTGTCGCGCTCCGAGGCGACCGAAGTCATGACCGCGCCCACCTTCCACGTCCCCGCCAAGAAAATGGCGATGTGGCTCTTCATCATCGCCGACAGCATGACCTTCGCCGGCTGTCTGGTAGCCTACGGATTCGTTCGTAACGCTACGCCCAACTGGCCGCGCCCCTTCCACAGCGTCACCAACGTGGCCATCATGACCTTCATCCTGCTAACCAGCAGCTTGACCATGTTGATTGGCCTCCGCTCCGCCCAAAAAGGCGACAAGGCCGGAGCCTTTCGCTGGACCATGGTCACCGCCGCCCTGGGCATCCTCTTCGCCGTTCTCCACATCCGCGAGTGGATGGGCATGATCGCCGAAGGGGCGACGCTGTTCCACAACCCGTGGGGTACTCCGCTGTTCAGTTCGCTGTTCTTTAGCGTAACTGGCCTGCACTTAACCCACGTGACCGGCGGCGTAATCGCCCTCATCGCTGTTGCGATACGCTATCAGGGCGGCCGCTACGGAGCCGACGACCTTGAAATCACCGGACTCTACTGGCACTTCGTAGACTTGGTGTGGATGTTCGTAGTTCCGCTGATCTATCTTCTGAATCTATCTCACTAAGATAGGAAAAAGTAACCGTATCTAAGAAGTCGGACGAACCAGCAGGAGCGAACAAACGATGACCACCGAAACTCACAGCGGCAGCATGGGAAAAGATTTGATCGTTTACGTTTTTCTACTAGTCCTGGCTGCGGCCCAGTTCGTAATCGCCTACCAGGACATCAGCGCCTCGCAAATGTTCGTGCGCATGCTGGCCGTAGCCATCATCGAGGCTGGCTTGGCGTTGCTATTCTTCATGCACCTCGCCGAGAACCGCGGCCTGATGTGGTTCGTGCTGATCTTCCTGGTAGCCGTAGCCTTAGGTCTACAATATGGATGGACCGACGCCTTCCGCCTCTCGAACGGCGTGCCCTGGGCAAGATAGTCGGCCGGACCAGATTGTGTGGGGAGAGCCGCCTCGGCTGTCCAGCCAAGCGAAACCAGGCGTGTTAGCAGACTGTGAAGAGGGCAGGTAAATATGAAGTGCAAGAACATCTGGATTCTCTGCGCAGCCTTAGTAGCACTAACCACCCTGCTAACTCCGCTCCCAGCGCTCTCTCAAAGCTGCGCCCTCTGCTACACCCAAGCTGCCTCCTCGGGCTCAAAAATGATCCAAGCCCTGAAAAGCGGCATCCTGATCTTGATCGCCCCGCCCACTCTAATGACGGTCGGAGTCATCTTCGTTTGCTACCGCAAACGCAACCAAACTAGATCAGCCGAAGGCCCGGACTCCGATCGCGACTGGAAGAATTAGTAATCCGCCAACGCTGTCATCCTGAGCGCAGCCGAAGGACTCTCGCAGGTCAGCCCAACCGAAGAATTCGCAAGGAATCTCGATCCGTGCCCTTACTTCTTGTAAACCACCCCGCCCTTCATCACAAAAGACACGTTAGACAGAACCTCCATGTGCTGCAACGGATCTCCAGCCACAGCGATAACATCCGCGTAATACCCCGGCTCCAACGACCCGATCTGTCCCGCCCAATCCAGTAACTTAGCCCCATTGAGTAAGTCAGCCTGCAGCACGGCCAAAGGCTCCATCCCATACTTCACCATCAACACAAATTCCCGAGCCTGGGTCCCGTGCGGAAAAGGCCCCACGTCCGAACCAACCGCCATGGGAACTCCCGCCGCAATCTGCCGGCGAAATTCCCCAGCATGAAAATCCAACAAAGCGCGCTCGCGCGCCGCCAACGCCGGAGTTGCGGCATGATCGCCAAAGTACTCCGCAATCGTAAAAGTGGGCACGGCGAAAATCTGCTTCTCGCGCATCCGCCGCATCGTCTCGTCGCTGAGCTGATAGGCATGATCAATCGACGCCACCCCGGCTCGCGCCGCATACAAAGTCCCCGGTTCCCCGGTAGCATGCACGGCGACGCGCTTGCCCAGTCGAGCCGCCTCCGCCACCGCCGCGCTCAATTCCGCCTCCGTGTACTGATAAATCGTCGAGAACCGTCCATCCTGCACCACATCCGGACCCGTCTCGTAAATCTTGCTGAAGTCCGCGCCTTCCTTATACTGCCCGCGCATCACTGCGACCAGCTCATCCTTATTATTCGCGTAATCGGCATTCGGCAACACCCGCTGCACAGGGTTATAGCCAATCGCATCCTCGTGTCCGCCGAGAATGTTGATCGCATTCCCGCTAATCCGCAGCCGTGGCCCCGGAATCGCCCCATCGTTAATCGCGTCGCGAACCGCGGTATCGGCCGATCCCGCGCCCTCAGTCCCCATATCGCGCTCCGCCGTAAAACCCGCCATCAAATCGTCCCGCGCCGCCAGCACCGCCATGATCGTGCGTTGCGGCACCGACTCCTGCACCGTTTGCAAATCCTCCGCCCCCGGATGCAAAAACAAATGCACATGCGCATCGATCAACCCGGGTAACAACGTGCGATCGCCAAGATCGATAAGCTCTGCACCGGCGGGGTGCAGCACCGCCGACCCCACCTCGACGATCCGCTCACCTCGCACCAACACTTCCCCAGGCTTCAACACCCGCCCAGTCTTCACATCCAGCAGTCGAGCCGCATGCAACACAATCGTAAGCGGCGATGTTGACGGCGTTTGCCCGGCACAGACCGGGATGGCAATCCATGCGGCTAAACAAGAGAGGAAGAAGCGAAGTGTTTTCATGTTGTCAGCACAGGATGGTAACACCACGGTTGGCAGGAAGAAGAAATTATGCGGGGACCGCGGCCTCGGCTGTTCCGCGAGCGAAGCAAGCGCCGCGGCACCGCCCACAGCCTAGCTCTCCCGCACCCCGGCCAGCTCCGGACTCTTCAATTCATCCAGCAATGCCTTCTCCACTTTCTTCTGCAAATCCTCCGAAAGCTTCTTTCCCGCTGAAGTCAAATAGAAAACGTCAATCGCCATCTGCCCCTCCGTATCAATCAGGGCAATCTCAATATTGCACTTCAGTTTAGAAAGGCAAGAACTAATCCGATGCAACAGCCGCGGACGATCCTGCGTAATCACTTGCAACCAAGTGCTCATCGAAGATGAGGCGTCGTCAAAATCAATCCGAGTTTCCACCTTCACCTTGGCGCTCAAATTCTTCTCGCTGCGCTGCCTCTCTCGAAGCATGCGATCAAGCTCCGCCTCGCCCGCCAGAACCGCAGCAATACTAGCTTTGAAGCGTTCCCACTCCGACAAGTTCAACTCCAAAGTCCGAAAACGATCGGTAAAATAAAGCGTATCTACCACGGTCCCCGCCTGATTCGAAAACGCGTTAGCCTTCACAATATTCATTCCCCAGGCCGCAAGCACCCCCGTGACCGTAGCAAACAACGAGGGACGATCCTTCGTCACCAGCGTCAGTTCATACCAATGCCGTCCTCGCCTCAAGTCCAACTCCATCGCATTGCTGGCCAAACCATCCGCCATCTGCATATGCTGCATCACGTCTTCGGCGGAGTGCACCTGCAAATATCTTTGCGGAAATCCCTCCACGAAATCCTTGAACTTGGCTCCGGTCACCGGAGCCAGACTGCGCAGTCGCGCCAGCTTCTCTCCATTCTCATATCCGTGAACCCGCTGGTCCGCGCTGTGATTCAAATAGTTCGCCGACGCAATATAAATCTGCCAAACGCTCTCCGCTTTCCACGGCGTCAGCGCCTCCGGGTTCACCGCCTTGATGTCGGCATACGTCAGCAGGCACAGCATCTTCAGCCGCTCCGGCGTGCCCACTCTCTCTGCGAACCCAGCCACCGTCTCCGAACTGAAAATATCCCGCCGCAGCAGCGCCGACATCTCCAGATGATTCTCGATCAAGAACATCACCAGTGCGCGCTCGTTCTCTTCCAAGTCCAGCCGGTCCATGCACCTCCCGGCGATCTCCAGGCTGGCCTCCACATGATTGCGCCCAGGCACTCCTTTCCCCGTGTCGTGCAACAACAGCGACAAGTAAAGCAACTCCGGATCTTCCAACTCCCCCAGCAATTCGGCGTAGCGCTTATCCCACTCCGATTGCCCCTGATTCAAGCGGTGCAAAATCTCAATCGCCAGAATCGAATGCTCATCCACCGTGAAGCGATGATAGTAATCCCGCACCACCAGCGAATCGATCGGCTTCAGCTCCGGCAACAACAAAGTGAGCAACCGCAGCGAATGCATCGCCCGCAGCGCCTCGGCTGCATGCGGCTGCAGCAAAGTCTCCTGCAAATAAAGCCACAACTCCGCCCCACGCGGGGGGGCCACCGCCAACGCCGGCAAAGCCTGCTCGATCCTGTGCTCGGTTGTAGTGCTGAGCTTAAGCCCGTGGTGAGCCATAAAATGAAACAGCCGCAACAGCATCTCCGGATCCTGCAGCGAAGAAGACTGCTGCAGAAAAATCATTCCATCCACCACAGAGAAATCTGGGCTCGAAGGCCGCGACCGCCAACTCTGCACCTGGCGCCGCACCGTAGACCAGGCCTCCGGAATTTCCTCGAGCAACTGCAACACGGTGCGTTGCACCGCGCGCGCATGGCCGAAATAAATTCGCATCCAGTCGGCCGCCGACAACTCCTCCGCGTCCGGCGCCCCAATCTTCCGCGCCGCCGCTTCGTCCTGCGCCTCCCAACTCAGAGCGTTGTCGTCGCGCCCGTGGCGGAAGTGCAGAAAACATCGCGTCGCCATCAGAAATTCCAGCGCTGCCTCCAGTTGTTTGCGCACCGGAGCCCGCAACGAACTCGCGTCCGGCCAGTCGCGCAACTTTTCCATCGCCGGAATCAGCGCCAGCCAGCAAGCCACGTTGTAATCGCGCAGCCCGCCCGGAGTCTCCTTCACATTCGGCTCCAGGTGAAAAACCGTGTGCCCGAATTTTCCATGGCGCTCGCGGGTAACTTCGGCCAGCCCTTGCAGCAGCGCCTTCGATTCGCGCATCACCAGCTTGGGAATCATTTTGTCGTGAAGTTTCGCGAATAGCTCGCGGTCGCCTGCCAGGTAACGGCTGTCGAGAAGTGAGATGGTGAACTCGGTGTTGTTGGCGTCGTAGCGGTCACACTCCGAAAGCATGCGCCCCGCCGGACTCAATCGCAATTTCAAATCCCAGAGTTCCTGCGAGAAGCGCCGGATCGGATCTTTATAAAGTTCTTCGCCCGCCCGATCGGAATAAAGGAAGAGCAGATCAATATCGGAGTAGGGGAACAGCCAGCCGCGCCCAAAACCTCCGGTGGCCACAAGCGCGAAACCCCGCGGCCCGCCTTCTTCGGCGGAAACCATCTCCCGCCACAGCCGCTTGAGAATATCTTCGATCAGCCGCGTCCGGTGTTGCACCGCAGCGCGCCCATCTCCAGTCTCCGAAAAATCCTGCGCGACGCGCGCCGATTCCTCGGCCAGAGAACGTCGCAGTTCACTGATCAGTGAAGACGCTGCGGTCATGACGATGAGTTGGAAAATCGACGATCATCAATCTACGATCTCCATCGAAGTACTACAACGCGCCCTCGCCCCGTTCCTCATTGCGGATGCGAATCGCGTCGTCCACGCGCGAAAGAAAAATCTTTCCGTCACCGATCTTCCCCGTGCGCGCCGCCACCAGAATGGCCTGCACCGCCTTCTCCACCAGCGCATCCGCCAACACCAGTTCCAGCTTGGTTTTCGGGATGAGGTCGACGCTGTATTCGCGTCCGCGATACACCTCGGTATGCCCCTTCTGCCGCCCGTGCCCGCGCACTTCGATCACCGTCATGCCTTCGACCCCGATTTCGTGCAGCGCGCTCTTCACCGCGTCCAGCTTGGAGTTTTGAATGATCGCTTCGATCTTGGTCATGATTTCGTTCTCAAGCGCGCTCTCCTGCAGCCCTGGTCCATCCCAGGCACGATGCGGGACGCGCTTACTCTATCTTCTGCCATTGTTTCACGGAAATTGAATCTATTTATGGTCAGGATTACGTTTTGTTATTACAATCCCAGGATACAGCTTCAGCGAGGGCATGCTCCGGACGCCCCCCACCCCTTCATGGCGTGAGCGGCTCAGAGTCGCGGAGCGACGGCACTCGTTAGCCCAGCACGTGAGTGCGGGGCAGGCGGAATGGAAGGAACAAAGTCGCGTCCGCGACCGCACCGCGCGATCGCGCAGCTCAGAGGTCGACTCAGTTCACCGAACCATCCCCCCAGCTTTGTGCGCGCCGGGCGGAAAGGCCCGGAAGCCGACTCACTTCGCCTTCGAAAAATCCTCCACGGCAAACCACTGCCCGCCGCGCTCGACCACTCCCACCCCGATCGAATCCATATTCGAATCCAAAATGTTCGCCCGATGATTCGGAGACCTTAAAAACTCGGCCTCGATTGCCCCAACCCCCGCACCCCGGCCCACATTCTCCGCCAGCCAGACAAAGTGCGCGCCCGCCCGCGTAACCCGCGAGGCCAGCCCAGGCTCGCCGGCGAAGCCATGTTCGGCCGAACCATGCTGTGCCATCAGGCGGACATGTCGCCGCGCCGCCGCTGCCAGTGCTTCATTCCAGCGCAAGGCCGGCAAACCCTGCGCCCGCCGCGCCCGATTCACCGCCGCATACAATTGCAGTTCGGCAGCGCTAGCCTCGACCGGCGCCTGCGCCTCCAAAACTGCGCAAAGCCCAACCAACGAAAAAGCCAAGGCCCAGGCTCGGATCAACCACATGACCCTCATGCAAAAGCAAACCCGCAATGGCGCTATTCCACTCGCGTGCGCGACAGTCGCGGGGGCGTCCCGCCCCCGGCGCCGGCAGAAGAACAAATGCCACGCCTTTTTAAGCACCAACCCGATCACTTGCTCGGAGCTTTCGCTCCTTCAACGCTCGCCGCCGGCTTCTCAAACTTAGCGTCATCCACCGCAACATTCTGCTTCACCTCCGTAAGCTGAATCGTAAACCGACCCCCTGGCCGCGCCAGCGTCCAGCGAAACGGAATCCTCACCCCGCCGACCTCGCGGTAATCCGCATAATCGATCTGCGTCGGCAGCCGCCCCAACGGAGTCTCGCCAAAGCGCACCAGCCGCAGCAGCAGCCCGCTCTGCTCATCAAAATACAACCGCACCGGAGTTTTTTCCTCGCGCCGTCCCACCACGAAATAAGCCTCATGATCCCCAACCTTCTCCACCCCGCGAAGCTCTACTTCGCTGAACATGGTTTTCAAATGCTCGGCAAAATGCAAATCGGCATCCATCGCCGCCGCATCCAGGTCTGGTCCGTGCATATCGCGCACGGGATGTCCCGGAACTCCCAGCCACCCGTCATGGCCGTCAAAGGCAGTAATGTTGTCGCCGTCAGGCGTGTGCGTGAACGACACGCGCTTGTCCGGATCCTTCGCAAAAATCTCAATCGGCACATTCCGATCGCCAAAAGTAATCGTCCCCTTCATCACCCGGCTGTTAACCTTTTCGATAGCCTCCGCTCCGCCCACTGCCTTCAGATATTGATCGATCAAGTCGCCACCCGAAGGCCCGCCCACGATTTTGGTTTCCTCTTCGTTCATTTTCCCCGCCTCCGCGCCCGGCTTCGTCCCTTCCATCACCGCAGGCATAGCCACCGGATCGGTGCTGCCCCGGTGGCAGGAATAGCAAGTAACCTCGCGTTTCCTGTCGAAGCTATCCGCATTGATGGCGAACATCATTTCCATCATCTTGCGCGCCGTCTGCTTCGGCTTCTTATCGTCCTTCTCAAACGCGCCCTGCACATGGCAAAACTCGCACTCCACTCCGAGCGAAGCGCTCATAAACTGCATCGCCGGAATCAACTGATCCGCCGGAATTCCCTTCAACATCTGAATGTTCTTGAATTGCTGCTCTGCGGTCTTAGGCCTCGAAGCGGGCGCAGTCGCCGGAGCCGCGCTGGATTGGGCTTTCGCGACAACCGCGCTGGCGACGAAGATCATCGCGATTACAATGAAAAATGCTTGCACACCAAAAATTAAAGGGGATGTGGGGACGGCCGCCCCCGGCTGTCCCCACGAGCGCAGCTCGACGCTTTTTCTCACCCTCATCGTTCTCCTCATTAGAATCTCGAAAGGTTATCCAATGTTCGCAAACCGAAACGCAGCCCAGCCCCGCGCGCCGCGAGATCTTCAATCGCCCGATGCCCCGATCACTCAACGACTCAATGACTCAAGGACTCAATGGCTACCGCTCCGTACGAAGAACTTCGCCTTATCCACCCCAGCCGGCACTGCGACATCAAAAAATCCCACCATCATCTCCTGCGAAGTCTGGTCGCCCCAAGTCACCATCTTCTCCGGATCGGGATTGTGCGGATTATTCCTGGAATTGTCATACCAAGCAATCGCGCGGAGCCGAGTCCCGGCTTTCAACAAGCGCGGCTCCGCCAGCTTGTAACTCAACTGCCAGTGAAAGTGATAGTTTACCCGCAGCAAAGTCTCCACGCTGCCGTCCTCCTGCACAACATCGTATTCAAAGCGCTTCCCGCGCAAATGCATGTGGGGAAACAGACTTAGCAGCGTCGCGTCATTCGGCAACGTTCCCTCCACTTCCACGCGAAAATTCTCCGCCCCCGGAGGAATCATCAACGCATGATTATTCAACTGCAAAGTCATCACCCGATGCTTCGGCGGACTCTTCGCAAACACCAGCCCCACGCAAGTCTGATCACGGGCGGCCTCGCCGTTCGTCGTGTAGTGCATCTGAAAAACCAGATCCGATCCCGCCGGAACAAACTTCGCCATGCCGTCCGCCCAGCGATCCGGCGCGCTCCCCGGCGCATACACCAGAAGCAGATCGCTGGTGGTCTCATGCGCTTGCCGCCGCTCCTCGGGATGGCTCAAATCTGACGCCGTAAACGGCTCGCCCACCGGCGCATGCTTCAGCCACGCCGAATCCGGAGGCCGAATATACACCACGGCGTGGTGCACATGCGGCGCGCTCGAGGGCCGCACCTCCACCATCTGCACCCACTTGTCCTCGGCAAAGTGCGTAGGCGCGATCTCGTACGTATATTCCACTTCGCCCCGCGCCGAAATCGCCACCGGCCGCGGCATCTTCACCACCGCATCCGGCTGCGGAATATTCCATCCGTCGCTCCACTTCGGGGTCGCAGGCGCATCCCGCAAATCTCCCGCAGGCGCTCCGGCCTTAGCCCAAGCCACAATCGTAGCAATCTGCCGCTCGCTCAGCGACGGATCATTGGCAAAATGCCCATACCGCGGATCGGCGAACCACGGCGGCATCATCTTCATCTGAACCGCATCGGCGATCGCAGCCGCCCAAGGCCGAATCTGCTCATAACTAACCAGCGCCATCGGTGCAGCCTCGCCCACGCGATGGCAACTCTGGCAACTCGTCTGCAAAATCGGCAGCACATCTTTATAAAAAGTGGGAGACGCGGCCGGCTGGGATGTCTTTTCCACCCGCGTGGTGCAAAAAACTGCCGGCTGCCGTGCCGACGCCGTCGCGAACAGAGAAATCGCCAATGCGAACCACGCCCAGAGTCTCCTCACGAGCGCAAAAACTCCAGAGTCAGCGCCCAAGCCAGCCGCGCCGAGTGCGGTTCATAGGCTGCCCGTTCGTCGCAGAAAAATCCGTGGTCGGCCCGCGAGAATTCGACGTTCACATAAATCTCTTGCGCCGCGCTCAAAGCCTCGGTCACAGCTTTCCTGTGCTCTGGAGTAATATGCTTGTCCAATCCGCCCCAGATCAGCAACGACGGCGCCTGCAGCTTCGCCGCGCGATCCAGCAATCCTGGAGCGATCCCTCCCCCGTAGAACGAAACCGCCGCGCGCAACGGCAGCAGGCTATTGGCAATCCACGAAACCCGCCCGCCCAGGCAGAATCCCACGCAGGAGATTTCCTCCGGTTTCACCGCACTCTTCGACTCTAGCCACTCGTAACTCGCCCGCACATCTGCCGTAGCCGTCTCCGTCGTCACCGCCTGCAAATGCGGCCTCACGGCAGCAAAATCGGTATAGCTTCCCTCAAAGCCCGGCGGAGCCGTGCGATGAAACAGCTCCGGAGCGATCGCCACATATCCCTGCGCCGCAAAACGCTCGCACACGTCGCGAATGTGATGATTCACTCCAAACGCTTCCTGAAATACAAGTAGCCCCGGATGAGGCCCACCGTGCTCCGGCTGCGCCACGTACGCGCCCATCCGCGTTCCTTCCCCAACGGACAATTCGATGTTTTCTTGGATGATTGCAACTTGCCCCATCATGGCCTCGATCTCGTTAGTCTCGCACAAACCAACCTCCGCACGGCACGCCCCGACGCAAAAATGCTACAGTAATCGGTCCCTCTTACCGAATCATGTCCGCGCCCAATTCTCTCTTCGTTCGCGCCTGCCAGTCCCGGCCCACCGGGCGCACTCCGGTCTGGTTCATGCGCCAAGCCGGGCGCTACATGCCCGAATACCGTGCCGTCCGCAAACAATACTCTCTACTCGAAATCTGCAAGAAGCCCGACATCGCCGCCGAAGTCACCATCACCGCCGCCGAGATCCTCCAGGTCGACGCCGCCATAATCTTCGCCGACCTCCTTCTCCCGCTCGAAGTCATGGGACTGCCATTTCACTTTTCCGCCGGCGAAGGCCCGGTGATCGAGAAGCCGGTCCGCACCATCGAAGACGTAACTCAACTCCGCACCGATCGCGCCGCCGAACTCGGCTACGTCTCCGAAGCGGTAAAAAAAGTTGCCCGCCACTTCGCCGGCAATCTCCCGGTAATCGGCTTCTGCGGAGCCCCCTTCACCCTGGCCAGCTACATGATCGAAGGCGGAGGCTCCCGCCACTACCTGCACACCAAGAAGATGATGTACAACTTCCCGGCGAATTGGGATCACTTGATGCGCAAGCTGGTGGATGTCACCGCAGAATATTCCGCGCAGCAGGTGCGAGCGGGCGCCGATGTAATCCAGATTTTCGACAGTTGGGTGGGCTGCCTGAGCGTGGAAGATTACCGCCGCTACGTTCTGCCGCACGTAACGGATTTGGTGCAGCGCCTGCAAAAAACCGCCGCCCCAATCATTTATTTCGGCACCGACAGCGCCACGCTGCTCCCCGCGATGAACGAAACCGGAGCCGAAGTCATCGGCCTCGACTGGCGGATTCCGCTAGACCAAGGCTGGAGCGATCTGCAACACCGCTGCGCCGTGCAAGGCAATCTAGATCCCGTACTGCTGTTCGCCGACTGGAAAGAATTGAAATCCCGCGCCCAACAAATCCTCCACCAAGCCGCCGGACGCCCCGGTCACATCTTCAATCTAGGCCACGGCATCCTTCCCGAAACCCCGGTAGAAAACGTGAAAAACCTAGCGCGCCTGGTGCAGGATGATTCGGCCAAGAAGCCGGAAGCCGAAAGCCGAGAGCCGGAAACCGAAGCCCGAAGCCCGCGCTCATGACCCGCATTGCGATCGTCGGCGGCGGCATCTCAGGACTCTCCGCCGCTCACACTCTCGAATCCCAACGCCGCGCCGGCGCAGTGCAATACGTCCTCTACGAATCCTCGCAGCAGCTCGGCGGCGTGCTCCGCACCGAGCACATCCAAGGCTGCGTGGTCGAAGCCGGACCGGATTCCTTCCTCACCGAAAAGCCCTGGGCGGCAGAGCTCTGCCGTGAGCTAGGCCTCGGCGATCAACTGATCGGCTCGAACGACGCCGACCGCAAAACCTACATCCTGGTCCGCGGACGCCTGATCCCGATGCCCGACGGCCTGATGTTCCTGGTCCCCACAAAAATCCTGCCGACGGGACTCTCGCCACTTTTTTCCTGGACGACAAAACTCCGCATGGCGCTGGAACTATTCCACCCTCCGCGCCCGGCCGCCGAAGACGAAAGCGTAGCCCAGATGGTCGAGCGCCACTACGGAGCCGAGATGGTCGACCGCCTCGCCGACCCGCTGCTCTCGGGCGTCTACGGCGGCGAAGCCGCCAGCCTAAGCGTGCGCGCCGTCCTCCCCCGCTTCGCCGAAATGGAGCGCACTCACGGCAGCCTCGGCCGCGCCATGCTAGCCGCGAGAAAAAAAATGCCAACCCCCGCCCACAAGCCCGCGCCCCCGCTCTTCACGTCGTTAAAAAACGGCATGCAGCAGCTCGTTGAAACCATAGTCCCGCAACTGAACCAATCTTCATTGCAAACCAACAGGGCAGTGCAATCGATCCAGCGCGAAGCCCTCGGCTGGACCGTCTCCGCCTATCCCGAAGGCCGCACGACCGGACTCCAATCCGCCCACTTCGACGCCGTAATCGTAGCCCTTCCAACTCACGCCGCAGCGAGGACGTTAGCCGCCACCAGCCCCGAACTAGCAGCCGAACTCGCAGCAATAAACTACAGCTCTTCGATCACGGTAGTCTTGGGCTATGACCGCGAAGTCCGCCAGCAACTCCCCCCCGGCTTCGGGTTTCTTGTCCCGCGCAGCGAAGGCCGCCGCCTGCTGGCCGCCACTTTCGTCCACAACAAATTTCCCCACCGCGCCCCCGAAGACCGCGCCCTGCTGCGCTGCTTCTTCGCCGCCAAAAACGCAGACAATATCTGGCAACTCTCCGATGAAGAAATCGTCGGCGTGGTAAGAGAAGAATTGCGGCAAATCCTAAGCCTGCAAGCCGAACCGCAATTCGCCCGCGTCTACAAATGGAAGTCAGCCATGGCTCAATACGGGGTTGGACACCTAGAGCGCCTGGACCGAATCGAGCGCCTTCGCCAGTCGTTGCCGGGCCTGGCGCTAGCCGGCAACGGCTACCGCGGCATAGGCGTGCCAGACTGCGTCCGCAGCGGCCAGCAAGCCGCCAAGCACGTCCTTGGTATCTCATTTAGATCGGCAAGGATCTGAGCGACGGGACACCAGGCACGCGGGGACAGCCACCCCGCGGCTGTCCAGCCGGGCGCAGCGAGGCTACCCGGCACCAACCTGCAACACTAGCGAAGCGACCGGCCTCTAGGCTGAAACATCAGCCCGCACTTGTCCCTCGCGCCGCAACTTCGCCACCACCAGGCGAATCTCGTCATAAGTAATTTCCGGAGGCAAAGCATCCTTCAGCGGCTTCAGCCACTCCACCCCCAGCTTGGCGCAAGCCGCCTCGATCACCGCCTGCTTATTCCGATCGATCCACTCCTGCCGAAATTCCAGATCCCCGCGCTCCACCACATTCGCCACAGCATTCACTACCGTGCTCATCTGCCGCCCGCGAATTCGAGCGATGTCCTCAAAGCTGTGACCCTCCTTCAGTAAGCGCAGTGTCTCCAGCGCGGGCGCCGTCTTCTTCTCGGCCATAGCCGCCCGAGCCCCGCCGCGGTAGCGCTCCAAAGCAGCCAGAATTTCCTTGCCGTAAATCTCAGCCTTGCGTTCGCCGATCCCGGTAATGGTCATCAGCTCTGCAATCGACTCCGGGCGCCGCCGGCAAATTTCCTCGAGCGTAGCATCGTGCAGCACCACGAATGCCGGCGTGCTCTGCTCCTTCGCCGTAGCCCGCCGCCATTCCCGCAGATATTCGTGCAACCCCGCATCGCCGGCAGAAATCCCCGCAGCCGCCGCAACCGCGGGCCGGGCTTCCTTGGTGCCAAAACTCACGCCCCGCACCGGCGCCGCTCCCATCCACTCCGCCGCCACCCCGCAAACATCGCACGCCGCACACTTCTCCCATTTCGGAACCTCGCCAAAATGCGCGCAAATCTGCCGATGCCGGCAGCGCCGCGACTCCACAAATTCCCGAATGATCCGGTAGCGCTCCCAGGCCCGCTCGCGCTCCGCCGAGTCCGTAATTTGATTGGCAAAAAATCCCAGCAGACCCGCATCTTTTTTCTGCCACAGCAAAACGCAATCCGCGCTCTCGCCATCGCGCCCCGCCCGTCCCGCCTCCTGGTAGTACTGCTCAATCGACTTCGGCAGCGACAAGTGAATCACAGCCCGCACCGCCGCCTTATTAATGCCCAAGCCAAATGCGATCGTCCCCACCAAGACGCGCACTTCATCGGACATCCACCGCTCCTGGCTGCGCCGCCGCAAATCCGCCCCCATCTTCCCGTGATAACCCACCGCCGGAATATCGCGATCCTCCAGAAAATCCACAGTCTCCTCCACCCGATGAATCGTCGGCGAGTAGACGATCACCGTGCTCCCGGCATAGCTGCGCAGCGCCCGCTCCAGCAGTTGCATCTGCTCCAGCCCCTCGCACTCGCGCACCAGGTAGCGCAAGTTCGACCGGTAGAAGCTGGCAATGTATTTATCGGGATTGCGCAACTGCAATTGCGCCAGAATGTCATGCCGCACGTGCCGCGTAGCGCTGGCGGTAAACGCCGCAATCGGGCGATCCGGAAACTTACCCCTCAACTTACTCAACTGCCGGTACTCGGGACGAAACTCATGCCCCCACTCCGAGATACAATGCGCCTCGTCGATCGCAAAAAAAGCGATCGGCACCTGCGACAGCCACCCGAGAGTATCGCCGCGCGCCACCCGCTCCGGCGAAACATAAAGCAGGCGATAAGCCCCTTCCCGCGCCCGGCTCATCACGCTAGTCTGCTCCGAGTCGCTCAAGGTGCTGTTCAACACCGCCGCCGGAATCCCCATCTGCGCCAGTTGTGCCGCCTGATCCTGCATCAGCGCAATCAGAGGAGAAATCACCACCACCGTCCCACCCGACATCACCGCCGGCAACTGATAGCACAGAGACTTCCCACCGCCCGTAGGCATCACCACACAAGCATCGTGCCCCGCCAGCAGGCTGCGCACAATCCGCTCCTGCAGCGGACGAAACCTGCTGTATCCCCAATACCGCTTCAGCGGAGAAAGCAGATCCGTTTGAGTGCTCATGAAATAATAAAGAAGGCAAAAGACGAGTATAGGCCGAGGCGAAGATTAGGAGAATCTAAATACAGAACGTAAGCCTCAAAGTTTCCAGATCCGAACTGCCCTGCGAAACCTTGTGTCCTCTGTGTTTAAGCTTTTGACTCACGGGCGTACGCGGAAGGGGCTCCGGACCTGGTCTCGGGGTAGACCCAACGAAACCCGGCCCACGCCACCCCGATCACCACAAAGCAAAGCAGACTCCCCTCCGGCCCAACCATCCCGCCCGTGAGCCACCGCGGCCCATGCAACGAAGCCTGTAGAAGATGCCCCGGGAAAACCGTCCCGCTGTCCGGCACCGAATACACAAAAGTCTCCCCCCAATCCCAAGCAGCATGAAAGCCCACCGCAAACCACAAACTCCCGGTCCGCCGCAAGGTCAGGCAAAGGAAAAATCCAATCACCCAAACCGCCAGCAGCCCCGGCCACTGCTCCCCCGCATTCCCCAGATGAATCAAGCTGAACACACACGACAGCACCACCGCCGCCGGCCAGAAGCCAATCAACCGCGTCAAAGCGAACTGGGTATAACCGCGCAGTAGGAATTCTTCGTACCACCCCACCATCAGAAAAAACCCAGCCCAGAACGCGGCGAACTTCAGCGCGCGCAATCCATGCAGCGCAAGCTCACCCACCGCCAGAACTCGCGCTCCATACAAAGCAGCCAAAAGCAGGGAGATGCTGCCAAATCCCCACAGCGCCCCAACCCAAAACATCTTCCCGAAAGCCATCCGCCCCGGCAAGCCATAAGCCCCCCAAGGCCGCCGCTCCACCACCGCCAGCGCCAGAGACGGCGCCACCGCCGCCAGCAGCACTCCCACCTCCGCCAGCAACATCGGCCACAACCAGTTCCCGCCGCGATCCCATGACCAGGCCCAACGGCTAGCCACAAACTGCAGCGGATAATAAGCCGCCATATAAAACGCCAGCCCCCACCCCGCCTTCAACCCGTCGGAGCCGAAAAACACCGACCGCACATAAGAAGGCTGCACCGCGGCGGCAAAATCCGGTGTTGTCGGAATTGCCGCGTCGGGCACCGTTGACGGGACAGCTTTCCGCTCTCGGCCCGAAATGTGGTTTCGCTCATCCACCAAGAATTGCCAAATCGAAAGTATCGCAAGATAAGAACATCAGGATAAGAATCTTAGGTTGAGAGTATGTGGAGACAGCCGCCTCGACCTTGCGCCCAGCGCACCTTAATGCGAACCGCGACACCCAAGGTGTTTGCCCGCGCAGCCGACCCGCGAGACACAAGCAGAATAAGAATCGGAGCCCTACATTCATGGGGAACGTGCGCATGACGACTTATTTGAAAGGTATCACCGTCTGCTGCGAAGCCCACCCTACGCTTGGCACCGAGCCCCAGAACATTCTTACCGAAGGAATATATTTCGTCATGGTCCCCGTGGTTGCGGTGCGGGCAAAGACGTCAAAGCGCCAGTTCAGCACATCGGCCACATAGATGGTTTGATCGGGACCTATGGCCATGAAGTGAGCCCACGCCATTTGCCCGGGCTCATGCCCAGGCTCCCCGAAGGCGCCGAGGATCTTGCCGTTCTGGTCGAGTTCTACGACTCGGTCGTAGCCTCCATCGGTCATCCAGATGTGCTGATCTGCCGTGATCAGCAGGCCGTAGGGGTAACCGACGCCAGTCCACTGCTGGATGAAGTTGCCCTCGGAGTCGAAAATTTGGATGCGCTGATTTTCGCGGTCGCCAACGTAAACCCGGCCCTGCGCGTCGACAGCAACGCTATGGGGCAAGTTAAATTCACCGATCCCAGTTCCGTATTTTCCCCAGGCCTTCATGTAGTTTCCATCGCGGTCAAACTTGACGATGCGGGAATTTCCATAGCCGTCAGCCACGTAAATGTCGCCGTTCTTGGCGAAGGCCACGTCGGCCGGTTTATTGAAGAGCCAATTCGCCTCCGCGCCTGTGTTAATCCTTCCCAGCACCAGCAGGACATTACCGCCAGGATCCAACTTGAGCACGAGATGGCTGCCGTCATCGGTCGTCCACAGATGATCGTCCGCGTCGATGCGCAGGCCATGCGGATGCGTGAACAAGCCCTCGCCGATACTTTGAATAAAGTTGCCTTTGGCGTCGTATTCGGCCAGCATGGGTTTGGTCCGTTGAAAAAGATAGATATGGCCTTTCGAATTCACTGCGACGCCCGAGGCTTCGCCCGCGACCATGCCTTTAGGAAATTTGAAAAAGTTCGGCACGACGCGGTAGGGAAGTTCGGGAACCGCCTGGAACACAGGAGCCTTGGCTGCCGCGTCCTGCGCCCCGGATTGCGAAATGACGAAAGCTACGAATGCCAGAAGGATTACCAACGATCGTTTCACTTGCAAACCCCCAAGTTTGAGTGCATCCACCTCTCCAAGTCCCTGGATAGCGAAGACTTGCGGCTAAGAATGGGTGGCTAGCCGTTAGCGTCCTAAATTCATCGCACCACGAAGGACACAAAGTTACACGAAGCCCGACACCACGAAGTTCCTTCGTGCGCCTTCGTGCCCTTACTTGGTGAAATTAGAAGGACACTATGGGCTGGCCATCGAATTGCGGATTCTCGCATATCCGGGCTTGATAATCGAGTAGATAAGATCGCAACGCTGGCTGTAAGGCAGGAAAGCGCTCTTCATGGCGTTGATCGTGATCTTCTCGAAATCGTCGAGCGTCAATCCAAACGTCTCCGCGGCGGCCTCAAATTCCCGCGTCATGGTCGTATTGCTCATCAGCCGATTGTCGGTGTTGAGCGTCACCCGAAATTTCTCTTGATACAGAATCTTAAAAGGATGCTCGGCCAGGCTCGGCGTTGCGCCGGTGTGAACATTACTCAGCAGGCAAAGCTCCAAGGGGATTCTTTTGTCCAGCACATATTGCGCCAGGTCGCCCAACTTCACCGCCTTTCCATCTACCACCGCAATGTCGTCGATGAGCCGCGTGCCGTGGCCAATGCGGTGCGCCCCGCAATACTGAATCGCCTGCCAGATCGATTCCTTGCCGTAACCTTCCCCGGCGTGAATCGTGATATTGAAATTTTCGCGCTGAATGTAGTGGAATGCGTCCACGTGTTTCTTGGCGGGATATCCGCCTTCTTCTCCGGCCAGATCGAATCCGACCACACCCCGCGAGCGGAAATCGACCGCCAGTTCCGCCATCTCCAGCGACTCATGCCGGTTGCGCATGGCGCAAATAATGAGGCCGGAGGAAATTCCGAAATCTCTCTTTCCTCGATCCAATCCCCGCAGCACAGCGGAGACGATCTGCTGGTGAGTCAATCCTTTCTGCGTGTGGAAGACCGGAGCAAAGCGGGTTTCGAAATACACCACGCCGTCCAGATGCAAATCCTCGGCCTGCTCGTAGGCCACGCGCTCCAGCGCCTCTTCGGTCTGCATGGTCGCGATGGTGTGCGAGAAGCCCTCGAGATACTTGGCCAGGCTGCCCTGGTTGGCGCCGCGATGAAACCATTGCGCCAACGCTTGTGGGTTCGCGGTTGGAAGTTCCGCGTATCCCGCGTCCTGGGCCAATGCAACGACAGTTTCCGGCCGCAGCACACCATCGAGATGCTCGTGCAACAACACTTTCGGGAGGCCCGGCAATACCTTCGGATCCAGTTTCATCGGCCCGCGTCCTTCCGGCGGCAGCGCGCGATAACGCTGCCCGATCATACACCGCCCGCGATAGGGGATTTACGCGTGATGTACAATCCCTCCCCAATCTTAATTCGAGGCGAACATCGCTGCATGCATCCGACCGCCCAAGATTCCTTCCCCAGCGCCGACTACGGTTTGCGCCGCGAAATTCTCACGCCCATGGAAACCCTGGCGCAGTCCGTCTCCACCATGGCGCCCACGACGACCCCGGCGGCTACGATTCCGCTGGTCTGCGCTCTCGCCGGCAACGGCACCTGGCTCGCGTATGCGCTCGCCACTGCTGCCGTTCTGCTCGTTGCACTCTGCATCGCTCGTTACGCGCGCCTTTCCGCATCGCCCGGTTCGTTATATACCTACGCTTCGTTGACCCTGCCTCCCTGGCTGGGCGCGACCGTTGCCTGGAGTCTCCTACTCGCCTATGTGGCAACAGGATCGAGCGTGATCGGCGGCTTCTATCACTACGCGAATTTGCTTCTCCACGATGCCACCGGCCACGCCTACTCGGCGGTAGGGCTGGCCATTCTGGTGACCGGCGTTTCCATCTGGATCGCCTACCGCGACGTAAAAATCTCAGCTCGCCTGATGCTGTGGATTGAAGCTGCCTCCGTCACGGTAATCATGATCGTGGTGATTCTGTTGTTGCTCCGCCATGGCTGGCACTGGGATGGGGATCAACTTCATCTCCGCGGCATGACCGGCAGCGGACTGCGTCTCGGTCTGGTGCTGGCACTGTTCAGCTTTGTCGGCTTCGAAAGCGCGACTACGCTGGGCTCTGAGGCGCGCAATCCGCTGCGGTCGATTCCGCGCGCGGTGATTCAAAGCGCAATTCTTGCCGGAGTTTTCTTCACGCTGTGCGCTTATGCGGAGGTGCTGGGGTTTCATACCGCAGGCCAGGATTTGGGCGTGAGCCAGGCTCCCATGCACGTGCTGGCCCAAGTGGCGGGTCATCCAGTGCTGGGGCTTTTGATTGATATCGGAGCGCTGATCAGCTTATTTGCCGGAACGCTGGCCTGCATCACCGCGGCCGCGCGCGTGCTGCTGCGCATGGCGCAGGAGGGCCTTGCCCACAATTCTCTGGGCGCAACCCATGCCGTGAATAAAACTCCCAGCCGCGCAGTTGTGATCACTGGCATCGCGGCCGTGCTCCCGGTGGCCGTGCTCGCGGCCCGAGGAGCCAGCGGTCTCGACGTTTACGGCTGGCTGGGATCGCTTGCCACGTACGGCTTTATCGTCGCCTACGCGCTGGTGTGCATCGCTCTGCCCAGGCATTTGCGCGAACATAAAGTGCATTCCGCGCGAGCCCGAGCCATTGCGTGGCTCGCCGGTATTGCCATGTTGCTGGCGCTGGTCGGCAATCTCTATCCCGTGCCCGAAGGGCCTTATGGAAAGCTGCCGTTCATTTATCTCGCGTACCTGATCGCCGGACTATTGTGGTTCGCTTTTCGCAGCCGCGAAACATCCGCAGCCATTGCGAAAGATACAGATAAAGACTAGGGCTGACCCTCGATATCCGGCTGCGCCACCCAGAGCAGCACAATCCCGATCACGGTGAACATGCGGAAGGCGGCTTCCTGCCCATTCCACGTCTTCGACTGCCACATGAGAAACCACTCCCCGCCCACGCTGAGAAATGCAATCAACCACATCAGCAGCGCCAGGGTCAGCGCCGCGATCGCGACTTTCTTGGCTTGATGAAACGCCGCCGCCGTTCCTGGAAGAGATCGCGCCAGGCTCACCGCGCCCCACCAGCAAAGGATGGTGGTAGCCATCTCCCAGGCGATGATCGAAAGATAGAAACCCGTGTGCAAGGCCGGTGAATTCTGCGCCCGCCACATGCCCCCGTTGCCCGGAGTGGTCGAATCCATCATCAAAACGTGGCGGACGAATTGAAAGTTGGAGTTGTAGTCAGTGGTGTTGTTCAGCACGACGAACGAATAGAAAACGGCGACTCCGAACATGAGCAGCATCTTGCTCGCGCGCAGAATCATGCCTTCCTCGCAGGGGCATTGAAGAAGAAGGCCACGCCCGGGGAAGACTCAGCACAAGCGATTGCCGTAATTCCAAAGTGAGAAATTGAAACCCGATAGCGGGACGGCTGAGGCATGGCACATGGTAGCGCAACTTCGCCAGCTTGCATCGGCAGAATGGGCGTCGCGCCCCGATAAAAATATTCAATCTGTGCCAAAGAAACTTTTGCTGGCTATAATGCTTTCGTTCCGCAAGCAACTCGCGTAAATTGACTCATCACCTTGGCGGATGGCTGCAACCGTCTCTATCGCCAACATTGTCACTGCACAGGAGCGGTCCGAGGGTTAGGCTCGCGCTGTGCGCGTGAGTTGTTTTCAAACTTGCAGGAGGTCACTTGACGCAGAGGCCACTGATGCTCAATCGACTGATGCTCAATCAACGGGTGCTTAATAAACTGATGCTCAACCAAACCGGTCTTTCTTTGTTACTTGTCGTTGCGTCGCTGTGCATGCCGTTTGCCCTCACTCCCATCGCGCAGGCCCAAACCCTGGGCGGCATCACCGGCACCGTCACCGATAGCAGCGGCAGCGTCTTGCCCGAAACCACGGTCACCGCCGTGGGCGACCAGACCGCGCTCACGCGCACCCAGAAGACCACCTCCACGGGCGCCTACGACTTCGTGAACCTGCCCATCGGCACCTACACCCTCAGCTTCACCCACGACGGCTTCCAGAGCCAGAAGATTCCTTCCATCGCCGTGCAAGCCGATCGCACCGCTACGCTCAACGCCGCGATGAAGGTCGGGCAGGTCGGCACCGTCGTTACCGTCGAAGCCACCCCCCTGATGAACGCTGTCGACACCACCAACGGCTACATTCTCGAGAAAGATCAGATCGAAAACGTCCCGCTGCCCACGGGGAGCTTCACCGGCCTAGCCATCCTCTCGCCTGGAGTCGATGCCGAGTTGCCGAACGGCACCGGCGTCAACGCCGGCCTAGGAAATCAGCCCATCTGGGCCAACGGCCAGCGCGATACCAGCAACACGTTCCTTCTTAACGGAGTCGATGCCAGCAATCTCTTCAACGGCAAAAGCACCAGCCAGGTAGCTTCCGCGCGCGTGGTCAACAACACCGGCATTGCCGGCGCCTCCAGCACCACCGCCGAAATCATTCAGAGCACCGCTTCGCCTTATCTCGCCATCGGCCAGGCTTTGCCAACGCCCGCTCCGGAAACCATTCAGGAGTTTAGCGTCAACACCTCGATGTACGACGCCCAGCAAGGCTCGACCAGCGGCGCTCACATCGACATGCACACCGCCTCCGGCACCAACGCATTTCACGGTACCGCGTATGTTCACCGCGGAACCAATTGGTTGAACGCCGCGCCCTATTTCTATAATCAGGATCCCAACATTCCGGCCAGCGAAAAAGTGCCCGAGCTCCACCGCTACACTGCGGGCGCAGCCATAGGTGGCGCTCTCATCAAGGACAAGCTTTTTGCGTACGCCAGCTATCAGCACATTCACGCTTCGGACTTGGAAATTGGCACTTCGCGCACCGCCGTGCCGCCTGGACTTGGGAGCGACCGCAGCGCAGCCGGGCTGGCCAGTGTCGCGAATGCGAATTTTCTTGCCGGCTGCGGGCCGCCGCCGGCACCAGAACTTTGCCTGACAGCCGCCCAGGTAGACCCGGTTGCGATGAAGTTATTGAACGCCAAACTGCCCAACGGCCAGTATCTGTTCCCGTCTGCCAACCCCAACTTCACACCCACCGTAAACTTCCCGGAGAATGTTTTTCTCACGCAGCCGGCCTACTTCATCTCCGACCAGGCCATCGCCAATCTCGACTATCTGGCAACTTCGAAGGACACCCTGGCCCTGAAGTATTACTACCAGCACGATCCCACCACGGCGCCGTTCGGCTACTCTTCGTTCGAGGGCTTTACCCAGCACTTAGACGCGGGCAGCCAGGTGGCCAGCATCACCAACACGCAATCTCTTCGGCCGAACCTGAGCGTCGCCGAGGTGTTCGGCTTCATTCGAGAGAAGGTGTACAGCACCATTGGGCAGCCCTTCGGTCCTCAAGCCTTGGGCATCAATGCGTTTGGTTCCAACGTCTTTCCCGGAATTACCATTGACGACGATTTCGGCAACAATTCGCCGGCGAATACCAACTTTGTCTTTAACGCGGGAGCCAATATCGGCTTTACTGCAGCCTCACAGGGCGCCTTCACCGGCATCTTCCAGAACCGCTGGATGCCCTCTGCCAACGCGGTCTGGAGCCATGGCAGACATACGTTCACCTTCGGCGGAAGCTTTTCCTATACCCAGCTCAACGCCCGGGATCGAAGAACGAATACGGGATCAATCGGCTTTCTGAATTTCGAGGATTTCCTCACTGGCTCCGCCATTACTTACTCGGCGGATGGATTTATCGATTCAACCTTCCTGCAGGGCGACGCCAACCGTTATCTGCGCTCGAACGAGACCGGTTTATACCTCCAGGATAAGTATCAGATTCGCTCCAATCTCAGCATCAGCGCGGGCTTGCGCTTCGACGATCACGGCGGCCTCACCGAAAAATACGGGAAGCTTTTTAACTTCGATCCCTCGCGTTACGATTACAACGCGGCCACTGACACCATCGTCTCGAATGGCTTTGTGGTTGCCGGCAACAACCCTCTGTTTCCGACCAAGGGCGTCAGCAATTCGACTTTGACCGGTCGGCAGTGGGGTCTTGCGCCTCGCCTCGGGCTGGCCTGGAGCCCCAAGCGATTTAACGACAAAATCGTCGTACGCGCCGGCTGGGGCATGTACTACGACCGCGGTGAGCTTTTCACCTACCTCTCTCCAGGATTCGCCTCGGGTGTGATCGCGGGCGGTCCATTCGGCGTGAACCAGACTCCGCCGTGGGTGAGCACTACTGCCTGCAGCGTGTTCGCCTACACGCCGTGCACCTTCGAAGATCCTTGGGGAACTGCACTGAATCCGCCGCCTAGCGGCAATCCCAAGAACCTGAATTTGCCGAACGCAGCGGCAATCGAAGGCGGGATCCCTCTCTTCTCCTTCGGCGATTACAACCGCGCCAACAAGCTCCCTTACACGCTGAATCAGACGCTCGACATCCAATGGCAGCCGCGTCGCGACCTCGCTATTGACATCGGCTACGTGGGCAACCTGGGCCGCCACGAAATCGTCCCCTTGCCCTTTAACCAGGCGCAAATCGCCTCGCCCTCCAATCCCACCCGGAAAGGCACGCCCATTGAGCAGGACTACACCTACGGCTACAGCATCGTGGGTCCGGCGACGTGTAATCCAGCTATTTTCGGAAATTGCCAGCCCATCAACCTCCCCAATGGCCAGCCTTACCAGGAAAACTTCGAAGGCGGCAACGTCGATCTGCGCGTTCCCTACATCGGCTATTCCGCCGAGTCAGAGTCCTACACCGCCGCCGGCATCTCCGCTTACAACGCGCTTCAGACCCACATCGAAAAGCGCATGAGCCACGGTTTTCAGGTCGGCTTCTCTTACACCTACTCGCACTCCGACGACGAACAGAGCGCGCTCGGACTCTTTTACAATGGCAACAATGCGCTCGATCTGCGCTCGGGTTACGGCCTCTCCGATTTCGACCGCAAGCACGTGATGAACTTCACTTACCGCTATGAGTTCCCCAAATTCTTCTCCGCATCCACCATCAAGGGCAGAATTGCCGACGGATGGGCGCTCACCGGCTTAACCGTGATTCAGAGTGGTCAGCCCTACAGCGTGGTCGATTACTCGGGAGCGGTGGGCAGCATCTACTACAGCGTGAATAATGGCATCGGCAATCCCATCGTTCCGCTTAGCGGCTGCTCACCAAAGCAGGCCCTCACCGGAGCTACGGGTGCGACTCCCGGCTCTCCCGCCTTGAAAGCCAGTTGCTTTGGCCTCCCCTTGCTCGCTCCGGGCGCGTTGAACGGCGCCATTCCCAGCAACGATCCTTACGAGACGAATTTCATCGTTAAGGGCCAACGCAACATCTTCCGGCAGTCGTGGCAGCGGCGCGCCGATCTCTCTCTGGTGAAGTTAACCCAGGTCACCGAACGCTCTTCCTTGCGATATAGCTTCGACGTTTTCAATCTCACCAATACCGCAAGTTTCGACATCCCGATCGATGACGTGAGCCAGAACATCAACTTCAACGGCTTTCCAGTCGTCGGCACGCCATCGACGCTAAATCCCTGCAACACCCAGTTCTCGGGATCTCTCTACGTCTGTCCCACAACCGGCAGCGGGTTAGGCATCGTCAACAAGACCATCGGCAGCGCCAGGCAAATTCAAATGTCGTTGAACCTGACCTTTTAGTCCTGGGCTGCGAGAAAACTCGAATTCGAGCAAGCTCGGGAAGGGCACGACGTTCGGAGGTCGCTCAAAAGCTCTGGTTGTGGGTGGAGCAGCGCCTTCAGCGCTGCGTTCAAGGCGTCGATTTCAAGGACGGCTTTAGCCGATGCGGTACGTTAATTTTCCGCAGCCTGTTTCGGCCGACGCGAAATTCTACTCCTGCCCAATATCCTCATTCCAAACCGCAGGATTGGCGCCAATATACTCCGCCATCATGGCAACGCACTCTTCCGAATCCAGATCGATCACGCGCACTCCCAGCGACCGCAGCCACTCTAAGCCGCCCGAAAAATTGCGGCTCTCACCCACCACCAGCGTGCCAAAACCAAATTGCCGCACCAACCCGCTGCAATACCAGCACGGAGCGAGCGTAGTAACCATGATGAGCTTGCGATAGCTGCGCTGCCGCCCCGCGTTCCGAAACGCGTCGGTCTCGCCATGCAGTGAAGGATCCCCATTCTGCAGCCGCCGGTTGTGCCCCGACCCAACCCGCTTGCCCGCAGCATCGAAAATCGCGGCCCCGATCGGAATGCCGCCTTCCGCAAGGCCTTTGCGGGCTTCTGCCAGCGCGACTGCCAGCATCGCTGCATAATCAAGCTCGAGCATAGCCTTCGATTATATGCAACGACTCTTCGGGCTTGTCGTCGGACGCGCGCCTCGCGCAAGAAAAAGCCCCTCAAGAAAATCTCCTGAGAGGCTCCTTTAATTCTCGGCCCTTGCGAGTATCGTCTCGCAAAACGGTTAGTGTTTCTTCTTTTTTGCCTTCTTCTTCGTTGCCATGAAGGATCCTCCGTGAACGATTTTCCCTTGCAACTGCGGGTCCTGACTTCCAAAGCCACCCAACTCGTGGTACGGGCAGCATCCTTAACACAAGATATTGCGGCACGGTTGCGCCAGTGTCAACATAATTTTACGTTTTTCATAAGATTTTCTTGCGCCGCGCTCTTCCAGTACACTGCCACCACCATGCGCCGCGATCCCATCGAACTGGAAATCTTCAAGAACCTTTACCATTCGATTGCCGAAGAGATGGGCGCGGCCCTGCGCCGCAGCGCGTTTTCCCCCAACATTAAAGAGCGCCGCGATTACTCTTGCGCCGTCTTCGACCGCGCCGGCGAAGTCATCGCCATGGGCGATCACATGCCGGTGCATCTCGGCTCCATGCCCATGTCGGTGCGCGCCGCGATTGCTGCCTGCGACATGCCGCCGGGAGATGTCGTCATGCTGAACGATCCCTACCGCGGCGGCACGCACCTTCCGGATCTCACGCTGGTCGCACCGGTCTATGTGCCGCAGGCACGCCGGCGAAAGGCCGACGCTCACCCGGATTTTTACGTAGCCTCGCGCGCGCATCATGCCGATGTAGGCGGAACCTATGCCGGATCGATGGGCCTGTGCCGCGAAATCTATCAAGAAGGTTTCCGCATCCCCCCGGTCAAAATCATGCGCGCAGGTGCGATCGAGAAAGACGTGCTCGCGTTGTTGCTCAACAATGTACGCACGCCCGAAGAGCGCGAAGGTGACCTGGGCGCGCAGATCGCCGCCTGCCACACCGGAGGCGAGCGCTTGCAAGAACTTTGTGCCCGCTACGGAGTTACCCGCGCCCAGCACGCCGCGCAAGAGCTGCTGCGCTATTCCGAAGAATGGATGCGAGCTTTCCTGAACGAAGTACCTCCAGGCGTCTACAGCGCTGAAGATTTCCTGGACGACGACGGCATCAGCGACCGCCCGGTAAAGATCGCAGTAAAAGTGTCGTGCCGGGCCTCGGACCCGGCAAAAGCGACGCAGCCGCTGGTCGAGATCGACTTCACCGGCAGCGACCCCCAAGTCCAAGGCAGCGTTAACGCAGTCGAAGCCATCACCTGCTCCGCGTGCTTCTACGTTTTCCGTTGCCTGCTTGCCGACGATGTTCCCGCCACCGCCGGCCTGACGCGCCCCATAAAAGTAATCGCGCCTCAGGGTACGATCGTTAACGCCCGACCACCGGCTGCTGTAGCCGGCGGCAATGTGGAAACCTCGCAGCGCATTGTCGACGTGCTACTGAGTGCGCTAGCGCAAGCGCTCCCAAATCGCATTCCCGCCGCCGCCTCTGGCACCATGAACAATCTAACCATCGGCGGCATCGATCCTCGCACCGGCAAGCCCTTCGCCTACTACGAAACCATCGCCGGAGGCATGGGTGCGCGCCCCACCAAAGCCGGCGTCTCCGGCGTACACACCCACATGACCAACTCTCTGAACACACCCGCCGAGGCTCTCGAGTACGCGTATCCGTTGCGCGTGCGGAAATATGCGCTGCGCAAGGCCAGCGGCGGAAAAGGAAAATTTCGCGGCGGCGATGGAATCGTGCGCGAGATCGAAGTCCTAACCGATTGCGAAGTTACGCTGCTCTCCGACCGCCGCACGCTAGGCCCATGGGGTTTCGCGGGTGGCGACGCAGGAGCGCCAGGGAAGTCCAGCGTGCTTCGCAACAACGGCTCCATCGAAGCAATGCCAGGAAAGTTCAGCACCCGCCTCCAGAAAGGCGAAGTCATCCGCATCGAATCGCCCGGAGGCGGCGGCTGGGGTGCGGCCTCGAACGCTCGCCAGACCGCAGAAAAAGCCTAATGGGCAACCGCAGGGGATGGACCTCACCTTCACTCCTGCGCGAGGAGAAAGAGTGGAGCAGGCCTTCCGGCCTGCGTCAAAAGAATGCGGTTCAATGGGCTAGCCCCTGAGGGACCCTCAACCCAGTGAAATTACTCCCACTCTGCCATAGCTGAACTCAATAACCGACCTGGCGGCACAGCACCGACACTGGCACAAAAGCGGTCTCAGCCCCGAAAGCGGCCTAAGCGGAGCGAGCAGTTCTGCTGGCGTAATAAGTAGGGTAGCCGGGCTCGAGTTTCCGCCCCTGTTCGCTGAATCGCGGTAATCGAATCAGCCCCGCCCGCTGCAAAGCGAATTGCAGCGTAGTCGCAACCACGCCCAATCCATACTTCACGCTGCGCCGAAAGTCGATCGACGAAGCCTCCGCAAAATATTTCGTCGGGCAGGACACTTCTCCAATGCGAAAGCCGAAGTGTACGCATTGCGCCAGCATCTGATTGTCGAAGACGAAGTCGTCGGAATTTTCCAGCAGCGGCAATTCGGCGAGAACGTTGCGGCTGAAGGCGCGATACCCGGTGTGATATTCCGAAAGCTTCACCCGCAGAAAAAGATTTTCAAACGCCGTCAGCCAGCGGTTGGCAATATATTTGTAGATCGGCATGCCGCCCAAGATCGCCGCCCCGCCGATAATGCGCGAGCCCATCACCACGTCATACACCCCGTAAGCCACCATGCTCGCCATCGCCGTAACCAGGTGTGGCGTGTATTGATAATCCGGGTGCAGCATGATGACTACGTCCGCGCCCGCCGCCAAAGCCTCGCGATAGCAGGTCTGCTGATTGCGCCCATACCCGTAGTTGCGGTCATGCTGAAAGACGAGCAGCCCCAGCCCCCGCGCCAGCTCCACGGTGCGGTCGGAGCTGTGGTCATCCACCAGGATGCGGATATCCACCAACTCCGGCAACTCGCCCACCGTAGCCTCCAAGGTTTTCTCCGCGTTGTAAGCGGGCATCACCACCGCGATGCGCTTGCCGTTGATCATAGAAACCCAATTTCTATGATACCCCAGAGACGCGGCCCTGCCAGTCGAAGCTTTGTCCGTCGAGCGCAGCTCGACCTCTTCTTCACTCTGCGAAGCCCTCACCAGCAAGGCTGCGAGTACAACCCCCGCCGCAAAAACTCTCCCTGCCCGGCGCGCCCCAAGAACTTCTCACCTTCGATCACCACCCGTCCCCGCGAAAGAACAACCTCCGGCATGCCTGTGACCTCGATCCCTTCGAACATCGAGTAGTCCACGCGCATGTGGTGAGTCTGGGCGCTGATCGTATGCTTGCGGCGGGGATCGAAAATCACGAGATCGGCGTCGCTGCCGACGGCTATGGTTCCCTTCCGCGGATACAAACCAAAAAGCTTCGCTGGAGTAGTCGACGCCAACTCGACAAAGCGATTCACGCTGAAACGGCCTTTGGCGACGCCGCCGGAATAAATCAGGCTCATGCGATGCTCCACGCCCGGCCCGCCATTCGGAATCTTGGTGAAGTCGCCGCGCCCCAGCTCTTTTTGCTCCTTGAAGCAGAAAGGACAGTGGTCGGTCGAAACCACCTGCAGGTGATCGCGTTGCAGCCCGCTCCACAGTTTCTCCTGATGCCACTTCTCGCGCAGCGGCGGAGTGAACACGAATTTCGCGCCTTCAAAATCGGGAACGTCAAAATTCTCAATCGACAGATACAAATACTGCGGACAGGTTTCCGCATACACCGGCAGCCCGCGGTCGCGCGCCTCCCGCACTTTCTCGAGCGCCTCATGGCAGCTCAAATGCACGATATAAATAGGAGCGCCCGCCATCTCCGCCAGCGCGATGGCACGCGACACCGCCTCCGCCTCGGCAGTCGTGGGCCGCGTCAGCGCGTGATACTTCGGCGCCGTCTTGCCTTCCGCCAGCGCCTGCTGCACGATCACATCGATAGCGCTTCCATTCTCGGCGTGCATGCAAATCAGCCCGCCATTCTTCGCGGTCTTCTGCAGAGCGCGGAAGATGCTGGCGTCATCGAGCATGAACACGCCGGGATAGGCCATGAAAAGTTTGAAACTGGTCACGCCCTCGCCGACCAGATCGGTCATCTCCTGCAATTGGCCGCCGCCAATGTCGGTCACAATACAGTGAAAGGCGTAGTCGCAAACCGCCTTGCTGGAAGCTTTGTTCATCCAGGCATCGAAGGCCTGGCGCAAGGCCTGGCCTTTGTATTGAATCGCGAAGTCGATCAGAGTAGTGGTTCCGCCGAAAGCCGCCGCCCGCGTTCCGGTTTCGAAGTCGTCGGCGCTGGTGGTGCCGCCGAAGGGCATATCGAGATGCGTGTGCACATCGATGCCGCCGGGTAAAACATATTTTTCGCTGGCATCCAGCACTTTTTTGGCGTTCTCGCGAGGCAGGTCTTTGCCGATGGCCACGATTTTGCCAGCATGAATCGCCACATCGGCCACATAAGTATCCGTCGCCGTCACCACCGCCCCGTTGCCAATGATGGTGTCAAAGCCCATCGAATCCTCCATTTATCGGCGGTGGCTCAGTTTGAATCTCTCTGGTGGCGTCACCCTGAGCGCAGCCGCTTTTCAGGCACGCTTCGTCTGCACGCGAGATCCCTCAGCCAGCTGAACTGCGCCGACTTTCGGAATGACGCCCCTCAGGTCGACAGAGCCAAACTGAGCTACGACCACCGATCGCAAACATGAGTTAAAAACGCATTCTATGCTAAACTGCCGCACTTCACCTCCTCGGAAATAAACGGGGCGGAATGGACAGGGTAAGGGGGCGAGCCATGCAGTTTGGCATCACCATGAAGCCAGACATTTCGGTGGAGCGCATTCTCGCTCTAACCCGCCAGGCCGAGGCCGCCGGAATGGAGTACGGCTGGCTCTTCGACTCCCACGTTTTGTGGATGGACCCCTATCCGCTGCTCACGCTCATGGCAGCGAACACAAAGAAGATGCGGCTCGGAACGCTGGTCACGAACCCGGCAGTTCGCGATCTAACGGTAACCTCAAGCCTGTTCGCGACCATGAACTTGATCTCCGGCGGAAGGATGGAGCTCGGCATCGGGCGCGGCGACAGCTCCAGACGCGTTCTCGGCAAGAAGCCGGTGAGCTGGTCGCAACTGGAAACTGCGGTCAAGATTGTCCGCGATCTCACCAGCGGCAAGGAAATCGAATATGAAGGCCAGCCCACGCGCCTGAGTTGGGCGAAGGCTTCGCCGCGAGTCTGGATCGCAGGCTACGGCCCCAAAGTACTGCACATGGCGGGCCGCGTCGCCGACGGAATCATTCTGCAGTATGCCGATCCTGAGTTGATCGAGTGGTGCCTGGGTTTCGTGAAAGAGGGCGCGCGCGCGGCCGGACGCGCCATGCAGGATATCGAAGTCATGTCGGCGGCGCCGGTTTGGGTCTCCGATGATTTGGCTGCGGCCCGCGAACGCGTGCGCTGGTTCCCTGCTCTGGTTTCGAACCACGTCATGGATCTAATCCGGCAATACAAGCCGGAAGATTTGCCTCCCGCGTTAACCTCTTACGTGCGCGACCGCGGCGATTACGATTACCAGCACCACTGCGTGGTAGAAAGCGAGAACAAGAATTTCGTCTCGGACGAAGTGGTCGACCGCTTCTGCCTGGTCGGTCCGGCCAAGGCTCATCAGGAGAAGCTGCGCAAACTAGCCAGCATCGGCGTGACCCAGTTCAATCTCTACCTGATGTGCGGCGACGAAGAACAATCGCTCGACACCTACAAGAAAGAAGTTCTGCCGGGGTTTCTGTAAAGGCTAAAGGACAAATTCACATTCAAGCCGGATCGGGAAGGGCACGACTTCAGTCGTGCCGTTAAGTCGGCCAAAATCAGTCCGCGCTTCAGAGCTGAGGCAAGCTCTCGCGCTTTTGACTGATTGTCGGAAAGCGCAGTCTAAGAAGTCGCCCGCAATGAATAAACCGGCGCAGGCTGCAGCCTCATCATTATGTAATACGCGGCGAACGAGACGGCGAAGCCCACGAACCAGGAATAATCGTAAAGAACGCGCACGGAGGGTGCCACCAGACCGACCAGCGCGGTGCCGGCTCCGAGCGCAAGCGCAACTACGGCGCGCACGTTGAATCCCGCGGCATATTCATAGATTCCGCCGCGAAGATAGAGATCGTCGACTTGCAGCACGCGCCTTCGAATCACGAAGTAGTCGCAGATCATGATGCCCGCAACCGGCCCGAGAAACGCCGCATAGCCGCCGAGCCAGCCGAGGATGAACGTGTCGTAGTCGGCCAGCAGTTTCCAGGGCATCAGCGCAATCCCCATCAGGCAGGTGATCACCCCGCCGGTGCGAAAGCTGATTTTTCGCGGCCACAGATTGGAAAAGTCGTTGGCCGGGGAAACTACATTGGCTCCGATATTCACGTTGAGAGTGGCCAACAGAATCGCAATCAGAGAGATCACCACTGCGATCGGCGAATGAAAGCGGCTGAGCAGTTGCACCGGGTCGGAGATGGCCGTGCCATAAATCACGACTGTGGCCGAGGTCACGGCGATTCCGATGAAAGCGTAGAGAGTCATGGTGGTCGGCAGGGCCAGCGCCTGGCCGATGATCTGCTCCCGCTGATTGCGCGCGAAGCGAGTGAAGTCGGGAATGTTCAGCGAGACCGTGGCCCAGAATCCAACGGTTCCATTCAGAGCGGGAATCAGGAACTTCAGAAAGTCGGGGAAGCTCTTGAAGCGGGAAGGCGCAGCCAGCATGGGACCGAAGCCGCCCGCTCCGTGGTAGGCCCACGCTAAGAGCAGCAAGCCAACGGCGAGCAAAATCGGCGCGCTGATGCCTTGCAGCTTGCGGATGGATTCGATCCCCATCAGAATCACGGCCAGATTGATCAGCCAGAAAACAAGAAAGCAAACCGCCGTGGCGTAGGGAAAGTCCTTCCATCGCGGCGCGAGCGTGGCCAGCAGAGTGCTGATGGCTTCGCCGCCGATCCAGGTCTGGATGCCGAACCATCCGCAAGCCACCAGAGCTCGCAGAACCGCGGCAAGGTTAGCGCCGAGCACTCCAAACGATGCGCGGGCCAGCACCGGAAAGGGCACGCCATACTTAGCCCCGGGATGCGAATTCAGCAGCATGGGCACGAGCACGATCACGTTGCCGAGGAAGATCGTTATCACTGCCTGCTTCCAATCCATGCCGCCTTGAATCAGGCTCGCCGCCAGCATGTAGGTGAGGATGTTCACCGACATCGAAATCCAAAGCGCCGCGAAGTTGTAAGTACCCCAATGCCGCCGGTCGGCGGAAGCGGGCGCGAGGTCGGGATTGTAGAGAGGACTGGATTCGATTCGAGATTGGGGAGAAGAAGGCTCGGGTGTGGTCATGGTCTAAAGATGGCGCTCAGAGTTGGTGTTGGCCTCAGTCTGCGGAGGAAGAAGCTCCGGTCTGCGCGGTGATGGGGCCGTAGCTCTCGGGCCGGCGGTCGCGGAAGAACTGCCACACTTTGCGGACCTCCGCAATCATGTCGAGATCGAGATCGGCTATGACCACTTCATCTTTATCCCGGCTCGCCTGGACGATAATCTCGCCGCGCGGATTGCAGAAATAACTCGAGCCGTAGAACTCGCCGATGCTCCAGGGCTTTTCGATTCCGACGCGGTTGATGGCGCCGACGAAGTAGCCGTTCGCCACGGCGTGCGCGGGCTGCTCCAACTCCCAGAGATATTCCGAGAGGCCCGCGACCGTGGCCGAGGGATTGAAGACGATCTCCGCGCCGTTCAATCCCAGAATGCGCGCGCCTTCGGGAAAGTGGCGGTCATAGCAGATGTAGACCCCGACCCGGGCATACTTCGTTTCGAACACCGGATATCCGAGATCGCCGGGGGTGAAGTAGAACTTTTCCCAAAATCCGGGATGGCAATGAGGAAGATGATGCTTGCGGTACTTTCCCAGATAGCGTCCGTCGGCGTCGATCACCGCGGCGGTGTTGAAGTAGACTCCGGGCATCTGCTCTTCATAGACCGGAACCACCATCACCATTCGGTGCTTCGCCGCCAGCTTTTGCATCATGCAAACGGTCGGGCCATCGGGCACGCGCTCGGTGAGTTCGTACCAGCGGGCATTTTGCTCGGCGCAGAAATAAGGGCCATAGAAAAGTTCCTGCAGGCAAAGAATCTGGGCTTTTCTTTGCGCCGCGTGCGCGATCAGCTTCAGATGCTTTTCGATCATCGCCTTTCTGATCTGGGCGAGCGGGCGCTCGGTGCTGAGCGCGTTACTGGCTTGAATTAAGGCGCACCGAACATTTCGAGGCATGGAATAACCTCCGAGGAACGAAAACTATAGCAGAAAAAGTCCACCGGCTTCATCGATCTCACCCATGCGAATCGGAATCTGGGGGCGCAGTTTGGATCAGTGGGCGTCGCTTCCGCCATCCCCATCGCCGCCGAGGGACACGAGTCTCGAACCGGGGGCGTGGGGAACTTATCGTTCGCCCTTTCAGGGCTGAGCATTGCCCGCTTAAACCCACCGCTTACGCCGTGGGCGGCATGCTTGCGCCGCGCCGCGGCTAAACCGAGCGGGCAGCGCACGATTCGATTTACGGGTACTCGAAGCGTTCGCCGCAGCGCAGGATGCGAAAGGGCTGGGCCAGGCGGCGGCAGGTTTGCGCGAAGGCGTCCGGAGTCGCGGTGTTGAATTCGAACATATCGTAGTGGCAGGGAATGACGAGCTTCGCGGCGATGTCGTGCGCCAGTTCGGCGGCCTCCGGCCCGGAGAGATTGCCGGGGACGCGCCGCTCGGGTGCGCGGCCGTTGATGGGGAGAAGCGCGACGTCCACCGCAAACGGACGCAGCTTCTCGGCCATGCCGGCGTAGCGCAGGGTGTCGCCGCTGTGGTAGAGGCTGAATTCGCCGAGGCGCAACACGTAGCCGAGTGCCTTCACATGTCCGCGTTCGTCGCGCTCGATGGTGTCGTGCGCTGAGGCGATGCCAGAGAATCGTATCCCTGAGAGTTCGACCGAAGTGCCGTCGTCAATTCCGATCGGAACGGACGGGTCGATCTTGAGGCGGTCGGCGACGAGCGCGCGGTTGGCTTCGGGGATCACGAGCTTCAGCTTGGCGTCGCGCTTGAGGATCGGGCAGAGGGTTTCGGCGTCGAGGTGGTCGGTGTGGTTGTGCGATGAAGTTGCGATATCTACGAATGACAGCTCGGCTGGATCAATGACTAACTCCGTCATTCGTACGTGAGGCTTGTCGGTCTGGCTGTATTTTCTGGTGAGCGAGTCGGAAAGATAGGGGTCGAGCAGAACGCGAACGCCCTGCCATTGCAGCAGGAAGCCGCTCTGTCCCAGCCACCAGAGGCGGAAGCCGTGTTCGTTATGACTTGCGGCGTTTTTCGCGGCGAGGATATCGGCGAGCAGCGCGCCGTGGGACTGCGCGGGCCGGATCACGCGAGTCCTAGCTCCTTGCGCACGAGGGCTACGCCCTCGACCATGTTCGCGAGTTTCTGGCGGGCGGCCCAGCGGGCGGTTTGACTTAGGCCGCAGTCCGGCGCGAAAGAAAGCTGTTCTGCGGGCGCGAACTTGAGACAGAGACGGACCCGCGCTGCCACGTCCGCGGGGGTTTCGATGTAGTAGTTCTTTACGTCGATGATTCCGACGGCGACATCGATGCCCCGCTTCGCGATTTTTGCGATCAACTCGATCTCAGCGAATTCGCGGCTGGCCATCTCGAGGTGGATTTCATCCACCGGCAGTTCGAAGAACGCGGGGAAGAGCGGCGCGTAGCGGCGGGGAGCTACGGCTCGGGCTTTAAAGTTGCCGAAGCACAAATGAGTGGAGAGCCGGCATCTACCCACGACAGGTTTGACCGTATCGGCGAAGATTTCGACGAAGCGATTGGGATCTTCGCGATATCCATAACAGCTCATGGAAGGCTCGTCGAGAGTAATCTCGCGGCATCCAGCTTCGACCAGTTGTTCAAGCTCGGCGCGGACGATCGGGATCAATGCCTCGGTGACTTCCCATCGGCTCGGGTAATTTCCGCCGGGTTCGATTCGTCCGCTCAGGGTGTAAGGTCCGGGGACGCTGGCTTTCAGAACCACCCCGTCGGGCGCGGGAGGAGCGATTTTCTGCAAGAGCTTGAATTCGGCCACGGCGCCCAACCCATGTTTCGAGACGATGGTGCCGGTGACGGGATATTTTCCGCGCTGATCGTGGGCGGGCGGACCGAAGCGCCGGGGCGAAAACGGCGTAGCGCGAATGCCCTCGAGGCGTCCGTAGAAAGATAAGTTGAAATCATAGCGGCGCTGCTCGCCGTCGGTGATGACGTCGAGACCAGCCTGCATCTGGTCATGAACCGCAGCGATCACGGCGTCGGTGCGCATCTCTTCGATATCGGCTTCGCCAAATTCTTCCTCGTGCGCCGAGGCGAATTCGAGCCATCCCGGAAACGGGTAGCTGCCCACCACGGTTGTGCCCAGAGGACGGCGTGGTTTGGGCTGACTCATGCGCTCACCGCCCAGCCGCCGTCCACAGCGATGACTTGGCCCGTGATCGGGCTGGAATCTTTTTGCAGGAGAAAGCAGGCGGTCTTTGCGATGTCGTCCGGCGCTAGCAGACCGTGCGTCAGGGGCTGCTTGTGAGTCATGTAGTCCCGGAGCGAGGCATCGTTTTGCGCGCGTGCGCTCATCGGGGTTGCGACTAATCCCGGGGCGATCACGTTGAGGCGGATGCCGGCGGGCGCGTAGTAAGCGGCGGCAGAGATGGTCATAGCTTCGATGGCCCCCTTGCTGGCGGCGTAACCCACGGTGGCGAAGCGTTCACGCTCGGGATGCCGCGCCAGAACGCTGCCGCAGTTGAGGATCGCACCCTTCCGCGAATGCCGCGTCCAGTGGCGCAGCACTTCGCGGCACATCAGGAACGTTCCCTTGGCGTTCACCTCCATCACTGTATCCCACGCTTCGGATGAGCATTCATGCACCGGACCATCGCCTTGGGCGCGGGCGCTGATTCCGGCTACGTTGAAGAGCGCGTCGATTTTGCCAAATTTTTGCACGCAGGCGGCGACGCTTTCGCGCACGGCCTTTTCATCGCGCACATCGGCGGCTTTGAAATCGGCATTGGGAAGCTCAGTTGCCAGCGCACGGCAATCTTCTTCTTTCACGCCGACAACGAACACGCTGTGGTTCGCACCCCAGAGGCGCGCGGTTGCGGCCGCAATTCCGGACGATCCGGTCACCAGCAGGACTTCGCTCACGTGGTCCTTATGAGTACGGGTCTATTGATGCGTTTACGATAATCGTGCCGTCCGCTCAAGCGGACCCGGCTTTTCAGCTCAACTCCTCCCGGCACTGCCGTGCCGGGCTGTCCCAGGCCGCCCTTTCGGGGCTGCGCCCAGGGCACGCTCGTCGGCTGCTTCGCCTCGCCCGAACATGTATTTTCCTTGCCGACGTGATTTGGCGCGTTTCGTGACTGCTTCTTTTCTGCCCGGTCTTATTTCCGCGCCACTTACTCAAAGAGATGTTTGAGGCTCTTGCGATAGGCCTCGTAGAAAGCTTCAAGCTGCTGGGCGGCGTCGGCGTTGCCGACGAACTGATGGCTGGGCAACAGCACCGGCTTGCAGCCTTTGGCCAGCAGCGCTTCGGCGGTGGCGCAGCGGAGCATGTTGATGATCGTTGCGCCGGTGACGGTGGAAACCGGGCCGGTGCGCCACTCCAGTCCCTCCAATTCGATGAGGCAATCGCCCGGGGGGCACTGATTGTCAATGATCAGATCGGCGCAGTCGATGAGCTTCTTGCCGGAGGAATGCGCGGGCTTGGCCTGCTCACAGTGAGCTTTCGATACGATGGCAATCACCGGCAGGCCGCGGCGTTGGGCGCCCTCCGCCATTTCGACGACCACGGGGCGAATGCCGCTGGTGGAGATCACGATGAAGGCGTCGTCGGGGCCGAAATGGAAGCTGCGCAGAATCTGCTCGGCGTAGCCTTCGTAGTTCTCCAGATAGAGCGGAGCGCGCAGGCCGTTTGCGCCGACGATCGAGGCGTGATTCGAGAGTGCAAGCTCGACCAGCGCCACGAAGCCGGCGTAGCAACCCTGCCGCGGAGTCATCTCCTCGCACATCATGCGGGAGTGGCCGTTGCCGAAGAGAAAAATCAGGCCGCCGCGCGAGATTCGCTCGGCGCACAGCTCGGCCGCCTTTTGAATCACCTCCGCTTGCGTGCTCCGCAAATTTTGCAGCAGCGCCATGGCCTGGTCGAAGAAAGCAAGGCCGGCGTGCTTTGGATCGACGACTGGCGGCGAGACATGCTTCGGCACGGAGGAATTTGCTCCTTTCGCCACGCGGAAATTTGCGGGGATCGACTCTGAGTATAATGCAGAAACAACTGTGAGCAATACACGATCCCCGGAGCACTCCGACGCGCTCGCAATCGGTATCGACATCGGCGGCACCGCGATGAAAGCCTCCTTCGTGGAATTGAGCGGCGAACTGGGGGAGAGTTTTCGGGAAGATTCGCCGCGCACGGCTGTGTCCGTGCGCGGTTTTATTCAGTCGGTTTACGAGCGCGCCAAGGCTCCGGTGCTGGGAATCGGGATCGGCTGCAAGGGCGTGATCGATGCCTCGACCACGCGCGTGAATCGCCTGCCCGGCGATTTGAAGTTTCTGGAAGGAATGCTCCTGCGGGAGTTAGTGGCCGTCAGTGGCTTGCCGGTTTGCGCCGACAACGATGCGCGCACGGCCTTGGTCGGCGAAGTGCTTTGGGGTGCAGCTCGCGGGCGACGCAATGTTCTTCTACTCACGTTGGGTACGGGAGTGGGAGCGGCGGCGCTGGTCGAGGGCGTGATCGTGCGCGGGGCTTCGGGAGCGGCCTGCCATCTCGGGCACGTTACGCTCGATCTACGCGGCGGGCTTTGCATTTGCGGCAACTACGGCTGCCTTGAAACTAGTTTTTCTTCGCGAGCGATCGAGTCGGCTTACTTTGCCCACATCCATCGGGCATCGCCAACGCGGTTAATGGTCGATGATGCCGGTCATGTTCCCACCACCGAAGCTATTTTTCTGGCGGCGCACGAAGGCGATCCGAGTGCGCAGCGGGTTCTGGAGCTGGCCTTCGAATCTCTCACGGCTGCGCTGGTGAGCTTTCTGCATGTGTTCGATCCCGAGCTTGTCATCCTGGGCGGCAACATCGCCGCGGCTGGACCGCGATTGCTTGCCCCGTTGCAAGAAGAAGTTGCGCGGCGCACTCACGTTCTCCTGGGCAGAAGGGTTCCGATCGTATTGCAGCATAAAGTCGGCTACGGTGGAGTCGCCGGCGCTGCCGGATTAGTCTTCCTAAACCAACGACTGCTGACAATCTGAGGCGATGAAGCCGGCCAACGAAAAACTCGCGCGCAGGGAGCGAGGATCGGTCCGTTACCTCTACCTGCCTGCGACCGTGGCGGCGATTGGCGGACTGCTATTTGGCTTCGATACGGCGGTGATCAACGGCGCGATTGTTTTCCTGAAACGCCAGTTTGCCCTGAGCGATGCGCAGACCGAGATCGGAGCCAGCAGCCTGCTGCTGGGATGTGTCTTCGGCGCGAGCCTGGCGGCGTTCACCAGCGACCGTTTCGGCAGAAAAAAACTGCTGCTGGCCGCGGCTGCTCTGTTTACGGTTTCTTCGATCGCGACCGCGTTGCCTCGCAACATCGCTGAGTTTGTCATCGCGCGGGTGGTGGGCGGCATTGCCATCGGGCTGGCTTCCACGCTTTCGCCGCTCTACATCGCGGAAATTTCTCCGGCGCGCAGCCGGGGATTGCTGGTGAGCGTGAACCAGTTGGCGATCGTTACTGGCATCTTACTTTCCTACGGCGTGAACTACGGCCTCGCCGGGGCTGGCCCCGAGAACTGGCGCTGGATGTTTGCTTCGGCGGCAGTTCCCTCCGCGTTTTTTCTGCTGGCATTGCTTTTTGTTTCTGAAAGTCCCCGTTGGCTGGTGCAGAATGGCCACGAGGCTGAGGCTGAACGCATCCTCGCGCACATCGAGGGTGACGATTCCGCTCGCGTTGAAATCGAGGCCATACGATCCGCGGTGGCGGAAGAGAGCGGCAACGTGTGGGATCCGGCTTTCCGCAGGCCGCTGGTGGTCGCGATTCTGATTGCCCTCTTCAGCCAGTTCACCGGCATCAACACGATTATTTATTACGGGTCGCTCGTGTTTCTGGAGCATGTTCCGAAGCAGACCGCCGGCACCGCGCTGTGGGCCAACGTCATGATCGGGGCGATCAACTTTGCGGCCACCATTTTGGGCATGAACCTGATCGACCGAGTTGGGCGCAAGCCGCTGATGATGGGGGCATTCGGTGGGATGGCGGTATCCCTGATGGGAGTGGCGGCAGCGATTCGTCTGCAGGCCCCGGCGTCGGTGGTTTTGGGTTTGGTTTTGCTTTACGTGGCGTGTTTTGCCATTGGCATCGGCACCGGGACCTGGGTGTTGATGTCAGAAATATGCCCTACGCGGGTGCGGGGACGCGCTATGTCGATCGCGACCGTGTTTCTGTGGTGCGGGACCCTGGTGGTTACTCTTACGTTTCTATCTCTGGTGCGGATGTTGACCGCGCCGGGCGCTTTTGTGTTGTATGGCGTCATCTGCATTGCGGCGCTTCTGTTTGTTGGATTGGCGGTTCCAGAAACCAAGGGACGGAGTCTCGAAGAGATCGAAACTTGGTGGCTGAGCGGGCGGGCAGGAGAAGGTCTGAAATGGAGCCGCTGAGATGACAACCCCGAGGGGAAAGCGGCGATGGTTGGTCCGTATCATGAACCCTTCTGGTTCAATACCTACCTAGGTGAGCCTTCTGGTTGTATTTGCCGAAACGAAACGGTTCGGGCTCGCGCCAAAAAACTGGCACCACGAGTGGCAAAAAACCTTAGGCACGTAAGGCTCTATTCGTGCACAACTATATTTGGCCGCGATAAAGTTTGTAAGTCCAGGCCAATCGAAACATTGCCTGCTCAATAAATCTCTTGTCTGGCGCCAGCGGAACCTCCGGTTCTGCCGATGCATACGTGCCAGCCTCGATGCAAGGCTCTTACGGTGTGCATTCGCCCCATTGGAGTGGAACCTTGATTGGATCTGCGGAACGAGTGTCTGCCTTCCGGGTCGCAGAAAATCGTCTTCTGCGAGAGTCTCAGACCAGAATACTCGACAGAAAAATGCGAACTTTGGGAGAGCAAGAATTGTTTGCGCCTCGGCCGATCCGCCACATGTGGAATGAGTTTCTCGGAGGCAAGGGCGCCTTACACTTGCACCTTTGGGATGTGCTCATGATTCAGGCCTGGTGGGAGCAATACCATGCCCAACCCGCAGCGGAGGGTGCCGCAGCCCGGCAATGCGTCGCCGAACCCGGCGCTCCGTCATCCGGCAAGCCCGGCCATCTTTGCCCGCTCACGCGGAGTCTTGCCTGCGCTGCGCAGGCAGAGTCACAGAAACGGTGGTTCCCGCCGCTCCCGACTGAATCTCGAACTTTCCCCGTAGTTGCCGAACTCGTTCCTGCATGCCTTGCACACCGACCCCCACCCGAGCCGGCATTTTCTTTTTGGCGTCAAACTGTGCGATACCTTTGCCGGCGTCTCGAATCTCAACCTTTACGTCGCCTCCGGAGTAATCCACTTGAATAGTGGCGCTCGCGCTTCCCGAATGGCGATGAATGTTGGTGAGAGATTCCTGCACGATGCGGAAAATCGCGGTTTCGATTTCCTGGGTGAGGCGCGGCAACTTCGGATCCACATTCAACTGCACGCGAATTCCGCTTCTCTCCGCAAAGCCTTCCACATACCAGCGCAGCGCCGAAGCCAGCCCGGCTTCGTCCAGCAGGGGTGGGTGCAGCAGGTGGGACATGGTGCGCAGTTGTTTGGAAAGATCGTCGACCAGTTCGACGCTGCCGCTCGCCATCTTGCCCAAATCCGAACCTTGCCGGGGCAGTTCCTGTTCGAGGGCGAACAGGTTCATCTTCAAGGCCACTAAGATCTGGCCGGCGCTGTCGTGCAAGTCGCGCGCCAGCCGACGCCGCTCTTCGTCCTGCGCCTGCAGCAGCCGGGTGTTGAGGGAACGAAGCTTGGCTTCCGCCTCCTGCAACTCCGCTGTGCGCTCCTGCACCCGCGCCTCCAGTTGATTGCGCGCCAACACCTGCTCGGTGACGTCGACGGCATGCACCAGAATGCCTTCCGCTTTTCCCTTCACATTCTTCAACGCCTGGTAGCTGAAGGTGGTGTAGACCACATCTTCTTTGCCGTAGCGCACCAGCCGCAGCTCGCGTTCGCTGGCCAGGAAAGGCTGGCCGGTTTCGAACACCTGATTCAACAGTCGAAGGATGCCTTGTTCTTCCACCTCGGGAAACACTTCGGCGACCGTTCTCCCGACGATTTGGTCGGGCCTTTCGCGTCCCACCAATTCCAGGTAGGCGGAATTCACAAAAGTAAAGCGATGCTCCGGGCCCGAGAGCAGGGCCATTCCAGCTGGAGCCACGGTGAAGGATTCGCGCAGCCGGCTGCGTTCGAGGTCGGCCTCGGCTCGCAGAAGCCTTTCCACCTCGGCTGCTTCGGCTCGCACCCGCGCCAGCCTGAGGTGAGCTCCCACCCGCGCCAGAAGCTCGCGCGCCGTGAAAGGTTTTACCAGGTAGTCGTCCGCGCCGGCGTGCAGGCCTTCCACCCGCGACTCCTCACCGGCCCGCGCCGAGAGTAAAATAACCGGCATGGCCTGGGTTTCGCGATCGCTTTTCAAAGCGCGCAGAACTCCGAACCCATCCCGGCCGGGCATGATCACATCCGTGATCACCAAATCGGCGCGCAACTCCCGAGCGGCTTGAACCGCGTCGTCTCCGTTCGAAACCGCGTGCACCCGATAGCGCTCCCCTAATAACCGGCGCAAATAGTCGCGCATGTCGGCGTTGTCGTCCGCCAGGACAATCAACTCTCCGCCGAGATCAAGCTCGGACGGCCCCGAGGTCGCCGCGGCAAGAGGATGAGACTCCGGTCTCGGATTCGCCCCGGTGGGTTGGCCCGGCGATTCCGGCAGCCAGCGCAGCGCTTCTTCCACGTAGCTGTCCGCTCGAATCGCGCTCGAGGCCAAGGTTCGCGCCGCCTCGACCCGCTCCGGCGGAAGATGATCCTTGCCCTTCGGAATGGTCACAGTGAAGGTGCTGCCCTCGCTCTCTTTGCTGGTGACCGTGATGCTTCCGTGATGAAACTTCACCAACTCCTGGACCAGAGCCAATCCGATCCCAGTGCCCTCGTGAGTGCGGCCACGCGCACCTTCCACGCGATGAAATCGTTCAAACAAGTGCGGCAGCTCCGGCTCGGGAATTCCGATGCCGGTATCGCCGATCTGCAACTGAATCGAGTCACCAACAGAGCGCACGCTCACGGAAACGTTTCCCGCGAACGTGAACTTAAAAGCGTTGGAGAGAAGGTTGAACACAATTTTCTCCCACATGTCGCGGTCCACGTAAACCAGCTCCGTGCCCGATGGGCAGTCGACATGGAATTGCAATCCTGCCCGTTCCATGGCGGAGCGAAAAGAACTGGCGAGTTCGGCGGTATAACTACAGATATCCGTGGGCTGATAGATGGCTTCGACACGGCCGGCTTCGATCCGCGAAAAATCGAGCAACGAGTTCACCAGCTTCAACAAACGCAGCGCGTTGCGATGAACTACGGTGAGTTGTTCTCTTTCGGCAGCGGCGAGGCGCCGGTTTGAAGCCGCCAAAGCGTCTTCCAGCGGACCCAGAATCAAAGTCAGCGGAGTACGAAACTCGTGGCTCACGTTGCTGAAGAATGCGGTCTTGGCGCGATCAAGTTCGGCCAGGGCTTCTACGCGCTTCTGCTGGTCCTCGTAGGCGCGGGCATCGGCGATCGCGGCGGCGAGATTGCGCGCCACCAGGCCGAAAAATGCCCGGTACTTTTCGTCAAAAGCTCGCCGTGGGCTGATGCCGGCGATCAGCACTCCCGTCGCCTGGTTCTCTCCGGCCGCCGCGATGGGCAGGATCAGAGCGCTCTTGGTTTTCACCGGCCACGGTCCTCCGGGAAGATCGTTCAGAGGCTCGGATAGACAGCTCACCCATAGCGGTTCGCCGTTGGACAACACCTCATACAGTCGCCAGGGAGAGGGTTCATCCTTTTTTATGTGGAGGGGCGCCGGCCGCGATCCGGGCTCGAGATGCAGGGAGGCGGCGAGAGTTGCGCTCGAGCCATTCGCATCGAGGAGATAAATAAGTCCGAACGGAATATCGAGGGAGTACTGGTCGAGAGTCTCGGCAGCCGAGCGGCAGGTTTCTACCGCTCCCGTGGACTCGGCTGCCGCCGCGCCTAAGGCTTGTAGAGCGGTCAAGCGCCGTTCGCCCAGAATTTTTTCTGTGGTTTCCGTGACCGCGGTGAAAATGCCGCCCACCTCGCCCGACTCGTCGCGAATCGGACTATAGGAAAAAGTGAAATAACACTCTTCGACATATCCATTGCGATCGAGCAGGAGAAGCTGATCTTCGGACCACGTCGCCTGCCCCTTCTGCAAAACTCCATCCAGCATGGGACCGATCACGTCCCAGATCTCCGGCCAACATTCCGCACCCGCCTGCCCCATCGCCTTGGGATGTTTCGTATTTCCCAGGATGGTCCGGTACGCGTCGTTGTACAACATAAACAGCTCGGCTCCCCACCATATAAGGATCGGAAAGCGCGACTCCAGGCAGATGCTTACCGCGGTGCACAAGCTCTGAGGCCACACCGAAACCGGGCCAAGCGGGTGGGAGTTCCAGTCGAAGCTCCGCATCAGAGCGCCCATCTCGCCGCCGGCAGCGAAGCAATTGATCTTGGGATTTGCGCCGGTGGTAGAGTGGCGATCCGATTCGGAAAGCCCCGGGACCGCCCCTTCGGCGCCCCGGCTGGCGCGGGCCGAAATCAGATCGTAGGCAATCTCAGATTTATGCGGCTTCATCTTAGCTGGGAGGAATGCTCCGGCCGTCGATTTCGAAGCTTGGAGACAAACTAACCCATCGGCAGGATACTGAGGGTTTTCGCGGATCGCCTATACAGTCTTTACCCTAGAGAAAAGGTTGGAACTCTGGTGGAGAAGTGCTTCGATCTGGGCGAGCAAAGGTTCAAATGCAGCTTTCAGCAGAGGGGAAATGGTTTCGCCTGGCGCAAAGCACTCGCCCCCCCCGCAAATATAGCAGGCCTCTGGAACTTGTCCGTATAACTCCGTGGTGAGAGCTACCAGCGCCGCCGGAGTGAGGCAATGAGTAAAAGCGCCTGGTCGGTGCGCCGCTGCACTTTCGCGCGGCGCGATCGCTTCGCAGCGCAGCTTGCCCGGAGAGCAATTTCGGGCGGCATCAATAAAGATGATCCGCTCAAAGTGGCTTGCCACTTCGGCCAACTCGGGCGTGAGTTGCTGTCGGGCGATCACTTCAACCTCTGGACAATGAAAAAGAGTCGAGAGTTTCCCGGCGGCGTAGCAGCCGAAGCCGTCGTCGGATCGAAGCGGATTGCCGTAGCCGATGATTAGAGTGCGCGCCATTTCGACACACCATTCAACCACGACTCACTTCGTCCACGACTTTTCCCGCGGGGGAAATTAGCTGGATGCGCAGAGCCATTTCTCCGGCGGCGTGCGTGGAGCAGCTAAGGCAGGGGTCGTAGGCGCGAATCACCGCCTCGACGCGGTTGAGCATGCCCTGGCTCAAACGCTCGGCCACCACAAAATGTTTCGCCACCTGCAGAATGCTGCGATTCATCGCCAGATTGTTGTGGCCGGTGGCGATGACCAGATTCGCCCATACGATGAGCCCTTGTTCGTTGATTTTGTAATGATGAAACAACGTGCCCCGCGGGGCTTCGCAAGCGCCCACGCCCTCCAGGCAGTTCGGCTTGGCGAAAGAGCGCACGTGCTTAGAGAGAATTCCCGGGTCGTTCAAGACTTGCTCCAGACGTTCGACGCAATACACAGCTTCGATCAGCCGGGCATAGTGGTAGTGGAACGAACTTAGAACGGCGGTACGCTGGAGTTCGTGAAACTCCGCCAGTTCCTGGTCGGCGCGAGTGGTGCCGCAGCGCACGGCCACATTCAGCCGGGCCAGTGGACCCACGCGATAGATGCCATCGGCATAGCCCTTGGGTTTGTAATAGGTCGATTTCAAGTAGCTCCAGGGTTCGACTTTTTCTCCGATGTACTCGGGATAGCGCGCTGGATCGAGCGCCGACGCCACCAGATGCCCGGCGGCATCGACGATGGTGACGCCGCCATCGTAGAACGTCAAGCCGCCATCCGGTTTCACGATCGCCATGAACAGCGTGGGAAAGTTGCCGAAGGTGGTGATCTCTTCGCGGAATTTTTCGCGAATGCTTTTGAACCAATCGAGCGTCTGCTCTACGATTTTCAGAGCCTCGGGAATGCCGGCCAGAATCGTGTCGCGGTTTTGCTGAGTCAGCGGTTCGCTCACGCCGCCGGGCACGATGCCGGTGGGGTGAATGCGCTTGCCCCCCAGCCGCTCGATGATCTGTTGGCCAAACTGTCGAAGTCGAATGCCATTGCGCGCGATTTCGGGATTTTTTTCGGCGACGCCGAAGAGATGGCGCTTCTCAGGATCGGAATCCATGCCCAGAACCAGGTCGGGTGAAGACAGGTGGAAGAAGCTGAGCGCGTGCGACTGCAGAACCTGCGCCAGCCCGAAGATGCGCCGCAGCTTTTCGGCCGTGGGGGGAATGCGCACCGCCAGCAGCTGATCGCAAGCCTTGGCCGAAGCGATGAGATGGCTGACCGGGCAGATGCCGCAGATTCGCGCCATCAAAGATGGCATCTCATAAAACGGACGCCCTTCGCAGAATTTTTCGAAGCCGCGAAATTGCGTGACGTGAAAGCGCGCGTCCTCGACCCGCCCCTGATCGTCGAGGTGCAAGGTGATCTTGGAGTGGCCCTCGATGCGGGTCACCGGGTCGATCAGGATCGTGTTGCTCTTGGCCGCCGTGTTGGCATCCGCGTCTAGCACGCTAGGCTCCGAATCTGGTTTTCGTGGTGAGTTCGGGCTTGCGGCCTTCGAGCAACTCGCTAAGCACGAAGAAAATAGTATCGGCGGAAGGAGGGCAGCCGGGAACGAAGACATCGACCGGCACAACTTCGTGCACGGGACGAACTCGCGCCAGCAATTTGGGGACAACATCGGTTGGCACGCCGGAGCCGATGCTCACATTCTCGCAATAAGCCCGGTCGGTGACGGCCTTCACGCCGAAGGAATTGCGCATGCCGGGAACGTTGGCGGTGACGGCGCAGTCGCCCAGCGACACCAGAGTTTTGGTTCGTTGCCGCACCAGTTGAATTTTGTGCAGGTCTTCCTCGCTGCTGACTGAGCCCTCGACCAGCGTGATATCCACGGCCTCGGGGAAAACTTTGGCATCGACCAGCGGACTGTAGACCAGATCGGCTTTCTGCACCACCGCGAGAAGCCGTTCGTCGAGGTCGAGAAAAGACATGTGGCAGCCGGAGCAGCCGTCGAGCCATACCGTCGCCAGGCGCAGCTTGCTCACTCATTTTCCTCTCGACGCATCAAGGTTAAGTAGGGAAGGAATTGCCGCCGCTTGAGCATCTCCGCCACGGAGCTGCCTTTCTCAAACAACGCGCCGGTGGGGCACACGTGCACGCACTTGCCGCAACTGGTGCAGGATTCCGACGATCCCCAGGGCTGATTGAGATCGGTGATCACTTGCGCCTGAATTCCGCGCCCCATCACATCCCAGGTGTGCGCCCCTTCGATCTCGTCGCAGACGCGCACGCAGCGCGTACACAGAATGCAGCGGTTGTGATCGACTACAAAGCGATCATGCGAGGCGTCGACCTCAAGCTTAGGATAGCGATAGGGATAGCGGACGTGCGTGATGTCGAGCTTCTGCGCCAGGAACTGCAACTCGCAATGACCGTTGGAGACGCAGACCGAGCAGATGTGATTGCGCTCGGTGAAGAGCAATTCGAGAATCGCGCGGCGGTACTTCTGCAAGCGCTCGGAGTTGGTCGTGACCTCCATGCCTTCTTCCACGGGAGTGACGCAGGCGGGCAGGAGCTTTGAAGTTCCCTTGATTTCGACCAGGCACAAGCGGCAAGCGCCGACTTCGGAGAGTCCTTTCAACTCGCATAGGGTAGGAAGAAAAATTCCGTTCTGCCGAACCACGTCGAGGATAGTCTCGTCCTGGCGCGCGCTGACGTCGCGCTCGTCGATCTTGAGCGTCTTGATGTTGCTCGCCGGGCTCATCGGGCCGCTCCGCTGCCTTCGAGTTGACGGCTTTCGGCCGGGCGAGCTTCGGATCGACGAGCTCCGCACACCCCCGCCGGGCATTGGCCGCTCACAATGTGGGCTTTGTATTCTTCGGCAAAATATTTCAGCGTGCTTAACACCGGATTCGGAGCGGAAATCCCCAAGCCGCACAAACTCGTGTTCTTGAGTAAATCGCACAGCTCTTCGATCATGCCAATGTCCTGCGGCGTGGCCTCGAAGCGCGTGATCTTGCCCAGCAATTCATTCATCTGGTACGTGCCTACGCGGCAGGGAATACATTTTCCGCAGGACTCCGTCATGCAGAAATCCATGAAGTATTTGGCTACGTCGACCATGCACGAAGTGTCATCCATCACGATCATGCCGCCGGAACCCATGATCGAGCCGACCTGGGCCAGAGATTCGTAGTCGACCGGCATATCGAGAAATTGCGCGGGGATGCAGCCGCCGGAGGGCCCACCGGTCTGCGCCGCCTTGAAGTTTCGTCCCTCCGGAATACCCCCGCCGATTTCGAAAATAATCTCGCGCAAGCTGATTCCCATGGGAACTTCGACCAGGCCGGTGTTGGCCACGCGTCCGGCGAGCGCGAATACTTTGGTGCCCTTGCTCTTCTCGCTGCCGATCTGGGAGTACCACTCTCCACCGTTGCGAATGATAGGCGGAATGTTGGCGTAGGTCTCGACGTTGTTGATGAGCGTGGGCTCGCCGAACAGGCCTTCCTGCGCGGGATAAGGCGGCCGCGGCCGCGGAGTTCCGCGCTTGCCTTCGACCGACGCAATCAGCGCGGTTTCTTCCCCGCACACGAACGCGCCCGCGCCCAGCCGAATATCAATTCCAAAACTGAAGCGAGTTCCGCAAATGTTGTGCCCGAGCAGGCCGAGGCGTTCCGCCTGCCGGATCGCGGTGCGCAAGCGCTTGATGGCCAGCGGATACTCCGCCCGCACGTAGATGTAGCCCTCGGATGCGCCCACCGCGTATGCGGCAATCAGCATGCCTTCGAGCACGCGATGGGGATCGCTCTCGAGCACGCTGCGATCCATGAAGGCGCCGGGGTCGCCTTCATCGGCGTTGCAAATGGCATATTTCACTCTCTTAGAAGCGGCTTTGGCGACCGTGCTCCACTTGAGTCCGGTGGGATAACCGGCGCCTCCGCGCCCGCGCAAGCCGCTTTTGACCACCTCTTCGATCGCATGCGCCGGGGTCATCTCGGTAATCACGCGCATCATGGCGCTGTAACCGTTGGCGGCAAGGTAATCCTCTATGTGCTCTGGATCGACCACGCCCGAGTTCTCCAGCACGATTTTCTTCTGCCGCTGAAAAAATGGGACGTCGGTGGGGCACAGGAGCCGGCTTACCGGATTGCTTTCGACGCTGGCGACGATCTCGGCGGCGTCACTCGCGCTTACATTCTTGTAAAGCGCGCCTCCCGCGCTCGAAACCAGCGGACCGGCCGCGCACAGCCCCATGCAACCTACACCTTTGCTTTTGCAGCGTTGCCCCATACCCTGCTTCTCGATTTCACGGTCGATCGCCTCTTTCACTGCCTGGCTTTGGCAGGACATGCAACCCGCCGCGACACACACGGTGATCGAGTGTGCGAATTTCTTCTGCGCTTCGCGTTCGTTTTCGGCAATCTGCTCCAGCTCTTCCGGGCTCATGCGGAGATCCATTTCGCAACGTGCGCTCGCAGATCGGGCGGCGACACTTTGCCGGCAACCTCGCTGTCATAGACCACGGCAGGCGCGAGGCCGCAGGAGCCCAGGCAGCGCGCCGTCAGCAGAGATATTCCGCCGTCGCTCGTGGTCTCGCCCGGAGCGATGCCGTAGTCGTTCGCCATGGCCGTGAGCAGATGCTGCGCGCCCTTGATATAGCAAGCGGTTCCCATGCAAATCACGCAAGCGTGCCGGCCCGCCGGCTTCAAGGTGAAGAATTGATAAAAGGTCGCGACCCCATAGGCTCGGCTCATGGGAATGTGCAGGGACGTAGCCACATAGCGAAGCGCGCCTTCGTCCAAGTACCCGAATGTCTCCTGAACCGTGTGGAGCGTTTCAATCAGAGAGCGCGAGTGGTGGCCCAATCGCCGCATGGTCGCATCCACGATGCGCCAGCGCTTGTCTTGCCCGTCGGGCGGTGCGGGTTTGGCGTAGTCGCTGCCTGTGGCAGTTGGCATAGCTCTCGACCCCGGAGATGCAGAAGCCTCAGCTCTTGTTTTTGTTACCGCACAGTATAAGACGGAAAACCATCGGGAGAAGTGATGGCGATCACGTTAGAGCAAGCGCGATTCCCTTTTCGGAACCCGCGGCAACAGCCAGGTGAAAGCGGTAGCCCCGTCCACGCTCAGCCGCCAGTGCCCCGCGCTGGGTCGATCTCAACGTTAGCCCTTCATTACCGTCGTAATTACCGACGTAATCCCGCCTTGTGATAGACATCAATGTGGGCCATGTTCCGCACTTAAGTTTTTCTTAAGGCATCCTGCGCGAATCCTTTCGGGCCTGCGTTCAAGGGATTTGTGCCGGGTAAAGATCAAAGATAAAGATCGTTCGCCTTCAGGTTGCGAACACGATCGGAGACGCTGCCAACGAAGCAGCTGTAGGAACCGGCCCGGGGCTGATATCAATCCTGCCCTCCCTGAAGCGAATGCCACAACCTCGCATTGCAGTTCTCGAAAAGTAATCGGGAGAGCCATGTCCAAAAAAATCCTTGTGGTGGATGACTCCAGGACCGCGCTGATGATGGAGCGCGAGATTCTGGAAAAACGCACCAGCTACCAGTGTGTGACCGCGAGCGACGGCCGGGAAGCGGTGGAGAAGGCGCAACAGGAGCGTCCCGACCTGGTCTTGATGGATGTGGTGATGCCCATCATGAACGGCTTCGAGGCCTGCAAGTTGATGCGGCAGCAGCCGGGCACGCGCGAGATTCCCATTGTGCTGGTCACGACCCGAGGCGAGGAATCCTACATGGAGGCGGGCTTTCAGAGCGGCTGCAACGACTACATCACCAAGCCGGTGAATGGCGCCGAGCTGGTGGCGCTGGTGCAGAGCTACCTGGGCGAGTAGCGCAGTTCAAACGCAATCTTAGCGAAGACTTCCATGAAAACCGACCATAGCAATGTACGCCGCGCGAAGTTGAGCGGGGCCGATGCGATCAACGAGCTGCGCCTCGAAGCGGCGCGAAAGCGGCTGGCGGAAAGCCGCGATCAGGAAGATGCTATCGAAGGGCTGCGCGAAATCGTGGCCAATTTTCTCGGCTCCGAAGAGTTTGGATTATTCACCGTCGATCGCGCCCATGGGGTCTTCCGCTCCGCCTGGTCCTTCGGCATCGAACTCGATCATTACGATCTCATGCTCGCTCTGGGCGATGCGGGAGTTCAGCGCATCATGCGCGGTGAAGCGCACGTGGAATCGGCGCGGCGCGAAGCTCATGCCGGCTCCGCCAGAGTAAAGGCGTTTATTCCGCTTCGCCAGTCTGGCGAGACCATCGCCGTGCTCGCCATTTTGCATTTGCTTCCGCAGAAGATCGCCTTCGACCGGTCGGACCTGGATCTGTTCAAACTGCTCTCGCAAGAAGCTGGAAAGGCGCTCTTCGGCGCAAGCGCCCGGCCTAAGTCGGCCGTAGCCGGCCCGGGAGCGACCGCATGAAGGCGGCTCCCCCGAAATTTAATCCCGCCGTTTTGCCCTCGGAGTTCATGAAGAATTTCCTGCGCCCGGAAGCCAAGGAAACGCCGCACTTCCTTTATCCAGGGCAGGTTTTTGTAACGCGCGATCCCATCACGATCTCGACCATACTCGGCTCCTGCGCCGCCATCTGCCTTTGGGATACGCACAGAAAAGCCGGCGGCATGAATCATTATCTTTTGCCCGAGGGAGGGGATGAAGGCCCGAACCGTCTGCGCTACGGCAATGTGGCGAATCCAGAGTTGCTCAACCGAGTGCTCGCCTTGGGATGTGAGATCCGAAATTTGCAGGCTAAAATCTTCGGCGGCTCCAGCGCCTTCGCGGTCGACTTGTCGCAATCGCTGGGAGCGAAAAACGTGGCGCTCGCCGAAAGTTTTCTGCGCTCTGCGGGCATCCCAGTTTTAGAGAGGGAAGTCTCCGGCAAGCATGGCCGCCGGCTGGTGTTTCAGATCGCTGACGGCATAACCACGACCAAGAATTTCGAGCAACTATAGGGGGAGGAACCATTGGATTTAGCGGACTTCGACCGTCATGCGGTTTTCGCCTCGTTCCTGGCCGAGTCGGAGGAGGGCCTCGATCTGATGGAGCAGGCCTTACTGCAGATGGAATCGAATCCCTCCGAGCCGGAAGTGCTGCACAACATCTTCCGCGTGGCTCATAGCCTCAAGGGCAACGCCGCTTCGCTCGAACTGAACCAATTGGCAGGCTTTGCGCACGTCGTGGAGGACTTGCTGGAAATCTTTCGCGGACAGAAGGCCGTGCCCAGTCCCGAGTTGATCTCGCTGCTGCTGAAAGCTGTGGATGAGCTTCGCTGCATGGTCGCCAACGCCGCCCGAGGGCCGCAAAGCCTCACTCCGGAACAACAAGAGTTGAGAAAGAAAATTGCGCTGCAAGTCGAGAAACGATCGAAGAGAGTGATGAACGCCGGCGTGGTTTCGAGAGACTCCGCGATGGCCATCAAGCCCGACCTGCTACCGGCTACGCAGCGCACGCTGCGAGCGGAGGTCGGCAAGCTCGACCACATGTTGAACCTGACCGGAGAAATTGTGATTGCGCAAGGCCGCCTGCGCCGCATGATCGAGCGCCTCGACGGCGAGCAAGGCCGCGCGATCCTAGAAATGCATGGCGAGGCCGAGCGTCTCTACATGGAATTGCAGAATGAAGTGATGAGCATCCGCATGGTCCCGGTCGGGCCGCTGTTTCGCCAGCTGATCCGTACCGTGCGGGACCTTGCCAAAAGCCATGGAAAGCTGGCTCGCCTGGAAGTGGTGGGCGGAGAAGTCGAGGTCGATACCACGGTTTTCGAACAGTTGAAAGATCCCTTGCTGCACTTGGTGCGCAATGCCATCGATCACGGCCTGGAAAATCCGGTGGTGCGCCAAAGCCAGGGCAAGAATCCTTGCGGAGTGATCCGGCTAACGGCCGCGCACCGCGGCGGCAACATTATTGTGCAGATGCAGGATGACGGAGCGGGCTTCGATCGCAAGCGAATTCTCGACAAAGCCCGGCGTCTCGGGTTGTGGTCCGGCAAACAAGAGCTTCGCGATCAGGATGTTTACGATCTGGTGCTGCAGCCGGGTTTCTCCACCGCGGAATCGGTCACCGATCTTTCCGGGCGCGGCGTCGGACTCGACGTGGTGCGGCGCAACATCGACAGCATTCGCGGCACGGTCGAGATCTCAAGCGCGGCCGGCAAAGGCAGCCTGGTTACGATTCGCTTGCCTTTGACCCTCGCCATCATTGAAGGATTTCAAGTAAAAGTCGGGTTCGAAACTTTTGTCGTTCCCCTTGAACACGTGACCGAATGCACGGAGTTGCCCGCGCAACCGGGAATGGATTCGCGAAATTTGGAGACCAGCGGAGTACTCCGCCTGCGTGGCAGGGTACTGCCTTACGTGCGCTTGCGTCGAGTATTCAGCCTCTCGGGCCAGCCCGCGAAAAGAGAAAACATCGTGGTAGTAAAGATCAACGAGTTTCACGCGGGTATCGCGGTGGACGAATTGCTCGGCGGCATGCAGACGGTGGTCAAGCCGCTGGGCCGCGCGCTTCGGGCCGTGCCCGGAATCGCGGGCTCTACCGTGCTCGGGGATGGCCGCGTGGGTTTGATTCTCGACGTGCCCGGGCTTTTGCGCGGAGTTATGCACTCCGCTCGGCAAGCTCAAGCGTAAGAACGATTTTTGAACGAAAGCTCGTAGAACTTCGAAGTAAGTCGGCATCTGGGAAAGGGACGCACCATGAAAACTTGGCAGGATCATAAAATCGGCACCCGGCTCGGAGTGGTCTTCGGCGCACTCCTGTTGTGCGTGATCGCGGTGAGCGCACTCGGGCTGAGTTGGCTCGGCCATTTGAACGCGAGCATGTCCGTCTCTTTGCAGAAGCGTTACAACACGGTTGAGTTGACTCATCAAGCCATCGAAAACTCGATCACCAATGCCCGCATCACTCTGCAATTGTTCGAGACTGCCGACCCTGAAGAAGAGAAGCGCCTGAACGCGCAGAACGAAGCTACCAGCCGCGAGATCAGCGCCCAGATCGCCGAAATCGAAAAGAGCCTCAGTTCGAATCAGGAGCGCGAGCAGTTCGAGGTCGTAACCCAAAATCGCCAGGCTTATATTTCAGCGCGGCAACAGGCGAAGAAATTGTTGGCCGATAAAAAGCGGGATCAGGCGCAGGCCGTGCTGAGCGGAGAAGTCATCCCGGCGCTCGAAAAATATCGCGCCTCTTGGCAAAGATTTATCGATATGCAAACCTCCGCGGTGCAGCAGAGCATGAAGGAGAGCCAGGATGCTTATGCATTGGGGCGACGGATCGCGCTCTTGCTCCTCGCCGTGATTCTGGTGCTGGGTGCGTTCGCTTCGATCAGCGTTACTCGGAGCATCACCGGCCCGATCCGCCAAGCCGTTGAGCATGCCCAGCGCATCGCGAGCGGCGACTTAACTCTGAATATTCAGATCACGAATCGCTCCGAGACCGGCCAACTGCAGCAGGCCATGCAGGAAATGAGCGGCAGGCTTTCGGGAATCATCCGCGACGTCCGCGAAGGCTCGGCTGCGGTTGCCTCCGCGGCGCAGCAAGTTTCTTCGTCTTCGCAGAGTCTCTCGCAAGGCACCAGCGAACAGGCTGCTTCGGTCGAGGAGATGAGTTCGAGCTTGGAGCAGATGAATGCCTCCATCACCCAAAATGCGGACAACAGCCGGCAGGTTGAACAGACTGCAACCAAGGGCGCTGCGGCGGCGGAAGAGAGCGGCGAAGCCGTGCAACAGACCGTCGAAGCGATGAAGCAGATTGCTACCAAGACCTCGGTCATCGAAGAGATCGCCTATCAGACCAACCTGCTGGCTTTGAATGCAGCCATCGAAGCGGCGCGCGCCGGCGATCAAGGGCGCGGCTTTGCCGTAGTCGCGGTCGAGGTTCGCAAACTGGCCGAGCGCAGCCAGGTCGCCGCGCAGGAAATCGGTGGGCTCGCGGCGAAGAGCGTCAGTGTGGCAGAACGTTCCGGACAATTGCTATCCGATCTCGTGCCCTCGATCAAGAAAACCGCCGAACTGGTGCAGGATGTGGCCGCGGCCTCAACCGAGCAATCCGGCGGCGTAACCCAGATCAATCAGGCCATGGCGCAGGTCGATGCGGTCACGCAGCGCAACGCATCGTCGGCGGAAGAACTCTCGAGCACCGCGGAAGAGCTGGCGGCGCAGTCTGAGCAACTCCAGCAATTGATGACTTTCTTTCGCGTAGCCAAAGAAGGCACTCACAATCCGGAGGGGCAGCAGCGCGTGACCATGCCCCTGAACCCCACTTTCAGAAACGATTTCGCGCGGCCCACTCACAGCCACCCAGCCAGCGGCAAAAGCGCGGAAGAGGCGAACTTCGCTCCGTTCTAAGAGCACATTCCGGGCCGACACCGCTTACTAGAGAGGAGCGAAATCATGCCAGCGCCGCACCAAGTTTATGATGGTGGAGAAAAACAACTTCCCGTGAGCACGGTGCAGTACCTCACCTTTTTCACCGCGGGCGAGGAGTACGCCATCGGCATCGGGAAGGTGAGCGAGATTGTCGAGTTTGAGGCGGTCACGACCGTCCCAAACACGCCCGTCTGGATCCGCGGGGTGACGAACCTGCGCGGCAAAGTTATCCCCGTGGTCGATCTGGCGGTGAAGTTCGGCATGCCTACAAGCCGCATTTCGAAATTTTCCTGCATCATCATCGCCGAAGTCACGTTCGAGGGCGAGATCCTGACCATGGGCGTGTTGGCCGACTCAGTGAGCCAGGTCATCGATTTGGCGGCGGAAGAAATCGCGGAAACCCCTGCCTTCGGCACACGCGTCAAGACTGAATACCTTCTGGGCATGGGAGCGGTCGGCAAAAAGTTTTGCCTGATTCTGGACATCGACAAAGTGCTCTCCGCCGATGAGTTTCTTGCGGCCACGGAATCAGCGGCCAATCCGATCGCCGCGGACGGAGCGGCCGAAAAAGTTCCGGCGCGAGGCGCGAAGGAACAAGACGCCAGCAAACGGGATGTTCGGAAAAACGCAGCGCACTTCGAGGCGGGGGCTTAGCCGGTGCTCGCGGCATCCGGTACAGGCACCGCTTCCGCCAAGTCCCGCCCGAGCGAAGCAGGCTTGGAGCCTGCGCCGCAACTTTCCGTAAGCCCCGAACTCTTCCAGAAATTCCAGAAACTGATCTACTCCGAAACCGGCATCTGGCTGGGCCCTGCAAAGACAGCTTTGTTATGCGGGCGGTTATTCCGCCGCCTGCGCTCGCTCGAAATCGCCTCCCTCGAAGACTATTACGATGTTGTCGCCCGCCCCGATCAGCAGGATGAGCGCGCCCGCATGATCGACGCCATTACCACCAACGAAACTCGCTTCTTCCGCGAACCCCGGCAATTCGAGTTTCTGGTGCAGGCTTTGATTCCGCGCTGGCGCGCGGAGGAGGAACGCCATCTACGCGCGAAGAAAATCCGCATCTGGAGCGCGGGATGCTCCTCCGGCGAAGAGCCCTACACCGTAGCCATGTTGCTCGCCCGGCATCTGCCCGCGGCGGAGGGCTGGGACGTGCGGCTGCTGGCGACCGACATCTCCAATCGCGTTTTGGAAAAGGCGCAGCGCGGGATTTATCTCATTGCCAAGGCGGCGGAACTGCCCCGTGATTTTCTGCACGGCTTTATGTTGCGGGGAATGGCGGAGCGCGAAGGCGAGATGAAAGTGAAAGTCGAAATCCAGCACATGATCGACTTCCGCAGGCTAAATCTGGACCAGGATTACGATCTCATCGACAGCCCATTCGACGCCATCTTCTGCCGCAACGTCCTGATTTATTTTGATGCGGCTGCCAAGCGCAGGGTGATCGCGCGCCTGGCCGGTCACCTCGCGCATGAGGGCGTCCTGTTTGTGGGGCACGCCGAAAACTTGAATAGTTTTTCAGCGCAGCTGCGCAGCCTGGAGCCGACCATCTTCGCAAAAACTGGCAAAAAGGAAAACCGGTGAAAAGAACGTGAGCCACGGGAAGGAAAACGGGAAGCGCGCAGTCATAAAGGATGCGCTGCATGTCTTGGTCGTGGACGATTCGGCCATGGTCCGCCAGGTCATGCAAGCCATCCTCGGCACCGATCGCAGAATCGTCGTGAAAGCCGCCGCGGACCCACTGATCGCCTGGGGAAAGATGCAACGGGAGATTTTCGATGTGGTCATTACCGACCTCGAGATGCCGCGCATGAACGGCCTCGCCTTCATCCAAAAAATCATGACCGAGATGCCCACGCCAGTGGTGGTCTGCTCCGGTCTCGCCGCGGGCGGAACCGAACTCGCCCTGCGCGCGCTCGAAGAAGGCGCGGTGGAAGTGATCACCAAACCCAAGGTCGGAGTGCGCGAGTTCCTGCACGAATCGGCGGTGACTCTTCTCGATGCGGTGTGGAGTGCCTCGCAGGCCAAGATCAAGCTCCGCGCGTCCAATCTTGCCGTAGTTCCTCGCCTGACGGCCGATGCGGTATTACCCCGTATGAGCTCGGCCCACAACGCCGCAACCCCGAATGGAGTCATCGCGGTTGGCGCTTCTACCGGCGGAACCGAAGCGCTGCGAGTGTTTCTCGCTGCTCTGCCCGCCGATTGCCCACCGGTGGTGGTCGTGCAGCATATGCCCGAAGGCTTTACCAAGGCCTTCGCCGAGCGCTTGAACCGCGAATGCGGAATCGAAGTGGAAGAGGCACGCGATGGCGAGCGCTTGCAGGCCGGCAAAGTGCTGATCGCTCCCGGCAATCGGCACATGCTCGTCCATCGCAATGGGGAAGAGCTGGCGGTTCAAATCGTCGACGGCCCGCTGGTTTCGCGCCATCGTCCCAGCGTTAACGTGCTCTTTCGCTCGGTGGCGATCTCGGTCGGCTCGAAAGCGGTGGGCGTCATCATGACCGGCATGGGCGATGACGGCGCCGACGGGCTGTTAGAGATGAAGCAAGCGGGAGCCACAACCATCGCGCAAGATGAAGCCAGTTGCATCGTCTTCGGCATGCCGAAGGAAGCGATCTTCCGCGGCGCGGTGAGTGTGGTCGTGCCCCTGGAGCGCATCGCCAGCGCAGCCCTGAACCTCTCCAGTGCGGGAGCGGCGGGATAAAAATAAGAGAAGACGAGCGGAGATTATTGGCGCCAGCCGGAATATTCTTCGCGCCCCGCGAAAATCTCTTGCAATAGGTGGACGATTCGCTGCTTGAGCGTTAGCGGTTGTGCCTGCGCGACTTCGCTAGTTTCGTTCTTGGCTTCGACTTTCGGATCGAGGGCTGGTGCGGCGCCAGTCGCCATACGTCAAACTCCTTCGCAGAAATTGATTTCTTAAAGCTGCTCCGGCACGAAACATGGATCGCGCGGGTTGCTACGAGGGAGGTCGTAATTCCTAACTGAAGTCGATTCTAAGACGGTTCTAATCCTGGCCCAGATCACCGACGGCATAGCACCATTGCGAGACCGCGCAGGCGAGAATCGAAGATCAGCGCTGCTACTGTACGAAGCGGCGGAAGAAGCTGTCGGGCTTCCACTCCGGCCGTTGGTCGGCGTCGGCGACCCGCAGCGCCAAGCGTTCGAGGATGGCATTGAATTGCGCGGCGGCCGCGAGGTCGGCGGGTTGGCGGGCGTCATCGGAAGGGGCATGGTAGCGCTCGGCATACCACGCCTTGAAAATCTTCTCCTCCGGCCCGCCGGGAATGTAGCCGAATTTGAAGGCCAGGGACGGCACGCCTTTCTTGATAAAGCTGTACTGGTCGCTGCGAATAAAGCGATTGTGCTCGGGTTCCTTGTCGGTTTGAATCCGCACTCCGGCTTGCTCGCCTACGACGCCAATGTCATCGCCGAGACTAGATTCTCCCAGCCCCTGTACCTCCAGATACTTCAAGGGAAACAGCGGCAGGTACATGTCCATGTTCAGATCGGCGATGATCGTCCCCGTGACCGTCGGATGCGCGGCAAAATATTGCGAGCCCAACTCGCCTTTTTCTTCTCCCGTAACCGAAAGAAAGAGAATGGAACGCTTCGGCTTGGCCCCGGAGTCTTTGATGGCGCGGGCAATTTCGATCAAAGAGGCGTCGCCCGAGGCGTCATCCATGGCCCCGTTATAGATGCGGTCCCCGTTCACCGGCTCGCCGATTCCGAGATGGTCGAGGTGCGCGCTAATTACGACATATTCCTTCTTAAGATTCGGGTCGCTCCCGGGCAGAACGCCGACAACATTCTCGGATTTCACTTCCGAGCGCGTTAAGCCCACCCGGGCGCGGATCTTCACGGTCAAGGGGAAGTGCGGCAGAGGCTTATCGCCATTGAGCGCGTCGAGCACTTCCTGAAAGTGGTGGCCGCTGCCGGCGAAGATCATCTCGGCACGCGCGGGATTAAACAGAATGCCGATGGGCAGCGGGGGAGAGAGGTCGCGCCCAGGATCGCTCAACTCCATCTTCGGCTGAAAACGTGAGGCCGCGATACGCGACCACGGGACCTCGGCGCTCTTGGGATTCGGTATCGAGACGGTGCCGATGGCTCCAGCCTTGCGCAGCGCCTGCCGGCGCTCTTCCCACGATTGATAGTGCGCTTTCAGCGGTCCAGCGATATCCGCGGGGCCGCCGGTGATAAACACCACGATCTTGCCCTTGACGTCCTGGCCCGCCAGATCGTCGTACTTCAATTCCGGGATCGTCAGCCCATAGCCGGCGAACACGGCGCCCGCTTCCACATTCTCCGCCGCGTGCGAACTCACCCCGAGGATGGCGTCGTCGCCGAGCTTAACCGCTTGCATCGCTCCGTCGCGCCGCAAATCGAGCGAGCAGCGCGCCTCGTCGATGCGCACCACGTGAAAGTCCATGGGCTGCCGGTAGCCGTCGCCCTCGTTGCCCGCCGGTTGCAGCCCCGCGGCGCGGAATTGTTCGGTCATATAATCGGCGGCCTTTTCGAAGCCGCGGGTGCCGGTGTCGCGGCCCTCGAGGCTGTCATCGGCCAGATACTGAACGTGCGCCCACCAGCGTTGGCCCAAACCATTCCAGTCCGGATCCTGCGCGAGGGCGGCAGCGACAAAAATAAGCAGACCCGCCGGCAGCGTAATTCGTTTTCGCAACTGAAACCTCCATCCGCGAGGGTGGCCGATTCTGGCACGATCCACCTAAGATACCCCATGTCGCGATACTGGATTTACCGGAGGCGTGCCCGCCATCCGCTACGGATCACATTGGAAGCGACAAGGTCTAACCCAAAAGCGTCGGCAAACCCGAACTACCAACGTGCAATCCCGTAGCCCGTTGGTGGCATGGCATGGCACGACCGAGCCATTTACGCTTCTAGGGCTTTGGTCTAGTCTCGTTCTTGAGCAGCACTTGGGGGAGGGCTGATCAACGAACGTCCCACGACTCAAACGAGTCTGGGGCGTTTTGTTTTGCCTTCAAAACGCCTTCCATTTCGTGCTGCCAACCGCCGAAACCCCCATAGGCCGCCCGGTCAGTCGCTCCGCTATAGATCGGCGCGGTAACCAGTGGCCGGTGACTAAGGATTACCCAAGTCTTAGGTAACGCTCAAAATCCCCTTCGGGTCGTTGACAGGGGGAACCTGGTTTGCTACCCTTCAGCTGTCATTCACAAAGCCTCAGGCCGAGCTAAGTTCTGCAAGCGGAAGTAATTGCAGGCTTAAGGCGCGGTGCTTGGCAAGGCCAATGTTCCGGTGAGCTGCACGGCGTGTGATTAGAAGTCTCCATTCCCAAGAGGGGAAGCGCAGCCCGGGCATCAGGGGTCCGAACAAGCTGTCTGCAACCTCAGACGCTTGCCCCGATACTAAAAGTTGAAGATTAGCGCGGATTTAAGGATTTACGCGGAAAGGACTGCCTTTGCAGAAGCGCTTCTACATCCTGTTCGTCGCTCGCGGGGACGATGGGCAGCTGCGCAAGATCTCCATCCCACTTCATTATCTCTATGTGTTCGTAGCCGGTGCGGCGATCGGATTTCTCAGCCTGACCGGAATCGCCAGCTCTTATGCCCGCATGTTGATGAAGGTTTCCCGCTATAACGAACTGCGCACCGAGAAAGAACAGCTCAAGGATCGTTACTCCCGCCTGGAAGAGGTCGCCAAAGAGCGCGACGTGCAGGTGGCCTCGCTGGGCTCGATTGCCAGCGAAGTTTCCGCTCTGTATGGATTGAAGTCGGAGCCCACTCTGGTGACTGCCTCGCAGCAGCAGATTCGCGACTCAGAAGTGGCATCGTCCCTCGACCAGCTTGGCGCCCTGCGCAACTCTGCTTTGACCGGGGCGGCTTCAGTGGGCATCAGCCTGGGGATGACCCGCAACGCCACCACCGCCGACTGGTACCGCGCCAACTCTTCCCCGAACCTGTGGCCGGTCGAAGGCCAGGTCACCGGCAGTTTCGGCGAGCGCATCGACCCGTTCAACGGGGAAGGGGCGTTCCATAGCGGCGTGGATATCAGCAGCAATTATGGCCACTCCGTCATAGCGCCGGCAGATGGTGTGGTAACCTTCGCCGACTTCCTGGGCGGATACGGCAAGGCCATCATGATGGATCACGGCCACGGCATCTCCACCCGCTACGGCCATCTCTCCGGCTTCGCCGTCACCTCCGGACAACATGTCCACCGCGGCGACACTATCGGCTACGTCGGACTCAGCGGACGCTCCACCGGCCCGCACCTCCACTACGAAGTGCGCATCAACGACACCCCGGTAAACCCCTACAAATACCTCCGCATCACAGTCGCGCACAGCGGCGGGTTCCAAGTCGGAGGCTGAGAGACCAGTTCACAGTTCACAGATCACACTTAAAGACCCCTCCAAAGATGGATTCAAGGTTTTGCATCTTCTCTGCGGTCTCCGCGGAATCCTCGGCGATCTCCGCCTTTCAAGCTTTAACCGTGCGCGGAGGGTAACTGCGGATGCCCCTTGCACTCTTCCCCACCCTAAGCTAGTTTCATGAAGAAAAGTTTTCGGTTAGAAGTTCTCAGCCAAAGCAATAGGCTTTTACTGAGAACTGAGAATCGAGAACTGAGAACCGCTAATGACGAGCTTTTTTCACTCCGTCCGTGAGGACATTGCCGCCGTCTTCGAATCCGACCCCGCCGCCCGCTCCTACCTCGAGGTCCTGGTCTGCTACCCCGGCCTGCACGCAGTATGGGCGCATCATTTGAGCCATTGGCTTTGGCGCCACCACATGCGCTTCCTGGCGAGATTTGTTTCTCAAGTGGCACGTCTGTTTACCGGAATCGAGATTCATCCCGGTGCGGAACTGGGACGCCGTCTTTTCATCGACCACGGCATGGGCACAGTGATCGGCGAGACCGCCATCGTCGGCGACGACGTCACGCTCTACCAGGGCGTAACCCTCGGAGGCACCGGCAAAGAGAAGGGCAAGCGCCATCCTACGATCGGCAATAACATCTCCGTCGGCTCCGGCGCGAAGATCCTCGGCAACATCATGATCGGCGACAACTGCCGCGTAGGCGCCGGCTCGGTGGTGCTGCGCAGCGTTCCGGCCAATTCCACCATCGTGGGTGTGCCCGGACACATCGTTCTGCGCGATGGCAAGCGCGTCATCATCACCGACCCCAAAGACATCCGCGATCCGCTCTCCGACGTGATTATCAAACTGGCCACGGAAGTCCACGAGCTGCGCGAAAAATTCCAACAGCACGCGCACGAGATGCTGGGAGCCGAGCCGCACATAGCCATCGACGAAGAAACTTCCACGCCCAACATTTCTCCGCAAGAGTTGTTTCAGGACGACTACCAGATTTGAATCGACCATTGCGCTGGCGCTCACCTGCCGCGCCTGTGAGCACGACACCCTTCGGGCTCCCGCAGCCGTTGTCGTTCACGTTTACCAGTGCGTCGCGTTCCTTTCGCGCCCTGGGGTGAAGGTAACTGTGACCTTGCAGATCGCCCCCGCATCGATCTGGTACCGCAAGTATCGGTCTCGGAATAATCGCGGTCCGACGTCTCGGCCCGCTCGGTGCGGACAGTCGGGCGCCCCGATTGCGCTATCGCGGGCGCGATTTTGCACAGCCCGTAGGGGCGGTATTGAACTTGACGAAGTCCAGCCGCCGCTAGGCCACCACTCGAGGGAAATGGCCTCTCGCAGAGCGTTTCCTCAAGCCGTGACTGCAAAACTTTTCATACAGGCTTTATTTCTTTGAACAAATTCCGTTCGCCATGGTAGTTTGTCTCGAAATGTCGCTTCCCTCATCGAAGGGAAGAACGACTAGGCGGCAGAAGTTCCAGGCGATGCCGCCGACCCCGGGGCCCCATCAAACTTGACCCCACAAAGGGGATTAGGAGATACCCTCATGCCACGTTTCACGCTCATGCTTGCCATCGCAGTGCTGCTCGCATTGGCCGTTTCCGCCAACGCCCAGTACACCTTCCAAAGCGTCAGCTTTCCCGATGACACCTTTACCCAACTGCTCGGTGTCAACAACCACGGCGTGATCGCCGGATATCACAACTTCACTCTCAACCAGGGCTTCACGCTGATCCTGTCCGAGAATTACACTACCGAGAATTTCCCTGGCTCCACGCAGACCCAGGTGATTGGCGTCAACAACCGCGGAGTCACCGATGGCTTCTACGTCGACGCCGACGGAGCCACCCACGGGTTCATCGACAACGACGGCACCTTCATCACTGTCGACTACCCCGGAACCACCTTCAACCAGCTCCTCGGCATCAACGACGCTGGCCAGGCCGCCGGCTACTACATGGACTCCGCAGGCAACTTTCACCCCTACATTTACGCCGGCTTGAACTCGGGGGAATTCACCATCGTCACCACTCCCGGCAGCAGCGCCCAGGCCACCGGCATCAACAACCAGGAATTGATCTCGGGCTTCTACATCGATGTCGATAATCTCACGCATGGGTTCCTGACCGGACCTGGCATGCGCTTTGCCACTCTTGATTTTCCCCGGGACACCTCTGCCATGGCGCTCGGTTTGAACAACGAGGGCCGCGTGGTAGGCACCTACACCGATCAGCTCGGCAACGTTCACGGCTTCATTTACGACGCCGCGAACAAGTCCTTCGAGCAGGTAAACGATCCCAAAGGCGTCGACAGCACGATCATCAACGGTATCAACGATCACGAGGAGATCGTCGGCTTCTACGGTCCATCGAACGCCACCATCGGTTTCGTTGGAAATCCGGCCCGCAAGCCGCTCTAATCGAACGCGCTGTCGCGGTTGCTGCCGTTTCTGCGGAGCCCGTTTCTGCGCAGGAAGACGGGCCGCACCGCTTCAAAGTGTAAATGGATAAGGCCGCCACTCAGCGAGTGGCGGCCTTTTTACGCCCTCAGTGCTGCACGGACTGGATCAGTGGATACGGCGACGGTTGCGATCCGTGATCTGGAAGCAAGGAAAACGGCGAAGCTCCTGGCGGCTGGCAAACCGTCGCGCCCTGAGCACGACGTTTCCCGACGCTTACTTCGACTCCCTCGGTCTTCCCCATTTGGCCGCGGGGTAGCGCAACCGCTCCGAACCGCCGTATGCGGACCCGCATGTCCGCTGGTGTGGCAGGTCGTGTCAAGAAGACACGGCAAGCGTCATGCTGTACGAAAGATGAAAGTGCACCCTTCGGAGCCACTCTGTAGGGGGGGCTTCAAACAGCCGTGAGCCGCTTCGGTCAAAAACTGCGGTGGTGAACGTCACGGTCAAAAGGCGTGACACCAGACCACGTCATGTGGGCATCAGAGAGACCAATGCAAATGAACCTCCGACTACGCCCCGAAACACCACTCCGACGATATCAGAACCGGAACTGCCTGCCCGGGCCGGAGGGAGCACGGCAGCAACCTACTCACTGGCCGTGCGATGTCCGGTGTAAGGGGGCGTGACTCTAGTCTGGGCTTTCGTACGGAACTTGAGAACTTGGTTTGCGATGGGAAGGGAAAAGGCACAAGCGGAAGTCCCGTGAGGCCGAAAGTACCAATGCGCAGGCCAGGGGCGGACTGCTCGATAGGGGCGTTGATCCGGGTAATTCCCGAGGAGCAAAGCGAGCAGGTCACCGGCACTGATATGAGTCAACGGGCAACCGGAGGAACTCGATGTCGGGGGAAGAGGGCAGTCTTTCAGTCTTTCATCGCTGGCACGAGCCGGATGAGTTGAGAGGTCTAAGTCCGGTTCAGTGAGAGGCTCGGGGTGAAATTCCCCGGGCCTACTCGGCGGCGAGCGGGCGACCGCTCCCCTATGCCGATTCTTTCCATCAGGCTCTCGAGCTTCCAGCCCTCGAAACCATAATCTTGGCAACCTTGCGCTTTGCCTACTGCCGCAACCCCATCCAGCTTTCAGAAACCACCAGCGAGTTCCCCGGATTGTGCGGGTCATATTTCACCGACGTGGGCAGGCCCAGTCGGCAGGAATGCAGGTTAATCCACTGCCGCAGGTAGGTTACATCCTGGGAGCACTCATAAGAAACGCCGGCAACGTCATACTTATAAATCAGCAGCACGGCAGCATGATGGCCATTGGCGGGCGCCATTTCCTGCACATCAATGACGGTGCCGTCGGTAATACGGCCGATGCCGTCGAGCCAAGTGCGGCGCTCGCGCTCCAATTCGGCCGGACCCTTCGGCTTGCGCCGCAGCACCGCATACGCGCCGGCGGCTATCGCCCCGCTTACAACCACCACCGAATAGAGACTGACGGAATCCATAAAACGAAGAGGCGCTGAATTGAAAATGTTCTTGCAGCCGCGCAACGGGCTGCGTTCGTTATCAGAATATGATGGAAGAGGCGTTCGCGGAAGTATGTGTGACGGTTACTGAGGTGCGAGCCTGTGGAAAACTTAATTGGATTGCGAATTTGCGTTGAAAGACGCGGCTTCCTGCCGCAGAGCCTGCGCAACCTCTACTATTGCTTGCAAACAAACCCTCTCGCCAAATCCCCGAAGCCGCCCTCCGACAACTGGCCGAACTGATCGTCGCGCCGAGCCTTCTTGCTGACGACAAGTTTGCCGCTGCGATCGCGAGAGTAGAACCATTCCGAGGTCGTGACCACGCCAGCAGCCGTACTGCCACCGGAGCAGTCGAATCGAACCCGGGCCCGCAGTTCCACAAACGGCCCCCCTTGGGGCAGCTTGATAGGATCCTTATATTCCACGCGGATCCAGGCCGTACGCTGGCGGTTCCTCTGGGCGGTGACGGTACTCACCAAAACCTTATCTCCAGCGGCGGTGGCGCCCACTTGCCGCCATTCTCCCGCGGCCCGCGCCACCAAGCCCACGAACACAGCCGGGGCCAGCACCACGGCAACTGCGACGAATAAACCCTTGTTCTTGGGAGACAGAGAGACAACCATAGAGCACGCCGCACACACTTTGGTCGAAAAACGGGTTTCTGTCAACTCTGGGCGGGGAAAATGAGGTTGGCTCTACCCTGAGATCCTCTGGGCCTTCGGTGTTGAAGATTTTGGCCGACTATCAAGAAGCCTTCCTCTGATATGGTTGTCAGCGGCAGGAAATCCCATGGAGATTCTCCATTTCACCAACCTGGCCTCACCCATCGGACCAGTATTCCTTGGCGCGACGACGCATGGCTTGCGAGCCTTGGAATTCGAGGCAAGATTGCCCGGACAGCAAACTATCCGCGACAACCCCCGCGATCTTCGGGAAGAAGAGCTTCGCGAAGAAAATAAGCAATACACATTCGAAGAGTCCGCGCGCCACATGCAATCCTACGTGCATGAGTTGCAAGAATATTTCTCGGGCCAGCGCCGTGAATTTACTTTCCCGCTCGACCTTCGCGGCACCGATTTCCAGTTGGCGTGTTGGCACGCTCTGCTCGCAATCCCTTATGGCGAGACCCGCAGCTACGCCGACATTGCCCGCGCGGTGGGAAAGCCCAACGCATTTCGCGCCGTGGGCATGGCCAACAACCGCAACCCGATCGCAATCGTAGTCCCCTGCCATCGCGTGATTGCCTCGGACGGCTCCCTCCGCGGTTACGGCGGCGGCCTCGAAGTGAAGCGCAAGCTGCTCGAACTCGAAGGCGCTCTGACGGGAACTCTGGCGGCGTAGTATCGTGATTCGCGATTAGCTTGAGGATTCGAGATTCGCATTAGGAGTTCGAGGTTCGGATAGCAATTTGAGGTTCGTATGAGGGCGCGCCTTCAGGCGTGCCGCAGCTGGCGAAGTTTGAATCGCGCCTTTAGGCGCCACGTTGTGAAGCTGCGATCAGGTTACTTTGACCTCCGCCAACGCCAATCCATCCGCATTCCGCAAAGCCAGCCTCTTCTATCTAGTCTTCGTCATGTTCTCCTACACCACCGGTGGCCCCTTCGGCCTCGAAGACATGGTCACCACCTCCGGTCCGGGAATGACGCTGCTCTATCTGCTGGTGCTGCCGTTCTTCTGGTGCATTCCGGTCTCTCTGGTGTCGGCGGAACTCACCACCGCCATGCCGGTAGAAGGCGGCTTCTATCGCTGGACCCGCGCCGCCTTCGGCGACTTCTGGGGATTCCTCGCCGGCTGGTGGAACTGGTCGGCATCGTTTTTATTGGGCGGAGCCTACGCCGTCCTCTTCACCGATTATCTGGTCTATTACTTTCCTGGAATCACGGCTTGGAAGCACTACCTGGTTTCGCTCGCGCTGATCGCCGCGATCACCTGGATCAACGTTCGCGGCATCGAAATGGTGGGCCAGGTCGCGACCGCGCTCGAGATCTTCATTTTTCTGCCGGTCATCACGATGGTCGGGATTGGCTTGCTGCACTGGCACCACAATCCGTTCGTGCCGTTGATTCCGCCGCATCAGGCCGCCTTCAAAGTCTTCGGCGTCGGACTGGCGATCGGCCTCTGGTCATATTCCGGATACGAACAGCTCTCCACCGTCGCTGCGGAAGTCGAGAACCCGCAACGCGCCTATCCGCGGGCTTTGGCGCTGGTTGTGCCGCTGTCGATCGCCGCCTATTTCTTGCCGACGTTAGCCGGACTGGCCTCTGCGGGCCAATGGCAGAACTGGCATACCGGATATTTCTCCGAGGCCGCGAGAGTCATCGGCGGAACTTTTCATGGGCATGGCTGGCTCGGCACCTGGATGACGCTAGGGGCGATGGTCTGCAACGTAGCCCTGCTCAACGGCACCGTGCTCACCACCACGCGCATGCCTTTCGCCCTGGCTGAAGATGGATATCTTCCCGCCGCCCTCACGCGCAAACACGCTCGGTACGGCACGCCCTGGCTGGCCATTGTGGTATCGGCAGTGATCTACGCTTTGCTGGCGTGGCAAGGTCTGGCACAGCTAATCTCGGTCTACATCTGGCTGCGCTCGGCCACGACAGTGCTGACGGTACTCTCGGCGTTGAAACTTCGCCGCACCAAGCCGGAGATGCCGCGCGCCTTCGTGATTCCCGGGGGACGAGTCGGACTGATTTACGTCGTGGCCGCGCCCGTGGTCATGGCGATAGTGGCTCTCTTGGGAAGCGATCATTTTGCCTTGATTGGCGGGGTGATCGCGATCGTGCTTGGACCCATCGTCTACAGAATTATTGTTTTCAGTTCTCGATAGATATGCACTTTGGCGACGTATATCGATATATCTAAAGGAGATATTCTTATGCAGGTTTCAAAGTGGGGGAACAGTCTGGCGATTCGCGTGCTGCGTCAGTCGTCAATGCGCTGAAGCTGAAAGAGGGCTACGCCATCGAGATTCGCGTCGCCGGAAAGCGCGAACTTGAGGTCAGGCGCGAGGAGAGCCGGCAACGCGGCCTGGAGCCTCTGCGCAAGTTGAGTCGTCCTTTGCCCCCTCGGGTTCGTCTTTGACCGCGAAGAAGCGCATGAGCGGGGAAGCAAGAGCGATGAGCGCAACGGTGTTCTTCGACTCCGACATTGGAACTTTGCCAGGAAGGATCTGCAGAACGCGGGCGGCGGCGTAGTGCGCGATTAAGGCACAGAGTAGGAACTAGAGTCCGGACCGACCGCGCCAGACTTCGTTTGCCGTTGCGTCTGGCACGAGGATTCCTTCCTAGGTTCGACGAATCTAGCTCACCCAATCCAGAAGCTTGTACCACCCGCCGGCGAAAGGCAAGAACCAGGGTTCGCCGTTATAGAGTCCCAATGGCGCGCCAGGAAACGGAATGCCGACGAAGGGATTCTCCGGCCGGTCGCCTGCGATCAGCTCCGCCATTTTCTGACCTTGATACGTGGCCATGGCGACCCCGTGGCCGGCGTACCCGACAGCGAAATACATGCCATCGAGCTGGCCCGCGTGGGGCATGATGTCGAAGGCGAAGTCGAGCGTGCCGCCCCAGACGTATTCCACCTTGGCGTCGCGTAGTTGGGGATAGACATCGATCATGCCTCGCCTGAGAATTTCCGCGCTGCGCCGGATCCTTTGATCGTTCTCCGGGAAGAAGGCGGCGCGTCCGCCAAATAACATGCGGCGATCCGGCGTGAGGCGGTAGTAATAAAGATAGTTCTTGGAATCGTAAATCATGCGGTTGCGCGGGCTGAGTTCTTGTGCCAGCGCTACCGGCAGAATTTCCGTGGTGATAATGAACGAGCCGATGGGAATGATTTTCTTTTGCAACGAAGGAGTCGCATTCCCTGTATAGCCGCTCGTCGCGATGAAAACGTCGCGGGCCCGCAGCGTTCCCCGCGACGTCGTTATCTTCCATCCCACTTCGCCCTGCTGTGATTCGCGCTCGATTGTTTCCACCCGAGTGCGCTCAAAGATCTTCGCGCCCGCCCGCACCGCAACACTGCCCAGCCCAGCCACGTAGCGCGCGGGATTCACACCGGCGCTCACCTCATCGACCATGCCGCCGTAATAGATGTTCGATCCGATCTCAGCGCCCAGCTCGTTCTTTTGCACCACCTTCAATTTGTGGTTAAACTCGCGCGCAACCACCTCCGCCTGGCGCGCGTAGTCGTCAAAATGCTTCCGCTTGCAGGCGACTTCAAGATGGCCGCAGCGGGAGAAATTGCAGCCAATCCCCTCTTCGCGGATGATCCGCTCGACGCAGTCGATGGTCTCAAGCGACGCCGCGTACATACGGCGGGTGAGTTCGCGTCCGTATCTCGAGATCAATTGGTTCACACCCAGTTTCATGCCGGTGAGGACCATGCCGCCATTGCGGGAACTCGCGCCCCAGCCGATGGTCTCGCTTTCGAGCACGGCCACGATCGCGCCGCGCTTCGCCAGAGTTCCGGCCGCCGAAAGTCCGGTGAAACCAGCGCCGATCACGGCCACGTCGGCGCGTTCGGGCAGGGGATGGACCTGTATCGCGGGAAATTCGGCCGTGGTGAGCCAGTAGTTTTGTTCTTGCAGCGCCATGGTTATCGGTAAGCCTTACGGCGCGGCTGAAACCCGCGTCCTTTTTCAAACGATCTCGGCACAAGTCACAACACCGCTGTTTCGTGGATCAGCCTGCCTTCGGCAAAGCGCGCCAGGCTGAGCAGCGAGGCGTCGATCAAGTTTGTTTTCCCGGTTAGAATCAAGTCGCTGAGAATCTTTCCCGTCGCCGGCGCGTGCATCACGCCGTGTCCGCTGAAGCCATTGGCGAGAAAAAATCCGGGCACGCCCGGGGCCTCGCCGAGAATGGGATGATGGTCCGGCGTCATCTCATACAGCCCAGCCCACGCCCGCTGGGGATTCACCGGCAAGCCTGCGAAGCAAGGCACGCGATCCGCGGCGCGAGTCAAAATCTTCTCCACGAAGCCCGGGTCAAATTCAGTTTTATAGCTCGGTGTTTCTTCAGGATCGTTCCAAGCCAGCAAGAAGCCGCGCCCTTCTGGACGAAAGTGGAAACCGTTCGACATGTCGACGATCATGGGCGCGGTGTGGGGAAATTCGTCAAAGGGTTCGCTCGGAACGAGCATACGGCGCAGCGGCTCAACCGGCAAATCCACGCCTGCCCACTCAGCCACACCAGCGGCCCACGCGCCCGCGCAATTTACCACTATGCGAGTGGCGATCGAGCCGCGCGTGGTCTTGACCGAAGCGATACCGGATGCGTCTCGTGTAAGTCCGCTGACCGGCGTGTTCTTCCACAACACCGCGCCATGACCGGCGGCCCAAGTCATAAGTCCATTCATGGCGCTATAGGGGTCAACGAAGCCATCGCTGGCGCAGAAGCTTCCGCCGACGATGTCATCGCCGCGCAACTGCGGAAACATGCCGCGAATTTCATCGCCCCCCACCAGCCGAACGTCTTTCAGCCCTATCTCCACTTGCTGTGCATAGTTGGCAGTCAAATAGGCGATGTGTTTCTCCGAAGTGGCGCAGAATAAATAACCCTGCGGCCGGTAATCGCAGGGCAGGCCTAGACGCTCCTCAAAGCTGGCATAGAAGGGAATCGAATACAGCGACATCTGAATGCTGACGCGAGTGGAAAATTGCGCGCGCACACCACCCATGCTCTTTCCCGTGGAGCCTTTGCCCTGCGCCGATTCACACTCGATAACCAGCACGTTGCGGCAGCCGTTCGCCGTGAGGTGATAGGCAATGCTCGAGCCGACGATTCCTCCCCCAACAATGACTACGTCCGCAGTCTGCATAACCTTCGATGAAAACGATCCAGCATTCTAGCGCACGAACGAGCCGGGCGATCCGAAAGGACATGTCCCCGGGGGTGCAATCCTTTCAGAAAGCCGCACTCCACCTCGGTAACTTGCCGCGGTTACCCATGCTGCCTAGTCTGGAATAGTATGCGCCTGCGCTGCCTGCTATTCTCGTCGAACGAGGAGATGGTTCAGCCCATCTTGCAGGTGGCTGCCGATCTCGGCATCGAGGCAGAGTACTGCAAGAGCGCGGTGGACGCGGTCGAGCGGATCACGACCCAACTTTTCCAGATCGTCATCACCGACTGGGAAGATCAGGAAGCGGCGTTACTCCTAAAGACGGCGCGGGACCTCAAAGCGGCGCAGCGACCGCTCACGCTCGCGATCGTCAGCGCTGACGGCAAGATGCCGGAGGCCTTGCAGGCCGGCGCGAATTCGGTTCTGGTTCGGCCGATTCGTCCCGCGCAGGTGCGCGATACGCTGAGCACAGCCTGCGAATTGCTTAAATCGAAGTTACGGTCCGCGCCTCCCGCGGCTCCGGCCCTAAGTTCGAAGCCCAGCTTCTTTCCGGCGTCCGCTGCCACATCTGCCGCGGCGGCTCCCGCCCCCGCGCCAATCCGGCAAGCGCCCGAGCAAAGCTTCCGGGCGGGAGAATTTCTGCAGTCGGCTCCATCGGCGCCCGGAGCGCAATTCGACACCGACTCCGACGTCGAGAAATCGATGGAGCAGGCCACCGCCCCAGAACTCGAAGCCCTCACCGAACTGGAGCCGATGGCGGCCGCGGTAAAAGACGCGCCCACCCCGCCCGCGGCTCCCGCCGAACGGCTCACCGGCTGGGCGTCTCTGCAGTCGCGACTCGCCCAATCTCCGCCGCCGCCACCCGCCACGGTCAATTTCTCCCCCAAGAGCGAATTGCTTTCCTTTGGGGAAAACCCGGAACTCTCCGCGCCCGTCGCCGCCGAAGTTGCGGCCAACCATAAAAAGACATCGCAAAAGGAAGCCGACGCCGAAGCGGCCTTGTTCGCGTATATGTCGGGGGAGCCGAAAGAGGCGGCGGCGCCGAAGCAGACGCCTCCCCCCAAGCGCTTCGGCATCTTCTTGCTTGCAGCCTTCGCCCTTATCGGCATGGTTCTTGCGGCGCTGCCTCAAACCCGGGAAAGCTTGTTCAAGCTATATCGCGGTGCCACCCATGCGGGAAAAAATTGGCTCACGCCGCCACCGGCTCCGGTGCCGGCCGCTGTAAAGCAGCATGAAAGCTTTGGCCAGGCGGGCGACGAGTACAAGCTTCCCGTCGCACCCGGCATTCCGGATGCAACCACCGACCCTTCGCAAATCCGCGTGCTTCCGGTGATCGATCCCACCGCGAAACCGGGCAAGGGAGCGGCTGCCAACAGCCAGCCCCAGGCGAACGTGGAGGATAACAACTCCGCCGATCCCAGCCCGAGCGGGCAAAATTCAGCCGGTCCAAATCAAAACGACCCGCGGCAGGCTGAAAACGGGACGGGGCAGCCCCCAGCTGACTCTACCGAGAAAGCATCGCTGCCCGCGATTCAAACTCAGCCGGCACCGGGTATCTCAATACCCGCGCGCACTCAAGCCGCACCCGTGCAGAATTCCAAGCCGGCGGTCGCTGCCGCGGGAAATGGTTCCATTCCCTCCAGCCTGAAGTCGCAGATGGCCTCCATGACTCCCGAGGCCAGCGGGACCAAACCGGTGGAGGCGGCAATGTCCTCGATTGAGCCGGTGATTTTGCCGGAGCCGGTGGCATGGGATTTGCTCGATCAAAACGTAGATCCTATCTATCCCGATGCGGCGAAAGCCAGTGAACAGAAGGGCAGCGTGATCCTGCAAGTGCTGATCGCGCGCGACGGCACGGTGCAGGAGGCAAAATTCCTGCAAGGCTCTTTCGTCTTCGCCCGCGCCGCCATCGATGCCGTCAAGCAGTGGCACTTCAAACCCTATCTTCTGAACGGCCGGCCGGTTTCGGTGCAAAGCACGATCACCCTGAACTTTAAGCCGCCGGCTTAACGGATGGGTACAAACTCCCGCATCGTTCGTCTAAGAATCAGCCACGCGGGAATTGGGCGGCCGTTACCCTGGGGCAGAAACGGGACAGCCAGCCGGTGAGAATCGGCATCTACCGGATATAATAGAAGAATTGAGTGGGGAAGCTATCCTCTCCAGGAAAACGAAGAATTCGATGTCCATGAAAATTAAAGCTGCGATTCTGGTTTCGTCTTTTGCGGTGTTGTTGTTTGTCGTGGTCGGCTCCCTGGGAGGCGTGCATGCCTCCTCGGGCGACGGCTCCTACCGGCAGATGCAGGTTTACAGCGAAGTGCTGTCGCGCGTGCAGAGCGAATATGTGGAAGACCCCAACATCCCCAAGGTGACCGACGGCGCACTGCACGGGCTGGTCGAGTCCCTGGACGCGAACTCCAGTTACCTCACCCCCGCGGCCTATAAAGCCTTCAAAGCTCACAGGGCGGAAGCGAGAGGTGAGATCGGCGCGACCATTTCGAAGCGCTTCGGATACGCGGACGTCGTGTCCGTGTTGCCGGGATCGCCGGCCGACAAAGCCGGGATTGAATCCACAGACATCTTCGAATCGATCGAAGGCCAAAGCACCCGCGATATGTCACTGCCCGAAATTCGCGCTGCGTTGAGCGGAACCCCCGGCTCGACCGTAAACGTATCGGTGGTGCGAGCCCGCCGAGCCGAGCCGCAGAAGGTCGTGATCACCCGCGACGTGATCAGCATCCCGCCCGTCGCCGACAAGATGCTGGAAGATGGCATCGGTTATATCAAGGTGGACGCACTCACCAAAGGCAAATCGCAGGAAATCGCAACCAAGATCAAATCGCTCGAAAAGTCGGGAGCGAAAAAGCTGGTCCTCGATCTAAGAAACACATCGGACGGAGAAGAAAGTGAAGGCGTCGCCACCGCCAACCTCTTCCTGAATCATGGGACCATTACCTATCTGCAAGGGCAGAAGCATCCCCGGGAGGCGTTCAACGCCGATCCCGCGAAGGCGGTCACGTCGCTTCCTTTAGCGGTTCTGGTGAATAAGGGCACGGCGGGGCCGGCGGAAATTGTGGCTGCTGCGGTCCTCGAAAATGCCCGCGGCGATGTGGTTGGGGATAAGACTTTCGGCGACGGCTCGGTGCAGGAAACCATCGACCTGAAAGATGGGGGCGCGCTCATCCTTTCTGTAGCGAAATACTATTCGCCCAGCGGCAAGGCGATTCAGGAAACTGCGGTGACCCCGAACGTGCTGGTAGCGGATGACACCGATAACGTGATCTCCGAGGACGACGAACAGGAACCATCCGCTACCGAACCGGAAGCCAAACCCAAGAGTACCCAGGACGATCAGTTGCACAAAGCGGTGGAAGTGCTGAAGAGTCGCAGCAGCTAGATTTTCTTTCGCAGGCTTTTGTTGAATCTGTGGCGTCGCGCACTGTAAGGTGCGCGATTTCTTTTGTTTTCCAAGTGTTCTCTATCATCCCAGCACCGTCGCGCCGTGACGCGCGCTCGTAACTTCCGACCCGATTGCATGCCCTGCTATCCTGAACCTACTCCGCCATGAAGGCGCTCTATCAAGATCTTCCCCCGGTGGAAGTTGCCGGCCGGAAGTTAGTGGGCCGCGTGCTCTTCGGCTTGCTGGTGCTGGTCTCCGCCCTGGTGGGCGCGACCGCGGGATTGCTGCTCGTCTACACCACAAATCTGCCGCAGGTGGAAGCTCTCGAGGCCTACCGCCCCAGCTCGATTACGGAGTTGTATGACGATCAAGGGCGCGTCATCGGCTCCTTCGCGCTGCAGCGCCGCGTGGTCGCGAGCTACGACGATTTCGCCCCGGTGCTGCGCGACGCTCTGATTTCGATCGAAGACAAGGATTTCTATCGCCATTCCGGCATCAACTTCTGGCGCATCGTGGGCGCAGCCTACCGCGACATGGAATCCGGGGGCAGAGTGCAGGGCGCATCCACCTTGACCATGCAACTTGCCCGCAATCTTTTTCTTTCGCCCGACCGCTCCTTCCATCGCAAAGTGCAGGAGGCCATGCTCGCGATTCAGATCGAGCGCCGCTTCACCAAACCCCAGATCTTCACGCTCTACGCCAACCAGATTTTTCTGGGCCACGGAGTCTACGGCTTCGAAGCGGCTTCGGAGTTCTACTTCAACAAGCCCGCCAGAAGACTTACCCTGGAGGAAGCTGCCCTGCTCGCCGGCCTGCCCAAAGGCCCGGGAGTTTATTCGCCGATCAACCATCCCGACCGTGCCTTGAAGCGCCGCAACCTGGTGATCAACGCGATGCTCGAAGACGGGAAAATTACCACGACCCAGGCCGCCGACGCGCGCGCGCTTCCTCTGCTCCTGCATCTGCAAAACGATCCCAACTCGCTGGCGCCGTATTTCGTGGAGGAGATTCGGCGTTATCTCGAAACCAAATACGGTGCCGACCAGGTGCATGAAGGCGGCCTCAAAGTCTACACCTCGCTCGATGTGGACCTGCAGAAAACCGCGAACCAGGCGGTGCTCGATGGTCTCGCCACCTACGAACGCCGCCACGGATGGAAGGGGCATCTGGATAATATCGTCGCCGAAGGAAGTTCGACCGAAACCTATGTACACCCCGATTGGGAGGAAGAGCCGCGCGTGAACGGTTATGTTCACGCGGTTGTGACTTCCTCCGGCATTGGAATCGCCACGGTGAAGTTCGGGCGCTACTCCGCCGCGCTCGGCCAGGCGGATTTGGCCTGGACGCAGGGCAAAATTCAAGACCTGTTGCGCGCGGGCGACATTTGTTACGTCAAAATCTTGGGGCTGTATCCTAACGGCGCCGCTCGCGTATCGCTGGAGCAAGACTCCGGCGCGCAGGGCGCCCTGGTGGCCATCGACAACGCGACCGGCGGAATTAAAGCGCTCGTAGGCGGAAGAAACTTCACGGAATCGAAATTCGACCGCGCCACGCAAGCCCTGCGGCAAGTAGGATCGTCGTTCAAACCGTATGTTTACACCACTGTGATCGATCTTGGCGCCAGCCCCGACGACACCATTCTGGATGAGCCGGTGAGCTTTGAAACCGCTTCGGGTCCATATTCGCCGCACAATTACGACGAAAAATTCGAAGGCATCATCACCCTGCGGCGGGCGCTGGCGCAATCGCGAAATATTCCCGCGCTAAAACTCGCCAGCAAGGTCGGGATTAAAACCGTGATCGACTACGCCGAGCGCTTCGGCATCACCGCCCGGCTGCCGCCGTATTTGCCGGTAGCGCTGGGGGCGGCCGAGATCACGCTCATGGAACAGACGTCCGCCTACAGCGTGTTCCCCAACGACGGCGTGCGCGTAACGCCGCGCTACATCACAAAAGTGACCGATTACGAAGGGCGCGTGCTGGAGGAGGATTATCCGGAGGTAAAAGACGTGATCAGCGCACGCACCGCCCGCATTATGACCGCAATGCTGCACGAGGTAGTGCTGCACGGAACCGCCGCGGCGGCGGCGAAGATGCCTTTCCCCATTGGCGGCAAGACCGGCACCACCAACAACTTCACGGACGCGTGGTTCGTGGGTTTTTCGCCGGCCATGACCTGTGGAGTGTGGGTGGGGTTCGACGAAAAGCGAAGCCTGGGCGCCAAGGAAACCGGGGCGCACGCCGCCTTGCCCATCTGGATGAATTTTATGAGTGCCGCCTTGGCGGGCAAAGAGGCCGGGCAGTTCCAGCCACCGCCCGAGGCAGCAGGGTCGGCAGCGCAGAAGATCGACACGCCCGACAGTTCGCCCGGCGAAGATGAGACGCATTAGAATAGAGTGATATTTTTTCTATGAAGCCCGTGCTCCGATTCGCGATGCTGGCGCTCGTTCTAGTGGTAGTAGCCCTTGCGTCGGCGGTGACGGCCATGCGCTTTGCCATTCACGGGCAGGAAGTCGCGGTCCCCACGCTGGTCGGCCTCTCACCCTCGGACGCCGAACGTTCCCTGGCCCCACTCGGCCTGCAGATCGACGTGGAGCGGCAATACTACAGTCCCCAGATCCCCGAAGGAAAAATCATGTCGCAACTGCCGGTGCCCGGTGCCAAGGTGCGGCGAGGCTGGCAAGTGCGCGTGGCCCAAAGCCTGGGCGCACAGCGGGTCGTGATTCCGGATGTGACCCAACAGAGTGAGCGGGCGGCGGAATGGAACATCCGGCGGCGCGGGCTCGACCTAACCTCGACCGCCGAAATTCAATGGCCGGACCTGCCCCCTGACCAGGTCATCGCCCAGAGTCCGCCCGCCAGCGCAAGCCAGGTGTCGGCCCCGAAAACCAGCCTGTTGATTACGGCAGCGGCCGACCCGCCCGCTTACGTGATGCCCAATTTTGTTGGGCAACCCCTGGGCAGCGTAAACCGCACCCTGCAGGATGCAGGCTTTAAACTTGGAAGCGTGGGCGCAGCGCCTCCGGCGAGCACGCCCGCGCCGAATACTCCAACGCTTGTCACCCTCGCAGCCCCAGCGCAGCCTTCCCCTGCCAGCACGATCCTCGTACAGGTCCCGCCGGCGGGGCAGAAAATTCTCGCCGGAGCCGCCGTCAACTTCGAAGTGCGCTAAGATTCCGGTTCTGCTAACTCCTTTTCTAAGATGGCCGCGAAGAAACCATCGCAGGGATGCACTCCGGGCAGCGTGCGCAGATATGGGCCGCGCGTGAGGGAAGAAATGTCCGAGTAAACCAACTCACCTTTTTCCTTGAGATGTTCGATCTCTGCGCCGCAGTTCAGCAAGCGAAACCCCGAGTCCGGTCCCGCGTGTTCCGGCGCCAGAGCGGCCTCAATCACCTCTTCGTTCTCTTCGCTCTCCAAAGAACAAGTCGAATAAATCAGCCGGCCGCCGGCCGCGACTCGCTCCATTGCCGATCGCAGGATTGCAATTTGCCGGCCTTGCAAATCGGTAAGATCCTCGGGCACGAGTCGCCACTTGATCTCCGGATTGCGCGAGAGCGTACCCGTGCCCGAGCAAGGAACGTCGGCCAGCACGCGATCGAACTGCACCGCCAAAGGCAGATCGCGCGCATCGGCTGCGGCGATGAATATTTTGCCCGCCTGGCCCTGAACCTTATCGCCGGGATTTAATAATCTTCGCAGCATTCCCGCACGATGCGAGTGCAACTCGACGGCGACAATTTTGGCTTGCGGATTGCCATCCGCGATCGCCGCTGTCTTTCCTCCCGGGGCGGCGCAGCAGTCCAGAACCCGCGCCCCGTGTCCAACCAGGGCTGCGACAAGTTGCGAGGCCTCGCCTTGAATCGCGCAGAGACCGGCGCGAAAAGCAGCAGTGCCGCTGACGTCTCCGCGCAGCACTCGCCGCGCCGAAGCCAGCAGAGCGCCGGGAGCCACATCGATCCCCTCCCGGCGGAGTTCGTCCTCCGCCTCCGGTCGGCGCAAGCGTATCGCGGTGACCGGAATCGTCTGGTCTTGCCGGCAAACTTGCGCAGCCGATTCCAGGCCAAAGGCGCGAGCCCAGCGTTCGACCAGCCACAGCGGATGTGCGCTGCTGGTAGCAAGAACCTCGGGCGACGAGTCGGCGATCTCGTGTAAAACATCCGCATGCTTCCCAGCAAGCTTGCGCAGCACGGCATTCACAAAGCCGGCGGCGGAGCGCTTACGAGCGCGCTTCACCAACTCCACGCTCTCATGCAGCGCCGCCCGCGCCGGAATCCGCGTAAGCCATCCCAGTTGATAAACCGCGAGCCGAAGTGCGCTAAGAATTTCGAGATCAAGTCTGGCGAGGGGCTGAGAAGAACATTTCGCGATCTCCGAATCCAGCCAAGAGCGCCAGCGCAAAACGCCCATCACCAGTTCGGTGGCCAACGCGTGATCGCCTGCATCGAGCCGATCGTGGATTCTGGAATGAAGCAGCTCCGATGCGTAGGCGCCGTCGCGCTCCACCCGGAGCAGAATGTCGAAGGCCGCCGCGCGCGCCGCGGAAACCACAGGCTGCAACTTCTTGTTCTCGGATTTCACTATTGCCAGTATGACGGAACGGGAGATCGGCAAGAAGAAAATCGATGAATCGATGTCAGGGTGGCGCTGTATTTCAGGTCGAACAACGGCGTGCTGACTGGAGATCCCTCGGCGCGCTGGTGAAAGCGCCGGCCTTCGGGATGACGCCGGAAGGGATAGAATACTGGTTTTTTAAGGCTGCACCACTTCCGATTGTCAGCTCAGGCCCAGCTTCTCTCCGGATGAAACTCGATAGCCGCGCAAGAAATCAGCGGCCGAGCTTCGCTTTTTGCCTTCCAGCTGAAGTTCTAAAATTTCGATGCCCGTATCTGCGCCGCAGCCGACGAAAATATGATCCCCTTCCACCTTCAATTCAGCCACGGGCAGCGACCGTTCGACTGCCGCTGCCTGCCATACCTGCAAGGTCTTTCCGCGAAATTTTGTATAGGCCCCCGGCCAGGGTTGAAAGCCGCGCATGCGATTCAAAATCTCGCCTGCAGGCCGGGAAAAGTCGATGAGGCCATCTTCCTTTCTCAAGATAGGAGCAAGCGTCGCCTGCGCGTGATTTTGCTGATGGGAGCGAATTGTGCCGGCTTGTAATCCTCGCAGGGTCGTAACCATCAGATCTGCGCCCATCGCGGCCAGCTTCGGAAAAAGCGTTTCCGCCGTGTCGCTGGCACCGATGGGCATTTCCTGCTGCAGAAGAATGTCGCCGGTGTCAAGGCCAGCGTCGATCTTCATGGTGGTGACGCCAGTTACGGCTTCTCCGCGGGCAATCGCCCACTGAATGGGCGCGGCCCCGCGATACTTGGGCAGCAGCGAAGCGTGCAGGTTGATGTTGCCGAGCGGGGGAAGGTCGAGCATCCATGGCGGAATAATGCGGCCATATCCGACTACGATGATTGCCTCGGGTTTGAGATCGGCGAGTTGCGCCCGGAAGCCTTCGTTGTTCTTAATGCCCGGAGGCTGTGAGACCGCTAAACCCAATGGCACGGCGCGTCGTTTTACAGGCGAAGAAATCACTTCGAGGCCGCGCCCCTTGGGTCGGTCCGGTTGCGTGACCACGAGAGCAACTCGGAACCCAGCTTCCACAAGCCGGTCGAGAGTAGGCACCGCAAAGGCAGGCGTTCCACAAAATACGAGATTGAGCGCCGCAGGCATTAGGAATCGAGTGATTTTGTGATTGAGTCATGGAGTGATTTGCCCAGGCACTACGAGGTTCTGCAAATCACCAAATCACTCAATTCTTACCACTCTCCCGCCTTCGCCAGCTTGCGAATCTTGCGCTTGATCAGATCGCGTTTCAGCGCGCTGATGTGGCTGATGTAGAGCTTGCCGTTGAGATGATCGGTCTCGTGCTGAAATGCGCGGGCCAGAAGGTCGTCGCCAGATTTTTCAAAACACTTTCCCGACAAATCCTGGGCGCGGATGGTCACTTCTTTCGCGCGCGAGACGTTCTCCCGGAAATCGGGAATGCTGAGGCAGCCCTCGCTCTGCGAGTGCCGACCCGCCTTATGAATAATCTCCGGGTTGATGAGGACGATTCTTGCCTCGGGATCTTCTTTGAAGGTGATGTCTACCACCGCGATCCGCCGCGAGATCCCGATCTGCGGCGCTGCCAGGCCCACTCCGCGCGCGGCATACATCGATTCGAACATATCCTCGACCAGCTTCTTGAGCTCCTCGTCGAAGGCCGTAACTTTCTCGGCGGCCTTCTCGAGGATGGAATTCCCGAACTTTACGATGGGATAGATCATCGGCGCCGGATCGCGTTGCCAATCCTGCTAAGAGATTATCAATAATTCTTCAATTGCAAACAGTAGCCCTGGAAGTTCCGCAACGTCTCACCCATGGAATCGCCGCCGAATTTATCCAGGGCGCAGCGCGCCAGGGTAAGCGCGACCATGGCTTCGGCAGCCACTCCGGCGGCCGGGACCACGCAAACGTCGGAGCGCTCATAGGCCGCGCTCACCGGTTCGCGCGTCGAAAAATCCACCGACTGCAAGGGGCGGCGCAAGGTCGAAATCGGCTTGAGGTAACCACGCAGGCGAATTTCTTCCCCGTTCGAAACCCCTCCTTCGATTCCACCCGCGTGATTGCGGCTGCGGGTGAACGCCGTAAACTTCGCGGGTTCGCCGTAGCCGATTTCGTCGTGCACGGCCGATCCCGGAGACGCAGCGGCGGCGATGCCATTGCCGATCTCCACAGCCTTCACCGCCTGGAGCGACATCACGGCGCCGGCCAGCAGTGCATCCAGCCGCTCATCCCACTGAGCATACGTGCCCAGCCCCGGCGGAACGCCGTGCGCGACCGCCTCGAAAACTCCGCCCAACGAATCGCCGTTCTTCAGAATTTTATCGACTTCGCTTTTCATCCGCTGTTCCGTTTCCCGGTGGGCGCAGTTCAGCAGGATTTCGTCTTGACCGTAAAGCGATTCGATTTCTTTCCAGGGGACCTCGTGTGCCAGAGTCACGTTGCCGACCGCGATCACGTGACTCAGGACTTCGATGCCCAGCTCACGCAGGAATATCTTGGCGAGCGCCCCAATGGCCACACGCGCCGCCGACTCGCGGGCCGAAGCTCGCTCGAGGACGTAACGAGCTTCCGAAAAATTATATTTCAGAGCGCCCGCCAGGTCGGCGTGCCCCGGCCGTGGAGACGCCACCCGCTTGTGCCGCGCGGGATCGCCTTCGCCGACCGGCAACGCCTCCTGCCAGTTTTTCCAATCTTTATTCTCCAGTTGGACGGAAATCGGCGAACCAATCGTAATGCCGTGATGCACTCCGGAAAGTATGTGAGCCGCATCCCGCTCGATCTTCATGCGCCCGCCGCGGCCGTAGCCCTGCTGCCGGCGCCACAGCTCGCGGTTCACAAACGCTTGATCTACCTTAAGCCCGGCGGGCAACCCCGACAGAAAGGCGACGAGTGCTTCGCCGTGCGACTCCCCCGCTGTGAAGTAACGCAGCATTCGTGCTCGATTTTACCTGATGCGCCGCGCTTGCCACTGAGCGGACGAGAAACCAAACTCAAAATAAAAACGGAAAGTGCAAAAAAGCGCCACTTTCTTGCGCTTCAGCCGACACAGCAGCAAGAATGATTGCTACAATAGAGGGGTCATAAATGCTTGTTACTATTGGTGGTTGGTTCGACCGCCCCCGTCACTTGGCAAGACTCTGGCCATAAATTTCTGACTGAATCAAGGAGGTACGTGTGCCCCCGCGCGCGGAACCAAGGGAAACACTTTTTGCCCGCGGCACTGGCAAGATTTGCTGTGTGCTGGTCCACGACCACGTTCTGTTTCGTCAAGGTTTGCGACGTTTGTTGGAAGATGCCGCCATCGAGGTAGTCGGGGAAGCTGGCAATGCGGCCGAGTGTCTGCGCAAAGTTTACGAGCTTCGCCCCGATGTTCTGGTCGCCGATGCCGCGACCTTCGGCTTGCCCGCGCCCGAAGCGGAGTTGTGCGTCGCCCGCGAATCTGCCCGAACCAAAATTGTATTTTTAAACATGCAGGAACAGCCCGCCGGGTCGCGCTTCGGCGGGGTGCGCACCGCGACGGCTGGCTGCGCCGTCAGGCATACCTCGGCAGAAGAGTTGGTCAGGATGGTGCGGAATTGCTGCGGCGGCGAAAGTGGCGATCAGGAATCGCCCGCCCGCCGCTATCCCCAGCGTTATTCGGACGCCGCATTCCCTCAAGAGCGAGCGCTGACGGCTCGGGAACGCGAAGTGCTCAAGCTGCTGGCCGAAGGCAGGACGGTGCGAGCGGCCGCAACAGTCTTGGGTTTGAGCAGTAAAACCGTCGATGCCCACAAGTTCAATCTGATGCGCAAACTCGGCATCCACAATAAGGCCGAGCTGGTCATGTGGGCGATTCAAATGAAAGTCGTCAAGGTCCCGGCAAACTTTTAGCTAAAAATGTTCTCTACCGGCTGTCGAGGCCGCAGGCGGCGGCCAGCTCCGCAAGACTCGCAACTTCCAAGTCCGGACGCCCTTTCGCCGCCTTCACCGCTCCCACCCCTCCGCGCGCCGAAGGACGATTCACCCAAACCGTGGCCAAGCCCAGCGCCTGCGCGGGAACAACGTCATGGTAAACACTTTGGCCCACATGCAGCACACGGTGCGTCGGCACCCCCACGCGGTTCAACGCGAGTTCAAATATCTTCAGCGACGGCTTGTAGGCGCGCGCCTGCTGCGCGGTAATCACCTGGGAAAACTCCACTCCGAGCTTCGGCCGCGTCGAGGCGAACAGATCGTCATCCACATTCGAAACCACGCCCAGTCGAAAGCGGCTGCGAAGCTGTTGCAGCGCGGCCACCGTATCGGGCCACGGCCTCCACTCGGGCAAAGAGTCGGGCAGTGAACGGGCCTCCACGTCGGTCGCCACAAAATCCAGCCGCTCCCCAAATTGCCGCACCACCGACTCCAAAACCTCGCGATACCGCCGATATTCCCCCTGCTCGCCGTTCGCCTCAAAATCACCGTAAAGCTGCAGGATCTGAGCGTCGTCAACGCTTTTCCCATGCGCAGCCAGGATTCCGCGCAGGCAGTGAAGAATCCCCTGCTCCCAATCGATAAGCGTTCCGTAGCAATCGAAGGTGAGAATTTCGAAGCGGTTGAAGTCAAGCATGAGCCAGAGAGTTTTCCGAGATATTTTAGGATGCGAACCCGGGAAGAGTGGGCGCTTCCTCGGGCAGCTCCGCCGCGTTCTCCTCCTCCGCAACTGGAGAAGGCTCGGCAATGGCAGCCTCCAGCGGAGGATTCGCTTTCTGGATGAGAAACTTGCCGCTGTTCAACAGCGGGCGCCCGAGGGATGCGTTATAGCTTGTCCACGGGCCTTCCGATTCGGCCTCGCGCTCGAAGTGCGCCCGCACCGACTCCATCTTCGAATCCAGATCGTCCATGTAGTGCAGCAGCAAAGCCTCCGGAAACATGGGCAGCTTGGGCGAACCGAATTCATACTCGCCGTGATGGCTGATGATCAGATGCTCCAGCAGAGTTTTCATCTCCGCGGGGAAGTCCGGCACCAGCGCAAGCTTCGCCTGCAGCATCTCCAGTTCGATAATCATGTGGCCGAGAAGTTGCCCGCGCGTGGTGTAGGAAAAAGACCGGTTATAAGTAAGCTCGTGAATTTTGCCGATGTCGTGCAGGAACACTCCGGTCAGCAACAAATCTCGATTGACCTGCGGATAGTTTCTGCTGACCAGGTCGCAGGAGCGCATGAGTGAAACCACGTGATCGAGCAGGCCGCCAATATAGGCATGGTGCAAAGTTTTGGCCGCGGGCGCATTGCGATACGCGGCGGCAATTTCCGCATCGGCCATGAAGGCCTGCACCAGCGATTTGAGATGAGCGTTCTGAAAGGACGCGACAAAATTCGCCAGCGCCTGCCAGAGTTCGTCGATATCCTTGGTGGTTTTCGGAAGATAGTCGGAGAACTCAATTTCCGAATCGCCCAGCTTGCGCAGCTTGTGAATCGTCAGCTGAAAACGGTTCTTATACTTGTTGACCAGGCCCTTGACCTTCAGGAAGTCGTCCTGCTCAAAGGCATTCAGCACTTCGTCGACGTTATCCCACATCTTGGCATCGAGCTGCCCGCTGCGATCTCCGAGAATCAAGGCAAGATAAGGCTCTCCGGTTTTCTTGGGCTTGATTTGTTTGCTGACCACCACGAAGTTGGATGTGATGATCTTATTTTCCTGGCGGGTGCAATCGCAGATGTAAAACTCTTTCATGCGCACTATCAGTGTAAATCAGATCGGAGAGAAGGCAGGCAGTGGGAGCGAGAAAAATTGAGGAATCGGGGAATTTAGCAGTGGAGGAATCTCAAAACCGGTTCAGCGCCGGTTTTCGAACGACGCAATTGCCCAATTCCCCAATTCCTACTTCTCACAGAAAGCCCAGCTTCTTTTTCTTCTTGAGCTTTTTGGTGTCCGCTTCCTTGGCGGCGGCGGTTTCCACCGGCTCGGTCTGATTCGGGCTGCGGCCGGAGTCGACGTATCCTTCTTTGACAAAGATCGAGGCCTCTTCGCGCAGCTTGGTCAGATAGGCGCGCAGCGCGGGCTGCAGCTTCTGGTAGTACAAAGCGTCCTGAATCTTCGGCTCGATATCTTTGAGCGGGGGAATTCCGGCCTTCTGGTGGTCGGTCACTTTCAGGATAATGTAGCCCTGCTTGGCGCGGATCACGTCCGTGAGCTCGCCACCCTTCATGGCGAAGGTTTTGTCTTCAAGCTCCTTCGCCAGGGCCCCGCGTTTGAACACTCCAAGATCGCCGCCTTGTGATGCCGAAGGCCCTTCCGAATATTTCTTCGCAATGTCCTCGAACTTCGCGCCGGCCTTGATCTGTTTGAGCAGATCGTTGGCCTTCGCCTCGGCCGCCGCGTCTGCCGCCTGTTTTGCGGCGAGAGCTTCGGCGTTGGCACTCTCGCCGCCTGCTGCGGAGGCATCCGCCGGTGCGCCCTCCGTTGCTTTACTGGCAGGCTTGTCCACCGCAGGCTTCTGGGGCGCAATCAGAATCTCGCTCAGCCGGATCGATTCCGGCTGCTCCATCTCACTCTTATGCTCTTCGTAAAACTTCTGCTCTTCGTCTTTCGTGATGCTCAGATGCGAGCCGACTTCTTCGCCGATTACCTTTTGCGTGATGATTTGGTTGCGCATATTCTGCTTGAAGTCTTCGTAGGAGATGCCCTGCGCCGTGGCCGCCTTTTCCAGTTCTTCCATGGTGTCGAGCTTCATGTCCTTGCGCATTTGGTCCAGGCGCTTGATCAGATCGGTATCGCCAGTGATGTCGAGATCCTTCCCCTTCGCCAGCAGAAGCTGCTGATCGATCAGGTCGCGCAGCACGTCTTTTTCTTTTTCGGTGTAGACCTTGTCGGCGTTGGCCGGGTCCTGCTGCTTGACGTCGTCCCTGAGCTGATCTTTGCTGCGGACGAACTCGGAGCGAGTGATGATCTGATTGTTCACGCGCGCGATAATTTCTTCGACGACCTGACTGTCGCCAAAAAGTGGCAGACACGCCACGCCTGCGCATGCCATTGCAAAAAGAATCAAATACAGTTTCTTCATAAGGATTTCTTGTGGGCCGCCACGCCGGGCTTCCGAAAGCTGGCTTTCGGGATAGTTTACTACTTTCGGCCCGGCCGGGCTTGCCGTGAGAACTAACTCGCCCGTACAAACACCAGCGCGGTCATGTCGTCAGGCATCACGGGCACGCACATGAATTCGCCAACTTTATTCAAGATGGCAGCGCTCAGCTCTTGAGGACTATGGGAAACATCGGCCAGAAATCGCTCCTTCACCTGCTCCAATCCGTATTTCAGATCTTCAGCGTCATCCGGCTTGCAGCTGCCCTCCACCACTCCCCGCGAAACCAGCAAGAGAGCTGCGCCTTTCTCGATCGCGATGATGGGCGCATCGCTGGTGGCATGCGAGAACAAACCCAGCGGCAGCCCCGTCGACGCGAGTTCGACGACCCCGGAACTATCGCGTAGAAGTCCGGGCGTGTGCCCCGCGTTGGTGTAGCAGAGCGTTCCGAATTCCTCGTGGTAGCAGCCAATAAAAGCCGGGCAGGAGCGAACTCCCTTCGCGGCTTCCATGATGCCGCGGTTCATGCTTACGCAAAGCTCCACCATGGCGTCGGCTTCGTTAATGTCGGGAGCCGAAAACAAGTCGGCTCCCAGATTGCGAAAAATGGTTTGCGCCGCCGCCAGGATTGGCTGGTTCGTCTCGCGGCGCCCGGCTACGTCCAGCAGGCCAAAAAGAATTCGCTCCGGGCTGACGCGCAGGGAATCGTAGAAATCTCCGGCGACACGTTTCCCGTAAGTGGCGGCGGCAAGCGCGGCGCCATCGACCTCCGGGAACTCGCCCGGAGCGGGCTCCACGCCTGGCAAAACCTCGGGCGCGCGCCGTTTGAATAGGGAGCACATCAAGGGCTAGACCAAACCGAAGCTAGCACAAGCGCTGGCAGGGAGCAAATCGGCGCGAAGATTTCCCAGGTATTCTAGATCACTGGTGGCGTCAGGGCATGAGAGGCAGCGCCCAGGCTTAATACGAATGCGTGAGGGTCCTCTCTGAATCGGAGTTTTTCGACGACCTCAAGGCGATCGATGTCCCCGTGCTGGTGATGCATGGTGAGGATGATCAAATCTGCCTCTTGGAGAGCAGGGGGGCAAAGTCAGTGAAGCTCTTGCCGCAGGTCTCACTCAAAACGTATCCGGGATTCCCCCACGGTATGCCGACCAGATCCATGCTGACCTGCGGGTGTTCTTCAGAGAGTCTGTTGCTATCGCCGCTTAAACCTATTCCCGGCCTTGACTCAAGCGGAGGCCGGGATTCAATCCCACAATCCGCGCTGCCTACCCACCTACTCCCCGTACTTATCGATTAGGTATTTGGCGAGATCGGTCTCGAGCTGCCCGTAGTCGGAGTGAATCGTCGCCCGCAGCGCCGCTTCTGTGGAGCTCCCTTGACTCAGAAGTTGCAAAATGCGCTGAATATCGCCCATGCCATAAGAATCGTTGATATAAGAAACCGCAGCCAGCGACTCGGCGTACGCCACATACGCTTCCCCACCGGAGAAGCGCTGAAAGCTGCCTTCGAGCGCGTTCATCGGGATGTCGCGCTGCGCCTTGAAAAGCTGCGCCAGTTGGCGTCCATCGCCGCTCAGCGATTTTGGTTCCAGCAACTGCGCGATCCCCTCATGCAGCCAGGGCGGACATCGTCCAGCGGATAGCTGATTGATAAAAGAGTGGGCCAGTTCGTGTTTGAGCACTCGGGCCAACTCCGGCGTCATCGAGCCGAGGCCGCTGATCGGAATGCGCAGCTTGCCGTCGTTAATCGCTCCCGCCCAGGAGGGCGCGCGGGTCACGTCAAAAAAAGCCTGCTCGGTGTAGAGCGTGACCAGAATATTATCGTGCGGCGGTGTGCCCAGATCGCGCGAGAGATCGTCGTAGTCGGCTTCCAGGGAGGCGAGAATTTGCCCGCGAAAATTCTCCGAAGTCTGCTTACCTTCGTAATGCAGCACGAAGTGGCTGCTCTCGCGTTGTGCGAAATCGCCCTCCGCATTCTGCTCGCGCTGGGCCTTGGCCAGGAATTGCTGCACCGTCGCGTCGGGACGAAGTTCCAGGGAATGCCTCCATGAAACCACCGCATCCCGCGTGCGATCCGATGCCTGCTGCGCATACCCAAGCACGGTATAGGCGTCGGGCGAACTCGGCGCCGCGGCCACGGCGCGCTGCGAATAAGTAAGAGCCTGCGCAGGGTTCCCCGTGCGCACCAGCAGCACCGAGTAGTAAATCAATACGGTCGCATTCTCAGGCTGAAAGCGCAGAGCGCTGTCAAAATACCGCCGCGCCTGGCCCAGATTGCCATGCTCGGATTCAAACTTGCCCGCGATAAAATCTGCGGTCGCGCTCAATTCGGCGTTTCCTTTGGCTTCTAGCTTCGCCAAGGCATCGGGGTCTACCTTGCCTTCCTTGATGATGGTTTGCGGAAGATCGCCTTCATTGGCCAGGCTGTCCATCGGAGGGAACGAGGGCAAATCCGCCGCCCGGGCGGCGCCTCCGCCGGACGAAGCGAGCACGCCCCCCAATTCCACTCGCTCGACCGAGCTTTTCGGAAGCGCGTAACTGTCGTCGCCGATATCGTATTCGTAGCGAGCGCCGTTTTCGCGCACATGATCGGCGAGAATCGTGCGCCCATTCTTCAGATGAATGGTGTCCGCCGACGCTGGCATGCCCAGCAGCAGTAGCGTGCAGATTATTCCGAAAATAGTGACACGGCAGCGCATTGAAGCGCATTCTAGCAACAGCAGCCGCGCATACCTACGTGACCAAAGTACCGCTCACAACCCGCAAATCCCGGCTCGCGCCGGTTTTGTTACTGGCGAGCCTTATCGTCTTAGGAAACGAAGCTCTAGGAAGCGACGCCGCGGCCAACACCGCTGAAGACGGCGAGGGTGCTCCCGCCAGGTCGCTCTACCTGCAACTCAACGCTGTCGGACTCGACCCCACGCGGGTTTTTCGCGTCCGCGAAATCTCCTTGGATCGACCTGCGATTCACATCACCCTCGAAGACGGCACCATCGCCTTCACCCAGGACGTAATGGGAAAAATCACCGGCGCATTTTTTGCAGGCGAGGGCGAAGTCCTGCTCGTCCCGCCTAACGACGTCGAACGAAGATCGATGAGCCTATTCACCGGGATGGCAATCCTCGAAGAGCGCTTCAACACCGCCTACTTCCGCTTCAATGACGCCACTGCCGCCAAGCTGGAACCAGGCCTCAGAGCGCCCGAGGATGCCGCGGAATTTGTGGCGCGCTGGAACGACACCGCGCGCACTCTGGCTCACGCCGATGCCATGAGGCTGCTTTCCACTTTCAGCCGAATGCTCCCGCCCGCCGACGCGGGCGCTTTCAAGCCCTCGGCCGCCGCTGCCAGCGATCCCGCCGATCGCCTGTTCCATGCCCGACTGCAAGGCAACAAGCTCGGCGCTTTCGACATTTTCTTTGACGCCACCGCCGGCGAGCAGGTAGAGGCAGGGCAAGCCAAACGCACGCAAGACGGCAATCTCTATTTCAACGTCTGGACTTCGTTCGCGATCGAGGACGCTCAAAAACCCAAAGCTGCCGAGGACTCACCTCCCACGCGAATGGCAGAAAGTGCGCCGGGAGAAGATCCCGTTCGAGTGCGCAGTTATGCGATCAACGCCCGAGTCAAGCCTCCCAAAGAGCTGGATGCTGAAGTGCAGTTGCATATCGACGTGCTGCACAGCGGCGCGCGCAGCCTGGTGTTCGAACTCTCTCGCTACCTGCAGATTCAAAAGGTAGAGTCGGAGGGCAAAGCCCTAGAGTTCATTCAAAACCCGGCCGTGGAGGGCACCGAGCTCGCCCGCAACGGCAACGACCTCGTAGCCGTAATTCTGCCTGCGCCTGCGCACCAGGGGCATGAGATCAATCTGCGCTTCGTTTACGCCGGGGAAGTGCTGGCCGAGGCTGGCCCCGGCCTGCTCTACGTAGGGGCCCGCGGAAACTGGTATCCCAATCGGGGCCTGGTCATGGCGGACTTCGATCTCACCTTCCACTACCCGCCGGGCTGGACTCTGGTCGCCACCGGCAAGCCGGCATCCGTATCCACGCCGAAGGCAGGCGACGATCAGGCATCCCGCTGGGTTTCGGAGCGGCCGGTTCCGGTCGCGGGATTCGATCTCGGCAAGTATGTACGCGCGACCGCCTCTGCGGGCAACGTGGTGGTGGAAGCCTACGCAACGGCGGGCGTCGAACGCGACTTTCCCAAACCTTCCCCACAACCCAGCCCTCTTCCCGACCCCGCTCTGCGTCCCGGCATCGTCAATCCCACGCCCGTGCCACCGCTTTTTCCTTCCCCGGCGCGCAACGCCGCGGATGTGGCCGATGCCGCCGCTCGCGCTCTTGGCTACTACGCCGACCGTTTCGGTCCCTTCCCTTATAGCAAGCTCGCTTTGACCCAGCTGCCCGGCCGCGAGAGCCAGGGCTGGCCCGGCCTGATATTTTTGTCCTCCTACGCCTTCCTCACCACGGAAGAGAGCGAAAGTCTGCACGCCAGCCCTTCGCACGCTTTGCTCGATCGCCAGATTCCCGCTCATGAGGCGGCCCATCAGTGGTGGGGAGATCTCGTCACCTGGAGTTCCTATCGCGATCAGTGGTTTTCCGAAGGCTTGGCCAACTACTGCTCGCTGATGATGCTGCAAGAAAAAAATCCCGCCGCCTTCCGCGAGATCATGGATAAGTACCGCCGCGATTTGGTCGAGAAGGATTCGGTCGAGAAAAACTTAATCGGGAAAGATTTGATCGGAAAAGATCAGGCCGAGACCGATTTGGCGAATACAGATTTAAAAAAAACAGATTTGCTAGAAACAGATTTGCCAAAAAATGATTTGCCAAAAAACGATCAGTCCGGCAATCTTCCCAAAGACGCAGGGCCGGTTACCCTGGGTAGTCGCCTGCTTTCGTCCGAGTTTCCCAAAGCCTATCAAGTGGTCACCTACGGCCGCGGAACCTGGCTCTTCCACATGTTGCGTTCCATGCTGCAGGATGCCGGCGCGCGGGAGCCACATGGATCAAAGCAGGCCGGCGGGGACGATCCCTTCTTGAAATCTCTGCGCAAGGTGCGCGAGCGCTACCAGGGAAAAACCATCAGCACTCGCGAACTGCTGGATGTTTTTGCGGAGGACCTGCCGCGATCCTTGCGCTACGAAGGCAAGGCTTCGCTCGACTGGTTCCTCGAAGGCTGGGTGAATGGCACCTCTCTACCCAGGCTCGAATTGCAATCTGTAAAGTTCACGCCAAAGGAGAAAGAAGCGGTCGTGACCGGAGTGATTCGCCAAAAAGATGCGCCCGAAGACCTGGTCACGTCGGTTCCGATCTACGCCGTGATTTCGGGCCGGTCGCCGGTTTTGCTGGGCAGGGTCTTTGCTGCAGGAGCCGAGTCGCCGTTCACTTTGTCGGCCCCGCTCGGCGCTCACAAGCTGTTGCTCGATCCCAATGGCACGATCCTCACTCATCCCAGGTGAAGGTCCTATTTTCTCCGATTCGGAACTCATTCCCGCGCCAGTCTCGTAATGGGTTTCTCTCTGTGTCAGAAAAGACTAATTCGGCTTCAGCAGGGTCCGTCCTGGCAATTGTTTTCACGCGATTGCAGAAGATCGGGCGCAAGGAACCGGATGGCGTCAAAGCTGCTTACAGAATCTCGAACTCCGAATTCCAGAGCAGCGAAGTTCGTCCAGACTAAGACGCCAAAGACTAAAGCGGCTAGGAGCAGAACGCCAAGGAGAAAATGGACAGGGAGGAAACCACTCGAGTCAGCGAAGCAGAGATTGTGCCTGCCATCGCCTCCGCTGAACTAGCCGAAGCGATACTTGGCACAGAGTTTTCTTCCTCCGTTGCAGCCGGAGGCAGCGAGAGCATTCTACTGGTCGAAGATGAAGCCTTTGTCCGCACGGTGACCGCCGAAGTTTTGCAGTCGGCTGGCTACCGAGTCACGTTGGCGGCGACTGCGGCAGAAGCCCTGCGGTCGTTGGAAATGCAGCAGCAGGACTCGGAGTTTGTGGATCTGCTGCTGGTCGATGTGGTGCTGCCAGGGAAGAGCGGCTACGAAATCTCCACGGTATTCGCGGCCTTGTGTCCCGGGGGGAAAATTCTGCTGATGACCGGCCACGCCGAACACCTGGCCAGCTGCGATCGGTTTACCGCCGACCAAGCCTACCTGGCCAAGCCTTTCACCGCGGAAACCCTCTTGCGAAAAGTACGGGCCGCGCTGCATTGAAATTCGCAGGCTTGAGGTTGGCTTGCTCACGCGCGGTAAATCGTCCGGACCAGGCTATGCACCTCTTCGAGGTACGCCTCCAGTTCAAACGTGAGCCGCGCCCAATCGAAGTGTCTTAGCGAGCTTGAATTTCCCGCGAGAAAAGTAAATCCAGCATCTTCGTACAGGGTAAGTTGCCGCTCTTCCACGAAGCCGTAGTTCAGCCCGCTCATGCGGCAAAGCAAGTCCGCGATGTGCACCACCGCAACCAACTCTTGGTGCTGCGTCGAGTTCTCCGGCGCGTGGTGATAAGTCACGACCTCGGTCAAATCCTCAGCCAGCCCCCAGCGCTCGGCCAGCAGGCGCCCGCTCTCGCAGTGCGTGAAGCCGAGAGTTCGTTGTTCCGCTTCGTGCAGCGGGATCGCCTCGGCCTTGGCGAGTTCGAAACTCGCGCGAAACTCTTCGGGCAGCACCCAGAGGTTCACGATGATTCCCAAGTCGTGCAGCAAGCCGGCCAGATAGGCCTTTCCCGGATCCCCCAGTGTGAGCTGCCGCGCCAGATGCCGGCTCACCAGGGCGCAGCCCAGCGAATGCTCCCAGAAAAACACCGGGTCCATGCCGGCTTTGCCTTTCGGCAGGAGATTCAGCACGCTGCACGACATCGCGATGTCGCCCACACGATGAAGTCCCAGGCTCACCACGGCCGCGCGCAGCGATTCCACTTTTTGCCAGCGCCCGAAGAGCGGCGAATTCGCCATGTGCAGGCACTGCGCCGCCAGCGATTCATCCTGCTCCAGCAGATGCGTGATGGTGTTTACGTCGACCTGCTCAATGGGTTTGTGCAATTGGCGAAGCAAAGGCCCAAGCACCGCGGGCACGGTTGGAATCTGGCGCAAATCTTCCAGCCGGTGCAGCAGGACCCGCTTGCTTACGGCGGCGGTGGTCACTTCGATTCGCCTCCCGCCGCCGCGCTTTCGCTTTTCGTGTAGGCCGTAGTCCCAGGCAAATGAACCAGTTGAAAATCGTCGCTCACTCCGTAAAGCGATTCGGCTTGGCCCAGAAAGAGGTATCCATGCGGCAAAAGATTCTGGAAGAAGCGCTGAATCACCCGCCGCTTCGAGGCCAGATCGAAATAAATCAGCACATTGCAGCAGAAGATGGCGTCCAGCCCTTTCATGAAACTCATGCGGGCATCGTCGGACAAGTTCAGCCGGGCGAAATTGACGTCAGCACGCCCACGCGAATTCACTTCCAGTTCATTGCCGTGCGGCAGAAAATATTTGGTCCGGTAGTCCGACGTGAGATTGCGCGTGCTGTACTTGTCGTACACAGCCTCTTTGGCGTGGGCCAGCGAGCGTTGGTTGAGATCCGTGGCCAGAATTTCGACCGACCAATCCTTCAGCCGGTCCTCCTCGTCTTCGTGCAATAGCATTCGAAGCGTGTAGGGCTCTTCTCCCGTAGAGCAGCCCGCGCTCCAGATGCGCAACTCGCGATTCGCGGAATGTAACGTGGAAAGCCGCGCCCTGGCCTGGATAATCTTTGGAATCACGATCCGGCGTAAGGCGTTCAGTTGCGGTTGATTGCGGAAAAAGCATGTTTCCCCGATGGTGATCTCGTTCAGCAGAGCCATCAGCTCCGCCTGCCGCATCGGGCCGCCACGGAGGCAGGCGAAATATTCGCGCAGGGTTGCCACTTGTAACTCTTTCATGCGGCGCCCACAACGCTCCTGCAGGAGCTTGAGTTTGTTGTCCGGGTGAAAGATCCCCGCCGCCCGGTAGACCAGCTCGCGGATCCCCACCAGATCGGGATCCGGTGGCCCCGCAAAGTTAGGAGCCGCTTGCGGCCAAGACGCAGAAGTCACGCGCATGCCTTTCAAATCGTCGGCCTAACCGAAATTCATGCATGCGTCGATCTCCGGGCAAGCGCGCTGAGCTATGGAGCTTATCGGCAAGACTCCTGAATACTTTAAGATCGCAGAGAAGGTGACTCGAATCAGGGTGCGCCTTCAGGCGTACCGTAAAGGCCGCATTATCGGGTGCGCCTTCAGGCGCAACCGGGATTCATTGCCGCAAGGCCGAAGGCTTTTCCCCAATCGGCTCCTCCGCTTTGGTAGGCGCGAGACGGATCGAGGCCGCCGCCGGCTGCGCCCCCAAAATAACAATATCCACGCGCCGGTTTTGCGCCCGCCCCTGCGCCGTGGCATTGCTGGCGATGGGGTGGTACTGGGCGTAGCCCGCCGCCGACAACCGCTCTGGTGCAAAACGATAGCGAACAATAAGGACGCGTACCAGTTCGGTCGCCCGCGCCGTCGAAAGCTCCCAATTCGATCCCAGTTGCGCCGTGTGGATGGGAACGTTGTCGGTGTGGCCCTCGATGCGCAAGCGGCAAATGCGAATCGCGAGGATGGAAGCGATCCGATCCAAGGCCGGCAAAGACTCCGGTTTCAGCGCTACCGAACCACTGTCAAAGAAACCGAACTCTTTCAGGCTCACCACCAGCCCTTCGGCTTCGCGGTGTAACGATATTTCATGTAACGCAATCTCGTTGTGCAACGCGTCCTGCAACTCTTTCTGCAAAGTGGCGAGGTCACTCTCATCGGCAGGATCGGAATCGGACTCGCCCGGCAGCAAATCCTTCGGTGTAGTATTCATTCCAAGCTGAGCCTTCCGCTTCGCCTCCTCGATTGCCTCGACCGTACTCAAAGGCAAAGGCTCGTTGCTGTCGATCGGAATGCGCAAGGCGTTGGGCGAAAATACGCCTAACTCTTGAAAGGCCACTTGAATCGCTACCGCAAGCTTGCCCACTTTGCGATGATCCACCTGCGACGAGGCATAAAGCACTACGAAGAAGGCGAATAATAAGGTGATGAAATCGGCATAGGATACCAGCCAGCGCTCGTGGTTGGTGTGGGCTCGCGCGCGCCTGCGTCGCCGGCTCATTCGGCCGCCTCTTCTGCCTGCTCCGCTGCTTTCGTGGCTTTGTCGCCAGGCTCCTCGGTTTCCACCAGAAATCCCAACAGCTTGGTCTGTAACATGCGCGGATTCATGCCCTCGAGAATCGAGGCCACTCCCTCGAGGATCATCTCGCGCCTGATCTGCTCTTCGCGGATGCGGATCTTCATCTTGCCCGCGATCGGCAGATAAACAAGATTGGCCGAGCCCACTCCGTAGATCGTCGCCACGAAGGCGACCGCGATACCCTTGCCCACTTCGTCGATCTTGTCCAGATGCTGCATCACCTGGATCAATCCCAGCACGGCTCCGATGATGCCCACAGTCGGAGCGAAGCCGCCCGCGGATTCGAACACTTGCGGCGCCTGCTCTTCGTACTCCGACTGATTGTCCAGCTCGAGTTCCATAATCTTGCGCAGCTCCTGCGGCTCGGTGCCGTCCACCGCCATCATCAACGATCGCTGCAAAAAAGGGTCAGCAATCTCTGGCAACTCACCATCGAGAGAGATAATGCCCTCGCGCCGCGCCTTCTTGGCGAACTCCACTAACTGGTAAATTTGCGCCTCTTGTCCTCCCGCCGTATTGACGAACACCGAACCCAGCTGCCGCACCGCCAGAAAGATGATGGACAAAGGAAATTGCAGCAGCACTGCTCCCAGCGTTCCCCCGAAGACGATCATCGCCGCCGTCGGCTGCACAATCTGCCGCAGATTCCCGCCTTCGAGCAGCAGCCCGGCAAGAATTCCTCCCGCCGCCAAAAAAATCCCGCCGACGCTGGCTTTATCGATTCGCATCGCGCTTCACTTCCCCGGCACGCGCCGGCCGGCAGCGGCAGGCGGCAAGACGTGCGCCCCGGAACTGTCCCAGGAACTATCCCAGGTTAACGACAGGCCCTGTAACACTGAGCGCCGGAAGAGGATCAGCAGCGCCAGCACTTCGTCGGGCGTCTCCTGCACCACAATTTTTTCTCCTGTGATCAATGTGATCAGCGTGTCCGGGGACTGCTCCACAAACTTGATGAGGTCGGAGTTCACAATCAGGGGCTGACGGTTCAGTCGCGTGAGCCGGATCATATTGTTCTCTCCATATGTAGATATGTGGTTCTCGCAGTGATCGCTCGGCGAGCACAGAGGCCTCTACGTCTAGATATCGGCGAAGCGCAGTTAAGCCTTGCGCGGAGCACGGGGCCGCTCCCTTACGAAAGAGCTGCGACCTTCAGCGCTTGACTCGGGAACTCATACTAAAGGGAAAGTGTCAACTGCCGATGGACAAGCAGTTGTAATTCGGGTTCCGTAAGCAAGAAGAGGGACGGGAAACTCCGCCAAGATGCAAGCGCGGAGGCGGTCCCAGGTAGGCGGGACTAACTCAACTAAGGAGAAACACAATGCCTCTGGGTATCCTGTTTAACATTCCGTCCCTCGCGGCGGAAGACCAGTTGAATACGACCTCAAACGCCCTGGACAGCACCCTGGAAGAATTGTCTTCAGGGTCGGCCATCAACACCGGCTCGGACAATGCTGCCGGACTGGCCATCGCCAACGGGTTGCAGGCCAACGTCAGCGCCCTGACCCAATCCGTCAGCAACGCCAACGATGGCATCGGCGAACTGCAACTAGCCGATGGCGCTCTTGCCCAGGTTACCACTCTGCTCAACCGCGCCATTACGCTGGCCACCGAATCGGGCACGGGCACCGTCTCCAACTCGCAACGAACCGCGATTCAAGCCGAATACGCATCCATCCTCACCGAAATTAATTCCATCGGCACCAGTACCACCTACAACGGCCAGGCCATATTCCAGGGTGGTTCCACGCCCGACACCAATGCGGTGGACAGCCCCGGCAGCGGCACGCTACAACTCAACGAAGGCCTGACGGCGGGAACCACAACCACGGTCTCAGCGGGCGGCGCTACCTTCAGCTTCACGGCTGCCACCACCGGCCAAGTACCCACGAATCAAATCAACAGCGCCACCACCAACCTGTCGGCCTCTACCGCTCTGGCTTCGGGCTCTATCCTCACCGTAACCCGCGCCGGCGGCACCACCATCTATACCGCGACCGCCGCCACCACCGTAGGCGCATTGGAAAACGTGATCAACGGAGGCGTCGCCATCACCGGCACCCCGATCACGGTCACCGGCACCGACACTGCGGGCCATACCGGATATTCGGCGACCATTGTGGGAGGATCCCTGCAGTTGACCGATCTCAACGGCAACAACGACATAACCGC
>JBEKWC010000002.1:0-300339 GCA_049513475.1 Candidatus Sulfotelmatobacter sp. | reverse complement strand
AAGACAGCCCAAATTAAAACGCAGCCGCGCCTTCAGCTGCCTCATTGGACGATCGCCTGATACGCCAGCGCTCCAACTTTCGATCGAGGGTCAAGTCACCGGTCGGGTGCAGTTGCGTCATATTTCAACCTTCAGGAAGCAAACGGGGCCAGGGTTGCAGTGCTCCAGAGCTACGACAATCCGGTCAACAGTCCGGTCGGCATCACCTGCAACGCCGGCGTTGGAGCCGCCCCAATCTCCGCGGCGCAACCTCCGACCGGTTTGCCCATCGTCGATCCGGCGTGTAACGTGATTACCAGCTACGCGCGTACCCAGCCCACCCGCGAAATCTTCCCGACCGAAATTTTCCGGTTTCAAAGCTCCAGCATCAAGAACGTTGTGATGAACGGCAACGTTCGCTACACCTATGCAAACAGCAGCCTGCCGAACTACTACGACGACTTCCAGGGCCTGGCGGGAACGAACCGCGAAACCACGTACGCCGGCAACGCCAACGCCCACCGGGAAGCGATCGTCACCGACTACGGCGTCACCTGGCAGGCGCTGAAAAAGCTCAGCATCTCGGAGCAGATCGACTACTCGAATGTGCACCAGCCGGGAGTGGCCAACATAATCAGTCTAACCACCGTGACTTCCGCAACCCCGAACATCAATAGCACGGCGTTAACCACCACGGTGATCGACACTCCGATCAACCCGATCACCAACAAGCCGACTTCGACGTTTGAAGGCAGTCCGAGTGTCGCTACGCCGCTGTTTGATTTCTTCGGCCAGAAGTTCATCACGAATAACCTCACAGCGGCATACGACCTTACTGATCGCATCTTGTTTACTCTTACCTATCACTACCAGCAGCACACCATCGGCGAAGGTGCCGCGAACACCACGGGCCCCCTGTCCGGTGTCTCCAGAATCGCGATCTATGAGGACGGCGGCACCTTCGGCGTCGCCATGCAGCCGGCGGACAAATTGAAGATCAACGGTTCGGTCGAGCTTCTGTACGCCGACAATGTCATCACCCCGGTCGCTCCCCGCCAGCTTCAGCATTACAGATTTCACGCCACTTACCGGCCGAGGACCTGGGCGACCTTCTCCGGTGCCTACAACGACCTCGAGCGCCACAACAATACGAACAATACAGGCATGGCGTCCGTTGATGGCCCGCTGCAGCACGTCGATCATAGCCGCATCGTGAGTTTGAACGCCGACGTGACGCCAAACGAGCACTACGGGATCGACATCGGCTATGCCTACAGCGATGTGTATACGGCGACCAACATCTGCTTCCTGGGCACGGCCTCAAGCCCCACCATACCGGGCGCTGCGACGCCCACCGGCACGGCCTGCCCGTCCCCGCCTCCCCGCGGGGGAAGTGGTCCGTATACGTTTGGTCCGGCTAAGGACTTCATGAGTGCGCCGACGCAGTACGCGTCAGTGGCCTTGGCTCTTTCGCCGAACAGCAAGTTCCACTCCAACGTCGGTTACCGAATAAGCTCGGTCACCGGCAGCCGCTTTTTTAACGATCCGCGCGATGTGAACGGATCGCTGGTCTCTACCTACCTGTCGCCTTTTGTGAATCTCTCCTATGCGATCGCGAAGAACCTGATCTTAAAGGGCGAGTACAACTACTTCGGCTACGGCGAGGGTGGTCCTTCGGGAGCAGAGTATTGCAATCCCTCCAGCGCGCTCCCGCTGCCGACCATCCCGGCTCCGGTTGTGCCCTGCAGCACGCTGCCCAATACTGCGATGAACGGTCCGGCCTACGGGTTCACCGCTCCTCGAAACTTCCATGCCAACAACATAACCGTTGGGATGCATTACGAGTTCTGATTCCTGATCGATGCGGTCCTCTTTTTGTTAAAGTGTGCAATTTTGAACAGCCGAGAAAGGTGAATGGCCGTAAGCTATCCGTCTTTGACCGAATGTTGGATGCCATCAAAATGAAAGGGAGCGTGAATTATGAAAATGGCCAGTATCCAAGCTTTTGTCACAGCGACCGCGATCGCCGTCGTGTTTCTTCTCTCTTTTTCAGCGCAAGCGCAGGACGGGTCTGCGACTTACAAGTCAAAATGCGCCATGTGCCATGGGGCCGACGGAAGCAAAATAGCCGCCCATGATCTCCAGGGAGCGGCTGCGCAAGGAATGTCGGATGCCGATCTCTCGGCCATCATCACGAACGGGAAGGGCAAGATGCCGGCTTCAAAATCGCTGAAACCGGACCAGGTTACGGCACTGGTGGCGTATGTTCGTACCCTGAAAAAGTAGCTCAAGGCAAAGCTCGCAGGAAGATGGCAAAACGAGGAGAGTCGCGCTTTCTCCATGAGCCTTAGAGAACGCATAAGCGAGTGGTCAAAACCGCTTTACTTTTTCGCGCAGAATCCCGTCTCCCTGACAGGCACAGTGATTACCACTAGCACGGCGCTTACTACCGTCGCCTTCTGGTTCTACGAGATCTTCTTACCCGGCCCGCCACATCCTTATATCGGCATCCTGTTCTTTCTGATCTTTCCCGGAATTTTCGTTCTCGGCCTGCTTTTGATTGCACTCGGCATTTGGTTGAGGCTGCGGCGTCTGCGCGCCAGCGGAGAACTGCCGAAGACATTCCCCGCCATTGACCTGCATCTGCCCGTGGTGCGGCGAACCTTCGAGTGGGTAGCCCTGGCAACCGCTCTCAATCTTCTCATCACCGGCACCGCGTCGTACCGTGGCGTGCAGTATATGGAGACGCAGAACTTCTGCGGCGCGACCTGTCACGTCGTCATGCAGCCGGAATACGCGACCTATCAGAATTCCCCGCACTCCCGCGTGGACTGTGTAGCCTGCCACATCGGCCCCGGCGCAACCTGGTTCGTGCGGTCCAAGCTTTCTGGATTGAAGCAGGTCTACGCGGTGGCGTTTCATACTTATCCGCGCCCAATTCCTTCGCCGGTTCAGAATCTCCGCCCGGCGCAAGCCACCTGTGAGCAGTGCCACTGGCCGCAGCGTTTCACCGGCGACAAGTTCCTGGTGAACACGAGCTATAAAGAGGACGAAAAAAATACCCCCCAGACCGATGTGTTCTTGATGAAAGTTGGCGGGCGCACCTGGCAGGGCTCCGTTGGAATTCACGGACATCACCTCGCCGACGGCGTCCGCATCCGCTATATATCGACAGACGACGAGCGGCAGACCATTCCGCTCGTGGATTACACCGACGATCAAGGGAAGACCACCGAATTCGTTTCAACCGACGCGAAACCAACCAAAGAACAATTGGACAAAGGCGATCACCGCGTGATGGACTGCGTGGATTGCCACAACCGGCCCACCCACACCTTCGACCTGCCGGAAAACGCCGTGGACAAGCAAATGTCGACCGGACGGATCAGCCCCGATCTTCCCTACATCCGGAAAAAAGCGGTCGAAGTTCTCAAGGTGAATTACACCTCTCGCGAGGTCGCCCAGCAGAACATCACGAGCGAAATCACGGCGTTTTATCAGACCAACTATCCGGAGATCGATCGTGCTAAGCGATCACTCGTGCAGCAAGCGGGCCAGGAAGTGGCGAATATATACTTGCGCAACATCTTTCCTGACATGCGCGTGACCTGGGGCACGCACGTTAACAATCTTGGGCACAATGACTCACCCGGCTGCTTCCGTTGCCATGACGGCAATCACACCAGCGCCGACGGCCAAACCATCACCAATGACTGCTCGGCGTGTCATCAGATCCTCGCCTCTGGCGAAACAAATCCCAAGATCCTCACCGACCTGGGATTGAAGTAGGGTGGAATGTTAAAGGACCTCACATTGGACCCGCTCGTGGCTTCTGCAAGAGTTCTCGATGTTCTCGGCACCATCGATGAACGCCTGCTGCGCTGTGGCATTAGTCGTCGAGCCTTCGTGCAGTTTTGCTCCTCTCTCATGATCGCAGCGCCCTTTGGCTTGGCGATCACGGACAAGAAAACTCCGGAAGAAGTTGCCGCAGGACTGGGAAAGGTGATTCGCCCGCCTGTGATCTGGCTGGCGTTTCAAGACTGCACGGGCTGCACCGAGACTCTTCTTCGCACCTCCCACCCTGACCTGGGCGATCTGATTATGAATGTGATCTCGCTCGAGTATCACGAAACATTAATGGCAGGCTCGGGCCTGCAGGCCCAACAGGCCCTCGACGAGGCGGTCAAGAAATATGCCGGCAAATATATCTGCGTAGTCGAAGGATCGATTCCCACGCGGGACAAGGGCGTTTACATGAAGTTGGCTGGGCGGCCCGCCATGGAGGTGCTTGCCGATGTTGGCGGCAGGGCTGCCGCAATTGTCGCCATCGGATCGTGCGCGTCCTGGGGAGGCATTCCCTCCGCCGATCCTGATCCTACTGGCGCGGTCGGGGTTGTGGACCTGCTGCCCAATCAGACGATTGTCAATCTACCTGGCTGTCCGCCCAATCCTTACACGCTGCTGGGTGTGTTGCTGCAATTTGCCGACTCGGGCACGCTGCCGGAAATGGACGGGGAGAGGCGACCAAAGTTCGCCTACGACCGCGACATTCATGAACATTGCCCGCGCCGGGCGCACTTCGATGCCGGCAACTTCGTTAAGCAATTCGGCGACTATGGCCACCGCGAAGGCTGGTGTCTCTACGAAATGGGATGCAAGGGGCCGGATACTCACGCAGGATGCTCGACGCGACATTTCAATGAAATTCCAGACGTTTGGCCGATCGGAATCGGAGCGCCCTGTATTGGATGCACGGAAAAAAGCATTGCCTTCCGCGTTCCCATGTTCAAGGTCGTGCAAATTCATACCCTGGCTGCGCCTCCTTCGGCCTACGCGCCGATCAGCGCGCCGCAGGGCGTAATCAGTCCGCTGGCAACGGGCCTGGTCGGAGTTGCAGTGGGCGCGCTTGCGGGAGCCGGCTATGTGGCCTCTCGCAGGTTCTCGACTATGAAAGACGATGAGAGTGTGCCCGGTTCCAGCATGACCCGCACTCCTGAGAAGCCCGATTCGAGCGCGGGTCCGAAAGGACCAGCATGAGCTCCACCACGACTCCACATCAGATCAGCCGGCGGCAGGCGCTCCTGGGAATTTTCGGACTGGGAGGAACGATCACGGGCTTGGCCGTAAACGCGGTGGGTAGCGAACACCCGGAACACCCTGTGGCCGCACCCGACGCCGTTTCCATGCTCTACGACAATACTATCTGCACCGGATGCAAAGCCTGTATGCCCGCGTGCAACGAGGCCAACGGCCTTCCCCCAGATACGGTGCTCTCCGGAGGCATCTGGGACCTACCGCCGGATCTCAACTCGAAGACAAAGAACATCATCAAGCTCTATCAGGAGCCAGATGGGCCAGGCTTCTCTTACGTGAAGCGGCAGTGCATGCATTGCCTCGATCCCGCCTGCGTGACCGGATGCCCGTTTGGGTCCTTGAAAAAAGCCGACTGGGGCGCGGTCACGTGGAATAGCTCGCTCTGTATTGGCTGCCGCTATTGCGAAGTGGCCTGCCCCTTCGATGTTCCCAAGTTTCAGTGGGACCACTGGAATCCGAAGATCGTGAAGTGCGAGTTTTGCTACGACCGCTTGCACAACAACCAGCAACCAGCCTGTACCGCTGTTTGTCCCACCGGAGCGGTGATCTTCGGCAAGCGCACCGATCTTCTGGCCAAGGCCAAAGACCGCGTCGCGGCCGCGCCGAACAAATACTTTGAGAACCGGGTCTATGGCGAGCATGAGGCCGGAGGAACACAAGTGCTTTATCTCTCCAACGTCGCGTTCGAGAAGATCGGCCTTCCGAAGCTCGGGACGACTTCGCTGGGTCACTACGCCACCAAAGTGACGTCGGTGATCTACAAGTGGCTCTCGGGGCCAATTCTCGCCGCTGGCTTGCTGGGAGTAGTGATCAAGAAGAACTGGAATCGCCACGAGGCAGAGAGCGCCGAGCAAGAGAAAAAAACCGGGCTTCAAGAACAGCTATAAGACACCGCGCTATGTATAAGCATGACATAACAGGGTCCACCCTGATCAACCACTGGCAGCGGGGCGTGCCCGTGTACCGCGAGCCGGTGGTAACACCGACGTTGCTTTTCTTCGCAGCGTTGGCTGCGCTTGGCCTGGTGCTGGCCGCGGTCCGCTTCTTCTCGCCGCTTGGTCCATTCTCCGGAATGAACGATGCCTATGCCTGGGGTATCTGGAAGACCTTCAACGTCATGACGCTGACAGCTCTAGGTTCCGGGCCGCTCGCGGTTGGCATCGCGGCGTGGGTCTTCAACCGGCACAAGTTGCACGTGGTCATGCGGACGGCTCTGGTATCAGGTTTTCTCTTTTACGCTACGGGCCTGATCGCCCTCGGGTTCGACGTCGGCCGTCCCTGGAATTTCTATAGCGCGCTGCTCCCCTGGCGATGGAATGCCGAGTCGGCGATGCTCGAGATTTCGATATGCATGCCCCTCTATTGCGCCGTGTTCCTGGCCTTTGAGAACCTTCCGTTGTTTCTGGAGCGCTTCTACTACACGGGCAGTGAGCGGACTCGTACGTTTCTTCGAGGCATCGCTCCATCCTTGCGCCGGATCTACCCCTTCGTGATCGTCGGTGCCTACGTTCTGCCTCTCATGCACCAATCTTCCTTGGGTGGGCTGCTGCTGCTGGCTGGAAACAAGATCAATCCTCTCTGGCAGACTCCATCCCTGCCGTTACTCTACTTGCTGGCTGCGGGTTTGTGTGGGCTCGGCTTCGTAATCTTCCTCCTTCTTATTTGCAGTCTCCGCTACTCGCGGCCACTCGACCTCGGAGTGTTGGGAGAGTTGGGCAACCTGCTGTCGTGCGCATGCTTGCTTTTTCTGGCGGTTCGCGCCGGGGATCTGTTATGGCGAGGACAGGTGCGAGCCGCCTTTGCCTTCGATAAGATAAGCGTCCTCTTCCTCATTGAAACCGCCCTCATCCTGATTCCAGCGATTACGCTGCGAATGAAAACCGCGCGCGAAACGCCACGAACCATGTTAAAGATGGCTACCCTCGCCTGTTTGGGAGGGATGCTCTACCGTTTCATCCCAACCTCGATCGCCTACATTCCTGCGCACCGAGCCAGTTATTTTCCATCGCTGCCCGAGGTGCTGATGGCGATTGGTTACATCGCGCTCGGCATCGTGGCTTTCATTCTTGCAGTCAAATATTTTGCTGTGCTGCCCGGCGAGATCAAGGAGTGGAATTACATATTCAAAGCCGTGCCGAGGCGCCAGCCAACGAGTCAATCAGACGCAAAAGGAGGAACCCAATGGCCCGCATCTCTATCGACCCGGTAACTCGCATCGAAGGGCACCTGCGCATCGATGTCGAGGTCGATGGCGGCAAAGTGCAGAAGGCATGGGCGAGTTGCACCATGTGGCGCGGACTCGAAACGATTCTGCGGGGGCGTGATGCCCGTGAAGGCTGGGTCTTTGCCCAACGTTTCTGCGGAGTCTGCACCACGGTTCACGCCATCGCCTCGGTGCGCGCTGTAGAAGATGCGCTCCAGTTGGAAATTCCAGCGAACGCGCAGTACATCCGCAATCTGATTCTCATCGCGCACGCACTGCACGATCACATCATTCATTTCTATCAACTGTCTTCTCTCGATTGGGTCGACATCGCGACCATCCCCAAAGCTGATCCTGCGCGCGCCGCGTCCATAGCGGAAGGCTACAGCAATTGGCCGGGAAATTCGCGCCGCGAGTTGGAGGCGGTGCAGAGCAAGGTGAAGGGCATGGTTGACAGCGGTCAGCTTGGCATCTTCTCTCACGGCTACTGGGGCCATCCGGCAATGCGATTAAGCCCGGAACTGAACTTGATTTTGTTCGCTCACTACCTGCAGGCGCTGGAATTTCAGCGCAAAGCATGCCAGATTGTCGGTGTGCTTGGCGGGAAAACGCCGCACATTCAGAACCTCGCAGTCGGCGGCGTCATGAATGCAATTAACCTCAACAGCCTGGCGACTTTTAACATGGATCGCCTCGGGATGTTGCAATCTCTGCTACAGGATTTGATCCCGTTTGTGCAGCAGGCTTATTTCGTGGATGCCTGTCTGCTCTCCGCTTCTTACCCCGAGTGGTTCCGTTACGGACGCGGTGTCGCGAATTATTTTGCTGTCCCTGACCTTCCCACCGATGCCAACGCCACGCGATTCGATCTGCCCGGCGGCCTGATCATGAAGGGAGAGCTCACTTCCGTGCAACCAATTCAAAATTGGCGCGACCAATCCTTCCGCTCTTCTGTGGCCGAGGATGTGACGCACGCCTGGTACAAAGGCGAAGGAGCGCAAACGCCGTGGAAGGGTGAGACCGACCCCGACTACACCGATTTCCAGGCCGATAAAAAGTACACCTGGGTAAAAGCTCCGCGCTATAACGGTCAACCGATCCAGGTCGGTCCCTTGGCGAATGTTCTGGTCGGCTATGCCTCCGGCCACCCGCTCACGCGCAAATGGACGGATACGGCCTTCAAGACAATCTCCTCGGTCCATGAAGCCGGTACAGCCGCTTTCCATCTGACCCCCGAGGCCCTGCAATCGACCATGGGCCGCTATCTTGCCCGCGCGATTCGCTCCGCCATGCTTTCCGACCTGGCGCTGCAGCACTGGCAGTTGCTCACCGACAACATTCTTAAGGGCGACGACACTACTTTCAATCCGCCGCAATTTCCGTCGCATGAGTGCGAGGGTGTTGGGATGCACGAAGCGCCTCGCGGCGCACTTTCCCACTGGGTGATCGTCGACAAAGGGGCTTTCACCAACTATCAGGCGGTGGTGCCGACCACCTGGAACGCCAGTCCCCGCGACGAAAAAGGGGTTCCCGGGCCCTATGAAACTTCTCTTATCGCAAACCCGGTGGTTGATCCGATCAAACCGCTCGAAGTACTCCGTACGGTTCACTCCTTCGACCCCTGCATGGCGTGCGCCTGCCACACGTTCGATTCGAGCGGTCGAGCGATCGCGCGGGTGAAGGTTTTATGAGCACGGAGCGCCCTCTTCGTCGAATCGCCGTGGTGGGTCTCGGCAACGTTCTTCTTGGCGATGACGGATTCGGCCCGTTGGCGATCGAAATGTTTCGTTCCCTGTACGAGTGCGACCCGAAGGTGGAAATTCTCGATCTCGGCACGCCTGGACTGGATCTCGCGCCCTACTTGTACGACGTGGATCTGGTTGTGATAGCCGATGCGGTTCATCCACGCGAAGAAGAAGGGCCGGGGACGCTCAGCGTTTATCGCGACGATGATCTTGTATCGTCTCAGGCTCAGCTTCGTGTGACATCGCATGACCCCGGAGTGCAGGAGTCTCTGGCGCAGTTGAGATTGGCGGGTCACGCTCCGTCTGAAGTGATTGTCGTCGGCGTTGTTCCCGAATCCTGCGGTCTCGGCAAGGGCATTAGTCTCTCCGTGCTCGACACTTGTTTGGTTGCGGTCGATACCATCGCTCGATTGCTGGTAGAGCGCTCCATCGAATGTCGCCGCCGTCACGATCCGATCCAGCGCAATCTCTGGTGGCGCTCCGGTGAGCACGGCCGGGGTAACGGTTTCGATTCGTAGTCAAGACCATGGCCGTCTGCCTCCCAGTTAGAAAAACTGGGATGGAAGTGGAGCCCCGGCGATTCGACGCAAGTGCTTCTCACGAATCAGCTAAGAGATGCCCCCCAACCGATACTGAGCAATAGCGAACATCTTTCTCGCCACGGTGCTCGTACATTCGAGGTACATTCAAAAAGAGTAGTTCGAGAATGACGGCAATTTGCCGGGGAGAATGAAAATGTCCATAGAGAATTCCGTGGTTGCGATCTATCGCCAACATAACGATGCCGAGGCAGCCATTAAAGAACTGCAGCGCGGGGGAGTTGACATGCGAAAGCTGTCGATTGCCGGCAAGGGCTACCACACCGAGGAGCAAGTAGTGGGCTACTACAACACTGGCGACCGCATGAAGTATTGGGGCAAAGTCGGTGCTTTCTGGGGAGGTTTTTGGGGACTCTTGTTCGGGTCCGCACTTTTTATAATTCCCGGCCTGGGCCCCCTGTTAGTGGCTGGTCCTTTGGTGGCATGGATCGTCGCGGGGTTGGAGGGTGCGGTTGAAGTTGGAGTATTAGGCGCGCTGGGCGCGGGCCTGTTCAGCATCGGCATTCCCAAGGACAGCGTGGTGAAGTACGAAACCGCGCTCAAGTCGGATCAGTTCCTGGTGATCGTCCACGGCACGGCCGCGGAAGTAGCCACGGCAAAGAAAATTATTGACGATACGCATCCACTTTACTGCACTCTGCACGCAGCCGAACCTGTAGCCGCATAGCTACTCGAAATGATGTCTCAGCGTGGAGTATCGGTTGCGCCAGGAATCCTTAGCCTGCCGCTCCGGACGACTGGGAGGCTGCAGCGCTGTGGCTCGTACATAACGCCAGATTTCGCAACGATAAACCGACTATCGGGGGGAGAGTCGGCGGGAGCATCGACAGAGGTTCGATCGATCTGGGTTTTGGAGTTTGCCATGCTCTCTACGGACCGGCCGCGAGTTTAACCTGAGCTTTTAAGGGCTCTATGTGCGCATCGGCCTCCTCGGATCCAATGTCCACCTTCCACGTAGAACCAGATTGAATAAAAGCGACATCTGTCACTCCGATGTACCCGAGAATCTCCCGCAGGTAAGGCTTCAAAGTGTCCATCCCTTCAGCGGGTGCGCCTGGCGAGTATTCGCCAGCGCTTGCGATGATGACAGTGGCCTTCTTGTCGCTGAGAAGCCCCGCATAACTGCCGTCGGCGTTCATCTTGAAAGTAAGTCCAGCACGAACCACGTGATCTACGTAAGCTTTAAGCTTGGCTGGAATTCCGTAGTTATACATCGGTGTTGCGATCAGGTATTCATCGGCCTGCTGAAGTTCTGCAATCAAGTCATCGCTAAGCTTGAGCAAAGTCTTTTGCGCCTCGGTTCGGGCTGACACTTTTGTGATATTGGCAGTGATCCAGGGGAACTCCACGAACGGGAGGTTGGTCGTGGCAATATCGCGCTTAATGACTTTGCCATCCGGATGGACCTGCTGCATCGACCGATCCCCCCGTGAGCTAACGTCAATCTTCAATAATGTGGACATAATTGATCGGCCTCAGTTCTTGCTTCGGTGAGCAGATACGAGTGAGCTGTCGGTCTGCTCTTCAGCTGGAACTCGTGTCGACTCAGACAGGGCGGATAGCAGCTCGTCCGTATTCAATTCCGCATGAGCAAACAACTTGGCGCTCACGCGAGCAGCCGTCATGCCCTCAGGGTTGAAGGCCGCCGTCGCGTCTTTGATGAGGGTGACGTGATAGCCCAGTTCCATGCCGAAACGCGCTGTTGCTTCGACGCAGGAATTCGCGATGAAGCCTACCAACACCAGTCTCTGAATGCCGTGCTGTTTGAGCAGTTCGTCGAGATCGGTATTGGCAAAACCATTTTGCGCCCAATGTTCGTGAGCCACGACGTCGCCTGCCTTCGGCCCGAACTCAGGATGCCACTCGCCGCCCCATGTGTCGACGGCGAAGGCCATTCTGTTTTTCGTGTCTTGCTGTACGGGGTTGACATGCAGCCAGTTGTCAAAGTCATCGTTCCGTGAACGGTGATGAGGGACAATGAAGACTTGAATTCCGGCAGCCCGCACTGCCGGAATCAGCTTTCGCATGTTCTGGTAGAAACCGACGGAGTCTGCCGTCGGTTTGGTAGCGGCATATAACTTGCCGCCTTCGCTCATGAAATCGTTGTACGGATCGACGATCAAGAGCGCGGTGGTTTTCTTTTCGTAGGTTGCGGATGTCATAAAATCTCCTTAAGGAAAAAGTTGGTGCCTTTTGAACTGAAGGCAGTGAGAATCGATGCTAAGCAATCGAGCGCTTAACAGTCAGGACGCCCTGCATCTTTCGAGCGCTTGCCTTCGCTTCCAACGCCTTCTTCTCGATACTCTTAGCGAAGAACGGCGTTTCCTGCGCATTGTGCGCAGGCGTTGCGTTGCCTCTAGACGCTTTTGCCATCTCGAGCGACACACCCCTTTTGCCCAGGGCTTTGAGAAGCTCTGGAGTTGTGCTGCCAATGACATGGTTGGTCAACTCGCAAGTTTCTGCGTCGATGGCTTTGACACTGAGCTCCCAGAGAACTTTCGTGGTCGTCCACCCGGCCGCCGTCAACAGGTCAGAAGTCGAAAGCACGCGGCAGTGATGCTTTTCCCCGATGTCTTCTACATAGTGTTGCACCATGAGTTCGCCGCCAATCGTCTCGACGTTGATCGACATTCGTCGGCCGTCATCTGTTGTCGTCGCGGCAGCGGCGATGTGGGCCGGAGAGCAGCGTTGGTATTCAGCATCCGGTAGCGTGAATAGCCAGGTTGGTATGTCGACGAACTCGATTGGTGCGTTGATGGTGGCGGTGCAACTTGATTCGGTCAGGACTTCTTCGCTCATGATTGTGTCTCCTTGATAAATTGTGGAGGCTCCATTCGGGCCTCGGATTGAGTTGCGGCTGAACTGAGAGCTGACAGAAACTTGCCGTTTTAGCGGGGACCACCCACGCCTTGGGCGGCCTTGATGATTAATGAGCTTACTTCCTCCGGGTGCGCCACGATGACAGCGTGGCAGGACGCGACTTCGACAGTGTCCGCATTCAGCTTGTGTGCCATGTTCCTGGCCAATTCGACGGGGACAACACGATCTTTAGTCGTGACGAGGAACCAGGAAGGTTTTGTCTTCCAAGCAGCTTGACTGACTGGCGCTCCAAGAGCAGTTACTGAGGTGGGGATCTGCGTCGCAAATAAGATTTTCTTTTCGGGCGCTGAGAGTTCTTCCGCAAAATCCTCGTTGATGCCTTTTTCGGTAAGCTTGAGAAAACCGGCTGCATCGGGTCTTAGCTCCGCACCCGCCGGGGAATCGGGAACGGTCTTTAAAAGTGTCACCGAGGATTCGCCAGTATCCGGCGCGAACGCCGCAATGTATACGAGTCCCTTTACCCTGGGATCACTTCCCGCTTCGGTGATTACGACTCCTCCATAGGAGTGACCGACGAGAAGCACGGGGCCGTCCGCAAGAGCGATGGCTCGCCTGGTGGCCGCGACATCGTCGGCGAGCGATGTCAGTGGAATCTGAACCGAGATGACACTCAGCCCTTTGCTCTCTAATGCGGGAACAACCTTCGCCCAACTGGAACCGTCCACCCAAGCGCCATGCACAAGCAGCACAGTCGTGACCGCCGTTTTCGGATCAACTTGAGCGGCAGCATTTGTCGAAAAGGTTAGTGTTGTAGCGCAACTCAGCGCCAAGAGTGTTGCAGCATAACTCGCTCCTAGTACATTCATCGTTATTCTCCTTGTGAAACTTGGCCGGCGAGACCATAGCCAGCCGGGCAGAAGTTGATTTGATTGTTTCTTCTCATCCGCTCCACGATTCCAGGAGCTGTCTGGCTATGATGCTTTCGCGATTCTTCGCGGACTCAGGGAGTAGCGACTCGCCGGCTCACCGGTGAGAGAAGCGCGAAACAAGCTGGTCCGCGCGGTGTCGTAATTGGCGAGAAGTTGGAGATCATCAACGGACGGGAGTGTCAAATCTTCACCAAAATCGAATCCGGCCAAACTTGCGTCGACCGCATTCTCTGCGCTGATGACAGTCGCTGGATCGAGCTGTGATAGAGGAAAGCCCGAGATGTCCCACAGGTCCGTGGCAATTGCCGCGGGCAGCACAAGCTGGACGCGCACGTTTGTGCCCTCAACCTCCTGCTGAAGACCTCGTGTAAAATTCAAGACGTACCCCTTTGTGCCGCTGTAGATGCTGCTGATAGGAAGGCTGTTGAGCCCGAGCACCGAGCCGATATTGATGATGGAACCGCGATTGCGGCGCTTGAAGCCAGGCAAGACGGCGAGCGTCAGCCGCGTTAAAGCCACGATGTTGAGGTCGATTATGGCCGAAATGTCGCCGGCTGTTGCATCAACAAACGCTCCCAACGTGGCGGTGCCGGCGTTGTTGAGAAGCAGCGATACCCTCTCGTCGGCTGCGATCATCTCAGCGACATCACGAAGTTGAGTTGAGTTTGCAAGGTCAGCTGGTATCGGTTGGACGGAAACGCCATACTCCTTCTTCAGCTCTGCTGACAGAAGATTCAGTCTGTCGACCCGGCGAGCGATTACAATCAGGTCGTACCCCCGCTTTCCGAGCCGCTCTGCAAACACCTTCCCGATCCCTGTCGATGCCCCGGTGATGACGGCCGTTCCTTTGACTGAAGTTGCTTTCGACAATTGGTCCACTTTGATACTCATATTTACTCCTCTTTTTTTAGCCATTCCGATTGCTTTCATTGGCGTGCTCTCTGTCGATCCAATCTCGGATGTAGGGAGAACAATCAACTAACTCGACACCCGCGTTTTCGCAGTTTGCGAGAAATTGGACCACTTCCACGCCGACCAAGCTCACGTCCGCTAGGTTCAAAACGGCTCCGGAACTTGCCTTGCCCAGCAGAGCCTTCAAATGTTCCAGACATTCCTCTTTCATTCGGCCGGTCAGGCGGATTGTCAGTTTGTTTCCGTCAACGTGTGTCTCGATCTTTAGCGTCATTTCTCCTTGTGCGGCGTTCGACGAATGTATAGATTGCAAGAGGAGGGCCGTTCAGTTCGGCTGAATTGAAAGGCACTTAAGAGATAAGGCAACGCCGCTTTATCGGCGTTCGCTGAAACTTCAGCTTCGCTAGGCGTTGGCTGAATGCAGTTGGTGTTGCGGTAGCGCCGCGCCGACGAGTACGATAATGAGCGCGGGTTTAAGAGCAAGGGTCAAAACATCTTTGTGTCAAAGTGTTCCCGCGGGAATCTAAGGATTTCTCGGAGAGTCTATGAATTCGTGGGAGTTGGGCGTGGAAATGGATGCTTCGCCCTCCAAAGACGGTGCATGCGGAAAGGATGTACTTGCGACCCAGCGTGCCCAAAGAGTTGAATATTGTGCTGTACCCGAACCTCAGCTCAACGACGATTTAGAAAACAACTTCAACGAATTAAAACGCGCTCAATCCCTCTTGCTGACGGAAAAGCTCGCGCTGGAAATGATCACCGACGGAGCTGGCGTTGCAGAGGTATTGGACAACTTGTGTGCCCGTTTTGACGCCGAGTCTTCGGACTTCATCTCGTCTATTTTGCTGATGGATCCGGATGGTACGCAGCTTAGATTTGGAGCCGGCCCCAAAGTCCCGAAAGAATGGGCGGAGTTCATTAATCCTGTGACAATAGGCCCCTGCGTAGGCTCTTGTGGTACCGCCGCCTGTCTCAAGAAGAGGATCATTGCTTCGGATATTTCTACAGATCTTTTATGGGTGGACTTGCGGCATGTTGCCTTGCGCAATGGTCTCCGTTCCGCGTGGTCTCAGCCCATCCTTTCGAAGAAACAAGAGGTTCTCGGCACCTTCTGCATCTATTCTTCGGAACCAAGAACTCCGACCCTCGAGCACATCCAGTTCATTGAAGGCGCTGTGCACATCGCGCTGATTGCGATTGAGCGGGGAAGAACTCAGGCGGAATTAGTGAATGCGTTAGATGAGATCAGAAAGTCGCATGAACAACTCCGGAGAGACGAAGAGGAGTTTCACCTGATCACGGATGCGATCGCCCAGATCGTCGTCGTCATGCAACCCGACGGACGCATCATCTATGCGAACCGGCTGGCGCTCGACTACAGCGGTTTGACCATGGACGATGTTCGAGCCGAGACTTTCCGGGCGCGCGCCTTTCATCCTGAAGACATCGAGAGAGTTAAAGCGGATCGGGCGGAAGGCCTTCGAAGAGGGATCCCGTTTGAGAACGAGCAACGCTTTCTCCGCAAGGACGGCAAATACCGCTGGTTCTTGCACCGCTACAACCCGCTCCTGGACAAGCAGGGAAAGGTAGTTCGCTGGTATACCACCGGTACGGACATCGACGATCGCAAACGAGCCGAAGACAGAGTGCGAAATGAAAATGTTGCGCTACGAGAAGAGATTGAAAGATCTTCGATGTTTGAAGAGATCGTGGGCTCCTCTGACGCTTTGAGTAACGTCTTGTCACTCGTTTCGAAAGTTGCTCCGACGGACTCGACAGTGCTTATCCTGGGTGAAACCGGCACAGGCAAGGAACTGATTGCCAGAGCGATCCACAAAGGGTCTAAACGTTCGAGCCGTGCTTTCATCCGGGTCAATTGCGCTGCTATTCCTCGTGATCTCATCGCGTCCGAACTCTTTGGTCACGAAAGAGGCGCATTTACCGGAGCTCTGCAACGACGACTTGGACGATTTGAAGCGGCGGACGGCGGGACAGTCTTTCTGGACGAAGTCGGCGAACTTCCTGCTGAGACGCAAGTGGCTTTGCTAAGGGTTCTGCAAGAGCGTGAGTTCGAACGAATCGGAGGCAATCAAACGATTGCAGTCGATGTGCGTATATTGGCAGCCACGAACAGAGATATGAGCGTAGCCGTTGCTGAAGGAATCTTTCGTCAGGACTTGTTTTACAGGCTCAATGTTTTCCCAATTCAAGTGCCGCCGTTGCGCGATAGGCCTGACGATATTTCGTTGCTGGTCGAATACCTGATCGACCGATATGGAACAAGAGCGGGCAAGAAGTTCCGGAATATCAACAAGACAACCCTCGAACTATTCCAAGCCTATGACTGGCCCGGGAATATTCGCGAATTGCAGAATGTGATCGAACGGGCAGTGATCCTGTGCGACGGGGACACTTTCTGGGTAGAGGAAACCTGGCTTTCGCGGGCAGCGCCGAAACCAGCCTCGACATCCGTCCCACTCGTTGCAAGTCTCGTGGAGCGCGAAAGAGAAATGCTTGAGGCTGCACTGCGGGAAGCCGAAGGAGTCATCGGAGGTCCCAGGGGCGCGGCCACCAAGCTGGGCATCCCGCGGCAGACGCTTGAGTCAAAAATAAGAAAACTGGGAATCAACCGACACCGCTTCAAGACCGCATAACGCCTTTTCCAGATAGCCGTCAGAGATGTACAGGCGTGTACCACCGCAAGACGATGTTTTCTCAGAGCATCAAAGTATTTATTCTTGCGCATCTCACCACGCACCCCTCACCAAAATGCCAAACTCACCGGGCAAACGCCGAGGCTCGATGCCGAAGTTTCAGCGAACGCTGAAAAAACGGCCCACCATAAATGCTAAGGGCTCGTCAATTCAGCGAATTGCGAATGGTTGTGTTGTTGCACTCAATATAGGCGCAGAGCAATAAATGCTTCCGACTCAAAAAAATGAGGGACAGCACGACTGAAGTGTCCAAAAGGGAGAGCGCAATGAAACTTGCGAACAAAGTTGCTGTGGTAACTGGATCATCGAAGGGCATCGGAGCAGCAATTGCCAAACAGCTCGCAGCCGAAGGCGCCTCGGTCGTAGTGAACTATCACACCAGTAAAGAGGGTGCGGATAAGGTCGTGTCAGAAATCATTGCGGCGGGTGGGAAAGCATTTGCAATCGGTGCCGACGTATCGAATGAGAGAGAGATAGCCGAGCTATTTGAGCAGACGAAAAAGACGTACGGTAAGGTCGATATTCTTGTGAACAACGCAGGCATTTACGCTTTCGGCCCACTCGAAGATGTAACAGCCGAGAAGTACCACCGCGAACATAACCTCAATGTCCTGGGATTGCTTTTGACAACAAAAGCTGCACTGCCTCTCTTCCCAGCCGAAGGCGGCAGCATCATCAACATCGGATCTCGCGTGAACACCGTCGCACCGGCCAAATCGGTTATTTCTTCCGCGAGTAAGGGTGCTGTAGACGCAATCACAAAGGTGCTCTCCAAAGAACTTGGCCCACGCAAAATTCGTGTCAACTCCCTCAACCCTGGTGTAATCACAACAGAAGGATTTATCTCAGGCGGTCTTGCCGACAGCCCCATGCAGAAACATTATGTAGAGCTGACTCCATTGGGTCGCATGGGAGAACCCGATGACGTCGCTCTGCCGGCTGTATTCTTGGCCTCGGACGACTCGCGCTGGATCAGTGGGGAGTTGATTCTGGTCGCTGGCGGAGAATAAGTAAGATCGCTCCAACAGCCACCGAATCGAGGCAACAAAACCATCGGTTCTCTTCGAAGAGTATGCATCACATTTGGAAATCTCGTTTTAAGGAGGCTGCTATGCAGCAACAATCAGGAGCAATGAACCAAGAACAAGTCGAAGGTGTAAGTGGTCTACAAATTTTCTTCCGATCGTGGCGTCCAGACTGAGAGCCTCGTGGGGCTATCGTCATCGTCCCTGGGTTCAATTCCCACAGCGGGTATTACGGATGGGTAGCTGAGCAATTCGCAGCGATTGGCTTGGTCGTGTATGCCCTGGACCTACGTGGTCGCGGAAATTCTGACGGCGAGCGCTTTTATGTTGAGAAGTTTGAAGATTACGTCAGTGATGTTGAAGCGGTTGTGGCAATTGTAAAATCGCGAGACCCGAATCTACCCCTTTTCATGCTAGGCCACAGCGCAGGCGGTGTCGTTTCTTGCCTCTTCACCCTGGAGCACCAAGCCGAGTTGGCCGGTCTGATTTGTGAAAGCTTTGCTTATGAGATACCTGCACCGTCTTTTGCCCTTGCCGTTTTCAAAGGACTGGGCCACCTTGCTCCGCATGCCCACATTCTGCACCTGCCGAATGAGAGATTCTCTCGCGATCCAAAAGTCGTGCAAGCCATGAACGAAGATCCGCTGATCGCCCACGAAACTCAGCCGTCACAAACTGTGGCCGCGATGGTCCGTGCTGACGACCGTCTCAAGAGGAATTTTCCTCTGATCACGCTGCCAGTCCTGATTCTCCACGGTATCCTCGACAAGAATACGCGGCCCAGCGGCAGCCAACACTTTTACGACATGGTCGGTGCCACTGACAAAACTCTGAAACTCTACGAAGGAGGCTTTCATGACCTTCTCAACGACATAGACAAGAAATTGGTCATGCAAGACATCGAAGGCTGGATCAATATTCGACTCCCGGCCATATTGAGTACTCCACTTCTGACCGAGGCCGCGAAACGATGAGAGCGGCACGAGCATAACAGCGGAGATCAACATCGGAACCAAGCATATGCCGTGCTGGTTCACGAAGCATGGGTTCTATCGCTGCGTTCGGGTTGGACGAAGGTGAGAGTCTCGAAGGTCTGAGCAAACAAGGGCCAGTTACCGCCTGCCGCAGAGATACGGCCTGACGACCACGGCTTCGTCGGGATTGATCGCGACGGCTCGCGCAAGCGTTCGCTGGAGATGTAGATCCGACCGAAGCGCGCACCATGGCAGAGGTGCAAAAACCTCGGCGCTCAGCTCCTTCACAGGGAAATCCGGTCCCCACTGCGAGCTTTCCTGAAGCCAACCGGCAGGAACTGATTGATCGGTCGAGTCTCGTCGCAGGCTCAACGCGACGCCTCGACAATCAAACACTCGACCTTCTCACCGGCATGAGTGTCGGCACCGTTTCAGCTTCCGTTCCGGATCAGACGAGCCTATAATCCGAAATAGACGAACCTTCAGTCCGAATTAGACGGGGCTTCGATCCGGCATGGACGATACCGATCACGCGCTCTTTCCTCGCTTTTCCGCCGAACTGGTGGCCACCGCGCTCAAGGACACACCGGTCGTTATGGTTACGGGGCCGCGCCAGTGCGGAAAGACCACACTGGTCCGCGAACTGGTCGGGGGCAATCGCGACTTCATTACCATGGACGACGACACAGTACTGGCTGCGGCACGCAGCGATCCAACGGGGTTCGTGCGGGCACTCGATCGAACCACCATCGACGAAGTACAGCGAGTGCCCGACCTCTTACGGGCTATCAAGAAGTCAGTCGATGATGATCGCCGAGCCGGCCGGTTTCTGTTGACGGGCTCAGCAAATATTTTGACTGTTCCTAAGATATCGGAGAGCCTAGCTGGCCGCATGGAAATCGTGAGTCTTCTGCCCCTCTCGCGGGCTGAAATCCGAGGTAAGAAGCCAGGTTTCCTCAAAGCAGCGTTCGATAGCAAACTCGGCAACCCCGCGGAGCCAATGATCGGCAAAGACCTAGTACAAGCCGTGCTGACTGGCGGCTACCCCGAAATGCTGCGCCGCGAAGATCCCAAGCGACGCCAGACCTGGGCACGGGATTACATAAGAGCCATTGTGCAGCGGGATGTGCGCGAGGTTGCCGACGTGGAAAGGCTAGACCAAATGCCCAGGCTGTTGCAGGTTCTCGCCCACCACTCTGGACAGCTCACCAATTTCACGCAGATGGGCGGGCAAGTTGGATTTGACGACAAGACCACCAGGAAGTACATCTCGATTCTGGAGCAGTTGTTTCTCGTTCGTCGGTTGGAACCGTGGTTTCGGAACCAGTTGAAGCGTTTGGTGAAGACGCCCAAGCTGCATTTCCTTGATTCCGGCCTGCTCGGCGCACTCCTGGGGGCTACCGCGGAACGGATTGCGAAAGACCGTTCGATCTTCGGGCCGTTACTGGAAACATTTGTTTTCTCTGAGGTGTTGAAACAGGCGCCTTGGTTTGGTGAGAGCTGCGCTTTATACCACTACCGGGACAAAGATCAGGATGAGGTTGACCTTGTGATTGAAACGCGAAGTGGCGCATTGGTCGGTATCGAAGTCAAGGCTAGCGCGACCGTGAATGCTGGTGACTTCAAGGGACTCCGAAAGTTGGCGGAGGCCTCCGGCGATAACTTCAAGCTGGGAGTAGTTCTCTACGATGGTGGAAGGCCGGTCCCCTTCGGCGACCGTCTTGTGGCTGCGCCCATGTCTTGCTTGTGGGGGTGACTTTTCACGGTCTGCTCCACAGCAGGCATTGGATTCGTACCCGATCATCATAGGATCATCGATTACTTTCTCGACGAGTTGCGGAAGAAGCGCAATGCTATCCCAGCCGAAAGCCGGATGTCGTGTTGCTCGTTGCCCGCGTTGTTCGGCAGATGCATGAATTGGTACTCCACTTGGATGGGCCGCACGAGCCAGCGTGGACTGACGGCTACATCGATTCCGCCACCGGTAGCCAGGGCAAACGACGTTGCGCTTGTTGTTGGGCCTAGCGAACCGGGGAAGTAGCTGTCGAATGCATGCACGACCCCGATCAGACCTTGGGCGAAGGGGAAAAGTTTCTTGTTCACCGGACGAGTCATGCGCACTCCGGCAAGCGCGGAGATCAGGCTTAAAGCTGTGCCGCTATTTCCGGGGATCGAGCCCGCGTGCTCGCCAGAGAATTCGGTGACCGAAGAAAAATGCCGCCAAAGCGGCACGGCCAGTTCGACCGATCCGCCGCTGTTCCAAAAGCAGCCGCAACCGCCCACGGGCGCGTTGGTGCGGAGCGTGGAATAAGTATAGGAAAGCTCAGTAGCACGCTCGGGCTGCATCGAAACTGGGCCAGTTGAAATTTGTGCAGCCCCGTGAACCGTGAGCAGAGCCGGGAGCAGCATCAGAGTTGTAAGAATTTTTGTTTTCAAGAGAGCTCCTCTACTGCACTGTCAGAGTCACTGTGGTCGAATGGGTGAGCGCGCCGCTGGTCCCGGTCACGGTGATCGTGTAGGTGGTTTGCGGCTGGCTGAAAAGTCCGCCCGCGCCGCAGCCAGAGAGGCTCCCAATACCCAGCGCTAGTCCGACCAGCAGAAGCGGCAGAACGGGGAACCATCGTGCTTTGCGCCGCCCGTTGCGGGACCCCGCCCAGGGCAGCAGGAATGCCGCTGGAAGGAACATCGCGAACCCCCATGCCATGTTTTGCCTTGGGCGCAATGATGCTGTTGCCGGCGCAGTGTTGACGGTGAACGTGCTAGTCGCTGCAGCGGTACCCGGCGTGACGACCGCCGGGTTGAAGGTATAAGTTGCCCCCGGCGGCAGGCCCGTGGCGGAGAGTGTGATGGGCGCGTTGAAGATGGCTCCCGCCGGGGCCAGCTGCAACTGATAGACAGCCGCCGCACCGGGAAGCACATCTTGTGTCGGCGTGGGACCGGTTCCGGCGGAGGGAGTCAGCGTAAAGTTTTGCCCGATGGTGAACGTAGCCACCGCTGAAGTGAGCCCCGTACTGCTCACCGTTACCGTATAAGTGCCCGGCGTCGCAAAGGTAAAGGAAGTCAGGTCAAAGGTAGCGACACCGTTTACCGCACTAACCGTAACCTGTTGCGAGTAGCCGCCCGGGCCGGTGATAGTGACTGTGATGGATGCGGTGGAACCGGTAACGACAGCGCCGGCGGTCGTTTCCACCGAAACCGCGATCGTTCCGAGATTCCCTCCCGAGTTCACAGTCGGGGGAATCGCGGGCAAGACTAGTTGGGTTGCGTCGGCCGCGCTGGAGGTCACCGTGAAAACGGCGATAGCCGGATTCAAGCCGATGCTGGTCGCTGTGATCAGATAGATGTCAGGCAGGGACAAGGTCAGACTGGACAAATTAAAAGTGGCTATCCCGTTCACCGCAGTGGCCGTGAACACCTGGGCAGAACCATCCGGGAAAGAAATCGTGATCGTCACCAACGCGGTGGATGTGGTAACCACGCTGCCGCTGCTGGTTTCGATTGAGACCGGAACGGCTCCCAGATTTTCGCCGGCGGCAATGATCGCCGGAATCGCGGGCAACACGAGTTGGGCGGCCTGCGCGGCACTTGCCGTCACCGTGAACGAAGCCGAGGCCTGCGTCAGCCCGATGCTGGTGCCAGTGATCGTGTAAGTGCCGGCGGCGGAAAAAGTGAGGCCGCTCAAATTCAAGATGGCAATGCCATTAACGGCAGTGGCCATCACCTGCTGCGAATACCCGTTCGGTCCTGTAATGGTCACGATCACCACAGCGCTGGAACTGGTAGCTACGCTGCCGGCGCTGGTTTCCACCGAAACCGTAATGGCACCCAGACTGTCTCCAACGGCTACCGTTGCGGGAATCGCAGGCAGCGCGAGTTTGGCGGCCTGTGTCGTACTCGCCGTCACCGTGAACGGAGCCGAGGCCTGCGTCAGTCCGCTGCTAGTGGCTGTGATGGTATAGCTGCCAGCGGCGGAGAACGTGAGACTGCTTAGATTGAAGTTGGCAATGCCGTTGACCGCCGCGGCCATGACCTGCTGCGAATAGCCGTTCGGGCCGGTGATAGTCACGGTGATCGAGGCCGACGAACTGGTGACCACGCTCCCGCTACTGCTTTCGACCGAAACCGGAACGACTCCCAGATTGTCGCCGACGGCAATGGTGCCCGGAATCGCGGGCAACGCAAGGAGGGCGGCCGGACTCGCCGTAACCGTGAACGAACCTACGGACTGCGTCAGTCCGCCACTGGTGGTGGTGATGGTATAACTGCCGGCTGTCGAGAACGTCAGGCTGGCCAGGTCGAAAATCGCGATCCCGTCAGCCGCATTGACCGTCACCTGCTGCGAATAGCCGTTCGGGCCGGTGATGGTCACCGCGACCGAAGCCGAGGAACTGGTGACGGTGTTGCCATTCGCGTCCTTGATAGTGGCAATGACGGTGCCCAGATTGCCGGCAAAGGCAACGGTGGGAGGGATGGTGCTGGTTGCGACCTCGACGGCGGCGCCCGCCGTAACCGTCACGGTGGAGATCGCTTCAGTCAAGCCGGGGCTGCTGGTTGTGACGGTATAGATGCCTTCCGCAGTCAGACTGAGCGAGCTGAGGTTGAAGGTAGCGACACCATTGACTGCGGTTGCCGGTACTGTCTGGGAGTATCCGCCGGGGCCGGTGATCGTCACCGTCACCGCCGCCGACGAACCGGTGACGGTGTTGCCATTCGCGTCCTTGATGGTGGCGATGACGGTGCCCAAGTTGCTGCCGGAGACAACGGTCGAAGGGATGGCGCTGGTGGTGACCTTGACAGCAGCGAGCATCGTTCCAGTTCCACTCAAAGCGATGCTCTGCACCACATAGCTGGGACCAGCCGCATTGAGGTTGTTATCGGTGATCGCCAGCGAGCCGCTGATGTTGCCGGAAGCCGCAGGAATGAAGTTGACAACTTCTGTGCACAAAGCTCCGGCAGCCAGCGTTGCCGCACTCGAACTAGTCGTGAGCAGCGGGCAGGTGGAACTATTGTCCAGAGTGAAGCTCGCCGAGATGCTGGGATTCTGGCCTGTCGTGGGAATCTCGAACGTAAGCGGGGCATTGCCCCGGTTGGTAATGGTTACCGTCTGAGGACTGTCCGGGCTGGTCAAGCCGACGTTCGTCGTGGCAAAACTCAGCGCCGGCGGAGTCGCTACATCCAACTCTGTTACCTGATCCTGATTGGTTTCTGCGACGATGACATTTCCTCTTCCGTTGACTGCCACGCCTTGCGGTGAGTTCAAGCCGGAAGCCAACGTTTGCACCGTCGAACTGGACGAAACCGCGCCGTTGACCGCAATGATCTCCTTCACCGCATTGTTCCCATAGTCCGCGACTACGATGCTTCCATCGCCAACCACCTCAACGTCGGTGGGATTGATGAACCCGTTGCCGATGGTATTGACCGTCGAGCTGAACGATACGAAGCCATTGACCGCCACAACCTCCTTGACCGCACTGTTGCCAAAGTCCGCCACATAGACATTCCCGCTTGCATCTACTGCCAAGTTATGCGGGGAAGAAAATCCGCTGCCGATGGTATTGACCACCGAACTGGACGAGACCACGCCATTGACCGCGACGATCTCATACAGCGCTCCGGCGCCGGCTGCATCTGCAACGAAAACATTTCCGCTCTTATCCACCGCCACTCCCGTGGGAGAGCCGAAACTGCTGTTGACTGTGATGACCGTGGACGTGGGCGAAACCGCACCGTTGATTGCCACGATCTCTTTCACTGCATTGTTGCCCGTGTCCGCAACGAAGATGTTCCCGCTGCCGTCCACCGCCACCCCATACGGATTATTAAAACCGCCGCCCACTGTCACGATCGTAGAGGTGGACGAAACCACTCCGTTGACCGCAACTACTTCAGACACAGCAGGGTTGGTTGGTGTTGTGACGAAGACATCGCCACTGCCGTCGAACGCCACGATAGTGGGATCGTTGAATCCACTGCCTACGACTCGCTGGGTGGGCGGGCTGAAGGTCACTAGCGGAGCTGTTCCCGTGCCGTAGAGATTGCCGGTCGCGATCGGTGTGCCGTTCGCCCCTATCAGTTGCACTGCTCCGACCCTTGGCCCGGGTCTGGTTGGCGCGAAGGTCACTTCCACCGTGCAGTTGTCACCACCGTTGTAGAATTTCCCCGTCACGCAGGCAATTGAATCCTGCGTCGCAGCGGCCTGAAATTCTCCGTTCAGGTTGCCTTGGGTAAGGACACGATACGGCGTCGACGCCAGCGTCCCGCCATTGTTAAATGTAAAAAAAACCGGCACACTGCCGCTGGTGCTGCCCACGGCGGTGGTGGGTAATTGCCACGGTTGCCCTATGTTCTCCGTCACGCGGTTGGTGGCAGCATCCGCAACGAAGATGTTCCCGTTCGCATCTACCTTCACGCCAGTCGGATAGTAGAAGAAACCGGGAAGGTAGTTGATCGTCGAACTGGAGGAAACCACTCCATTGACGGCGACGATGATTTTCATTGCATGGTTGGCAAAATCCGCGACATAGACGTTGCCGCTTGCGTCCACTTCAACGCCGGTGGGATAGAAGAATCCGCTGCCAACGATCCTGATCGTCGAACTGGACGAAACCACTCCATTGACGGCGACGATCTCCTTGATAGCATGGTTGCATTGGTCCGCGACAAAAACGTTCCCGAAACCGTCCAGTGCCACGGCATGGGGAGAGCAGAATCCGCCGCCAACCGCGATGACTGTCGAACTGGACGAAACCATTCCATTGACCGCTACGATCTCTTTCACCGCATTGTTGTTCGCATCCGCGACGAAGATATCTCCGTTGCTATCGACCGCCAAACCATAGGGGCCGTTGAATCCGCTGCCCACCGTAATGATCGTCGAGGTAGATGAGACCGCTCCGTTGGTTGCGACCAACTCCTTGACCAAATTGTTGTTCGTATCGGAGAAGAAAACGTCTCCCTTGCTGTCAACAACCACGCCCCAAGGTTGGTTCAGTCCGCTGACTAATATCACGACAGTCGAGGTCGCGGAGACGCGCCCATTGATTGCAACGATCTCCTTGAGCAAACCGTTATTGCGGTCTATGACATAGACGTTCCCCTTGCCGTCAGGCGCCATATCGACGGGGCCATTGAAGCCACTGCCAACCGTAAGAAATGCGACGGAGCTCGCGGTTTGCGCAGGCGCAGTGCCAGCCAGTAGAACTGCGCCGGCCATGACAGCCAGGATGCTGCCGCGCAAACGGCGCGCGAAGGAAGCCTTAGAGCGATGAACAGCCTGCCGAAGAAGGGTGAATATGTGAGTACGGGCGCGTGTGTTCATCAGAATAAAACTCCCAAAGCGCACTTAAAACCTCCAGGCACAAGACAAGGCGACGGTCTTCTCCGCAGGCAATTCGGGCGAATGTTTTTGCTGGCTGAGAATGTTCTTAGGAATGTCGCTCCGCACGGAAAGGGAGTAGGCAACTAAATTTCCAAGCACCGAGTTTGGTTTGAAACTCGGTACAGGCACAGACTCACGAAAGGTCGCGACGATTCGGAAAGCCGAACCAAGTTTCTTCGTTAGCCATGAAAACAGGCGCGGACCGCAGCTTTGCGGCAATTTCAACAGGAAGCCGATGGACGCCGCGGGCATGATCGAGATGGAAGGTCGAGAAACCGCTGGGCGGAAAAATCGCTCCCGAGGAACTGCCCCGAATGGAGCAATTTCCAAGAAGAGCCGAAAAAGGAAAAAATGCTGGACCAGTGGTTCGGTCTGGGACCTTAAATTGACCCGGGTGCTAAACGCCTGTTCGGCTGGCTGCTAAAGAGTGGCCGTCGCTCATGCCGCTGCCCAATCCTTGAATAATTCGACGAGCCAGCAAACTCTATCGACCTCTCGCGCGACGAGTTTGGCCATGGTCAGCCAGGAGCGATTCGCTGCAACAAGTAGAAAGTCATTAAATTTATTTTGTTAATCGGAATCGAATGGTTCCCTCGGCCGAACGCTTTAAGGTGAACACAGCGGAGGCCCCGCCCGCGGAACATTAATGGTACGAAATAAAAACAAGTCCGTAAATGATTGATAATAAAAGAGATAATGGTGGAGGCGTTTGCCGCCATTGCTGGCGATTCCCCCGGGACGTTCGCGGCCCACGCTCAGAACGGACAAGAAACGCTAGCCGCTAGCCTGTGATCTTAACCTCTCCGCCCAGACGTAGTGGAGAAGAGCAGCCCTCTGTGTGACGTTCGCTCACCGCCCAAGGGCGAAGCGGTGGAGAACGGCTGCCTAATTAATTAGGCTGCGTATGCCATTTGTTGATTGGCAATTATCATTTTGCACGCGATTACGGGTGTGTGCACCCCGGCATGCCTCTTGGCCGCAAGCATCTCCGTCGAAGCCGTGACGCCCCCACTGGTGGGTTGGCCATTTTCAAAGAGCAAAGAGCAAAGTCCTCAGACCGCGTACTGATTTCTGAGCATTGGGGCGAGACAATTTTTTCGTTTTAATTGAGAAAAAGCCCTGGAATCAACCACTTACGGTCTTTCCTTTGCTGAGCTTGGCTCAAACAACAATTGTCTCTTAACAATTAGATGCTGCGGAGGAGTCGAAGTCAAGAAATTTTGGCTTGGCCTCCCGGGCGGGAAGCTCCGGGGGCGGCAATGAGCGAAATGGCGATTTCGCCGATCATTTTAACGACCGACGCTATCTTTTGACGGTCGATGCATGCATATGCAAGAATAGCATGCGTGCGAAAGAGTGCGGTACCGGAAGCGAGCACGGGTTCGGACGCTGTTCGCCGCCACGCCTTCGAGAGATATATTTCAGCTGCGCGCCGCCGAAGAGAGAAGACCGTCGCGATCAATGTAGGCGAGGTACACCGGGCCCTAGCGCTCAACAACCGGGTGCCGCTGGTGTGCGCGGCGCTTGGGTCGAAGAAATTTTTAACGGAGTACGGTCTGCGCGTCGTGTCGAAAACCGGGCCACCATCCGGACAGAGCACCACCGTTACTTTTACTTACGAGATCGTCGGCAAAAAACAGGATGACGTTCAGTTGGCTCGCCTGGAAGCCTGGAATCGGCTCCGAGGATCGATGAAAGATATTTTCGCAGAACTGGGCGGAGGCGAGAACTATCTGCGCAACGAGCGCGCCAAGTTTTATGCTCCCGGGAAAGATCCCCTGAAAGACCTGTGAGCCGCATCTATTGGGACTCGATGCTCTTCATTTACTGGCTGGAAGGAAATCCCCAGTTTGGAAAGCGCGTGGGTGCGATCTGGTCGAGAATGCAAGAGCGGAATGATCAGCTTCTTACTGCAGCCTTGGCTTTTGGTGAAGTGTTCGCAGGCGCCTATCGACGCGGAGCCAATCAAGAACGAGTCCAAAAGGTAAGAGCGGGGCTGGAAATCGCCGTTTCGGAAGTGATTCCCTTTACGGGCGAAACCGCAGACCTATACGGGCGAATCAGAGGCGCGATGAAGATATCTTCCGCCGATGCCATTCACCTGGCCTGTGCGGCCAGCGCTGGCACAGATCTTTTTCTAACCAACGATAAGGATCTCGTCGGCAAGGTCATCCCCGGGATTCAGTTTATCGCCGGGCTGGACTCGAACATTCTTTGACCTCACAAGAACGGCCCTCCAAGGATAGACAAAGGCCTACAACGGGTCCTCCTTGTCCGCCGTACAAAGCCGCCAAGATACATCCAAGTTTTCCACACCCGGAACCACTGCAACTACTGTCGAAGCGCGCGCGTACCTGTTTACCTTGTTATTCGCATCGTTGTTGTTCGGGGGACACGCAATTTATGTTTCGCAAGACGACCTACGGCACCACGTTCAAGGACGTAAATTTTGTTCCGCTGCAATCCGCCACATTTTGCGTGCAGTGCGAATTGATCAGCACCAATCATAGGCCGTACTGTTTAGCCTGCGGCAACACCTCGCTGGTCAATCTCTCGCGCGTGCTGGGGGGCACGCTGCGCAATGTGCAGACCGCTCATCTCATCACCGACTCCGAACTCGACAGCCTGGTCCGCGACCTGCTGCGCACCGTTCCCGACCCGCAAGTATTGAGCGTGGCCGATCATCATGCGCGCATACCATCCACTGCGCTGCGCAGCCAGCTTCGCGTAGCCAATGCCGCGCATCCGGTCTCTGGATTTCGCGCGGTACATCCCGGAGAAGAAATCGATATTCACGCCGCGGAGTTAGATCTCGAACCGGCAATCAGCGCCATTACGGAGCGCGCCCAACACCTTACCGGAGCCACCGGGGCGGCGATCGCCTTGCGCGCCGGAGACGAAATTGTTTGCCGCGCCCGCGCTGGACGCACCGCTCCCGACCTCGGCGTGCGCCTGCAGACTGAATCCGGCATCTCCGCCGAGGCCGTGCGCACCGGCGAAGTCATGCTCTGCCACGACGCCGAGCGCAACCCGCGCGTCGACCTCGCCAGTTGCCGCCGCCTCGGAGTTCGATCCATCCTCGTCTCGCCCCTGCGCTACTACCGCCGCACCCTCGGTGTGTTTGAAGTGTTGTCCTCCTCGCCCAGCGCCTTCGGGGAGCGCGACGTCGCGACCATGCAATTGCTCTCCAGCATGATGGTAGCGGCCATATCGAGGATATCCAGCATCCACGAAGCCCAACGCTCCAGACTAGCCAGACAGTAGCGCCGCCGTCGCAGGAAGCTTGGCGCTTAAGACAGAGTCGGGCTGCGCTCGACGGACAGCCGAGGCTGGTTGTCGGCACATTTTTCATCTGCTTTTTTATCTGCCTGCGCCAAGGCCTTATGCCCCCTGTGCAGAAACCTGCAACTCCCCGCACTTCCCACTTTCTTCCTGCTTACTTTTCCTCGATCTGGGGTTAATATGTATGAGCGCAAAAGTGCATTCCGCGTGACCCATGGCTGCAACCGTCCAGGCCTCTCGATTCGCTCCACCGAACCATCGCCGCCGGGTTCGCCACAAGATTCACGCGCCCGCCTACGCCACTTTCATCGCCACTTCTAAAGGCGAGATGCTCGACCTCTATGAGATTGTCGACATCAGCGAAGTCGGGGTGGCAATCCAATGTGCGACTTCGTCGGCGCTGCAGCCAGAACAGCGCGTCGATCTATGCCTCGATTTAGCCGAGGCCAGCGGATCGATCTACGTCACGGCTCACGTGGTCTGGTCTGACGCCTCCGGACGCACGGGCTTCAGCCTCCCCGCTCTTCCCGATTCTTTGGTCCGCCGCCTGCGCGAGTGGCTTTTCTTGAATGCGATGGCTGCGGCAGCCAACGCCGCGGCTTTCGGAGTGGCCCCGGGGCCACCGGTGGAGGCCGCTCCCAAGCACTCGGAACCGATTCCCACCCGCACCGACCTGTTGACGGCAGCGGCGGCCGTGCAAAGCGAAGCCGATTCTCTGGGCGACAATCTGGTAGCGGTTCTGGCTTTGATCGCAGAGCGTTCGCAATCTTTGCTGCGCGCTTCGGGCGCGGCCATCGCCATGGTGGGGCAGGATGTCGAAACCATGATCTGCCGGGCCAGCGTGGGCGAGAGCGCTCCTCCCGAAGGCGCATCGCTGCAGGTCGGGGTCGGTTTTTCCGGCGAATGCGTCCGCACCGCAAGAACCTTGCGCTGCGACGATGCCGAAACCGACGACCGTGTGGATCCAGAAACCTGCCGCGCTTTGGGGATTCGATCCATCCTCGCCGTTCCCATCATCTCCGGCGATAAGTCGATCGGACTGCTGGAAGTTTTTTCGGAGAGGCCCCGCGCTTTTGCGGAGAACGAGAGCGCCGTGTTGCAGGCTTTCGCTGAGACCGTTCTCGCCGCGGTGCGCCGCGCCATCCAGGCCAATCAGCCCGCGGTCGCCGAACCACCACCTTTCTCTCCTCAAGGCAGCGTGCTTTTTGCCTCCGAAGTTTCCGAGGGAAAAAAATCTGCCAGGAGAAAAGAAGCCGAGCCGGGAAGTGATCGCAAACAGCCCGCGGTCGCCGACCCCAATAATTTTGCCGGCATTCGCCTGCCCCGGCTCCATCTCTGGTTATTAGTCGCCGCCGCTGCCACCATCTTCATGGTGCTAGGCTTCGCCAGCGCGCCTTGGATTCAGCCCTGGGTGCAGAAAAAGTTTCAAGGACGCCAGCGCATTAGCTCGGTGCTGGCTTCCTCACAAGTGCCCACGGAGACTTCTGCGGCGCTGAAGCCGGCCGCCGCTCAGCCCTCCGTCGACTCGGCGAACTTCGAGCAACTGCAGCAACTGGCGCAGCAGGGAAATCCCGCGGCGGAAAACGCTCTGGGCCTGATCTATGCCCAAGGTGACGAAAAGCAAGCGGTGAAAAAAGATGAAACGGAAGCTTTCCGCTGGTTCACCAAGGCAGCCGAACAAAATTACGTGGGAGCCCAATCGAAACTCGGAGCGCTCTACTGGGGCGGCCGAGGCGTAACCGCCAGCCTGAATCAAGCTTACTTCTGGACCGTCCTGGCCCGCGCCGGCGGCGACCAGGGCAGTAAAACCTTGGCGCCAATCCTCGCCGCTCACATGACTCGCGCTCAGGCTGCCGCCATCGAACAGCAAGCCGAAATGTGGTATCAGCAGCACCAATCGCCGGCCGAGGCCCAGGCCGGCCACTAGATAACTTTCTTACTGTTCCAAACTATCTTGTCATTCTGAGCTAAGCGAAGAACCTCTCGCTTTCGTGCCCTGGCGTTAGAATGATGAAGGTCCCCCGTGCCCACCCTCCGCATCATCCTCGACGAGCGCGTTCGCGAAGCGGACCCGGCCCTCTACGAGAAACTGGAAAACGATCGCCTGCGCTGCTTCGCTTGCGGACACTGCTGCCCCATCCCCGAAGGCCAGCCCGGAGTCTGCAAAGTCCGCTTCAACCGCGGCGGCAAGCTCTACGTTCCCTGGGGATACACCGCCGGAACGCAATGCGATCCCGTGGAAAAAAAACCATTTTTCCACGCCTACCCCGGCGCGCTCGCCTACAGCTTCGGCATGCTGGGATGCGACCTGCACTGCGCCTACTGCCAAAACTGGGTCACCTCGCAAGCGTTGCGCGACCCCAGCGCGGTAGCGCCGCCGCACCCAGCCTCGCCCGAACGTCTAGTAAGTGATGCGCTCGCGCAAGGCGCGAAAATTCTGGTCAGCACCTACAATGAACCGCTGATCACCAGCGAGTGGGCCGTAGCCGTTTTCAAAGAAGCCAAAGCCGGCGGACTCGTCAACGGCTTCGTCTCCAACGGCAACGGCACGCCGCAAGTTTTAGAATTTCTGCGCCCCTGGCTCGATCTCTACAAAGTGGATCTAAAAAGCTTCGATGACCGTCACTATCACGAGCTCGGCGGACGCATCGGCCCCATCCTCGAAAGCATCCGCCATATCCATGAAATGGGTCTGTGGCTGGAAATCGTGACGCTGTTGATCCCTGGCTTCAACGATTCGGAAGAGGAACTCTGCCGTCTAACAGAATTTTTAGCCCTCATCTCTTGTGATATCCCCTGGCACGTAACCGCCTTCCACGGCGAGTACAAAATGACGAGCCCGCGCGATACGCGCCCCGAGGACCTGCTGCGAGCCGCCGAAATCGGCCGCCAGTCCGGTCTGCGCTTCATCTACGCCGGCAATCTCCCCGGCCAAGTCGACCACTGGGAAGATACGCGCTGTCCGCATTGCGGCGAGACCCTGATCGAACGCCATGGCTACCTGATAAAAAACTACCGTCTAAGCCCCGAAGGTGATTGTCCAAAGTGCAACACCAAAATCCCTGGCCGCTGGGCGCCGAAGTTCGAAGGCCAAATCGCCTCCCGGCCATTCTCTCCGCGCAACAGTTCACTTCTGTTCACAATCCGGGAACAGTGAAGTTCACTCTGAGATCGTTTCCATCTACCCTGCGTCCCACGCGCTCGATTGCGCAAAAAGGGTTACAATCCAAAATTGTTCGATCTGACCTTGCCAAACAAATTCATCCTCGCCGCCTGCGCCGCATGCGTCATCCTGCTCTCCTCTTGCTCCCCGCGCGACTTCCTGACCCGGCGTCTCGCCGCCGATCTCATCGCCACCTCGCGCACCTTCCGCACGCCGCAAATTTTTCAAATGACCACCGGAATCATTTCCAACAAAGACTACCTCTCCTCCGAATATCTGCAACTCCAGCATCATGGATGGATCACCGCCAATCGCGCCAACTGTCCCGCCGACATCGCCCCATCTCCGTGCTGGGAAGTCGCGTTAACCCCCGCCGGAGTCGATACCTTCCACGGTCTAATCGCTGCGGCCGATGCCGACAAATCCTCCCTCCGCATTCCCGCCGCTAGACGCGAGTTGATCGCGGTCACCGGCATCAGCAAAATGGGGCGGGTCGCCGACGTCGAGTTTACATGGCATTGGATCCCTCTGAACGAAGTGGGCGCGACTCTCTATTCCGGCGAAGCCCGCTACAAATCTACCGTGGGTTTCCGCTCTTACGACGACGGTTGGCGTCTAGCCCCCAGCGCTCCACGCGCCAGTCAGCCTCTCGATGACGCACTGCGGGATGCCGAGCTAGCCCCATAATCCGAAGTGACCCTGAGTCATTTCATTCTGTTTTCCAAGTTGTCCCGACGGACTCGGCCATGTATAACCCTACTTCCTCCCGAGGGAACTCATGAACGTTGCCAAGCATTCTTCCGATAGACTCTCCGCAATCGAACGTTTCAACAAGATCTATTTCGCGGCCATCCTGATCTTTTTCTCCGCGTGTGAGGGGCTCGCCCAGAATAAGTCTAAGCTGACACTCGACGAATGCTTCAACTCCGTGAGCTACCCCAGCGTCACGCTCTCGCCCGATGGAAAATCCGTCGTAATCGGCACTGAGCGGGCCGACTGGGAGCAACAAATTTTTCGCAACGACCTCTGGCTCTACCGCGACGACGGCAAATCCGGCTCGCTGATCCAACTTACCCAATCCGGTCACGACACCGAGCCTAAGTGGTCGCCCGATGGCCGCTGGATCGCCTTCCTCTCCGAGCGCAAGGCTTCTCGGGAAAAGGACTCCGACTCGAGCGACGACAAGGACGACAAAGGCGACATCAGCCAGATCTATTTAATTTCTCCCACTGGCGGCGAAGCCGTGGCGATGACCCAGGGTCAGGAGGAAGTCCATGCCTTCTCCTGGTCCGCCGACTCGACGACGATCTACTACGCCACCCGCACTCCGTGGTCCAAGACCCAAAAAGACGACTACAAAAAGGAATGGAAGGATGTAGTCCAATATCGCACCGCCGAACGCGGCGACACCGTCTTCGCCCTCGACGTTGCGGCGACTCTCGCGGAACACCAGGCGGCTCCAGCAAAAACCGAAACCGAAGCCGAAAAAGAATCCGACTCTACTCCCGGCGCGCGCGCCATCGCAACCTCCACGCTTCGCGTCGACGACCTGATCACATCCCCCGACGGCAGCAAGTTAGCCTTCCCCACCAACGCCATCAACCAGCGCCAGGAAAAATTCGAAGACTCCGAGATCTACGTCCTGGAGCTAACAGGGAGGAGCAAGAACAGCGGCAAAGAAAAAGACCAAGTGGCAGCGGCCGCCAGCGACGAGAACAACTCGCCCCCGCAAGAACCCCGCCGCCTAACCCACAACCAGGCCCAGGAAACCAAACTCCACTGGGCGAGTGACAGTCGCCACATCTTTTTCACGGTCGAAGTCGGAGACGTCTCAGGCCCCTACCGCGATCTGCAGCCTCACCTCTACTGGGTCGACAGCGAGACGGGAACGGTTGAGCAGTGGGGCAAAGATTTCGGTGGCCCGGTCGAGAGCTACGGAACCTACGGTAACGGAGCGCTCGTAACCGCCCGCCTCGGCACCGAAGTTCAGATTTATGCCGCTTCCAAACCTCCCGCCTTGCTCGAAAGATTCAATGGCCTGCCCGGCACCTACGAAAATCTCTCCACCGGACTGCGCTCTCTCCGCGTCGCCTACGTCTACTCCTCTCTCACCCAACCCGCCGAGGTCTACCTCGCCGAAGGTCCGAATCGGTTGCGAAAAGAAGACTACGCCCGTCCCATTACCGCATTTAACGCGTTCCTCGCCGAGAAAACTCTGCCGCAGGGCAAGCCCTACCGCTGGAAGGCCGACGACGGCACCATGATCGAAGGCATGCTGATTTACCCTCCCGGCAAATTCGAGCAGAAGAATCTTCCCGTGTTCACTTTCATTCACGGCGGACCTGCCGACGCCGACGGTAATCATTTCGCCACCGACTGGTACCAGTGGTCCGCGCTCGCCGCCACCAACGGATGGCTGGTCTTCGAGCCCAACTACCGCGGCTCGACCGGATACGGCGATAGGTTTCTCATGCAGATCGTTCCGCAAATCGTCTCACGCCCCGGCAAAGATATTCTCGAAGGCGTGGACGCGCTAGTGAAAGACGGCATCGCCGATCCCGATCATCTCGCGGTCGGCGGCTACAGCTACGGCGGCTACATGACCAACTGGCTGATCACGCAAACTACGCGCTTCAAAGCCGCAGTCACCGGGGCGGGCGCCGTCGAACACGTCGGCAACTGGGGCAACGACGACACCACCTACGACGACGCTTACTTCCTCGGCGGGCGCCCCTGGGAGGCCCAGCAGCGCTATCACGACGAAGCCGCCATCTTTCAAATCGATAAAGTCCGCACGCCCACGCATATGGTCGCGGGCGCCGATGACGTCCGCGTGGCGGTGCTCGAAGATTATTTGCTGGAGCACGCTCTCTACTCCTTGGGCATTCCGAATGCGTTGCTCATCTTCCCCGGCGAAGGCCACGGGCTGGGAAAGAATCCGTGGCACGGCAAAATCAAAGTCCGCGAAGAGCTGAAGTGGCTGCAGAAATACGGCGGCGTTTCGGCAGGGAATTGATCGCAGGAGGTCGCGAACGCCGGTGCCCTGCTCTGGTCGCGGTCCATCATGTTTTGCAATGTCGATGCCCGCTCCGCTCGCCGCGCTTGCGGGACAGTCGAGGCGGCTGTCTCCACAGGATTGATGCCGGGCAAGCACTTGTGAGCAATCTTCACGACTCTTGGCACATTGATCACAACATTGCTTGCGCCTGGACTCTTCCTGCGCAGCTCTATCACGACCTCGCGAGACTTTTGGCTGAGAAGGATCGCATCGCGCCTCTTCCCGAAAGACTCGGCGACCTGCCGCGGCAGGCGGACAAAATTCCCTTCGCCACCTATGAAGCTCTTCGAGCACCGCACGTACGAGATCAAGTTGCAACTGGAAAACTTATGTCGATGATTATCTCGAGGGCTATCACCTGCCCAGCGTGCATCCGGGATGGAATCGCGATCTGGATTACAACGCCTACGTGGTTGAGCCGTACGCGCGTCACGCGCGGCCGTTCAGTCCCATACGCGGGGCGCAGCCCGGGGATACGACGCCGCGGGCTGCGCCGAAGCGCGCGAAAATCTTACGACCGACTATTTCTGGATTTTTCCCAACTGGATGCTGAACTGCTATCCCGGTAATGTTTTGTTTTGAATATCGTGCTACCTCTCGCAGCTGAGCGCCCGCTGGCGATCTTTGAGTGGCATTTGCCGGAGAAAGAGCATGCGACAGCTGCTGCCAAAGCATCCGTGGAGTTCAGCGATCAACTTCAGATCGAAGATGTCGGTATCTGCGAGGTGGTGCAGAAGAACTTGCGCTCGTGCAGCTACTCCCGCGGAAGATTTAGCGTGAAGCAGGAAAAAGGAGTGCACGCGTTTCATCGCATGTGCGCGGAGGCGATGAAAAGCGGCTTTCGCGACTAGATTCTGGGTACCAAATTTAGGCACGAGGTACTGGGTGCTAGACACTTTCCGCTTTCACCAGCAGGCAGGTAATGTCGTCGTGCTGCGGCGTGTTGCCGACGAAGAGATCGAGATCGTTCATCAGGCGATCCAACAATTGTTTGGGAGTGCCCGAGGCTCCCGCCTGAATTGCATTCAGCAAGCGCGGCTCGTCGAAGTCCTCTTCTCGCGCGTTCACCGCTTCGACCACTCCATCGGTAAATACGACGAGCCAATCGCCGGGGGCGAGCGCGACGCTGGCCGAATCGTATTTTGCATCGGGCATGATGCCGAGTGGCAAGCCGCCGACATCGAGGCGCTCGATCAAGCCCGAACTGCGGCGCAGGATGGGATTGTTGTGTCCCGCATTGATATAGGTGAAGATGCGCCGCGCGGCGTCGTACTCGGCGAGGAAAGCGGTCGTGAAGCGCAGGCCGCCCTGGCTGTTAGAGCAGGCGTAGCGATTCATGTTCGCAACCAGTTCGGTCAAAGGCACCTGCGCGGTGGAGAGCGTTTTCAGGCTGGCTTGAAAAGTCGCCATCAGCATGGCCGCGGGAATGCTTTTGCCGGCGACGTCGGCGACCGCAAAGACGATGCGATTCTCTTCCTTGCTTTTGCCGGGGCGCGGGAATACGTCGTAGTAATCGCCGGCGACCGTGTTGGCTGGGCGCGTGGCGTAGGCCACGGAGATTCCGGGAATCTGCGGCGCGGCGCCCGGCAAGAGCCAGGTTTGGATTTCGCGCGCGATCTGCAAGTCGCGCTTCATCACGACGCGGTCGCCAATCTCCAGGATCAGGAGGATGAAGAGCAGAAGTCCTCCCCAGAAATGGAGGTCAAATTCTACGGCGTGAAGGACATTCTCGGAATCGTGATAGCTGAAGCCGCTGCTGGGGAAGACCAGCATGATGAGGGCGGCAAGCAACAACACGCGGCGCGCGGGAGAAAGTTTCTCGAGGATCGCCCAGAAAAATTCTTTGACGACATGCAGGCGATGGCCCCGGCGGGTTAGGCCTTCGGGAGTCTTGGCGGCCACATCGCTGGAATAGAGGCGGTAGCTGCTGCGGGCTTCGGTTTCGAATTGCGACCAGAGCTGGGTGATTTGCATGCCTTCGGTGACGCGCTGCCAGAACTGGTGCAGGCGCACTCCGAGCGGAACGCGCGGGGCGGGCACGGGTTGGGCCGGTGGGGAAGCGGTCGCCATCGGTCTCAGTATAGAGGAAGGGACGGGTGGTTAGAACAAGGCGAGCTGCTCATCGAAATCCCGCGCCAGCCATTTGTTTGCGTAACTTGGTTTCTCGCGCAGGTCCTTGTGAGCGATGCCATATTTCTGGCGGAAGCTGGCGACGAGTTGCGAGATGCGCTTGCCGTAAGAAGGAGGTAAGAAGGAGCGATCCCGATAGCGCTGGCGATAGTTCTCTATCAAGTGCGGGAAATGCTGATCGAGGAAGGGAAGAAAAACTGCCGCTGAGCAGGGCTTTAGAAATAGAGGACCGGCGAAGATATGCCGCGCTCCAGCGGCGGCTGCGGCTTGCACCAAGGATTCCAGATTTGCCGGCGAATCGGTGATGCCTGGCAAGACTGGCGAACAGCTTACGCCCACGGTTAGTCCTGCATTCGCTAATTGGCGCACCGCTTCCATGCGCAGGTCGGGACGCGGGGCGCGCGGCTCCAGGATGCGCGCGAGCTCGATATCCAACGTGGTGATGGTCATGTGGATCGAGAGCTGGTTGTGTTGAGAGACTGCGCGAAGAATTTCAGCGTCGCGCACGATCAGATTCGATTTCGTGACAATGCCCAGCTCGAAGCCGCGATGGCGGGCGAACTCTTCGAGAATGCCGCGGGTGATTTCGTAGCGGCGCTCGGCGGGTTGGTAGGGATCGGTGGCGGTGCCGAGGGCGAGGGCCTCACCTTTTTTAACTTTGCGCAATTCTTGCCGGAGCAGGTCCGCGGTGTGTTGCTTGACGTAGATTTTCTGCTCGAACTCGGCGCCGTCACGCATTTCCATGAATTCGTGGGTGTAGCGGGCGTAACAATATTTGCAACCGAACTCGCAGCCGCGGTAAGGGTTGATGGTCCAGGTGAAGGGAAGGCCGCGCTGGCTGGCGCAGCGGTTCAGTAGCGATTTTGCCGGGAGGGTGAAGTACTCGACCTGATGGCCTTCGCGGAGAGATTCGCCCGCGGCAGCCAGACGAGCTATGCCCACCAGTTGTGGCTTTTCGAGCAGCGGGAACAGAGGGGCGGCCATGCTTTATTCGCCTTTTGTTCGCTTATCATAATGTTGCGCGAACCGTCCTGTCAAGGCTCGACGCAGCGAAGGCAGCGAAGGGTCGAGCTGCGCTCAACGGACAGCCGAGGGCGGCTGTCCCCACATTCTTTCGGACGGTCGGGCGGTGGGCTAGGACGCCCGCCGGGAAGGCGACGCGACTGCTTCATCAATTAGCCGCGGGCTTTTCTGGCGGCTTTTCGAATTGCTTGGGATCGACCGCCGAGTTGAACTCGAGCGACGAGTATTCTGCCGTGCTTGAATCTTGGCCGTTTTGTTTGTTGTGGCGGACTAGCGGGACGTTCAGGCCGTTGACTGACTTCCAGTTGTCGAAATCGGTTTCGCCTTGGACCAGGCCGCCCTGACCTAGCGTGGGGTAGGTTTCTTTCAGGATGTGGCCGGTGTTGGGATCGACCCACCAGCGGATGGAGGCTCCGGCGGCGTTGACATCGACGATGCGGGCTTCGCCTTCGCCTACTTTTTCGCTGCCATCCGCACGGAAGAACATGTTGGGATCTTTCCAGTGCGAGGCGATGAAGATGGGATCGCGTTTGATTTGATCGAGGGTCTCAGCTCTCTGCGAGGCGGGAAAATCGCGGATGCCTTGGCCGGCGAGGGACACGAAGGCGGTCTCGGGCGTGACGACTATGCTCATGGCTCCGCCGGGCGTTTGCATCTGGGCGTGGAGATGATCGGGATAGACGATCACGGTTTCCATCTGCATGGGAAATTCGCCTTGCGGCGTTTTCTGCGTGAGCGTGAGTGCGGCCTTGACTGACTTGATGGAAGCGAGTTTGGCTTCGCCGCCCATGGCGGCTACAACTTTCGCTGCGAGAGCTTTTCCTTCTTCGTTCGACTTGGTGGGTTTTTCGCTTTTGTCTTCTTTTGCGCCGGGCGGAGGCGGGATCGAAATATCGATTTCCTTCACTGGTCCGAGCGAGGAGAGCGGCTTGTCGAACTCTTTGGTGTTTCCGACTACGAGGACCGCGAGTTGATCGCGATGCAAATATTTCGCCGCTACTCGATTCACATCGGCGGCGGTCACTTTCTTGACTTCGGCGGAGTATTTGTCGAGCCAGTCCAGGGGGTATCCGTAAAATTCGTAGGTCATGCGCTCGGAGAGAACTTTGTCGGGCGAATCGAGGCGGAAGATGAAGGCGTTGAGGATAGCGTCCTTAGCGTGCTGGATCTCTTCCACGGTGATCGGCTTCTTGGTCAGGGCGTCGATATCTTCGTCGAGGGCCTGAATCGATTCGACGGTGCTCTGGCTCTTGGTGCCCATGCTGAATTGCAGCATGCCGGGATGGCCGAAGTTGGCTCCAATGCCTCCGCCCACATGGTAGGCGAGGCCGCGCCTGGTGCGAATGTCGTTGAACAGGCGCGAAGAGAAGCCTCCGCCAAAGGCTTCGTTGAAGACGCTGATGGCGTAGTAATCGGGGTTGCTGCGGGTGACGCCGAGCGCCACTAAATGAATGTTGCTCTGATTCACGTCTTCTTTGGGGATCAGGTAGTAGCCGGGTTTTGCGGGGTGGTATTGGATTTTGGCCTTGGGCAGATCGGGACCTTTCGGCCAGGAGTCGAAGGTGACCCGCAGGTTGGTTTCGATACTGGCCGTATCGAAATCGCCGCTTATCCCCAGGATGATGCGATTGGGTTGAATGTAGGTTTTGTGCCAGTCGATTAAATCCTGGCGCGTGATGGCGGCGATGGTCGCGTATTCCGGCTCGCGCGTATAAGGATTGTCAGCACCGTAGGCGAGTTTAGCCGCTTCGCGGCCGGCGATGCTGCCGATTGCGTCGTTGCGGCGGGAGATAGAATCGTCGGCTTGCTTCTGGGCCAGATCGAGTTTGTCGGCGCGGAATTCGGGATTGCGCAGCAGGTCGACGAAGATTTTGAAAACATCGTCGAAGTCAGCTTTTAGGCACGACAGGCTGATGCTGGTGGAATCGGGGCCGCCGCCGGTTTCGACCTTGGCGGCGCGCACTTCGAGATAATCGTCGAGTTGATCGCCGGTTTGAGTTTTGGTGCCGCCGGTGCGCCAGACTTCGCCGAAGAGATCTGCCAGGCCGATTTTTGCGGCGGGTTCGTCGCTCGATCCTCCGCGGATGCGCGCCGAAGCTTCGATCAGAGGAAGTTCGTGATCTTCCTGGAGAAAGATCACCATGCCATTATTCAGTTGGATACGTTTGGGCTGCGGCGGATGGAACTCGGGCAGCGCAGGGATAGGGACTTGCTTCCAACTGGTTGCCTGCGCTGTCGCTCTCGGCGACGGTAGGAACAGGGTTGCGAGGATCACTGCGAAAGCAATGCGGTTCGTTCTTACTATACACAGCTTCATTGCGCACCTCCCTGATCGGCCGCGCCTTGATGGGGCTGCTCGTCGTCATTTTGCCCCGCACCTTTTCCTGCCCCCTTGACAGTTTCGATTACGCCCACGGTGCGATTGGTGTCGTTGAAAGTTTCGTTGGCCACGCGGCGGATGTCAGCTTTGGTCACTTGGTCGATGCGGTCGACGGAGCGAAAGAGCTCGCGCCAGTCGCCGTAGCGCGTTTCGTAGGTCGCAAGATTGGTGGCCAGGCCTTCGTTGTCGTCGAGGCTGCGGATCAGGTTGGCTTTGGTGCGGGTCTTGATCATCTTTAATTCTTCGTCGCTGATGTCTTCTTTCTTCAGGCGCTCGATCTCAGCGTGGATTGCGTCCGCGACTTCCTGCGTGCTGTGGCCGGGGAGCGGGACAGCGAAAAAGGCGAAGAGGTGGGGATATTTGGTGCCGGGCAGGCCGCTAAATCCGGCGGAATAGGCGGCGATCTTTTTCTCGGTTACCAGGGCGCGATAGAGGCGCGAGGTACGGCCCTCGGACATTAGGTCGGTGATGGCGTCGTATACGGCGTTATCTTGGCTGCGAGAGTCGGGGCGATGATAGCCCTCGAGGTAGAGAGGCTGTGCCTTTTCCATGAGCACGACGCGGCGCTCGGAATTTTGCGGAGGCTCCGTGGTGGTGGTTTCGTCCGGCTTGTGGCTCGTGGGCAGGCGGCTGAAATATTTCTCTAGAAGGGGCATGGCCTGCGCGGCTTTTATATCTCCCGCGACCGCGACCACCATGTTGGCTGGGACATAATATTCGTCGAAGAAATGTTTGGCGTCGGTAGCGGAAAAAGAGTTTAGGTCGGACATCCAGCCCACGGTGGGTCGGTGATAAGGATGAGCCTCGAAGGCGGCGGCGTTGAACTGCTCGAGCAAGCGGCCGGTGGGACTGCTGTCGGTGCGCAGGCGACGCTCTTCGATTACGACATTGCGCTCCTTATAAAACTCGCGCAGCACGGGATGAAGAAAACGCTCGGATTCGAGGTAGGCCCAGAGTTCGAGGCGATTCGACGGGAACGAATAGTGATATGCAGTTTCATCGTAACTGGTGAAAGCGTTGAGGCCCTCGCCGCCGTTCTGCTCGACGATCTTGCCGAACTGGTTGGGGGCTACAAATTTGTCGGCGGCGGCGACGGCATCTTTCCAGGCCTTTTCCAGCTCTTTTATTTTGGCCTGGTCGCGGTTAACGCTTTTATCGCGCTCGGCGATGTAGGCGGCGTAGGCGGTTTCAACCCTCGCCAACGCCGGCTTTTCAGCGGGGTAGTCGATGGTGCCGATCTTGTCCGTGCCTTTGAAAGCCATATGCTCGAACATGTGGGCGAGGCCGGTTTTGTTCATGGGATCCTGCGCGGAGCCGGCGTCGACCATGGTAAAAAAAGAAAAGACTGGCGCCTCTGGACGCTCGCAGATTAGGAGAGTGAGGCCGTTGGAGAGCTTTTTGACGGTGATGCGCTTGTCGAAGGAGGCGAGGTCCTGGGCGGCGGCTAAGGCGGACAGGATGAGGAGAACAATCGCAGCTTTGAGTGCGCGTTGCATGTTTATCGGACCTCCGGATTGAACCGCGATGACTTGGACGGACATGCGGGGCAGAAGTTTGAAATTACGTGGCGAGTGGGGTGATTGTCAAACTTCGGGCCAAGCGCGGTCGCTACGATCCCGTGCCAACCTAGCGCCCCCGCCTTGGGCGCACAAATCGCGGATTGATGGCTGGTATCATACGTGAATGGCGAAGAAAAATGTCGATTCCGTGGCTGTTAAAATCGAGCACAAGCCTGTGGTTTAAGACGAAGTCCGGAGAGACCGTCTCGATTCGGCCCTCAAGACCTTCGAACTCGATGAGCCTGTGCGGCCGCGCGCGAAAGGAAATCGGCAAGCAATGAAGCGCATTTATCTCGATAGCAGTGTGCTGATTGCTTACTCCTCCCTGGATCAAGCCGAAAAACTGAAGAAAGCAATCGTCGAGAACGCCGTAGCGGTCTTTGCTCAGTTTAAGGATGCTCATCTTTGCACCTCGATGTGGGCCGTCACGGAGATGGTGAATATTCTCGTTTCCCGCAAAAAGATGGATCGCGGCGTGGTTGCAGAGACGGATAAGCGGGCTGAAGATCCAAATCATCGACGTCAGCCCCAAAAGAGATACGACTTTGCCGAGTTTTTCTATCACGTGAAGCAAGGGATTCTCACCACTCCGGCGTGGGAGACATGATCCATAGCGTCATCAGGAAGAACAACGGTATTGCCGATATATTGACCTTCGATGAGAAACACGATTTTAAGAAAATCCCCGATCTGACCGTGCATCACCCTCGTGATATCTGAATCTTGGAGCGGTAGTGCGTTCCTGAGCCTTGGCTCAATTCCGATACGCCTCGTTAAGTCAGCAAGAGTGCTGTAGGTAGAGCGCCGTATTTTGCGGTCGGCGTGTTTTCATGCACAATGGCGGGACACGTTTTCTATTCCACGCTGCGGGAGAAGACTATGGATTCGACGATTGAGGTGCAGGGAAAACAACTCAAGCTGTCGAATCTGGAAAAGGTTTTGTATCCCGCTACCGGATTCACCAAGCAGCAGGTGATCGATTATTACGTGCGCATTGCGCCGGCGATGGTGCCGCATCTGGCGGGGCGTCCGCTGACCCGGAAGCGTTATCCCGAGGGTGTGGACGAGGAGTTTTTTTACGAGAAAAATGCGCCGCAGCACCGACCCGATTGGGTGAAGACGGCTCCAATCTGGAGTGAGGGCAACCGGCGCACGGTGCACTACATTCTGGCGGACGATTTGGCTACGCTGGTGTGGCTGGCGAATCTGGCGGCAATTGAGTTGCACCCATCGCTCTCGCTGGCGAAGGACATCACTTGTCCTACGATGATGGTTTTCGATCTTGACCCCGGAGCGCCGGCGACGATTGTGCAGTGCTGCCAGGTGGGATTGTGGCTGCGCGAAATCTTCGAGCATTTTGGGTTGCGGAGTTTTCCGAAGACCTCGGGGTCGAAGGGGCTGCAGATTTACGTTCCGCTGAATACCCAGACCGGTTACGAATCGACCAAGCCGTTTGCCCATGCGCTGGCGCAGTTGCTGGAGCAGGAGCATCGCGAGCTGGTTGTGTCGGACATGAAGAAGACTCTGCGGACCGGGAAAGTGCTGGTGGATTGGAGCCAGAACGACGAGCACAAGACTACGGTCGCGGTGTACTCGTTGCGGGCGCGGGAGCGGCCTACGGTTTCGACGCCGGTGGCATGGGAGGAAGTGGAACGCGCGCTGAAGAAGAAAGATCCCGGCCTGTTGGTGTTTGAGGCCAAGCAGGCGGTGGCGCGTGTTGAGAAGATGGGAGATTTGTTCGCTCCGACGCTAAGCTTGAAGCAGCGTTTGCCGGATGTGAAGGGTCTCTCGGCTTCCGGCGAAGAAGCGGAGGCGCCGATCTCGATCGTCGCTCAAGCAGAGGACGATGGAATAGCCGTGCGAGGGCGGGCAGGGAAGAAGGCGGCCCCGCGAGCGGGCAAGGCGAGAGGGAAGAATTGAGTCAGAAGATTTAGTAATTTGGTAATTTAGTGCTTGGGTCATTTGGAATGCTCGCTGCAGGCAGTCGAGCTTTTTCAATTACTCAATTGCTCGATTACAAAATTACTAAATTCCTTCATGTCTCAACTTTTTGTGGGAACGTCGGGCTGGGCTTATCCGAGCTGGAAGCCGGATTTTTATCCCGCCAAGCTCGCGCAGAAAAAGTTTCTGGGTCACTATGCCACACAGCTCAATACCGTCGAAGTGAACTTCACTTTTCGGCAACTGGTCAAGGAGAGCACGATTCAGAACTGGATTCAAGACACGCCTGCGCATTTTCGTTTTGGAGTGAAGGCGCACCAGGTGATCACGCACATCAGGCGGTTGAAAGCCACGGAGGATTTTGTGCCGCGTTTTCTGGCGACGATTGAACCGCTGGCCAGCGCCGGGAAGCTGGGGCCGGTTCTGTTTCAACTGCCTCCGAATTTGAAAGCGGATGCGGGCCTGCTGGAGAATTTTCTTGCTGCGCTGCCGCGAGCTCTGCCGGCGGCGTTTGAGTTCCGCCATGAATCCTGGTTCAGCGATTCGACCTGGGAGCTGTTGCGATCGCACGGAGTCGCGCTGTGTGTGGCGGAGACAGAAGAGCGTACCACGCCGGATGTGGTCACGGGGGCCTTTGTTTATTACCGATTTCGCAAGCCTGGTTATACGGCCGAGGAGCGGGGCGGGATGGTCGCGCGCATCGGGGAACACGTGGCCGCCGGGCGCGACGTCTTTGCTTATTTCAAGCATGAGGAGACGCCGGAGGGAGTGCTCTACGCGGTGGATTTGCTGCAGGGCGTGAGCGGGTCGGAGCTAAGGTGATGTCCGCTTGCCGTGCCGAACATGCTCTCGCCTCGATCTTGTTTTGGATCCTGTTTGGCGCGTTGGCCTGGTCGCAGGATGCCGCGCCGCGCAGCGTCCACGTTTTCGTGGCGCTTGCCGACAATCAGCATCAAGGCATCGTTCCAGTTCCAGCCCATCTCGGCAACCGAGACGATCCCGGCCCCAATCTTTACTGGGGGTCGGCATATGGAGTCAAGACATTCTTTGCACGAAGCGCAGATTGGTTGTTGTTGACCTGCGGTGCAAGGGCAAGGCTGAAGTGTTAGAACGGTGTACTTTTAAACACCGCAAGACAAACACTTATATGGTGGCCGATGCGTATCGGGGAAGCGAGATCCGGGAGGCCATCCTCGACTTTTTTGACGCGGCCGCCGGGGCCAGCCCGGAAGCCATTGTCGTCGGGCCCCCGGCTGTGAGGTTGTCCATTCGCGGAGAGGCTGACCTACTGGCTTACGTGGGGCATGATGGCCTTATGGATTTTGAGCTTCCTTTAATCCCCAAGAAGAAAAATGAAATTCACCGCGACACGATAATCCTTGCCTGTGCGAGCCAGCAATATTTCGGTAAGGTGCTGCGTGAGGGCGGAGCCTATCCACTCTTGTGGACGACCAATCTGATGGCTCCGGAGGCCTACACTCTGGAGAGCGCGCTCGAAGGCTGGATCGACGGAGAGACGAACGAACAAGTTCGCGATCGTGCCGCCGTAGCTTACGACCACTATCAGAGGTGTGGATTGAACGCCGCCCGGCGCCTGTTTGCTACGGGTTGGTGACGGTATTTGATAGCAGTGAACACGCTGGGGCACCCACCTCGTTACTTTCATCAGCGTCCGATAACGCGCATAATTAAATTCTTCGCGCATGACGACACCAGCCGCCGATTCGCTCTTACTTTCTGGCTTTCTCGATTATTTGCGGATCGAAAAAGGACTGGCGCCGCTTTCGATTTGCGCCTACAAAACCGACATTGGCCAGTTTGCCGAGTTTTTGGAGAAACATAAGCGCGGGTTGCCGACGGCACGACGCAGCGATGTGCGGGATTTTTTGCAGCAGCTTTTTTCTCATCAGGTGGATGGACGCAGCGTGGGGCGAAAACTTTCGGCGCTGCGCCATCTTTATCGGCATCTGCTGCTGGATAAAAAAATCGAATGCGATCCCACGCTCGACATCGAGTCCCCGCGGCAGTGGAAAGTTTTGCCGAAGGCCCTGGCTCGCGACGAGATGGAGGCCACGCTGGGCGCTCCGCTTGCCCGCGTCACTGGGGCGGACGAGAGTAACAAGGCAGCGGCGCGGGCGTTGCGCGATCACGCCATGCTGGAGGTTTTCTACGCAGGGGCGCTGCGGGTTTCAGAGATCGTGAACGCCAAGCTCGAGGATCTTAAGCTCGAGGCGGGATACATGCTGGTGCGGGGCAAGGGCGATAAGGAACGCGTGGTTCCGCTGGGAAAATCGGCGCAGGCAGCGCTCGCCCGGTATTTGGCGCGGGCACGGCCGGGGCTAGTGGCCGGGAAGTTCAATGGAGCATCGACGAGCTTAGGGGTTAGGAATTCGCCTGCGCTGTTTGTCGCTCGCGGTGGGCGCAAGCTCTCGCGGCAGCGGATTTGGCAGATGGTGCGGGAGGCCTCCGCCGCTTCTGGACGAAAGGCTTCGCCGCACATGCTACGGCATTCTTGCGCTACGCACATGGTGGAGAATGGGGCCGATTTGCGGACGGTGCAGACGATTCTGGGGCACGCCGATATTTCTACGACTCAGATCTATACGCACGTGGCTTTGGATCGGCTGCGCACGGTTTATCAGAAGCATCATCCGAGAGCGAAGGCGAAATGAGGCTAGAAGCGAAGATGAAGTCCGCGACCGATACGAACGGCAGGACTGCGGTTGGCAAGGCTGTGGCCGATTTCATTCTTCATTTGCGGGTGCGCAACGCTTCGCCGCACACGATCAAGGCTTACAGTCGCGATCTAGCCTTGTTTGCGGCCTACGTGGGTTCGCGGGACTGGAAGCAGATCGATCATGTTGCCGTGCGGGGATTTCTGGCGCAGCTTTACGAAAATGGTTTGAGCAAGACTTCGGTGGCGCGGGCTTTGGCGGCGGTGCGGTCTTTGTATCGCTGGCTGGCGCGCGAGGGCGTGGTGGAACAGAATCCGGCGAAGCTGGTGGCGACTCCGAGGCTGGCCAAGAAACTTCCGCGCGTGCCGACCATCGAGGAGATGAATTTTGTGATCGACGGCGCCATGCCGGAAGTGGCGGCGTTTCCCGAGCGCGACCGGCTGATGTTCGAATTGCTTTATGGGTGCGGCGTTCGCAATTCCGAGCTTACCGGAATCAATCTCGACGACATTCGCTTGAGTGCTGAGGCTATTCTGATTCGCGGCAAGGGCAAGAAAGAGCGTTACGTGCCGTTCGGCGAGCCGGTGAAGTCGGCGCTGGCTGCGTATTTGCCTGAGCGCCATAAAACTGTTCTCGGGAGGAATTCCTCCGCATTGCTGATTAACCGGCGCGGCGGGCGGCTGACTACGCGAAGCGTGGGGCGCATTATTAAGAAGATTGCCGTGGCCAGGGGGCTTTCGCCGGATCTGCATCCCCATACGCTGCGGCACGCGTTTGGCACGCACATGCTGGAGGAAGGTGCTGACCTGCGCGCGATTCAGGAGTTGCTGGGGCACGAACGGCTGGCTACTACGCAGCGCTATACGCAGTTGTCGATGAAGCAAGTGTTGCAGGTTTACGATTCGACGCATCCGCGGGCGAAGTAATTGCGGAGCCGGTTGGCGGCTTTCTTGTGAATCTGCTGCACGAGGTTTCGACTTACGCCTCCGAGCGCGGAGGCGCGCTCGGGACAGCCGGCGCTGCTGTTAGCGGCTCGTAGGGCGCAATCCTTCCCACATTTTTACCACTCTTGCTTTCAGGTCGGCGGTTAGTTTTTCGTAGGCGGCTTCGGAGGCTTCGCTTTCTGGCGGCGGCAGGATCGGCTTGCCGAAAATCATCTTTAGCGGCGTGAATTTCTGGAAGGATTTGTTTCTCGGCCAGGCATCGTGAAAGCCTTCGATCGCTACCGGTACGATCGGGGCTTGCACGTGGATCGACAGGATGGCAGCGCCTTTCTTGAAGATTCTGGGAGCATCATCGATGGAGCGTTCGCCTTCGGGATAGAGGATTAGCGGGCGTCCCTGGTGCAGGCCGAAGGCGCCGGCGCGCATGGCGGGAATTAGATTGGCGTCAGGGTCGACTACCAGCACGCGCAATGACCTGGCGAGACGCAGCATGATTCCTTTTCCAAAAATTTCGCTGGTGCCGAGAGAAAAGACCTTGTAGAAGGCATCTCGCGGCAGAACGCTCGACAGGATCAGCGGGTCGAGATAGCTTTGATGATTGGACGAAATGATGTAGGGACCATGCTGGGGCAGGTTCTCGATTCCGCTTACCTTAAGATCGAAGCGATCGAGCGCGATCACCTGCGCGAGCCGCGAAACCATATACCAGAACCACGTGCTCAGGCGCTGCGGCCGGACCAACGAGATCACATCGGAGGCTGGCGGTTCCTCGGCTAGAATCGCTTTCCATCCGACAAAGGCGGAGCGCGGCTGCGCGGGAGCGGTTCCTCCGGTGGCGCCCTTCAGCACGGCATCGACTAAATCGCGGACGGTATAAACCTCGGCCAGTTGCGCTTCCGGGACGTTGCCTCCTAACTGCGCTTCGAGTTGGCTTAGCAACTCAATGCGCTGCATGGAGTCGAGCCCGAGGTCGAGTTCGAGATTGTGTGTTGGGCGCAGCGTCGACGGGGTCGTGCGGGCGGCCTTCTTTATTACGGCAAGGGCCGCCGGCACCCCGGGTTGAGCGGCCCATGCCTTATCATCTTCGGTCAGCGGCGCTTCGCCGGGCAACTCGGAGTCGTCCCGTTTGGGAGTTTGATTTGCTCTTACCCGCTTCTCCACTTCGAAGCGTTTGATCTTGCGCGTGGTGGTGCGGGGGAGATCTTCCTGCCAGATTTCGTAGCTGCCGATGCGCTTGGTGGTGGGAATCTGTTGCGAGAGGCCTTCGATGTCGAAGCGGACGGCTTCTTTCGCGTTCACGATTTTTTTCCGGCGCAGAATGTCGAAGTCGGGCACGATCACGGCATGCAGGCGGTCGCCACTTTCTCCGGGCTTGCCTTCGAGGCCGAGCACGGCGAGCTCTTTGATGAACGGGGATTTCAGGTAATGCGCTTCCACTTCCTCGGGATAAATATTCTTGCCATTGCTGAGGACGATGACTTCTTTCTTGCGGCCGGTTAAAAATAAATTTCCATTGGTGTCGAAGTAGCCGAGATCGCCGGTGTAGAACCAGCCGTCGCGCAGAACGGCGGCGGTGGCGTCGTGACGGTGCCAGTAGCCTTTCATCACGACCGCGCCGCGGAGGACGACTTCGCCGGACGCAGGATTGCTTTCTCCTTGCGGGCCTGAGTTTGTCATCTGATGTTCGGGGATCGGGTCTTCGACAATTCTGCCTTCAACGCCCTTCATGGCTTTGCCGACCGAGCCGATCACGTTGTCATGCACAGACGTGGCGAAGACCGCGGCTGTGGTTTCGGTGAGGCCGTAGGCTTGCAAAACATCAATACCCAGCGCGTAGAAGTCGCGCGCGATATCGGGATCGAAGCGCGAGCCTCCGGTCACGAGGTAGCGCATTTTAGTGCCTAGAGTTTGGTGGACTTTACCGAAGAGAGTGGGGCCAAGGTTGATGCCTAGGGCTCGCAACGCGCGGTTCAGATTCATCAGCCAGCGAAATACACTCTGCGTTAAAGCTCCTCGCTTTGCGACTTCCTGGAAGATGCGCTCGTGAATCAGATAGAAAAACTGCGGGACGACGGCAAACGCCGTGATGTCGCGTTCGCGCAGCGCCCGCAATAATTCCGTGGTATTCAGAGTTTCGAGATAGACCACCCTCGCGCCCTTGACCAGCGGGATCATTAGATTTGCCATCTGCGCCAGCACGTGGAACATGGGCAGAACCCCTAGCAGCGCATCACGGGGGCCGATATCAACCCAGTCGAATACGGCTTCGACTTCGCCGAGCAAGTTGCCGTGGGTTAGCATTACGCCTTTGGGATCGGCGGTGGTGCCTGAGGTGTAAAGCAAGGCTGCGACTTCGTCGGGGGCGGAATCGAGAGGGCGAAACGATCCCGGGCCGGGTGTGAAAATCTCGGGCAAGTTTTCTCCGGTCTGAGCGCGTCCGAGTTCGCCGGACGCGCGCTCCGGGTCCATCAACAACAGCGTAATTTTCAGTTGGGAGTTCAGCGCAGCGACAGCTTCATGCGCGGCCGGCGCGTGTTTGGCGTCAAAGAAGAGGACCGAGCTGCCGCTGTCCCGCAGGAGCTTGGTGAGTTGGTCGGCGTGCAGAGAGGTATCGAGGGGAACGACGGTGCATCCGGCGGCGATGATGCCGAGATAAGTGGCGACCCAGCGGGGATGGTTATCGGCGACGATGGCGAGACGAGTCGCGCGCTCGAAGTGTTTCTCGGCGATCCAACGGCCAACGGATTCGGCCATGCGGCGCAGTTCGGCGTAGGTGCAGCTCTCCAAATGATCGTCACGTTGCAATTGGAGGGCGATGTTGCCTGGCCAGCGCTCGGAGCATTCGCGAAAACGGTCGTAGAAAGTGGGCATGGGTCGTGGGGAATATACACGAAAAGCGGCTGGCGCCGCCTCGGTTTATTCTCCCTAGCCCGAACCCGGGGGCGAAATCCTCGGCAAGATCGTCAGGGCTTTTTCTTGCGCAGTGGTTCGGACTCAGCGATGGCCTTCCGAAATTCCTCTACGGCCGACACAGTCGGCGCCTGGCGGCAATCCTTTGCCACGTAGGGCCCTACAGGCGCTGAATCAAGCGGATATTTGGCGCCGCCCAGATACACCTCGAAAGAATCTTCCGGAGAACCGGCATTTTTGTCGATGTGTAGCGCGTCATCCTGCGGCCCCAAGCTAGGGGTGCTCAAGGGCGGGGCATGGCTTCGCTGCGCACCCATGCGAATGCTGTCGTCGGTGGACTGGGCGAGTCCCGGCCGGTTGTCGATGGGCCCTCCATTGATGTGGGCGCCATCCGGCCGGTTCCGGTTCGACAGCAATCACCAGATCCGTCTCCTCTTCCTCCATCTTGGGGTCGAGCCTGCCCCATTTCGTCAATTTCTTTTCGACATTTTCGCGTGCCGTCGCGTTCGCCATGGGATGGTCGAGCGGTTCGCCTGCCACGGGCGCAATCACGACCACGACTGCGTGCGCTCGCAACACTAACTCCCTGGCAGGGAAGGTTTCTTTTTGTCCTTCGCACTGAATGTGGAAGCAACCAGCAGGGGGAGAAGCACGGGCAGGGATGGACGTTTTGACACTTGAGACCTCCAAGCGAAACGGCCTAACCCCGCAAGTATAATAGAGACGGCATCCCCTGAGACGGCCAAGGGCAGTTCTTGCATCTAATATGCTAGGCTTTTTGGGGATAGCTCTGGGCCGTACCGCCCTCCGAAGGATTTCACAGCTTGATTAACACTTTAATTGGCAAGGTCTTTGGGACCAAGAACGAGCGGGTGGTCAAGAGCTTGATGCCGAGGGTTGCGGCTATCAATGCGCTTGAAGCGCAGATGCAAAAGCTCACCGATGACGAATTGCGCGCGCAGACGGAGGAGTTTCGGCGGCGGATTCAAGAGCGGCTGAGTCGGGTTTCCACTGCCCCGCCGGATGCTGAACTGGAAGGCGTCGATGATCCCGAACGCGCCAAACAAATTGAAAAAGAGCAATACGACGCGCTTCAGGAAGCGCTTGACGAGATTCTGGTCGAGGCTTTTGCGGTAGTACGCGAGGCCGGACGGCGCGTGCTTAACATGCGGCACTTCGATGTGCAGTTGATCGGCGGCATGGTGCAGCACCAGGGCATGATCTCGGAGATGAAGACCGGCGAGGGTAAGACGCTGGTGGCGACGCTCCCGGTTTATCTCAATGCGTTGAGCGGGCGCGGCGTGCACGTGGTTACCGTCAACGACTATCTGGCCAAGCGCGACTCGGAGTGGATGGGCAAGCTCTATCGTTTTCTTGGGTTGACGGTAGGCGTGATCGTCCACGACCTGGATGACGAGCAGCGCCGCGCCGCTTACGCCGCCGATGTAACCTACGGCACGAATAACGAATTTGGCTTCGACTACCTGCGCGACAACATGAAGTTCGATTTGAAAGATTGCGTGCAGCGCGGGCACAACTTTGCGATTGTCGACGAAGTGGATTCGATTTTGATCGACGAAGCTCGGACCCCGCTGATTATTTCTGGCGCAAGCGAAGAATCCACCGACAAATATTACCGCGTGAATCGCATCATCCCGAAGCTGGAAAAGGGTGAAGAACTCGACGTCGCTCCCGGCGAACCGGCGCAGCTAACCGGCGATTTTGTGGTCGACGAAAAGCATCGCAACATCACCGTTACCGACGAAGGCTGGACAAAGGTTGAGGGGCTGCTGGGCATTGGCAACATCGCCGATCCTGAGAATTGGCCCCTGAAGCATCACGTGGAGACTGCGATCAAGGCGCATGCTCTGTATCGGCGCGACGTGGAGTATGTGATTAAAGATGGCGAGGTCATCATCGTCGACGAATTTACCGGGCGCATGATGCCGGGGCGTCGCTGGTCGGATGGTTTGCATCAGGCGATTGAGGCCAAAGAAGGAGTGAAGATCGAGCGCGAGAACCAGACTCTGGCCACCATCACCTTCCAGAATTATTTCCGCATGTTCAAGAAGCTCTCGGGCATGACCGGCACAGCGGAGACGGAAGCCACCGAGTTCGACAATATTTACAAGCTGGATGTGATCGTGATTCCCACCAATAAGCAGATGCTGCGGCTGGAGAATCCGGACGTGGTGTTTCGAACGGAGAAGGAAAAATATTTTGCAGTCGCCGACGAAATCGCGCAGTTGCACGAAACAGGCCAGCCCGTGCTGGTCGGCACTACGTCGATTGAAAAGTCGGAGCGGTTGTCTGAGCTACTGAAGAAAAAAGGGCTGAAGCAGCATGTGGTTTTGAATGCCAAATTTCACGAGCGCGAGGCGGAGATTGTGGCGCAGGCCGGGCGCAAGGGCATGGTTACCATCGCCACCAATATGGCGGGGCGCGGCACCGATATTTTACTGGGCGGCAACCCGGAGTTCATGGCCAAGCAGGAGTTGGTGAAAAAAGGCATCGCGCAGCAATTGCGCGTGGCGCAGGGAAAGATTGAAGGACCGCAGGAAGACGGCACGACTTCCATTTTTTATTACAACGGCAACGAGTACACCGTGCCTACCGATAAATGGACCGAGGCTTTCAGCCGCCACAAGTCGCAGACCGATATCGAGCACGACGAGGTTACGTCCGTTGGCGGGCTGCACATACTGGGCACCGAGCGGCACGAATCGCGGCGCATCGATAACCAGCTGCGCGGGCGCGCCGGGCGGCAGGGAGATCCGGGGTCGTCGCGTTTTTATTTGGCGCTGGAAGATGACTTGATGCGCATCTTCGCCAAGGAGTGGGTCTCGAAGCTGCTGGAGCGGCTGGGCATGGAAGAGGGGATGCCGATCGAGTCGAAGCTCATCAGTCGGCGGATCGAGACGGCGCAGAAGGCGGTTGAAGGCCAGCATTTCGAGTCGCGCAAACATTTACTCGAATACGACGACGTGATGAACAAGCAGCGCGAGGCCGTCTATGGCCTGCGGCGGCGATTGCTCGAGGGTATGGATCAGAAAGATCTGATTCTTGAGGACTACGTTTCGGCGATTCTGGGCGAGCTGATGGAGGAGTATTGTCCGCCGAAGGGGCACGCCGATGATTGGAACATTAAGGGATTGAAAGACGCGGTGTTCACACGCTTTGGCGTGGACTTCATCGCCGAGGGCGTGAAGCCCGAAGCGATGAACCGGCAGGAGCTGGGCGATGCGATTTTCGAAAAGCTTAAAGAGCGCTATGAGGCGAAAGAGAAGCTGATTGGCCCTGAGGCTATGCGCCATCACGAGCGCATGATCATGTTGAGCGTGCTGGACTCGCAGTGGAAAGATCATCTGCTAAGCATGGATCACTTGAAAGAAGGCATTGGGCTGCGCGGTTATGGTCAGCATGATCCGCTTGTCGAGTACAAGAAAGAATCGTTCGACATGTTCGAGGCCATGCTGCAGCGCTTCCAGGAAGACACGGCCCGCTATCTCTACCTGATGCAGATCATCGAGCGTCCGCCGGACGCGGGGGCTGCGCCTGCTGCTGAGTCTGCGGAGCCGGGAGTTCGGTCGCAGCAGGGAAGCGGCGGGAACGGGCATCATCCGCCGCGCTTGGTGGCAACTTCCGCCGACGATTTGGAAGAAGCGTTTATGCGCCGCAAGCGGCGCGAGTTGGAACAGGCGCGCATGGCTGGCGGCGGCGACGTGCAGCCGGTGCAGCAAGTGGTGCGTGGCCAGGAAAAAGTGGGGCGCAACGATCCCTGTCCGTGCGGGTCGGGGAAGAAATTCAAGAAGTGCCACGGGGCTTAGGAGCCTAGCTAGCTAGCTCGCTTGCGCTCGCGGGACGGGCGAAGGCGCCCGTCCCCCACATTCTTCGTGTTCGACCGTTTTCACGGCTTTACCGCCTTGAAGGTCATTTCCTGGGCTTTACTCTTCGTCCGGGCCTTCCAATCGAAGAATAAAGTGGCGTAATTCTTGGTGATGAAGTCTGCCGGGCGCACGCCCAGTTTCTTGGCCGTGGCGTCGATCCAGCGCGGCGGGCCTTCGATCTCGCAGAAATTTCCGATGGGAGTTTCGTCGATCACGACCTGGCCTTTGCCGTCGGTCCACTCGGCGCGGAATTTTTCGTAGCGGAAGGATGGTGAATATCCCAGGGCGCGCAGGATTGAATCCATGGTCCGGCCCCCGGCCACGCCGGTTTCCAATTCATGGCGGCTGCTGTGGCGCTCGATTTTTCCCTTGCTTTTGTGAGTGAGCGTCCAGTCGAAGCCATATTTTCTGATGCGCAAAAGCTCTTTGCGATGGCGAAGTGTTTCTCCCGGCAGATCGTAGAGTGTGTTGCACTCGTGCGCTCGCCTGGTTACGACGCGAAATCCAGCTTCGCGTAGCTTGCGTTTTAGATTGCGCAGATCTCGGACACGAAATTTAATTTCGACTTCCCGGTTAGACGGCATTCAGGAAAAGTATAGGGCCAGCCTGCATTGAAGCGCGAGCGGCGCGTCTCACCGGCCGGGACCGGCGAACCGGGCCTCGGATTGGATCAAAAGTTCGCGCTCCAGTTGGCGAATGCGTTTCGCCTTAAGCTCGTAGGCACCGCGCTCTTCGCAGGAGAGTCCTCCGAAAACCTCATCCTGCCGAGTCTGGCTCTGCTCCTGGCGCAGGCGGGCAAGTTCGGTTTGGTTCGATTCCGATTGCATGGCGAGATCGGTGCGTCGTTACCATCACCTTGGAGTCGGCCGGACGACAGCGAACAAGGGCTGCTTCGACCATACGCCCTGCGAAGCGCCTGGGAATACAGTAGAGACCGTACGCTTGCGCACATAGCGGTGTCCAGGAATGACATTCCTGAGCCCTCAGGAGGCGCGGGCTTCAGGCTGCAGTGCGGCCGGTGTCTCCAGCGCGCCGGCAGGCAGCAATAGCAACACGCGCAAATCCAGCACCGCGTGCGCGACGATTGGAATCCATAAACTTCCGGTTACCACGAACACCGCGCCCAGAGCGAAGCCGAGGACGACGGTCGCAAGCGCTGGCTTCACGCCCTGGTAGAGATGCCCGATTCCGAAGATGAACGAAGCCGTCACCAGGGCCCAGGTCAAGCTGAGATGGAAGGGTGCGGTGTGAAGGTAGTGCAGCAGAAATCCGCGGTATAACAATTCCTCGCAGATGCCCGCCGTGATGCAGAGCAGCCACCACCAGCGCCTTTCTTCGGTCGTCGACGGAATGAGAAAACTCAAAGAGCGCGCCGCGTTCGCCGCTTTGGCGCGGATGTTTTCGCTCCACAAGGCCAGAATCGCCGGCACCAGAAGCGCTACGGCCACGGCCGCGAACAGGCCCAGAACGAAGGCTTTTCCTCTCGATCCCGAGAGCCAGTCAATATCGCCCGGCAGCGCGCGGATGGTGAGGAGCGTTCCCAATCCCAAGGCGAGATACGCGACCGAGGCACAGGTCCATTCCGCGGCGATGACCTTCCCGTAGAATTTGAGCTTTTTGCGCGGATCGCCGCTGGCCTTCAGCCGGGGAATTTCGTAACGATCCCAGAGCGGCGCCACCACGGCCATCACAAAGACGAGAAGATGCTGGGCCAGCAGGCTGGCGTTAGAAACCGGCGGGGTGAAGAAGAGGGAGCGATAACTCACGGAGACTCCTCCTTAATGTGAATGTGAATTTACATTTGCATCCTGAAGTTGTCAAGAGGTATGGTTTCCAATACCCGCCATGCCCGCAGCCAAAACGCGTCCCCTCGCGCCACAACAAGCCCGCAGCCGCGAGTCCCTGCGCCGCCTGCTGCAGGCGGCAGCGCAGGTGCTGGAAGAGAAAGGACTCGAGGGCGCCACCATCCCCCGCATCGCGGCCCGCGCGGGGCTATCCCCGGGCGCGGTTTACCGCCGCTTTCGCGACAAAGACGCCCTGCTGCGCACTCTGCTTCTCGAAACCCTGCGCGCAGCGGACTATGGCACCGCCGAGCTGCTGAGTCCCGAGTTCTTGAGGCAGCACACACTGCCTGAGATGGTGGGCACAATCGTGCGGGGCACGCTGCGCGGCTATCGCAAACACGCTGGCCTCATGCGCGCGTTGCATCAGTTCGCCCGCTCGCATCCCAGCCCCACATTGCGCCGAGAAATGGACCTCCTCGAGGTCCGCAATTTCCGCCGTGTGGTCGACGCCCTGCTCACCCGGCGCCGCGAAATCAAGCACTCCACTCCGGAGACCGCCGTCCCTCTGGCGCTGATGCTCGCGGCTTTTGCCCTGCGCGAAATCATTGTGCTGGAGACGCTCTCCTCCACGTGGTCATCGCTCATGCCCAAGAATGACGATCGACTCGCCCAGGAACTAACCCGTTCCTTCCTCAGCTATCTGGGCAGCGCGGGCAAGACGCGCGGGGTGGCAAAATCAAAACGGTAAATCTCAAATCCGATATGCCACTGGTGCAGGAGGCCTTGCAGCGCCTGCAGCGCGAACTCGCGCTGGCGCGGCAGGAAAACGCCAAGCTTCTGAAGCTGATTCACGGTTACGGCTCCACTGGCGCCGGAGGAGAAATTCGCATCGCCGTGCAAAAACGCCTGCTGGAATTAGTTGCGGGCGGCCAGATTCGCGGCTGCATCTTTGGCGAGGATTGGTCCAAGTCAAGCGAGACGTGCTGGAAGCTTCTGCAAGCGCACGCCGAACTCAAAGCCGACTGCGATCTAGGACGGCGCAATCGCGGCATCACCGTGGTTTTGCTTTAGCCGCTCGGGCTTCGCCTGAAACCTCTACCGGGAAAGTCGCATCTTAAGTTCTGGGCTATTGCGTACGATGGAAGTTGTGCCTAGGGCCACCCGACCTCTTTTCCAATGGCAGCTCCACTTCCAACTCGCAGCGATTATGATCGAACGGGCGCTTTGACCCCTCCCGTCTCCAAGCGCCGCCGCCATCGTAAGGCATGGCGCTGGATCGCGGTCGTAATCGTAGTTTTGCTCGTGATCGCCGCCATCGGAATTCGCCTGGTCGTTTCACGTGCCGAGCCCATCCTGCGCACGCGCTTGATCGAAACTCTTTCGACTCGATTCAAGAGCCGGGTCGAACTGGCGGCGATCCATGTCTACGTCGCCAATGGCCTGCACGTCTCCGGCTCTGAACTGCGGATTTATGGGGCCACCGATCCCAATCCTTACGAGCCCGGAGTGCAGCCGGTTCTGCTGATTCAGGAATTTGACTTCAGCACGCCCGTGCGCGACCTGTTTCGCGCCCCCATGCGAGTCGCCAACGTGCATGTGAGCGGCATGACGCTCAACATTCCACCGGCTGGAAATCGCGGCCAGATGACAAGCATGCGCAAGCGCTCCGGAAACGTGAGCATCGCGGTGGGAGAATTTGACTGCGAAAACACCGAGCTGTTGATCAACACGTCGAAGCCGGGCAAGGCGCCGCTCGAGTTCGATATCGGCAGCCTGAAGATGAAGGCGATTGGGCCGGGCCAGCCTTTGAGCTTCGATGCCACGCTGGTCAATCCCAAGCCCGTGGGCGACATCCACACGACGGGTAAGTTCGGACCTTTCCAGGAGTTGAGCCCGCGCGACACGCCTGTGCAGGGCGACTATACGTTTGACAATGCCGACCTGGGCACGATCAAGGGTATCGGCGGGATTCTTTCTTCGGTGGGAAAATACGAGGGCACGCTCGGACGCATCGTGGTCGATGGCGAAACCGACACACCGGAGTTTCGCATTGCAGTGAGCGGCCATCCCGTGCCGCTGCATACGGATTTCCACGCGATCGTCGATGGCACCGACGGCGACACTTACCTCGAGCCGGTCAAGGCTCGCCTGCTGCAGTCAACTTTCACGGCGAAAGGAAGGATTGTGCGTGTTCAGAATCCGCATGGTCACGATATCGAACTCGACGTGGTGCTCGACCGCGCGCGCATTGAAGACCTGCTGCGACTCGGCGTGAACACCGAGCCTCCTATCATGACGGGCGCGGTCGAAATGAAAACCAAACTCAGCCTTCCCCCCGGCGCCCCCGACGTTGCCAATCGGCTGAAGCTGGCCGGCGGCTTCCACATTCCGCAGGCACATTTCAACAACCAGAGCGTGCAGAGCAAGATCGATTCTTTTAGCCGGCGCAGCCAAGGCAAGCCCAGGCTGGCGAAGCAACCGTACGCGGAGGATGTGACCGCGGACCTTAAAGGCACGTTCCAGTTAGATGACGGCGTTTTCAACTTCTCTTTCTTGCATTTCCGGATTCCCGGCACGCACGCCGACATGACCGGGCAATATAGCCTGGACGGCAACACCTTCGATTTTCACGGAACGGTCAGGCTGGAGGCCAAGCTTTCGCAGATGACTACAGGATGGAAATCGATTCTGTTGAAGCCGGTCGATCCCTTATTCCGTAAAGACGGAGCCGGCACCGAAGTTCCCTTCAGGATTACTGGCACGCGCAGCGCGCCGCACTTCGGTTTGGATTTCCATCACAAAGACGAGAGCAAAGCGGAGAAGAACGCGCAATCGGCCGAGGCGCGGTAGCGCGGAAGTTTTCGGGACTTTGAGCAAACGCACTTTTTCACGGGCTAGTAAGGAGCCTTAGCCGGCTGCGCTTGGGCCGCGGCGGGAGCGGAACGCCGCGCCGCGCGGGCTGCTTTCTCATGCACAGCCAGTGAGAGCACCAGTAACACCACCGCCGGAAAAAATAAAATCAGCCATCGAATCTTCATAAGAGCGACCTGCGTTTCTCCGGAGAATCATAGCAGGCGGCCAAAACAGTCTACCGGCGGCGGGTTCGCGGCGTGCGGATTCAAGCTGAATCAACCGCGCAGAAACTTTCATTCGCCGATTCTGATGGCGCAAGAATTGCCATGGGTCGGGCGATGATCGAAGTTTACCGCAATCGCACCTCGTACCCCTGCGACAGAAATCACTCGGGCCCTGGTGATCCGGGCAACACCGTACAATGCTATTAGCGGCTTCGGCAGAGGCGCTTGCGCTTTCTCCGCCCTGCCGGCGGTACTGGAATATCCTGAGAAAGAAACGATTACGACTATGAAAATCACACTCTCGTTCTCTACTCCGTCCGAACTCGAAACCGAATCGCTGGTCGCCATTGCTTTGGACCACGCAGAGAAAAACGGCAATCATCACGCGCCCAACAAATCAGAAAAACCGCAGCTCAAAATCGCCACGGGAGACGCCGGCGTCCAAGCCGCATCCGCCGACCTGCTCGGCAGCGGAGAAGTGAATGGCCGCCCCTTCGAGAGCAACTTACTGCACAAGCCTGCGGGATTGAAAGCCAAGCGCCTGCTGCTGATCAGCGGCGGGGCGGCGAAAAAGTTCACCAGCTATGATCTGCGGCGCATCGCCGGAGCGGCCGTGCGCACGCTCAAAGCCCGCGGCATCCGCAGCTTTGCCTTCATCGCACCGGCTACGATTCCTGCCGACGAGGCGGTGCGAGCGATTGTCGAGGGCGCGCTGGTTGGAAATTTCGATCCCGACTACTATCGCAGCGACCGTAAAGATCAGAAGATCGAAGGCATCACCATCATTACCAGCGGCAACAGCGATAAAGCGGCGCTCGAAAAAATTGCGCAGGAAGCGCTGATCACCGGCGAGTCGCAGAACTTTACCCGCGATCTCGTGAACGAACCTTCCAACCGCATGACCCCGACCATTTTGGGCGAACGCGCCCGCAAGATGTGCGAGGAGGTCGGCCTGAAGTGTGAAGTGTACGGCGCCGACAAAATTAAGGAATTGAAGATGGGAGCATTCTGGGGCGTGGCGCAAGGCTCCGACGAGCCCCCTGCACTGATCGTGATGAAGTACGAACCCGCGGGCGCGCCCGACAAACCGGTGCTGGGACTTGTGGGCAAAGGCATCACCTTCGACACTGGTGGGATCTCGATCAAGCCCGCCGACAACATGGAGAAGATGAAGTACGACATGGCCGGCGGCGCGACCATGATCGGCGCCATGCGCGCCATTGCGCTGCTGAAGCCGAGGGTAAGGGTCATCGGCATCGTGTGCGCCACCGAGAACATGCCCTCCGGCAAAGCGCAAAAGCCGGGCGACGTACAGATTGCCATGTCCGGCAAATCGATCGAAATCATTAATACCGACGCCGAAGGCCGGCTTGTGTTGGCCGATGGTCTCTTCTACGCGCGTCAACTCGGTTGCACGCACCTGGTCGATGCCGCGACGCTCACCGGCGCAGTGGTGGTGGCGCTCGGCTACGCGAACGCCGGCGTTTTCGCCAACGACGACGCCATCTATGAGCGCTTTCACAAAGCCAACGCCGAAGCCGGCGAAAAAATGTGGCGCTTACCCATGGACGACGAATACAAGGACAACATCAAGTCGACCATCGCCGACATGGTGAACTCCGGCGGACGCTGGGGCGGCGCTATCAACGCGGCCATGTTCCTCAAGGAATTTGCCGAAGATACTCCGTGGATTCATCTCGACATCGCCGGCACCGCCTGGATGGAAGAACAGAAGCCGTGGATTGCCAAGGGGCCGTCCGGCATCGCGCTGCGCAGCCTGGTCGAGTTCGTAAAGAGTTTCACCGTCTAGAGGGTGATCCTTGTTAGGCTTGCTGATCGGCAGATGCAGGGATGAGGGGGCGTAGCCTGCAGCTTGAACCGGGAGGGTTCTCAGAGCCTGGTGAGCGCGTATTTTTCCGATGTCACCGACGTGCCGTCCTGCCAAACTATTTCCGGATCGATTGGTGACTTTGTAAATCATTCGCTCGACGTGAGCGGCATCCGCGCTCTTCAAATTCGTGATGTCGAACATCTCAAACTCGAAAACTCCTGGCGAACCGGCCGGCGTGAGCTGCAAGCGAGGTCGATTGCCTCCGTTGCAGAAGTGTGTCATCAGAAGATTCTGGCCATCTTGATAGATCACGGAAAGTTCTTTGCCGAACTGCTCCGTCACAATGGAACCCTTCGAATCCACTTCATAACTCATTGCGATGGGGAGAGTTTTCCCGTTCGACCGAATCTCCCATGTCCCCGGAAAACCTTTGAACGCCTCGAAGGCGATTGCAGAATCTCCTTTCACCAAATGAGGAGCCTGGAGGGTGAGAAAGAGAAAGGCGATTTTCAGACAATGGTTCATCTCTCACCTCTGGCAATCCGCGTCCCTCGGCCCAGTCATCACGAATCGAAGCATCGGACGTGGGATATCGCTGACGTTCAGTTGCGGCGGCTGACTGATGCAACAGCCTTTTCGGTCTCGTCGGCATCTTACGCTGGGCTGCCACTTTGCGGAGGAGGCATGAGATGAAAGCGTTACTAATAGCGGGAATTGTAGTTCTGACTCTAGGGATTCTCTCGTTTTTCGTTCCGTTCCCGCATTCCGAACATCACGGTGTGAGCGTCGGCGACGCCCACATCGGGGTCACGACAGAGCACGACAAGAAGGTGCCAGTTGCTCTCAGTGTAGTTTTAGTGGTAGGCGGCGCCGGGCTGATGTTCGCCGGAAAAAGCGCATAAACGGCCGCTGCAGCGAAATGTTCTGTGCGAACTTCTAGCGTGCTCATTTCGCTTTCGCCGCGTCGAACGCTTTTTCCAGGTCCGTGACGAACGGCACTTCGCTCGCCTGCAGGCCACTGCGCCCCATCATGCGCCATAGATATTCGTTGCGCGGCCAGCCCCGCGCGTCGTAGACCGCGAGCACATCTTCGCTCGGGCGGCTCATGACCATGAGAATCACATCCGCCTGCTGCGACTGGTATACCAGCGTAAATTTACCCCACTTCTGCAACGAGTCCTGCACCGCGCCAATGGCTTCGCGATCCTCCGGAAGCAAGCGAGGATTGAATTGGTCGCCATCGTAGCTGGTGACGTAAACGAAACGGGCGTTGATCAGGGTCCCGGGAAACGCTGGGACATTTTGGGCCGGGCTCGACTTGGCTGCCTTGGGAGCGGCAAAAGCCAAAGTCGCGGCCAGCAATACGGTGGCTGCAAACACACTTCGAACGCTCATAAGAAATCCCACTCTTGAAAGGATTAGATGCTTCCGCCGCGTATGCGTTGCCCGCGTTCTTCGAAAGGTTGCCCTGACTCCCCTGTAGCTCCGAAATATCTTCGGATGTTCGCATTCAGGCTCCAAATCTCTCGGCCGCGCGGGCTTTGGCCTTCGCCGCTTCCTCTTCGCGATTCTTCGGCGGCGCGCTGGTTTCAAGCGAGCGCAAGAGCCGCGCAGAGACTCCGGCTATCTCCTTTACCGCGGCCTGGAACGCAGCTTCATTGCTCTTCGAAGGCTTATTGAAGCCGGTGATCTTTCTCACAAACTGCAGCGAGGCTGCCTTCACCTCTTCTTCATTTACCGGCGGATCGAAATTGAAAAGCGTTTTGATGTTCCTGCACATGTTGCACCCGACCTCCTTCAAAATGGAATTATAAAAACGCGGCGCCGAGAAATCATCCTTCGTCGGATAGGGTTCGCCTTCACATCACCGGCGGCGCAGTGATGCCCATCACGGCCAAAGTGCGCATTAATTCGCGACGTACGATCGCAACTGTCGCCAAGAGAAAGTGTTTTCGCTTTTCGTCAGCCTCGCTCAGAATGGGATGCCGATGGTAGAACGTATTGAAAAGCTGTGCCAGTTGAAAAGCGTGCTTCGCCAGATACGCGGGTTCGGTGGTAGCGATGCATTGATTGACGATATAAGCAGTCTTGGCGCTGGCCAGCCACAACTCCCAAATCTCATTGCCGGCCTCGCCCTCCAGGAACTTGGTCATACTCTGGGCAGCGGAGTCGATAGAAATTTCGCGAGAGAAACGATCCCCATCCAGACCCGCCTTCTTGAAGATGCTGGTAGCGCGTACCACGGCATACTGCGCATAAGGCCCAGTCTCGCCCTCGAAGCTGAGCGCTTCTCTAAAATCGAAGGCAATCACCGACTGCTTGGTGAACTTCAGCATAAAAAAGCGTAGGGCGCCGGTAGCGATCTGCGTAGCGATCGACTGGCGCTCAACCTCGGTGAGCTGCGGATGGCGCGAGTCCACTTCGCTGCGCGCAGAAGTAATGAGCCGGTCGATCAGGTCGTCGGCCTTGACCCCAAAACCTTTGCGCCCGCTGACTTCAATATAAGAACGGGTCTTGTCTTCCTCGCTGAGCGCGTAGCCAAGGTCGGCCGCGCAGCGCGGAGTGAGTGCGACCATCTCGTAGGAAAAATGGGTGTAATGATCGGCAGCCTCGTTATGGCCCAGGCCCCGCAGCGCTTCGATCACGGTGTTCTGCGCCTCCGACTGCCGCGCGTCGATCACGTTGTAAATCTCAGCGACGCCGCCGAAGTGCGGATGCTCCTTCTCGCCCTCCAGAGCGGAGATCCAGCACTGGTGCCGATTGGGATAGCGGTAGAAACGGCGGTAGCCGAAGTCGCGTCCGAGCAGGCCAAACTTCCACATGTGATAAGCGATGTCTTTGCCGACGTAGCCGACGGTGCCGTTGGAGCGAACGATTACCTTCTGATCGTCTTCTGAAATTCGATCTGGTTCCTCAACGGCGTCCCCGGCATTTCCGCCCTCCGCGCGAAAAGGTCTCCCAGCCCGCCGCATCACCCAGCATCCCTTATTCTTTCCCTGATCCTCGTAGGTCAATACGCCGGATTCTTTCAACTTGCCAAAAGCCGCATCCCAAAAATGCAGGTGCAGGATCTCACTCTCGCGCGGCAGAAAGTCATATTCGATGTCGAGCCGGTCCATGGTTTCAAGATGCCGACGCAGAACAGCGGTCGAGATTAGCTCGGCGATGGCAGCGATTTCGCTGGCGGCATCCTCGATGCCGTGGAGAGTTTCAGCGCGTGCCTGCAGATGTTGCTTATCCTGCGCGTACCACTGCGAGACCCGCGCGTAGAGATCCCAGCAGTAATAATCGAAGCGCGCCTGGCGGGCGAGAACTGCGATTTCCGCCAGCGATTGTTTCTCGATCTGGGTGAAGCCCACAACCACATCGGCGACCTGCACGCCGGTGTTGTCGATGTAATTCTGCACATCGACCTCCCGGCCCGCGAAGCGCAGCAGACGGACGAATGTATCCCCCAGAATCGCATTGCGCAGGTGGCCGATGTGCGCCGCCTTGTTGGGATTGATGCTGGTGTGCTCCACCAGAATTTTTCCCGCCGGAATCGCTTCTGTCGGCTTCTGATCGGCGACTAACGCCGTGGCCATCCACCCACGATCGATTTTCACATTCAAATATCCAGGAGGCGCGACTTGCATCTCAGCGATGCCTTCGATGGCGCCGATACCATTGCGGATCGCCTCAGCAACTTTAAGCGGAGCGGTGCGCAGAGGCCTGGCAAAAGGAAAAAGAGGGATGGCGAAATCGCCCATCTCAACTTTAGGCGGTGCCTCGATCACCACATTCGGCAACGCCGCATCCTGGTAACGGGCGCGCAGAAACATGTCGATGTGCTCCGCCAAGCGCTGTTCGAGATGACGATACAAGGCTTCCCTCTAGGCTGTAGGAAGATAGAGATTCTAGCAGAGCGCGCAGCGGCGACTGGTTTGACGGAGCGGGATGGGTTCCCTATGATGAAAAAACCGTCGTTGGTCGTTGGTCGTTCGCTACCTTTCCTATGCTGGCGGCCGTGCTCTCCGGCCAATGAACAACGCCTGACGGCCAATAACGGTTTTTCCTATGCGCCTCGCTTATCTTGAGTGTTTTTCCGGCATCAGCGGCGACATGTTTTTAGGCGCGCTGGTCGATGCCGGCGTTCCGCGTCAGGTGCTCCAGGATACCGTAGCCGCGTTGGGAGTGGGAGCGCGTCTGGAATTCTCCCGCGTCGTGCGCAGCGGCGTTGCCGCCACGAAAGCGGACGTTTGGGTCGATGGCGCGAAGGATCAGCCGCGCGAGTTGCACCCGGAAGAGCCGGTCCAGCACCAACATGCTCACGAGCACGGCCATGGGCATGACGACCCCCATGATGATCAAAATCACGAGTTGCACACGCCCCACTCACATACTCATGAGCTTTCTCACGGGCGCGGAATGAGCGAGATTCAAAAGATTATTTCGGCCTCATGCATCTCCGCGAGAGCCAAGAAAACTGCGGTCGCCATCTTCCAGGCGCTGGGGCGGGCGGAAGCGAAGATCCACAATACTTCCATCGAAAACATCCACTTCCACGAAGTTGGAGCGGTCGATGCCATCGTCGACATCATCTGCGCAGCCGTAGGCGCGGAGGTTCTGGGAGTCGATGAGATGATCTGCTCGCCGTTAAACGTCGGCGGCGGCATGGTAAAGTGCGCCCACGGGACCTTTCCGGCTCCCGCGCCGGCCACCTTGGAACTGCTGGCCGATGCGCCGGTGTATTCTTCGGGCCTGCAAGCCGAGCTCGTCACGCCAACCGGAGCGGCGATCGTGAAAATCTTAGCCTTTCGTTTCGCGTCGTTCCCCCAGATGAAAATTGAGAAGTCAGGCTACGGAGCCGGTACACGCGATTTTCCAGGGCATCCGAATGTGCTGCGGTTGACGGTTGGCGAAGCGGCGTCAAGCTCCCTCGGCGCCCATCCTGAGTTGGAAAAAATCACGGTTCTCGAAGCCAATCTCGACGATTTAAATCCGCAGGTCTTCGGCTATGTGGTGGAGCGCGCGCTGTTGGAGGGCGCTCTCGATGCGTTCGCCGCGCCGGTGCAGATGAAGAAGAATCGCCCCGGAACGGTGCTGACGATTCTCTGCAAACCGCAAGATGCGGCCAAGCTGACCCAATTGGTATTCAAGGAGACTACAACCCTCGGCGTGCGGCGCCGCGATGAAACCCGGCAGACTTTGGCCCGCCGCTGGGAAAGTGTGGGCACGCCCTGGGGCGAGGTACGAATCAAAATCGCCAGCATGAACGGCACAATCACCAACTATGCGCCAGAATATGAAGACTGCCGCCGCATTGCCTCGGAGCGCGGCGTGCCGCTGAAAACCGTGATGCAGGAAGCCACGCGAGCGTACACAAACGGCGGCCATGCTACGAATACCGCGTCATCGAAGCAATGATCGAACAGAAGACCAGTGACGTTCAGTCGAGCTATGATCGCGTGGCCGAAGAATACGTGCGCCATGTTTATGACGAGTTGCGGCATAAACCGTTCGACCGGCAGTTATTGGACAAGTTCGCCGACAAAGTCCGAGGCGCGGGGACGACCTGCGATCTTGGCTGCGGGCCGGGACAGGTGGCGCGCTATTTGCAGGCACGCGGAGTCGAAGTGTGTGGAGTCGACCTGTCGCCGGGCATGGTGCAGAAAGCTCGCGAACTCAACAACCGGATTGAATTCCGCCAGGGCGACATGACCGCTCTCGCGATGCCCGAGGGTACATGGGTGGGGATCGCGGCGTTCTATGCCATCGTCAATCTCCCTCCCGCCGAGCTAAAACTGGCGCTGCGCGAGATGCACCGGGTGTTGCGCCCCGGGGGATGGCTGCTTCTGAGCTTCCACATCGGCGAAGAAGTTTTGCGCGTGGAGGATTTATGGGGCTGCGCCGTGAGCCTCGATTTCTATCTCTTTCGGACCGCAGAGGGAGAAAGCGATCTGCGGACGGCAGGCTTCACGATTGATGAGACCTTCGAGCGCGGACCCTATGCGCCCGAAGTCGAATACCAGAGCCGGCGCGCTTACATTTTCGCGCGCAAGCCAGCGCTGAACACGACATCAGAATGAGCAAGAAGTTTTACATTACGACTCCGATCTACTACGTGAACGCGCGCCCGCACATCGGCCACGCCTACACCACCATCGCGTGCGATACGATTGCGCGCCGCCAGCGCCTGCTCGGCGCGGACACTTTTTTTCTCACCGGAACCGACGAGCACGGGCAAAAAATTGAGCGCGCCGCCCAAGCCGCGGGCAAGACGCCGCAGCAGTATGCCGACGAAATTTCGGCCGAGTTCCGCCATTTGTGGAAGCGGATGGGCATCTCCAACGACGACTTCATCCGCACCACCGAACCACGCCACAGCAAGCGGTTGCAGGAATTCTTCCGCACAATTCGCGACAACGGTTACATCTACAAAGGAATTTACACCGGCCAGTATTGCGTGTCGGATGAGCTTTACGTCGACGGCGCCAAACCCGGCGATCCCTGCCCCACTTGCGGCCGAATCACCGAGACTGTTCATGAGGAAAATTACTTCTTCCAGCTGTCGGCGTTTCAAGACAAGTTGCTGGCGCTTTACGCGGACCCGGAGTTTATTCGCCCCGAGGCCCGCCGCAACGAAGTGATTTCGTTCGTGCGCTCGGGGCTGCGCGATCAGTCGATCAGCCGCTCCACTTTTACCTGGGGTGTTCCCGTACCCGATGACCCGAAGCATGTGATCTATGTCTGGCTCGACGCGCTGGCGAATTACATCACGGCCATCGGCTACGGCTCGTCGCACGCGGGCGCGCGAGAGGCTTTCAAGAGATTCTGGCCTGCCGACGTGCAGATGATCGGCAAAGAAATTGTCCGCTTTCACTGTGTCTATTGGCCGGCATTTCTCATGGCGGCGGGACTGCCCGTGCCTAAAACCATTGTGGCCCACGGCTGGCTGCTCTTCGAAGAGAGCAAAATGTCGAAGTCGCGCGGCAACATCGTGCGCACCGAAACCATTCTCGACGTGCTCGGCGCCGATGCGCTGCGCTATTTTCTGCTGCGCGAAGTCGTCTTCGGCCAGGACGGTTCGTTTTCCTTCGACGCGCTGGTGCAGCGCTACAACTCCGATCTCGCCAATGGCCTGGGCAATCTCGCCAGCCGCACCCTCACCATGATCAACCGCTATTTCAAGGGGGCGGTGCCGTACCCTTCGCATGCCGCGTCGCAACCCGCCGACGAAGCGGTCGCGCAAATCGCGCGCAAGACCATCCGCGAATTCGCAACGCTGTTCGATCAGTTCCAGTTTTCCCGCGCCCTCGAAGCTGCCTGGGCGCTGATCGCCGCCGTCGATAAGTACATCGTCGAGAACGAGCCCTGGGCGCTCGGCGAGAAACCGGATGAGGATAGCCGCTCGCGCCTGGCTACGATCCTTTACACCGCGGCCGAAGCCCTGCGCATCGCGACCGCTCTTGCGTATCCGGTGATGCCCGATGCTGCCGCGAAGATCTGGTCGCAGCTCGGCTTGGGTGACATCAAGAAACTTGATTTGAGCGCTCTCGACTGGGGCCAACTGCCTTTGGGAACCACTCTGGGTGAAGTTCATCCCGTCTTCCCGCGCGCCGACAAGAGCGCCATTGAAAGGATGCAGAAGATGGAAGACGAGCAGAGAACTCCGCCGCCGCTAGATGTTCCGGCGCCGGCAACTGCCGCGCCCGCTGTGCCAGCGGCGCTGGCAGCGGGCCCGGTCCCAGCGCAGACCGCGGACAATAAGATTTCGATCGACGACTTCGCCAAAATCGACTTGCGCGTTGGAGTGGTGAAAGTCGCCGAGCGCGTGCCCAAAGCCGACAAGCTTTTGCGCCTCGAAATTGACATCGGAACGGAAGTCAGACAAGTGCTGGCGGGAATTGCCGAGGCCTACGCGCCCGAGAGTCTTATCGGCCGCAAAGTCGTGATGGTGGCGAATCTGGCTCCGCGCAAGCTGCGTGGCATGGAGTCGAATGGCATGATCGTAGCCGCTTCGCTCGATGGCGGAAAGCCTGTGCTGGCGAGCTTTTTAGAGGATGTGCCGGTGGGCGCTAGATTGAAGTAGATGAAAAACCACACCTCGGACGTCGGACCTTAGACGTTTGGGGTCCGATGTCTGAAGCCCAAGGTCTGAAGTCCAAGGTCTGAGGTCCAGGTTCCGCAGCCCGGTACTATGTTCGTCGACTCTCACGCCCATCTCGATGGCAAGCAGTTCGACTCCGATCGCGAACAGGTCATCGCCCGCGCCCGCGAAGCCGGCGTCGAGACCATCGTCGCGATTGGCAATGGCGACGGGCCTCCTGAGGTTGATCACGGAATTCTGCTGGCCGAGAAATATCCGTTCATCTACGCCACCATCGGAATTCATCCTCACGAGGCGAGGCTGGCGGACGATGCCGCCTATCGAAAAATGGAGGAGCTCGCGAAGCATGCCAAGGTGATCGCCTGGGGCGAGATCGGCCTGGATTATTTCTACGATCACTCTCCACGCGAAGTGCAAAAAGAAGTTTTCCGGCGGCAAATGGAGATGGCGGCGGCCGCGAAGCTGCCTATCGTGATTCACTGCCGCCCCTCCGAAGCCAGTGACGATGCCTGGGAAGACTTTTTCAAAATGATCGGAGAAGATTGGGGCGACAAGGGGCTGGGAGGAATTCTGCACTGTTTCACCGGCACCCGGTCCCAAGCCAAACGCGCTTTGGATCTGGGATTCATGATCTCCTTCGCCGGCAACGTCACTTTTCCGAAGGCGCAGCAGATTCGCGACGCGGCGCTGGAGGTTCCGCTCGACCGCCTGCTGATCGAAACCGACTGCCCCTTTCTCGCTCCGGTGCCGAATCGCGGCAAGCGCAACGAGCCGGCCTTCGTAAAAGATACGGCGAAGAAGTTAGGCCAGTTGCGCGGTCTGACCCCCGAACAAGTCGGCGAGCAAACCAGCCGCAACTTCTACAATTTTTTCAAATTGGCTGAAACCGCTGAAAGCAAAGTTTCGGCACTTTAGTCTCCTAGGCGAGCATCCATTCTGTTAACCTCAGATGTAATATTCCATCATTTCAGAAAGAAATGAAATTCGATGCCCGATAACAGCTTCGACATCGTGAGCAAGATCGACTTGCAGGAAGTGTCCAACGCCATCCAGCAGGCACTGAAGGAAATTCATACGCGTTTCGACCTGAAAGATTCGAAGTCCAACATCGAACTCGAGAAGGACGCGATCATTTTGCACTCGGCCGACGAGTACAAGCTAAAAGCGGTGAACGATGTGCTGCAGCAGAAACTGGTCAAGCGCAATGTTTCGCTCAAAGGTTTGACCTATGGCCCGGTGGAACCCGCCGCGGGTGGCACCTCCAAGCGCAAGGTCACGATGCAGCAGGGCATCGCCATCGAGAAAGCGCGCGAGATCGTAAAGCTAGTGAAGGACTCGAAGAAAAAGGCGCAGGCCTCGATCCAGGGAGACCTGGTTCGCATCGGCAGCAAAGACCGCGACACGCTGCAGGAAGTAATCGCGATGTTGCGGCAGCACGATTTCGGCATCGACTTGCAGTTTACGAACTACCGCACGAATTGAGAAATCGGATTTCAGACTTCGGACTTCGGACCTCAAAACCGGTTCTGCGAGTCGAAGGTCGAAGTCTAAAGTCCGGGGTCTGAGTCTGAGGTCAGGTTCAAATTGAGCGCACCGGCCACCATTCACGGGAAGGAAGTGTTCGACCTTCTGCACGACGATCTCGTCGCTTTGGAAGGCGAGTTCGGCCAGGACACGGTCGCCGGCGTCCAGGCGATTACGGAGATTGGGGAATACCTGCGCAATGGCGGGGGAAAACGCATCCGCCCCGCGTTGCTTCTGCTTTCCTCAAAGCTATTCGGCTATAAAGGCCGCGGCGCGGTTCGCCTGGGGGCAGTGGTCGAGATCATTCACACCGCCACGCTGGTGCACGACGACATCATCGATGAGGCCACGACTCGCCGTGGTCGTCCGGCCGCGAACACTCAGTGGGGCAACTCGAAGTGCGTGCTGGCCGGCGACTGGCTCTACATGCAGGGCTTCCGGCTGGCTGTGCAGGAGCGCAATTTCCGCATTCTCGACTCGCTTATCGAACTAACGCAGCAGATGGTTGAGGGCGAACTGTTGCAGATGGAAAAGCTTGGCCAGCTCATCAGCCTCGATGAGCATTTCGATCTCATCTATCGGAAAACGGCTTGCCTGTTTTCTGTTTGCATGCGGCTGGGCGCAATTCTCGGCGAGGCCACTCCCGCTCAAGAGCAGGCTGTAGCGCGCTACGGCCACGACCTCGGCATGGCTTTCCAGATTGTCGACGATGTGCTCGACCTCACTGCCTCCGAGGAAGTTTTGGGCAAGCCTGTGGCCAGCGATCTGCGCGAGGGCAAAGTAACCATGGCAGTCATTCATGCCCTGGAGCGCTGCACGCCGGGGGAACGCGTCCGAATCGAAACCATTCTTCGCGAGCGCGCTTTCAACGGTGTAACTCACAGCCAGATCATGGACATTCTTCACCGCTACGGTTCGCTCGAAGCCGCCAGCGCTCGCGCCGCTGGCTACGCCCAGTCGGCGCGCAAATCCATTTGCAGCTTCCCTGATTCCGAGATCAAACGCGCTTTGCTTTGGGCCCCGGAGTTTGTTGTTGCTCGGGAGAAGTAGATCAAAGCTTTCATCGCGGAGAACGCTGAGACAGTGGTTTTCCTCAGCGTTGCTCAGCGCCCTCCGCGCGAAGTTCTCAGCGATCTCCGCTAAGGCTTGTTGCCCGAAACTTTGTTTATACTTGAACCGTTTCTCGATTTCCCCTATCCAACACATCTATGGACTTGTTTCTGCTGATGGCAAGGCAAGGGTATGTCCTGACCTTTGGGCTGTTGCTGGCCGAGGCCATAGGCCTTCCCTTTCCAGCGGCCATCGCGCTGGTTGCGGCGGGAGCGGCTGTGGGCGCTCACGCGCTCCGAGGTCCGTATGTTGTACTGGCCGCGATATCAGCCTTGTTGCTCGGGGACACGGTGCAATTCTGGTTAGGCCGCTACATGGGCTGGGCCTTACTCGGATTTCTCTGCCGCGTCTCGATCAATCCGGAAACCTGCATTCTGCGCTCTGCCGAGTCCTTCTACAAGCGCGGCAAGATCACTTTGGTGATTGCAAAGTTCATCCCTGGCGTCAATACCATGGCCGCGCCGCTTGCCGGCAGCATGAAGATGCGCTTCTGGCAGTTCCTGCGCCTTGACATCGTGGGCGCATCGCTTTACACCCTGACCTACTTGCTGGTGGGATATCTCTCCCGCGATTTTCTAGCGGCAGTCTTGCGCGGCTTCCACGCCGCGGGACGCGCCATGGAAGCGGTAGTGGTCGCGGCCCTGCTGGCTTATGGGATTTACCGCTATATCCAATACCGCAAAAACAAAACCTACAGCATCGTTCCGCGGGTGCAGGTGGAAGAGTTGGCCCGCCGCCTGGCTTCCGAAGACGCCGTCCGGGTGCAGATCGTCGACGTTCGCAGCCACGGCTATTACGACTCGGGCGCGGCGCGCATCAAGAACTCCATCCGCATCGAGCCCAACAATCTCGAGGAAGAAATCAAGAACCTTCCCAGGGACAAGGATATTTATCTCTACTGTACTTGAGCGCGCGAAGCGACTAGCGCCCGGGTGGCGCACCTGCTGAGGGAAAAAGGCTTCAACACGTTCGTGATCGTCGGCGGACTGACGGCCTGGCGCAAAGCCGGAGAACCGATCGAGGTGGTTCCACAGAATGATCTGGTGAAATTGCCGACCTTCAGTTAGAGATCGCCTGAGATTTTAGCCGCGGACGCTGATGCGCGAGAAAGAGAGCACCGCTCGCGACGAGATGGGATGGCCCATCGACATGGCGGGACGGAACGTGGTGAAGATCAGCATCCTCTTGACCTGAGGCAGAAGTTCCTGAGACTCCCCGGGATCGGAGAGAATTTTGTAATCCTGGACGCGCCCACGCGAATCCACGTAGGCTTCGATCACCAGCGACTCGGTGTTGATGGAGCTTAGCGTGGTGCCGAAAACGCTCTGCTGCAATTCCGGGCCGGTGTTTAGCATAAGGGGCACATCTTCGTCGCGATTGTTCGCCTGCAACTGCCCGGGCATGGCAAGGATCGCGGTGACCAGCCCAAAGATCAACAAAGCGCAGGCCAGGCCCGCGGTGGCCGGCACCATGAAGGCGTTCAAGGTATTTTCCAACCGCAGGCGCAAGCCTTCAAAGGGAGCGCGGCGAGTTTCGGCCGCTTCGCGCGAGATGGCCAGGCGCAACTTTAGTCCGAGATCGGCCGGCACCTGGGGCCGTCCCATCCGCGTCAGGAGTTGCTGCGTGCGCCGCAGAGAAGTGTATTCGCGATTACAAGCGGAGCAGGCATCCAGATGGCGGCGCAAGGCCTGCATTTCCGTGCCCGTGACCGCGCCGTCGAGATAGGGCGAGAGCAGGCGCTGGGCGTCGGCGCACTTCAAAGTCGTCGAACTCATGCCGAACGCCCAATTGATTTTTTGAGCCATATCGTTCATGGCGTAACCTCGGCTCTTCTGCCCGCTTCCGCCACCTGCGCCGAAAAATTTTCTGTTCTCTCTTCCTCCGGGACAGTGAGTCCTAGTTCGCCGCCGACCTGGCGGACATAGGGCGCGAGCCGCAGCTTCAGGGCCTGGCGCCCGCGGGTCAATCTGGATTTCACCGTGCCCAGGGAAATCTGCAAAATCTCGGCAATTTCCTCGTAGGACATCTCTTCGAGATCGCGCAGGATCAACGTGGTGCGGTAGGGTTCCGGAACTTTCCGCAGTTCCTCGTCCACGCGCTGCTGCACTTCGCGATGCGCCATGGTATCGAAGGGCGAATCGCGCTGGTCGGTGAGCGCGGCCCACAGCGAGTCATCGCCACTCGATAATCCATCGGAGTCCGTCGGCTCGATGCAGGTCTCCTGTGCTTTGTGCCGGAACCACCAGCGCTTCCGATTTGCGGCTTCGTGCAAGGCGATGCGATAGATCCAGGTTTTCAAACTGGATTCGCCGTGGAAGTGCTTCATGCCGCGAAAGACTTTCAGAAATACTTCCTGCGTAGTATCGGCGGCATCGGAAGGATCGCTCACCATGCGATACACGAGGCCGTAGACCGGGCGTTGAAATTCGCCAATCAGCCAGGCGTAGGCCTCTTCCGAGCCGGCCTTCAGTTCGGCGACAATCGTGGCTTCTTCCGCCCGTGCCCCGATCGCGCTTGCCAGATCGCCCAAAGTAGCTCCCGTCTTGCTGTGCGCGTTACTCGACGCAGGAACGATTATAGGGTTTCCCGCGCCCTCCAGAACCGAAAAATTGTCTTCCCGGCGCCGTTTTGGCAAAAACCTTCTTATCGCAATAGACTCCGGGCAGAGCGCCTATGTTCCCGTCGGATAAGTGATTTGTTTGCAATGGGGCAGGCCCAGAATCAGAAGTGAAGCCGGCAAAGTCACTTCGGGGAGTTACCAATAGTGAAGCCATGGCACGGCTTCATTACGCGGAGGTAGATTTCCCGGCAGTGTGCCGAATCTTCTCTAAAATTTGCTGCAACTCGCCCAGGAGTTTTGCCGATCCTTTGTCGAGCTCGAGGGCGCCTTTTTCGAGGAAGGCGAAGGCGCCGTCTCCCTGCAGCTTGGCTGCGTTTTTTTGCGACATTCCGGTCAGCACCACTACGGGTATCCATTCGGTCGCAATGTCCTGTTTGAGGGCGGCGAGCACGTCCAGTCCGGTCATTTTCGGCAACAACATATCGAGCAGGATCAAGTCCGGCAGTTTCTCGCGCGCCAGGCGCAAGCCTTCCTCGCCATCGACCGCGCAACTCACTTCATAACCAGCGCGCGTGAGCGCGCGTTCTGTGGTAACTCGCAAGAACTTGCTATCTTCCACTAGAAGAATCTTGGTCATTTCTGGGCGAGCCTGCACAACTTCGTAGATTCACGCATTCCAGGAAAACACTAACAATGCTCTATGGGAACTATCGGCAGAAGCCACCAAGAGATGAGTCAGGATTTCGGATACGTATCGAGTGGGGCGCGAGGAATCGCGCGTGCGTCCACGGGCGCAGGCGAGTTTAAGAAATGGCGCCGGCAAGCGCCCGTTCCGGCATTTGCAGATGGAACAAGCGTTGCAAGGCGTTCGCCAGCTGTTCCTGTTCCACTTTTTCTGGAAACTCTTTCAGCTCTCGGGCCAGGGAACCCGAGATTCGCTGCGTCATCCGGGACATCACCGCATCGAGCATTTCGTCCTGGTCCTGGGAGAACGGTCCGTTCTCGGTTCGGAAAGAATCCAGCTCTTGCCGGCAAATCTCATCCAGTCGCTGGCGCAGCGCTACGATAGTGGGCACCACGCGCTCGGCCAACAACTTGCGGCGGAAGCCTTGGGCCTCGGCCAGCAGAATTTTCTGCGCGGCGGCAGCGGCCATTTCGCGCTCGCCGGCGTTGTGTTCGACCACGTCTTCAAGGTCGTCCAAGTCGTAGAGGAAGGCTCCTTTAACCTCGCGCACCGCGGAGTCGATGTCGCGGGGCATGGCGATATCCACGATCACCAGCGGGCGATTTTCGCGGCCGCGAAGCAGGTGCTCGGCTTCTTCCCGGCTGAGAATCGTGTGCGGACAGGAAGTCGAGCTGATGATGATATCGGCCTCGGCCATTTGCTGCCAGCGCTGCTCGAACGGGACCGCGACTCCATCCAACTTGGCGGCGAGCTCAGCGGCGTGCTCCAACGTGCGATTGATGACGCAGACCGAATTGGCCCCGCGATTGAGCAGGCCGCGGGCGGAGAGTTCGCTCATCTTGCCCGCGCCTAAGAGCAGGACTTTCTTGTTTTCTAAAGTCCCGAAAATCTTCCGCGTGAGTTCCACCGCCGCATAGGGGATGGAAACCGAGGAGTTGCCGATCGCGGTTTCGTTGCGCACGCGCTTCGAAACCGTGAGCGCCTTTTGCATCACGGCATCGAGGAAGCGGCCTGTGGTGCCGACCTTCTGCGCTTGCTGCCAGGCTTGTTTCACCTGCGCGATCACTTGCGGTTCGCCCAGCACCATGGAATCGAGCGTGGAGGCTACTCTGAAAATATGCAGGAGGGCGGCTTCGTCGAGCAGGCGGTAGAAGTGATTCCACTCGTCGAGGCGCAATCCGAATTCGGCGCCGAGCAGGCGCATCACGGAGTTGGCCGCCAGCGTGACGTCTTTCGCCCACAGCAAGAATTCCGTGCGGTTGCAGGTGGCGAGAACTATGAGTTCTTCGATACCTTCCGCTTGCGACAATTTCAGCAGGACTTCGTAACGCCGTGCTTCGCTGATCCAAAAGCGTTCCCGCACCTCGACCGGGGCGGTTCGGAAGTTCAGTCCGATGACCATGAGTGTGGGTTCCACAGATTCGACTCCTCGCCCTTCAGGATCGGAAAAGCATCCCGCATGCCAAAGCTACACATCGGTGTTTGGCGAAAAAAGATGAGTGTTTTCAGCGGTTTGGCTGTCTTGGCGGGGCGGGGAAGCGGACAGTTTTGGGCGATATCACTCTGGGGCGGTGTCTTTTAGCCCGGAGGGGCGCTTAGGGCAGCGATTGTAGAGATTCGGAGAATTCTTTGGATTGCCCCGGGGGCGCGCTCCGAGCGGGACTCTCCCCGCCGCAGGTTTTCCTGGTATCTCTCTCGAACATGCCGGAGCGTTATGACCGGAAGTCTGCCCAGAGCCCACACGCGTACCCCGTGAAACCCTGTGTACCCGTGTTTGAAGGTTTAGCTTTCGGCCTCAAACATTTGCATCGCCGGTTGTCAGCGGAATCGCGCGTGCCAAACTCTGTCGCCAAATGTCTTGGCTCACCGTGCTGCTTCGGACGAAACAACATCCTTCGGAGCTTTCGCTTTCGGTTCATACACGCAGAAGGGTTCTTCGTCGAGATAGTTGCCGGTGGCGGCGTAGGCGCGGGCACGGCATCCCATGCAGACGTTGCGGAATTCGCAGCAGCCGCACTTGCCTTTCAGGTTGTCGACGTCGCGCAGTTGATTGAATACGACCGAGTTTTCCCAGACGTCGGCGAAGGGCTGCTTGTTAAGATCGCCGGCCAGAGCGGGGAGATATCCGCAGGGGAAAACCTCGCCTTGATTCGAGATGAAGCACACCGCGGTTCCCGCCAGGCATCCCTTGGTCATGGCGTTCATGTCGGAAGGATGGGCGCCAGGATGGCCGACGGCTTTGCCGATGCCTAGCGGCTTGAGTTCGATGCCGGTTGAGCCGGGCATGGTCATATCGGTAGGAGCGATCTCAGCGGGAGTACCGATCGGCCCTCGGCTGGGCGAACTTGATGCGGGGGGAAGCGGCTGCCCGGAGGCCTCTGCCGCAGCACTGGCCGAACGGTGCTCGGCCACGCGCCGTTGCCGGACCACGCGGAAATAATGCGGGGCGCAGGTCGCCTTCAGCTCGATGCCGCCTTCGAGCGAGCGATCGTAAAACCAGTTCAGCATGCGCTCGTACTCTTCCGGCGGGACCATTTGCTCGCTGGCGATATCGACTCCGCAACCCACCGGTACCAGCAAAAATGTGTGCAGCGCGTCGGCGCCGATGGACCGGGCTAGATTTAGAACGTCGGGAAGCTGATGCGCATTGTGGCGGGCGATGGTGGTGTTGATCTGCACCGACATGCCGAGATCTTTCAGATTGCGAAAGCCGGTGATGGCTGCGTCGAAGGCTCCGGGTATGCCGCGGAAGGTGTCGTGCGTGGCCGCGTCGGCGCCGTCGAGGCTGATGGCGACGCGCTTCACGCCGCTAGCGACGATCTTTTGCGCCACCTGCTTCGTGACCAGTGTGCCGTTCGTGGCCAGGGCTACGCGCAGGCCCTTGTCGGTGGCGTAGCGCGCCAACTCGAAAATATCGGAGCGGAATAGCGGCTCGCCGCCGCTGAGCACAAGAATCGGCGAAGACACTGCCGCGATCTGATCGATGATGTTGCGCGCGGTTTGCGTCGACAGATCGGAGGGAGAACTCAGCTCGGTGGCGTTGGCGCGGCAGTGAATGCAGCGCAGATTGCAGCCTTTGGTCAGCTCCCAGAAAATCAGGCGCGGCTTGTTCTGGTTCGCCTGCGAGGATTGCCGATCGGAGTGCGAATGGTTTGCGGGATGTCCGCCGCCGTTAGAAATTGAAGTAAGCATTTCTGAATTGCCTTCCCACAGAAGTAAGAGGATTCCCAGCCACGGGCTAACGATATCCGAGGGGCAAGATCTCGGCGGTGACTGATGTCACCCGAAATTGTGATGGGGGTCACGGGGGGAAAGAAGTAGCGCCGGCATCTTGCTGGCTGTCTACGGCCTGTTCTTAGTTTGTGGGGGGGGGCCGTCTCACGGGCCCGCGCAGCGGGCGAGCACGCCGGCCGGACAACCGCCGGGACGGCGGCGCCACTTTCGCGGTGGCGCGTCTGCACCACTAGTTGTGATTGGCGATGTCTTTCAGCGCTGCCGTGTTGCGAATCACCAGCGTCGATCCTTTCGTCTGCACGATCTGCTGCTTCTTCATCTCGGCAAACAGGCGCGTCACCGTCTCGCGCGAAGTGCCGATCATCTGCGCGATTTCTTCGTGGGTGAGTTTGAGCCTGAGGCGCGGCTCGGCTTTGTTGGCGTCGCCATTCTTCGTGGTCCATTCCAGCAGCAGCGTGGCCAGCTTCTCGGCCGCGGAGTGCGAAAGCCCCAACGCGCGCACGTCTTTGCAGGCGTTGTGATATTTCGCGCTCAACTGCTCGGCCACTTTGAAGCAGGCTTCCACATCTTCTTTTAGAAAGCGCAGAAAGTCGTCGCGCTTGACGAAGTTCACCTGGCAGGGATCGATGGTCTCCGCCGTCACTTCGTATGGCTTGCCGGAGATCGTGGCGCTCAGCCCCAGCACTTCGCCGGGCTCGGCCAGCTTCACGATCATGGTGCGGCCGCTCGGTGAGTTAATGGAAAGTTTGACCGTGCCTTTGCACAACACGAAAATGCCACGCGGAACCTGGCCCTCCACGAACAGCACCGCACCCTGGGGGTAGGCGCTGGCAAACTTCATGTTTTCGAAGGTCTGCAGCGCGGTGGGAGAAAGATCGCAGAAGATGCGATCGGCTCGCAACTTGCAAGTGACGCAACTTTCGACGATCTCCAGACCATATGGCGAGAGCATGAACCAGCCTCCTCTTGCGAATACCTAGAACAATTTCAGGCCCAGCCGCTTCGAGTGCGTAAAGCCCTGCCAGCAAACCAGCCTGCCGCCAGTGTCCTTCCCAAAGGAATGCTTGGCTGTGTTGCGCGATACACGCGATTGTGACGTTCCTCACATCTGGTGCCCCTTCGGCACCAGTCGCGTGAGACCTCACTAATCTAAGGCTGAAAGCCGATGGTCCCTGTGATCCAGATCACATTCAACTGTGACTCGTCTTGCAGCGTGTTACCGGGGCGGTAGTCCATCCTTGAAAACAGTCAGGCGGAAAATAAAACGCACTCATAAGGCAGGCAATGATGAAACGCAAGTTTAAGACCATGGATGCAAACGAGGCGGTGGCTTATGTCGCCTACCGGGTGAACGAAGTGATCGCGATTTATCCGATTACTCCTTCTTCGAATATGGGCGAGTGGGCGGATGAGTGGTCGGCGCAGGGAATCAACAATATCTGGGGCACTGTGCCCCATGTGATGGAGATGCAGAGCGAGGGCGGCGCGGCCGGAGCGGTGCACGGCGCGCTGCAGACCGGTTCGCTCTCGACGACCTTTACGGCCTCGCAGGGATTGCTGCTGATGATCCCGAACATGAATAAGATTGCGGGCGAACTGACGGCGACGGCGTTTCATGTTTCGGCACGCACGTTGGCGAGCCATGCGCTGTCGATCTTTGGCGATCATTCGGATGTCATGTCCTGCCGCATGACTGGATTTGCTCTGCTCAGTTCGAACTCGGTGCAGGAGGCGATGGATTTTGCGTTGATTGCGCAGGCGGCGGCGCTGGAGTCGCGGATTCCATTCCTGCATTTCTTCGACGGCTTCCGCACCTCGCATGAAGTGAACAAGATTGAAATGCTGTCCGAAGACGATATGCGCGCGCTCATTCCTATGGATCGCGTCTTCGAGCATCGTCGGCGCGCGCTTTCTCCCGATCATCCGGTGCTGCGGGGCACGGCGCAGAATCCCGACGTGTTCTTCCAGATGCGCGAGCGGGCCAACTCTTATTACGACGCCTGCCCGGGGATGGTGCAGTCGGTGATGGACAAGCTCGCGGCCCTGGTCGGCCGACAGTATCATCTCTTCGATTACGTGGGCGCGCCCGATGCCGAGCGCGTGATCATTGCCATGGGCTCGGGCGCGGAAGTGGCGCACGAAGCCATTGCGCATCTTAATGCGCAGGGCGAGAAGCTGGGATTGTTGAAAGTTCGTTTGTATCGTCCCTTCGCGACCGAGGCGTTCCTCGCGGCCCTGCCGGCCAGCGTGCGCAAGATCGCGGTGCTCGATCGCACCAAGGAATCGGGCGGCATCGGCGAACCTCTTTATCTCGACGTAGTGAATGCGCTGCATGAAGGAGCGAAGTCGGGCAAGAGTCTGCGGCCAGCGCCGGTGGTTGTGGGTGGGCGCTACGGGCTTTCGTCGAAGGAATTTACTCCGGCGATGGTCAAGGCGATTTATGACAATCTAAAGGAGGCGCAGCCCAAAGCTCATTTCACCATCGGCATTCACGACGATGTGGGCCACACCGATCTTTCTTATGACGCAAGCTTTTCCACCGAGCCCGAAACCGTGGTGCGGGCGATGTTCTACGGCCTGGGCGCGGATGGCACGGTGGGCGCGAATAAAAATTCGATCAAGATTATTGGCGAGAATACCGACAATTACGCGCAAGGTTACTTTGTTTACGACTCCAAAAAATCGGGCGCGGCTACGATTTCGCATTTGCGCTTCGGGCCGGAGCCGATTCGTTCGAGTTATCTTATCTCCAGCGCGAACTTTGTCGCCTGTCATCAGTGGATCTTCCTCGAGCGCTACGACATGCTGAGCGCGCTGGTTCCGGGCGGGACGTTTCTTCTCAATAGCCCCTTCGGCGCCGCCGAAGTTTGGCAGCATTTGCCGCGCGTGGTGCAGCAGCAGCTCATTGCCAAACGCGCCAAGTTTTATGTGATCGACGCTTATCAGGTGGCGCGCGACACCGGCATGGGCAGCCGCATGAATACCATCCTGCAGGTTTGCTTCTTCGCCATCTCGAAAGTCTTGCCGGCGGAGCAGGCGATTGAAGCCATCCGCAAATCGATTCGCGACACTTATGGCAAGAAGGGCGAAGAGATCGTGCAAAAGAACATGAAGGCTGTCGACGAAACTCTGGCCCACTTATTCGAAGTGAAAGTGCCGGCGGAGGCCAGCAGTACCATCGAGATGCCACCGCCATTTTCGCCTTCCGCCCCGGATTTCGAACGCGATGTGCTGGGCATGATTTATGCCGGTCGCGGCGAAGAGCTGCCGGTCAGCGTATTTCCCGTCGATGGAACTTTCCCCACCGGCACAGCGAAATGGGAGAAGAGAAATCTCGCTCTCGAAATTCCCGCGTGGGATTCGAATATCTGCATCCAGTGCGGCAAGTGCGCCATGGTCTGCCCGCACTCGGTGATTCGCGTCAAAGTTTACGACTCGAAAGAGTTGGTGGGCGCGCCTGCAACTTTCAAATCGACGACCACGCGCGATAAAGAATGGCAGGGACTGAACTATACCATTCAGGTTGCGCCGGAAGACTGCACGGGGTGCGGCATCTGCGTGGAAATCTGTCCGGTGAAGAACAAGGCGGAGACACGGCTGAAAGCCATCAACATGGTGGCGCAACCGCCGCTGCGCGAGCCGGAGCGCGCCAACTGGGATTTCTTCTTGAAGATTCCGGAACTCGACCGCCGCAACATTAAACCCGGAAGCATTCGCCAGCAGCAAGTGCAGGAGCCTCTGTTCGAATTCTCCGGCGCCTGCGCGGGCTGCGGCGAAACTCCTTACCTGAAGCTGATGTCGCAGCTGTTTGGAGACCGGGCCATCATCGCCAATGCCACGGGATGCTCCTCGATCTACGGCGGCAACCTGCCGACAACTCCGTGGACGAAAAACAGTGCTGGCCGAGGCCCCGCGTGGTCGAATTCGCTATTCGAGGACAATGCCGAGTTCGGACTGGGTTTCCGCCTCTCGATCGATAAACAGACCGAATTCGCGCAAGAGTTAGTGAAGCGCCTGGCGGGAACGATCGGCGAAGCGCTGGCGAGCGCGATTCTGGATTCCCCACAGAAAGACGAAGCCGATATTTACGAACAACGGCAGCGCGTCGATCTGCTGAAAGAAAAGATCGAGGGACTGAGCTCAACCGATGCCAAGCAACTGCTTTCGGTGGCCGACTTGCTGGTGAAGAAGAGCATCTGGATCGTGGGCGGCGATGGCTGGGCTTATGACATTGGCTACGGCGGACTCGATCACGTCCTGGCCAGCGGACGCAACGTCAATGTGCTGGTGCTCGATACCGAGGTTTATTCGAACACCGGGGGCCAAGCCTCAAAGTCGACGCCGCGCGGAGCGGTCGCGAAGTTTGCCGCCGGCGGCAAACCGGGATTGAAAAAAGATCTCGGACTCATCGCCATGAGCTACGGCAACATTTATGTCGCGAGCGTCGCCATGGGCGCGAAAGATGAGCACACGTTGAAAGCGTTTCTCGAGGCCGAGGCTTACAACGGGCCGAGCCTGATCATGGCGTACTCGCACTGCATCGCACACGGCATCGACATGACCACCGGGATGTCGAATCAGAAAGCGGCGGTGGACTCCGGGCAGTGGTTGCTTTATCGCTACAACCCCGAGCGCGCGGCGCAGGGCGAGAATCCATTGATTCTGGATTCGCGCGCGCCCACCCGCAGAGTCGCGGAATACATGCAGATGGAGACGCGCTTCAAGATGCTCACCAAGAGTCGTCCTGAGGCCGCCAAGCGTCTTTGGGAAGAAGCGCAGGACGACGCGATGAATCGCTTCCATCTCTACGAATATCTGGCGCAGCGCAAGGGTAGCAAAGAGCCAGTGAAGTCCGAGTAATTTATTTCGAAATGCAGGACGCGGCTCGCTGTGTTCCGCATAGCGACCAGAACTCGCACGAAAACTTTCATAAGACAGCGGCGGGAGCTCGAAAGTCGCTCCCCCCGTCAGGAGAAATCATGATCGACCTCAGCACTTCCTACCTGGGTTTACCGCTGCGCACACCATTAGTCGCTTCGGCATCGCCGCTGTCTCAAGAAATTGACGGCATTCGCCGCCTCGAAGATGCAGGCGTGTCGGCCATCGTGCTCTATTCGCTGTTCGAAGAGCAATTGCGTCAGGATACCTTCGAACTCGAACAGCGCCTGTTCGAAGGCACCGACAGTTTTGCCGAGGCCGCGAGCTTCTTTCCCCAGCCCGACGAATTCCGCCTGGGGCCCGAGGGGTATCTCGAGCACATTCGGCTCGCCAAGCGGGCGGTTTCGGTGCCGATTATCGCCAGCCTGAACGGGGCGACGCTCGGTGGCTGGGCCAGCTATGCCAAGCAGATGGAACAAGCCGGCGCTGACGCCATCGAGTGCAATATTTATTTCATCCCCACTAATCCCGACGTGTCGAGCTCCGAAATCGAGAAGACGTATATCGACATTCTCCGCGAGGTGAAAATTTCCGTTTGCATCCCGGTGGCCGTGAAGGTGAGCCCGTTCTTCAGCAACATGGCGAATATGGCGAAGCGCTTCGACCAAGCGGGGGCGGATGGGCTGGTGCTGTTCAATCGCTTCTATCAACCCGACATTAATCTCGACGAACTGGAGATTCAACCCAACGTTTTGCTGAGCACGCCACAGGCGCTGCGCCTGCCGCTGACCTGGATCGGCATTCTTTTCGGCCGCTTTCGCGCCAGCCTGGCTGCCACCAGCGGCGTGCATGGCCCCGAAGATGTAGTTAAATTGCTGATGGTGGGAGCCGACGTTACCATGCTGTGCTCCACGCTCTTGCGCAACGGCATCCGCCACCTTCATCCATTAGAAGGCGGCTTGCTGGAGTGGATGGAGAAACACGAGTACGAGTCGGTCGAGCAGATGAAGGGCAGCATGAGCCAGATCCGCTGCTCGAATCCCTCCGCCTTTGAGCGCGCGCAGTACATGAAGGCAGTGAAGGGCATGCAGCATGTGAGGGTAACGGCGCGCGAAGCCTGGAGAGTTCTGAGCGAAGATTAGCCCGCTCTCTGTGATCGTTACGATTCAGGCAGCCCGTAAAGAACTCCGACCCCCATGAAGGAATAGCTATCTATGCCGGTTACCAAGAAGGAAGCGCTGGATTATCACTTCGGCTCATGCCCGGGAAAGATCGAAGTCACTCCGACCAAGCCCTGCCGCACGCAGCAAGATTTAAGCCTGGCCTACACCCCGGGAGTCGCCGACCCGTGCATGGAGATTTATCGCAATCCGCACGACGCCTTCAAATACACCGCCCGCGGGAATCTGGTCGCGGTGGTCACCAACGGCACCGCTGTGCTCGGGCTCGGCGATATTGGCGCGCTCGCGGGCAAGCCGGTGATGGAAGGGAAGGCGGTTCTGTTCAAGCGCTTTGCCGGGGTGGATGTTTTTGATCTCGAACTCAATACGCACGATCCAGACGAAGTCATCAAAGTCTGCCAGTTGCTCGAGCCCACCTTCGGCGGCATCAACCTCGAAGACATCAAAGCGCCGGAATGTTTCTACATCGAAGAGACGTTGAAGAAAACGATGAAGATTCCCGTCTTTCATGACGACCAGCACGGAACCGCGATCATCTCCGGGGCTGCGTTGTTGAATGCTCTCGAAGTGGCGGGCAAAGATATCGGCAAAATTCGCCTCGTGATTAACGGTGCCGGAGCTTCGGCCGTGGCAACCGCCGAACACTATGTTCGCCTCGGCCTGAAGCGCGAGCACATCACGCTGTGCGACACCAAGGGAGTGGTTTACAAAGGCCGCAGCGAAGGCATGAATCCCTACAAAGAGCGCTTCGCGCAGGATACCAAGTTGCGCATACTGGCCGAGGCGATGATCGATGCCGACATGTTCCTCGGGCTCTCGGTCGGAGGCGCGGTGACGCAAGAAATGGTGCGGTCGATGGCGGCGCGTCCGATTGTGATCGCCATGGCGAATCCCAATCCTGAGATCACTTACGAGGATGCCAGAGCCTGCCGCAGCGATGTGATCATGTGCACCGGTCGCTCCGACTATCCCAACATGGTGAACAATGTTCTCGGATTTCCTTTCATCTTCCGCGGCGCTCTTGATGTGCACGCGACCGAGATCAACGAAGAGATGAAGCTGGCCGCGACGCGCGCCCTCGCAGCTTTGGCAAAAGAAGATGTGCCGGAGTCGGTGTGCCGAGCCTACGGAGTCGCGCGCTTGAGTTTCGGCCCCGATTATCTGATTCCAAAGCCCTTCGATCCGCGCGTGCTGGTCTGGGAGTCCTCTGCAGTGGCCCGGGCCGCGATGGATACGGGCGTGGCGCAGGAGCCTTTAGATATTCCGGCCTATCGCGAAAAATTGGAGCGCGCGTCCAACCGATATTTACAGCATGAGGCCGCCGGCGTGGAAGAAACCGAAGAACCGGTCGCGCAGGCTGATTAAACTGGGTATCATGCGGCGACCGGCTCCCCGTCGGACCCACCATCTACTTCTCCTGCAGGGTCTCGATATAGCGCGTCAAGTTGGCCACGCGTTGCTCGACTTCGCTGTCATGCCCATGGCTCATCCCCCAGAATAGCGGTCCCCACACCGGCATGTCTTTGGATCCGTGCGCCGGCAGATCGGCGGTGCCGCGGATGGTCGAGTTCACTTTCATGGCAGGAAACTTCCCTCCATTGTTCTTGCTGAGTAAGGTCAGGTTGGCAGGCGGAATCTTCAGCGCGCTGGCGGCCGGGCCGTCGCCTTTGCCCTCCACGCCGTGGCAGACGGCGCAGTAGGCCTTGAACATCTCCTTGCCCGAGGCCGGCGATGTGGTCTTGATGGTGGAATGTTGAATGGTTTTCTCGCTTGAGCCCTGGCTCTGGTCCTGTGCCGAGACCAGATTAACAGCCAACATCAGGGCGGCGAAAATCATGATCACTTTGTTTCGCGACATTGTGCTCTCTCCTTGGTCGGCCTGATTCAAGCTCGACCGAATGAAACGCGAGGCTATGCGACTGACCGAACCTTCCCCAAAGCGGCTCGATTCTACTCCACCGCCTATGAAAAGGTAAGGCCGCTATACCTCTTCGTTATTGATAGTCGAAGGCTTCGGCTCTTGGCTGTGATCCAACGCACAAATAGCGGTGTTGTCGCGCGGAGGGTAACGGATTAGGGAAAGCCGATCTCCGCCTCTCGTTGCATTCTTCAACTCTGCTGTTGCAGGACGCAACGCCGCGGCGCGATGGTCGTAAGTGATTGATTGCTTGATGTGCAGTCGCGCGAAGCCCTTCGAATCCCACCCACTTCGATTTCCCCTGTTGCGATTTCTATCAGAGCAATGTTGACAACCGAATCCCGCAGGCACGCCTTATAACTCGAGCTTGCGATCCATGTGCTTGCCGGCAAGCGAGATAGCCCCGCATCGCGGTCCGCGATTGGATTTCTCTCAGCGTGGCATGGCGATTGCCTTAGCAAAAGGTGAGCGGCTCGCAGAAGTAAAGACGGCCCTCCGACGAGGTGACTTATGACAGTCCTACTGGTTCTCTTCACATTCGTAAGCTTCTTAGTGATCGATCATTTCCGCAGCCGCCGCGCCATGGTTCGACCCGCATTGCAAGTTGCCGATGCTACGCACGCCGCCGCGCCAGCCGAAGCGGTCGCTCCTCGGCTGCAGCCCGCGCTGGTTGGCGGCTTCGCGGTGCCCGAGAATCTGCGCTATCATCCGGGCCACACCTGGGCATTGAGCGAGAGCCCCAGCCTGGTGCGAGTCGGCATGGATGATTTTGCTTCCAAGCTGACCGGCAAAGTCGAGAACATTAGGCTGCCGCAACGCGGCCAGTGGATTCGCCAAGGCCAGAAGATTTGCACTCTGTATCGCGACGACGCCGCGGTCGAAATGGTTTCGCCGATCGAGGGCACGATTTCGGATATCAACCAGGCGCTGGCCGCCGATCCGAAGCTGGCGCTGCGCGATCCTTACGGCGAAGGCTGGTTGGTCACGGTGCAGGCTCCCGATGCCAAGACGAGCTTCCGCAATCTGCTGGGCGGCGCGATGGCCCGGTGGTGGACCGAGGAATCCGCGAGCCGCCTGCAGCGCCACATGCCGCTGGCAGTGGCCGGAGCCTATGCCCAGGATGGCGGCGTGGCCGTAGATAATCTCGCAGCCCAGATTCCGCCGAAAGAGTGGCTGCCGATCGCGAAAGAGTTCTTTCTGTCATAAACCCTCGCGGACTCAAAAAGGGGCCCGCTGAATACTGGCCGCCCGGATCCCAGGCTGAACGAGCCCGGACACCGGGCGGCTGGTTTCTCGCGTCGATTCTTTTGAAGCGGTGTGGTGTATATGCATATTCGTATAGACGCGGGCGCTCCTCCAGGAAACGAGGGCGTTACGCGCAAGATGTTAAGAAAAAGATGCTAAGAAGAAGATGTTAAGAACAAGATGCGAATGAGCCCGCGACGGAAGAAGGAACTGGCGGTTTTTGGCGGCGTTGCCCGGCGGTCAGATCGATACTTCCGATATCCCCGAGCTTCCCCTTAGCGCCTGGAAAGAGGCGCTTCGGGGACGGTTCCGTCGTCCGGTGAAACAGGCAGTATGCCTGCGTCTGGATGCCGATATCGTGGCTTGGCTTAAGAAGAAGGGCAAAGGATATCAGACGCGCACGAACGGCATCCTGCGGCAGAGCATGTTGTGCGCGAGGGGAAACGGTAGCGTGGCGATATTTCAGCCACGATCCACAGCGGCGTCTCAATCAAAGGACTTGCAAAGCTGGGGCATGGTTTCAACCGCGGTCCGGCTTGACCACGCTCTGCACGTCCTGATCGAGGGCCACCAGGAAGGGCAGAAGGCGCTCGACCGAAAACTGCCGAAACTCCCCGCCAGCATCTTCGAGATGTCGGGCTGTCGAACTCCAAACAATTCCGCCGCTTTCACCTGCTTCAGTCCGCGGTCTTTCCGGATGTTGTCGATCTTTAAAACTAGCTGCGCCTTGACTCGGTGCTTGTCCGCATTGGGCACGCCGATATCCTTGAAACACATCGCCGCGTGCAGTTTCGATAGCCCTTCCCGCGGAATTTTCAACTTGGGATATCGCTATACCACTCCAACGCGGGCGGTCTCATGGGGTATAACTGTTATACCCATACGATTTCATTTCGAAGAGCGCAAGAGCATCCAGTTGCGGGCGAGCCCCAGGAAGGAAATTGGGTTCCAGGAGGCGCAGGAAGTCTTCTCGCACCCGTATTACCTTGACCAGCGTTCGGATTGGCGTGAACAATATCGGGCGATCGGATGGGTCGGAGACAAGTTGTATGCCGTCATCTTGGAGATGCCTTAAGACACCCGAGAGGAACAGGAACTTGATGAAGAACACTCGTAAAACGCGAAAGCTCAAGCCAGCGGAGCGCATCGCCCGCCTCGCCGATCGAGGCAAAAATGTGTCTCGATTCTTCACCCACCGCAGAAAAATGATGGCCTCGATCCAGAGAGTAAATGTCGATCTGGCCTCGGGCATGTTGGAGGAACTGGACCGAGCCGCCGAGGAATTGAATATCAGCCGGCAGGCGGTCATCAAGACGCTGATCCGACAGGCGCTCGACCACCAGTACATGGCGCGAAGGGGTCGTCCTTCAAGGGCCGGAGCATGAGTGAAACTTAGCGAAGCATGGCTAGCGCGAGCTGGCAACTTTGGGCTGTTCGAAATCCGTGGCCTTGGGGCGGCCCTCGACCAGGTGCATGGTATTGAGGATGGTCTCGATCACTGCCTTATTGCCCAGGGCGGTGTTGATCATCACATGATAAAGGGAGCGGGTGGGCCAGTCGGCGTTGAAGTAATGTTTGACGAAGGCGATGCGCTCGCGGTCGATGGTTTCGACTCGCTCTTCGGCTTCCGATTCCGGCAGGCCATCCTGCAGCAGCCGCCGAATTTTTTCCGAGCGCGGGGCGTAAAGGAAAACGTGGAAGGCCCCGGGTTGGTCGCGCAGAAAGTACGGCGCGCCGCGGCCCACCACCACCGCATCGCCCTCCTGTGCGATCTTCGCCGTGATTTCTTCCATCATTTCGACCATGCAGTCGCTGTCAAAGGCTCGGTTTTCGATGGTGGACTGAGCCTCGTGGCTGCCGCGCCAGAAAGTTTTGGCCAGGCGGTAGAAGCGGCTGTCCATGCGCTCGTCGCACCGCCGGACGCTTGCGGCATCCACATTGGCCATGCGGGCGATTTCGTCGGTGAGCAGGCGGTCCCAGAGCTTCCAGCCCAGATAGTCGGCCAGCTGGGCGGCAATGGCGCCGCCGCCGCAGCCATACTCCCGCTCGATGGTAATCAGGCGAAACATTGAGTTCCGTCCATCGGAAGCAATTTTCCGAGCACTAGTGTACCGCGATTCCCCCCGGTTTGCCTTTTTTCATCAGGAAAACCAGCGGGATCATGGCCAGAATCGAGATGCCCAAGAGCCGGAAGTCGTCGATATAGGCAAGCATCGTCGCTTGCCGTTGCACCGTTGCCTGGATCATGGCGTAGGCCTGCTGCGTGGCAAAGGCGGCGCTGGCGCCGTGGGCCCGCATGGCCTCACTTGCGGCGTTCAGCATGGCGCGAAAAGCGGGGTTTCCCGGGGTGAGGTTCTTGGAAAGATCGTTGAGATGAACCTGGGTGCGCCGGTCGAGCATGGTCGTGACCAGGGAAATCCCCACGCTGCCGCCAATGTTGCGCGCCAGGTTCATCAAGCCGGAGGCGGCGTTGTTCTTTTCGCGCGGCAGGAAGGCGTAGGCCGCAGTGTTGATGGGCACGAAGAGAAATGCCATGCCGACCGCCTGAAAGATACGAGCCACAGCCGCGGTGCGAAAGTCGATTTCGAGATCGAAGCCCGCCATGTGGAACAAAGCTCCCGAGAGCACGACCAGGCCGAAAACCAGCAGCCAGCGCGGGCTGTAGCGTGAGAGCAGAAATCCCACCAGGGGCAGCAAAAGCATGATCGCAAAGCCGCCGGGCATGAGCGCGAAGCCCGACTCCTGCGCCGTGTAGCCCAGTAGCGTCTGCATAAAAAGCGGCAGCAGCAGCGTACTGCCGAGCAGGGCAAAGCCCAGCATGAACATCAATAAATTCGAGATGCCGAAGGTGCGATCGCGAAACAGGTGCAGGTCGATGATGGGGTCCTTGTGTCGCCACTCCCATATCACCACAAAGATCAACGAGATCGCGCAGATCACAGAGAGGATCACGATGAAATGGGATTCGAACCAGTCGTCACGCTGGCCTTTGTCGAGGACGACCTGCAACGTTCCCAGGCCCAGCGCCACGAAGCCAAGGCCAATGTAATCGATTTTAGTTTCGCTGAGCTTGCGGCGGCGAAAGTAGGGCGGGTCTTGAATCAGCCGGGTGGTGAGCAAGATCGAAAGGATGCCGACCGGAATGTTGATGAAAAAAATCCAGCGCCAGGTGAAGTTGTCGGTGATCCATCCGCCGAGAGTAGGGCCGATCGCCGGGGCGGTGACCACCGCGACGCCGTAGACCGCAAAGGCCATGCCGCGCTTGGCGGGAGGGAAAGTATCGGCCAGAATGGCTTGCTCGGTGGGCTGCAAGCCTCCGCCGCCGGCGCCCTGCAGCACCCGAAAGAAAATCAGAGTGGCAAGATTGGGCGCAAGGCCGCATAAAAAAGAGCTGATCGTGAACAGGGCCACGCAGCCCATATAAAAATTCTTGCGGCCCAGGATGGAAGAGAGCCAGCCGCTCAGCGGCAGCACGATGGCGTTCGAAACCAGATAGGATGTGAGGACCCAGGTGCTTTCATCCTGCCCCGCGGAAAGGCTGCCGGCAATGTGCGGCAGGGCCACGTTGGCGATGGAAGTGTCGAGCACCTCCATGAAGGTCGCAAGCGTAACCGTGATCGCGATGATCCACGGATTTACCGCCGGACGCCACGCATCAGCATCGTTAAACGTGGCGGCCGAGGCGCTCATTGCCGGATCCAGACCTTGGGATCGACGGACATTCCCGGAAGCAGCGAATGATCTTTATTTTCGCCGGGATCGAGCACGATCTTCACCGGAATGCGCTGCACCACTTTGACGTAGTTGCCCGTGGCGTTCTCCGGTGGCAGCAGGCTGAAGCGGGCGCCGCTGGCTCCGGCAAAGCTATCGACCTTGCCTTTGTACGACCGTCCGCTGGCGTCGACTTCGAAGGTCACGCGCTGGCCGATTTTCATTTCTTTGAGCTGCGTCTCTTTGAAATTGGCGGTGATCCAGACGTCGTCGAGCGGAATCACTTTCAGAAGCTCCTGGCCGGGAGTTACGTTCTGGCCGACTTCGACGGTGCGATTCGTGGCCACCCCCGCGACCGGAGCCATCACTTTGGTGTACTGCAGATTCAGTTGGGCCTGATCGAGGTCGGCTTTTTTCTGCTTCACTTCGGCTTCGGCTTCGTCGGCGCGAGAACGGATCACCTGCATTTGCCGCGGCGCGGTTTGTGCGTTGCGCCAGTTGGCCTCGGCCTGCGCCAGCTTGCCCTGGGCCTGAATCACCTGCGCTTGAGCCGCGTCGGCGTTGGCGCCGGCGGCATCCACCGCGGCGGCGTTGGCCTTCGCATTGGCTACGGCCTGATCGTATTGCTGCTGCGAAATCTCCTGCTTGTCGACCAGTTGCTTGTAGCGCCCGAGATCGTTCTGCGCCTTCACGTTGTTGGCTTCGGCTTCCTGCATTTGTGACTTGGCGGCTTCAAATTGCTGTCGGGCGGCGGCGATTCCGGCCCGCGCGCTCGAGACATCGGCATCCGCCGAGGAAACCTGGCTGCTGGTGCTGACGTCGGTGATGGGAACGTTCACGCCCGCGGCGGAGGCGGCGGCCCGCGCATTTTCATAGTCGGCTTTGGCGCGTTCGTAAGCTACCTGATAATCGGAGGGGTCGATTTCCACCAGCACCGCGCCCGCCTGCACGTATTGATTGTCCTGAAAATTCAGCTTGATGACATGGCCGGAAACTCGGGCGCTCACCGAGTTGATGTGGCCGTCGATCTGCGCGTCGTCGGTCGATTCGTAGCTGGTGACGTAGCGGTAAACGAAAAATCCTACGACCAACAGCACGACCACGCCGATGATGATGGCGATGCGAAAGCCCGGGCTCGACGTGCGCGAAGGATGAGCGCGGTAATCCCGTTCGGTGGCCGGCAGCGGCTGGTTGCGGCCTTCGCTTTGCCCCTGAGGCGGCGAGGCTTCGGGCCGGGCGTTGTCCGCCCGATCTTTAGCCGTCTCGTGATCCGTCCGATGCGTATCCGGCGGGCTTTGCGTAGTGGTCGGTTCCATAGCTTTATGGCATGCCTTTCAGGTAGCGCTTGACTCCCTGTTCCGCGTCGCCAATGGCGCGCGCCAGTTCGATTTTGGCCAGGTTGTGCGCGTACAAACTTTGAATGTAACTCTCATGGGCGCTGGCTACCGATTCCTGTGCCTGCACCACTTCGAGATTATCGGCCACGCCGGCGGAGAAGCGATCTTCGGACTGCACCAGGGCTTCATCCGCCAGACTCACGGAGCTGCGCGCCACCTCTACTTGATCGGCGGCGGAGAGCAAGTCCAGCAGCGATGCGCGCACTTCGTAGTCGATGCGTCCGCGCAGATCGGCCAGTTGCGAGCGCGCCTGCTTCAACTGCGCCTCGGCTTCGAGAACGTCGCTGTGCGTTTTGCCACCGGCGAAGATCGGAATATTAATGCCGCCATCGACCTGCCACGTGCCGTTCGACTGCCCCGGCGTCACCCCGATGTCGCCATAATTCGCATTCAAGTCTAGCGAAGGGTAATGGCCGGCGGTGGCGGCGCGGCGGTTCAATTCGGCGGCGCGCACCTGCGCTACCGCCGATTGATAATCGGAGCGCGAGGTGTAGGCGCGTTCCAAGTAAGTGTCCAGCGGCAGAGGAGTTAGCGCTTGATAGGGCGCTTTCTCGGTCAGAACAAATTCCTGTCCCGCCGCCAGTCCGATCACTCGCGCCAGCGTCAGCTTCTGCTTGGCGTAGTCGTTGCGCGCCGCAATCAGTTGTTGCTGGCGGGTTTGCAATTCGACTTGCGCGCGCAGGGCATCGATGGCGGGAGTTAATCCAGCCTTCAATTGGTCAGCAGCCTTGTCATAGAGGGCCTGCGCGTTCTTGACTTGAGCTTCCGTGGTCTCGATGCGGGCGGAGGTAGCAATGGCCTGAAGGTAGCTGTTGCCCACGGCCAGCACCACCAACTCGCGAGCGTCCTTGTAGGTGTATTGCGCCGATTTAAAGCTTTCGGAAGCGGCCCGCCACTGCTCGAACTGCTTGTAGTTGAATAAAGACTGGCTCACCGAGGCGCGCGCGTCAAAGTAGTTGAAGGGACCGATCACGCGTGGAACCGGGAAGGGAAACACATTGCTCTTGAAACCGAGCGCAGTCAGGCTGGTGGTCTGGGCGTCCTCCTGGATTCGGGCGGAGAGATCGGGCAGCAGGTTGCTGAGTTGCTTCCAGCGCTCGCCTCGCGCCTGCAGGGTCTGATCCCCCGCCAGCAGCAGGCCGAGATTCTGGCGCAGGCCGCGCTCGATGGCCTCCTGAAAACTGAGTTTCAAGATCCCCGGAGTAGCTTTGTCCTCGGGTTCGCTGCCGGTGAAAGGGCTCTGCGAACCGGGCAGGGAAATCGATGGGGTGGGGGCGAGAGTTTGCCCTCTCAGGCGTGCAGCGGACAGCAGGGTGACCACAAAAAAAAGCTTAAAAACCCGGTCGAATGAAAAGCGGGGCATCTCCGATTTATAGAACAAGTCCCCAGAAAAGCAGGTCCTGCGGGACGACCTTTCTTTCGTCGGACTAACCGACTTCTGCCTTAAGCTACCCTGTTAAGAATGCCGATGTAACGCCTTTTTAGTGATGCGTTTAAAAGCCATCGCGACGCAAAAAAAAGCCCTCCAGACGAACTTTATGGTAAGGTGCGAAGGCCTCGCTATGGACCATGATGACCTGCCGGATGCTGGCTCGATAACCGATCAAAGCCGTCCCATGACATGGAAACTATTGTAGCGAAACTGCGATTACCGAAGGCACTTTCCCGCTTCTAAGGAATGCCGATAGAGTGACTAGTGGCGCGCTCGGTACAGCCTCGCCGACTTTTTACGCCCGACTTTTTACGCCCAAGGAGCTTCGTTTCTCAATGACGAGTTCGATCCCAAAGCGCGCGCCGAATCCCCTGGATCGGCGCCGCCGTCGGCATGTGCGCTACCGCGCCGATTTCCGCGTGAGCGTGAATCATCTGCAAGGCGACCACTATCAGGAGGTTGAGGGCCATTGCCGGGATTTATCCGAGGCCGGAATCGGGATTCTATTGGCGACGGAACTCAATCTCGGCGACGTCGCCTCTTTGGGCATAACCTTTCCCGGTACGAGTACTGCTTGGGAGCCGCGGGCCGTAGTCCGCCACCGGCGCGGGTACCAATACGGCTTCGAGTTTCTGGCGCTCAGTCCCGAGCATCGCGAGGCTCTGACGAGATACCTGCAAATTCTGGAGCGTGAAGACGGTTTGGACTGAGGACCTTCATTCACTCCATTCTCGAACCCGCTCTCAAGAATCCGGCCGCCTTACGTGTCATGACTTTGGTCATCTTGCGGGCGGAGGGGTCGCGGTTCAATCTGAAAGCGACACCCGTTTGTAAAACGCGAGATACCACTGCATGAGTGATGGCAAACCGAACGCGGCGGCGGGCGCGGATTGGACTGGACTATTGGCCGACCCGGACCTGGCAAAAAACTTGGGAAAACTGTTGCAGGCCTATCGCGACGCTCCGCCGGAGCGCCGCGACGAGACTCTGCTCTGTGCCATGCAGGAGATCAAACGCCGCGAGATGAAACTAGACGATTCCAGCCTGGGAGCCTCCGCCTCGGCTTCGCCTGCGCCGGCTTCGCGGCCCAGGCCTACGCCAGCCTCATCCTCTCCGCCCTTCGAACCCGACGTTTTCAGTCCGGCTTCGGCTCAGGATCGCCGCCGGCACTCCCGCATCAGGTGCTTCGTGGCGGTGGAGTTGCGCGTCAATGACAGCGACACTCCCATTTGGGGAAATCTTTCCAATACCGGCATTGGCGGATGCCAGGTGCACACCGCCGAGCCGGTTAGCGGCGGCTCCAAGGTCGAAATTGGACTTTGGGTCGCCACCGGCAAAATCTGGGTGAAGGGCTTAGCCCTGAACGGAGTGGTCACCCGCAGCGTCGCTTCCGGCGTGCGCGTTCGTTTCGCTCCCATGGAAGCCACCGAAAAAGAAAATCTGCGGCAGTTTCTCAGGTACGTTCAGGAGACCACCCGATCCTCAACCAGCGAAAGCACCTACCTCCAAATGCTGAAGTAAAGCCTATCCTGCTTCAATTTTTGTTGAATTTCGTTTTCCTCCGGGTGGCGCCATCCTGAGCGTAGTCGCTTTTCAGGCCAAGCGAAGGATATCCCTGACAAGTCTTTCGGCGCGCGCGAGATCCCTCACCAGGGCGGAACTGCGCCGGGTTTCGGGGAGGCGTACTTCAAATAAGACAACGACACCATAAATCAAACTGAGCCACCACCCGCTTTCGCCCGTATTCACCACGAATCTTCCCATATCCGGCATTTCCGCTAGCTTGGGAGCGGCCTGCTTTTTTCACACTCCCGTCGCCATATCTTGACAAGAAAATTGATACACTCGTTGCGGTAGGTGAAACCCTTTGTGCCCGGTGGACTCTAATAGACTGCCGAGGGATCAGCCACTTCCGATTTTTGTTTCTTGGCTCGATTTTTGTTTCTTGGAAGGAGCACGCATGGTAGCCAGCGAACAGGCGGTTGTAACCGGTCAGCAGTTGGATACGTTGAGCGTCAACACCATCCGCACTCTGGCCATCGACGCTGTGCAGAAGGCCAATAGCGGCCATCCCGGCGCGCCCATGGCCCTGGCTCCCGTGGCCTATACCCTGTGGCAGGAGTTTCTGCGTTACGACCCGGAAGAACCCAACTGGCTGAACCGCGACCGCTTTGTGCTCTCTAACGGCCACGCCTCCATGCTGCTCTATTCGTTGCTTTACCTGGCCGGCGTGCGGCGGGTCGACGAAAACGGCGAGGTTTTGAGAGAGCTGACCATGCCCCTGGAGGAGATCAAGCGCTTCCGCCAATTGGGCAGCAGAACTCCGGGGCATCCTGAATCGCATATCACCTCCGGCGTAGAGACTACGACGGGGCCGCTCGGCCAGGGCGTGGGCAACAGCGTGGGCATGGCTATCGCCAGCCGGTGGCAGGCGGCGAACTTCAATCGCCCTGGGTTTGAGGTTTTTGATTTCGATGTCTACGCCATGTGCTCCGATGGCGACCTGATGGAAGGCATCGGCGGCGAGGCGGCTTCGCTGGCCGGGCATCTCAAGCTTTCCAATCTTTGCTGGATGTACGACAACAACCACGTCACCCTCGATGGCCCCGCGAGTTGGTCGTTTAGCGAAGATGTGGCCACGCGCTTCATCGGTTATGGCTGGAATGTGACGCGCGTCGCCGACGCCAATGATCTGGACATGCTTGCCCGGGCCTTTGAAACCTTCAAGAAGACCACGGATCGTCCCACGTTGATTATCGTGGACACGCACATCGGTTATGGTTCTCCGCACAAGCAGGATTCCAATGCATCGCACGGCGAGCCGCTGGGCGAAGAAGAAGTCCGGCTGACGAAAAAGTTCTACGGCTGGCCGGAAGATGCCAAGTTTCTGGTTCCCGAAGGCGTGATCGAACACTTCAAAGATGGAATCGGCAAGCGCGGGCGCGAAGCCCGGAGCCAGTGGGGGAAGATGTTCGAGGGCTACACGCAGAAGTATCCCGAACTTGCCGAGCGCTTGCACCGCATGCAGCGTCGTGAGCTGCCCGAAGGCTGGGATAAGAACCTGCCGAGTTTTGCGGCCGACGCGAAAGGTATTGCCACGCGCGAGAGTTCGGGCAAAGTGCTGAACGCGCTGGCGCAGAATATACCGTGGTTGATCGGCGGTTCGGCCGATCTCGCCACTTCGAACAAAACCAATCTCAACGGCCTTGGCGATGTCGAGGCCGGCAGCTATTCCGGGCGCAATCTGCACTTCGGCGTGCGCGAGCATGTCATGGGCGCGAGTGTGAATGGTCTTGTCGTTTCCGGCATCCGGGCCTTCGGGGCGACGTTCTTCAACTTTAGCGATTACATGCGCGCCAGCATTCGTTTGGCGGCGCTGTCGGAGATCCCCTCGATATTTATCTTTACCCATGACTCGATCGGCGTGGGAGAAGATGGCCCGACGCACCAACCCATCGAGCAACTGGCGTCGCTGCGCGCCATGCCCAACCTGATCGTGCTCCGTCCCGGCGACGCCAATGAGGCAGTCGAAGCCTGGAAGATCATCGCGCGGTTGCAGCATGAGCCTGTGGCGCTGGTGTTAACCCGGCAGGCGCTGCCCACTCTCGATCGCACCAAATACGCGGCGGCCTCGGGAACCACCCGCGGAGCCTATGTTCTCGCCGACGCGCCTTCCGGCAAGCCCGAAGTTATTCTCATCGGCACCGGCAGCGAAGTTTCCCTATGCATTGACGCCTACGAGAAGCTGAAGTCGGAAGGCGTACAAGCGCGAGTCGTGAGCATGCCCTCGTGGGAGATTTTCGAACGCCAGGATGCGGCCTACAAAGAGAGCGTTCTGCCGGCTGCGGTCACGGCAAGGGTTTCGGTGGAGATGGCCGCAACCTTTGGCTGGGAGCGCTGGGTAGGGCTTAAGGGACGCACGGTTGGCATGCACCGCTTCGGCGCCTCCGCGCCCTTGAAAGACTTGCTGAAGTTTTTTGGCTTTACCGTGGAAACTGTCGTCGCCGAGGCGCGCAAGGCGATGGCCGAAAAGTAAGCCACATGCACCTGTTGGCACAATCCGTTCAAGCGACGTCCGCCGTCGACTCACAAGGAGATCATCATCATGAATCCCACCGGAGTACTGGAAACCGCGAAAGCTACCAACCCTCTTAAAGCTCTGCTCAGCTATGGGCAGTCGATGTGGCTGGATTACATTCGCCGCGATCTCATCACCACCGGGCAGCTCAAGAAAATGATCGACGACGATGGGCTGCGCGGCATGACTTCAAACCCCTCGATCTTCGAGAAGGCCATCGGCGAGAGTTCGCTCTACGACGATCTGTTGAAGACCCTGGCCACGCGCAAGGATCTCGACACCACCGCGCGCTACGAGCAGATTGCCATTCGCGACATTCAAGGCGCAGCCGATCAGCTGCGCGGAGTGTATGAGAATTCGCAATTCCGGGACGGCTACGTGAGCCTCGAGGTTTCTCCGTTGCTGGCGATGAAAACCGCCGAGACCATCGAGGAAGGCCGCCGCTTGTGGAAAACGGTCGATCGCGAGAATGTGATGATCAAGGTTCCCGGCACCGCCGAGGGGCTACCCGCGATCAGGCAGCTCATCGGCGAAGGCATCAACATCAACGTAACCCTGCTGTTCGCGCAGGAAGTGTACGAGAAGGTTGCTCAGGCCTACATCGAAGGCCTCGAGGATCTGGCCAAGCGCGGCGGCAATTTGAAGAAGATGGCCGGAGTCGCCAGCTTTTTCATCAGCCGGATCGACACCCTGATCGATTCGATGATCGAAGACAAGCTTAAGACCACCGCCGACGCGCAACAGAAGGCGCTGCTCAAGAGCCTGCTCGGTAAAGTGGCCATCGCGAACGGCAAGCTGACCTACAAGGCGTATCAGCGCATCTTCAGTGGCCCGCGCTGGCAAGCCCTCGTATCTCAGGGGGCGCAGACCCAGCGCGTGTTGTGGGCGAGCACCAGCACCAAGAATCCCGCTTATCGCGATGTGATGTACGTGGAAGAACTGATTGGCCCCGACACGGTCGATACCATGCCGCCCGCCACCATCGATGCCTTCCGCGATCACGGCAAGCTGCGCAACAGCCTGACCGAAGATATTGCAGCCGCGCAGAAAACCATGGACGATCTGGCGAAGGCCGGAATCTCCATGAAAGAAGTGACTACGAAGCTCACCAACGACGGCGTGAAGCTCTTCGCCGATGCATTCCACAAATTGCTGGCCGCGGTGGAAAAAAGCACGCAGCAAAAAGGACAGAGCGCGTGAACCGTCCGAAGTTTTGACGAGCACGCTGCGCGGCAGCAGGTAGCGCCGGCATCTGGCCGGCTGTCCCGGGGGCGTCTCGCCCTCGGATGCGTCGGGCGTGATGCCCGCCTGACAGCCGCCCAGACTGCCGCGTTACCCCAGGGAAAAGATTCCGAGGACTCTAAAAATGGCTCCAGTGGCGGAACAAGCGGCGGCAGCCAAACCCCGCGTCGGCAAACAAAGCGACCCGTGCGTGATGGTAATCTTTGGCGCGGCCGGCGATCTCACGGCGCGCCTGTTAATCCCCGCGCTCTACAATCTCTCTCGCGCCGACCTGCTCTCCAAGGAATTTGCCGTGCTGGGCGTGGCCCGGGCCGCCATGTCGGACGAGGATTTTCGCAAGCGCATCCTCGACGACGTAAAACAATACTGCGGCGAGTGCATCGACACCGATACCTGGGAGAATTTCTCGCGCCGCTTCTACTACTTTGCCGGCGACTTCAACGACGACAAGCTTTACCCCGAGATCAAAGAGCGCATGGCTTGCATCGACCGCGATCACAACACTCATCAAAACGCTTTCTTCTATCTGGCGACCGCGCCCAGTTTCTTCGGGCCGATCGTGGAAAAACTCGCGGCCAACGGCATGATGGCGCAGGACGACGGGCACTGGCGCCGGGTCGTGATCGAAAAGCCCTTTGGCCACGACCTGGAATCGGCCAAGGCTTTGAATCAGAAGATTCTCAAGCTGGTCGACGAAAAGCAGATCTACCGCATCGATCACTACCTGGGCAAAGAGACGGTGCAGAACATCATGGCATTCCGTTTCGCCAACGGAATCTTCGAGCCCATCTGGAATCGCCGCTACATCGATCACGTGCAGATTTCGGTGGCCGAAACCGTGGGCGTGGAAGGCCGCGGCAGCTACTTCGAACATGCCGGCTCGCTGCGCGACATGGTGCCCAATCACATCATGCAGCTGATCAGCTTGACTTCGATGGAGCCTCCCATCTCGTTCGACGCCAACGCGGTGCGCGACGAGCAGGCAAAAATCTTGAACGCCATCCAGCCCATCAGCGACGAAGAGGTCCTCAGCCGCTCGGTGCGCGGGCAATACGGCGAAGGCACCATGGAGGGCGAACGCGTGGTTGCGTACCGCGCCGAAGCGGACGTGGCCCCGGATTCGCGCACCGAAACCTACGTCGCCATGAAGCTTCTCATCGATAACTGGCGCTGGGCCGACGTGCCCTTTTATTTGCGCACCGGAAAGCGCATGCCGGCGCGCAGCACCAATATTGTGATTCAATTCCGCCAGGCTCCCTTTGTTTTATTTCGTGATACCTCCGTCGAGCACCTCATGCCCAACCAGTTGGTGCTGCACATTCAGCCCGAGGAAGGCATCTCGCTACAATTCGCGGCCAAGGTTCCGGGGCCGATCATGCGCCTGGGCACGGTCGACATGAATTTCGAATATCAGGAATATTTTGGCAAGCAGCCCAGCACCGGCTATGAGCGCCTGCTGCACGACTGCATGATCGGTGACCAGACTCTATTTCAGCGCGCCGACATGGTGGAGGCGGGCTGGAGTATAGTGAATCCGGTGCTGGATTTGTGGAAGGCGCTGCCTCCGCGGAATTTCCCCAACTACGCCTCCGGCACCTGGGGGCCGCGGGAGGCCGACGAACTGCTCGAGCGCGACGGGCGCAGTTGGAGGAATTTCGAAAAATGATTTTGGCCGGCGACATTGGCGGCACCAACGCTCGATTGGCCTATTTTCAACCCCAAAACGGCAGCCTCAAACTGGTTTCTGAGCGGGTTTTTCCCAGCCGCGAGTACAGCGAACTGGGCGACATCGTCTCCAAGTTTCTTGAGGACTCTAAGACCCGGCCCGAAGTGGCCTGCTTCGGCATCGCCGGCCCGGTGCGCAACGGGCGGGTGGAAACCTCGAATCTCCCCTGGGTCATCGAACAGTCGCGCCTCGCCAAACAAATCGCTTTGCCGGCCACGATTTTGATCAACGATCTCGAGGCCGGAGCCTGGGGCATCGGCGGCCTCACCCCGCAGGATATGGTTCCACTCAACCATGTGGGAGCCTCCACGGGCAACCAGGCAGTGGTCGCACCCGGCACCGGCCTCGGCGAAGCGGGCCTGTACTGGAATGGCAGCCGCTTCGAGGTTTTTGCCTGCGAGGGCGGGCACTCCGATTTCGCGCCGCAAGGCGATCTGCAGATCGAATTGCTCCGCTTTCTCACTCACCGCTTCGGGCACGTCAGCTACGAACGAATTTTATCCGGCCCCGGCCTGGTGAATGTGTACGAATTTCTGCGCGAAAAAAAATCCGCCGAAGAGCCCGCCGAATTTGCCGCAAAGCTCGCGAACGCAGATGCTGCAGCCATGATCTCCGCAGCCGCTCTGGATGGTTCGAACCCACTGGCCGGGCAGGCTCTCGATCTCTGGATTTCCATCTATGGCGCGGAAGCCGGCAATGTCGCGCTAAAAATCATGGCGACCGGCGGTATCTATCTGAGCGGGGGAATCTCGCCCAAAATTCTGCCCAAGCTAAAAACCTCCGGCTTTATGGCCGCGTTTCTCGATAAAGGCAGGTTGCGCCCGTTGCTGGCGGCGATCCCGGTTCATGTCGTCACCAACGATAAGGCCGGATTGCTGGGCGCGGCGCGCTGCGCCGCCACCACTGGAGGCGGCAAATCCTGACCGCAGCTTCTACTCAAACTGCTACTTGAACTGCGCCGCTTTGCTTCTCGCGTCGTCAGCCTGCGAGCTCAGACCCTTGGCTTGGTAGGCGTCGGCCAGCGCATTCTCTACTTCCGCGCCATCCCCGCTTATCTTTTTTTCTTCGAGGAAAGCTGCGATCGCGTCATCGTATCGCTTCAATTTGGCATAAGAGATTCCGAGGTTGTAATTCACTCCATCCGCTCCAGGAGCGAGGCGCGCCGCGGTTTTAAATTCTTCGACCGCGGCCGGATGATTGCCTTCGGCCGCCAGCGCCAGACCGAATCCGAAGTGAGCCTCGCCATTATTTGCGTCCTGATTGATGGCCAGCTCGAAGGCGTCTTTCGCATCCTGCGCCCGATTTTCGTTGAAATAAACCATCCCCAACAGAGTGCGGGCATCGGTGTTCTGCGGCTGCAGCTCAAGCGCCCGCTTCAGTTGTGTTTCCGCCTTAGCGTAGTCCCCTTGGCTGAAATAGGCTTGCGCCAAATCGAAGCGCGCGGGGACAAAATCGGGCCGCTGCTTCACCATGTTTTCCAGCTTCGCCACGCTGCCACCGGAGGGATTTTCCCCGCCGAGGCTCGCCCGGCCAAAGCGGAACGGAAAGCCGTAGCGGCGGGCAACTCCAGCAGCCACGCCGGCAAGCAGGAGAAAGCTGAACAAGAAAATGGCAATGCGCCGCGCGGCATGTTCCTGGTGCGGAGCGAGGAGGGCGATGAGCGTGCCGACGATTAGCCCGGTAACCAGTCCGCCAATGTGCGCAGTGTTGTCGATGCCGGGCATCAGCTGTCCGAAAATAAGGTTGTAGATCACAAACGCCCCCAGGCTGCGTAGCGTGCCGGAGAGAGCGCTGCGCGGCACAGAAAACTCGCCCAGCTTGAAAGCCGCGATCAGCGCGCCGGCCAGTCCGAAGATGGCTCCTGATGCGCCCACGCTGGGCCCGTTAGGATGCCAGGCAACACTGGCCAGGCTCGCCCCAACTCCGCAGATAAGATAAATGCCCGCGTAAGTCCAAGCCCCGTAGAGCGCCTCGCATAGCGCGCCCAGATTCCACAGGCACCACATGTTGAAGGCAATGTGAATAAGCCCGCCGTGCATGAATACATTGGTAATCAGCCGCCACCACTCTCCCGAAAGCGTGAGCGGCCCGTAGTTCGCCCCCCAGCGAATACTGTCTTGAATGGGAAAATCCATCACGGCGCCGGAAGCCAGCACCATCGCGATAAACACGGCGGCATTGATGCCGAAGATAATCTGCGTCAGCCCAATGCTGGATTGGCCGCGCCGCGCCCATGGCGCACGCATGACCGGCTGCGGCGCGTTTTCGGCGAGTTCGCCGCGCTGGTAAGCCTCGTGCTGCACACACCACTGGCAGATCTTTTTGCCGAAGGAAAAGCCCGGCATCTGCCGGCCGCATCGAATGCAATTTGCCATGGGTTGTTTAAAAGAGTATCAGCAGTGAGAGGCGGGGTAAAAGTCAGTCGCAGGAAAAGGATGCAGCCACCACCGTCACAGGCTCCGTGTCAGAGAGTCCTGTTGATCCAGAGGCAGTTGGACAAAGGCTCCGGCGGCGGCTGCTTTTAGCGCGTTGTAGGTTTGCAGGCCGTCGATCTCGCCCGCGGTGCGCAGCCCGGAGAGTTCCGCATTCGGGGCCAGTATCTCCGAGCGCACAAGCAACCGAAAGCGCAGCTTGCACCTGGTCAGCAGGGCGTACAGGCGGACGTCGATTGCCCTTTCCAGCAGTGTGGAAGCCAGGCTGGCGCGGCGAGGATCATGGCTGTTTTTTTCCGCGTGGGCGTACTCCACTAGGACCGCGGCATTGTGAGCCATGCGGCGGGTCAACTCGAGGAACAAACGCATGCGCTTGCGCTGCGCTTCGCGAAACTGCGGGGGGCGCAGCTTCCAGCGAGATTCAAACTCGGCCGCCGGGTCGAGCAGCGACTCGGCCAGGGAAATATCCACCGGGTAGAGGAAGGGAATGACGTCGTCGGCGTCGACGTCGCGCTTGGGAAAGCGGCCCCAGGCGCAGCGCAACATGTAGACGCACGAGGCCGCGCCCCACGCCACGATCAACCAGGTAAAGACGACAGAAACCATAATCTACCGCATCCTCCGCAACGCGTCCTTGTATTGTTGTAGATCACCGGGGGAAGGGGCCGACAGCTCCGAACTCGGGTTCTGCGTCTTTTGCGGCACGCTGAAAAACCAAATCCAAATCAACACGGCAACAGAGTATGCCACAAGTGAGGTCACATCCCACAAAAATATGAATTTTGTTCCAAAATCCGAAACTTTGCTCGTGATCACCAGTTCGACCGTAGAGTAAAGCCCGAACCCTGTGGCGACGCCAAAAGAGTATTGGCGCCAGCGCAGGCCAAGGACCGGGACGAGGGTTACCAGTCCCGCGAAGACGATTACTTGGACGAACCTGACAGCCGTCTCACCCATGACGATATAGAAAAGCACTCCGCCCAGGCGTGAAGGAACGTCGTGGGCACGGGCGAGGCTTATGCCGACCCCCGCGATAAGAATCGCGGGAAATATCAGTTGCCCCCACCAGGCTCGGACTAATTTTCCGAGAACTGCGCGAAGGACTTCGTACATCACGAGCATTCCGAGTAGATCGTAGCCAGCTTCAGTCAGCCAGTAGGTTGCGTAGTAGGGACGCGGGTGTTCATGGACTATAAACCGAGCCAGACCCGCAACCACCGCAAATGCTGCATATAGAAAAAATCCCGGTGTTGACTTGTAAGCGCGCCTCCTGGCCAGCACCGCGAGCAGCACCACAAGAAGACCCAGCGGGACGTACCAGATCAGCGAGTTCATATACCGGGAGCAGCTTATCTCATCTGCCCCCGGCCTTCGAAACTAATTTTGCCACGCGATCCTCTATCTGGGGTGCGGCATCGAGCTCCCCGGAGGCGGTGGTGGATGGGTTCCCGGCCCATCGGCTAGCGCTTGTGCAGCGAATAACATGAGCAACAGCGTAACTGCGAGGATTCGTTTCATTCTTGCTTCTCCTTATAGGGGGATTCCCCGGAAACAGTGTAGTCGGGGACGCACGAACGTGGGTACTTTTGAGCGTTAGCCGGATTTTCCTCATCAGCGAAGCTCACCCGGCGCGGGGCAGGTTTCCGAGCCCGGAGCGTATCACCTCATACAGCGCGGCAATGCCGAGGAGACAGTAGCCGGCTTCAGTACTCCAATAGGGTGGCGAAGTAAGGGCGCGGGTGGTTGTGAGTTACGAAACGAGCTCCGCTCGCCGCCACTCCGAAAGCTACATAGGCAAAAAACCAAGGGGCGGCTTTATACGCGCGGCCGAGCAGCAACACCCAAAGCAGCAGCGCCAACAATCACAGCGGTAGATACTGCAGAAACGAAAATCATCACGCCGCAAGCAGCACATCTCACCCGCGCGTCGCCGCAGAACAGATTAGTGGATGGTCTTCGTCTTGCGCGACATGTAATCCATCAGCAGGTATTGCCCCAGCGTGTATGGGGTGGTGAAGTAGGCCTTCCCGCGGCACATCTCGGTGACTTTCTGCACGAATTGCACCAGGCCGTAATCGGAGGCGAGCATAAAAGTATTGATCAGAACCCCAGCCCGCTTGCACTTCGAAACTTCTTCCAGTGTCTGGCTCACCACTAGCGGATCGAGGCCGAAGGCGTTTTTATAAATACGTCCGTCCTCCAGCGTGAGCGCGGAGGGCTTTCCGTCCGTGATCATGACGATCTGTTTCATGTCTTTGCGCTGCCGTTGCAGAATTCTTTGCGCCAGGCGCAGGCCTTCGCGCGTGTTGGTGTAGTAGGGGCCAACTTTGACACGGGCCAGTTGCGAAAGCGGCACCTCTTCGGCGGAGTCGTGGAAGAGCACCAGCGAGAGCGAATCGCCGGGATACTGCGTGCGAATTAAATGCGACAGCGCCATGGCTACTTTTTTCGCTGGGGTGAAGCGGTCTTCGCCGTAGAGAATCATCGAGTGCGAGCAGTCCAGCATCAACACCGTGGCGCAGGAAGATTGGTACTCGCACTGGTGCACTTGCAGGTCGGAGTATTCGATGTTGAGCGGCAGGCTCAGGCCTTCGCGCTGAATCGCGTTCGAAAGCGTAGCCGTGATGTCGAGATTCAGAGCGTCCCCGAATTCGTACGTGCGGGAGGCTCCGCTGGCCTCGATGCCGGTGGCGAGGTCGCGCGTGTCGTGGCGTCCAAAGCTCGACTTGCCGAGCGATCCCAGCAGATTGCGCAAAGATTTGAAGCCGAGGAAGTCGAGGCTCTTGTCGGTGATTTCGAATTTAGCCTGCTGGGCGTTTTCACCGACTTGTCCGCCGACGCCGGAGGGACGCGAAGGATCGGGCGGCTGGTCGATCGAAATATAATCTTCTTGCTGCATGCGCTCGATCAACTTTTCGATGAGTTCGCCGAGTTCGCCATCGGCCGCCATCTGCTGCAAGCGTTCGCGCATGTCTTCGTCGAATTGATCGCCCTCCATCAAGGCCCGCTCGATGGCGCGCCGCAGGTCGTCGAGATTCTGCTCGCCCTCCGGCATCTCATACCACATGTCGCTCTGAAAGCCGCTCTGCAGCAGGTAATCGGAGAGCGCGCCCAGCAAGTCTTCCAGGCTCATTTCGCCGGCGGCGTCGGGCACGTATTTAGAGTAGCGGATGCGTTTCATGGAAACAGCCCGTCAGCTATCAGCTAACCCAATCTAACCCTATCAAAACTCGATGCGCCCTTGTGTACGCCTGTGCCTGCCCAGCTTGCTCTACCCATAGCCGATAGGCTGACAGCTAGTTAAACTGTCTCCTCTGCCGGTACGGCGGTTCTTCCTTCTCGAATGCTTTCTCGCGCTCGCGCGGCTCGGGCTTTTTTTCTCCTGCCTTGAAGACGCGTTCTTCGTTGCGGCCGATGCGCTTGTGTGCGTGCAGGCCTTCGAGAATGAATTCCGCCGCCGAGACTTGCTGCTCCGGACTTTCTTTTTGCGAAACCCCAAGCGGCCCCAGCTTTTCGATGAGCCCTTGAATTTCCTTCAGATTTTCTAATGCTTCGAGCGCCGGGACGGAATCCGACAACTGAATCTCGCCGCCCAGGTCGAACCACTGCACGATCTGTTGCACATTGGCTCCGGTGAAATATTCGTCGTAAGTTTTCGCGATGGCCGCGCGAATGAGTTCGCGCGATACGTGGTCGGCACCCTTCATCTCGCCTTCGTACTCGAGTTCGAGTTTGCCGGTGATCGCGGGCAGCGCAGCATAAACGTCGCTGACCCGCGGCACCACTAGCTTTTCGTCGTTGCGAATGGCGCGGCGCTCGGCGTTCGAGATCACATTCTCCATCGCGGAAATCGGCAGGCGCTGGCTGACGCCGGAGCGCTTGTCGATTTTCTTATCTTCACGGGCGGCGAAGGCGATGCGCTCGATCACCTGCTGAATATAGATGGGCAGGTGCATGGCATGACCGTTGCGGCGAGTCCAGGCTTCCTGCGCGGTGATGGCGATGCCCTCATCCACGGTCGCAGGATAGTGTGTGCGAATCTCCGAGCCGATGCGGTCCTTGAGCGGCGTGATGATTTTTCCGCGAGCGGTGTAGTCTTCGGGATTCGCGCTGAACACGATGGCAATATCGAGCGGCAGTCTGATGGGATAGCCTTTGATCTGTACATCGCCTTCCTGCATGATATTGAACAGGCCGACCTGAATTTTTCCCGCGAGGTCGGGAAGTTCGTTGATGGCGAAGATGCCGCGATTGGCGCGGGGCAGCAGGCCGTAGTGAACCGTGAACTCGCTCGAGAGTTCGTGTCCGCCGCGCGCCGCTTTGATGGGGTCGATATCGCCGATCAGGTCGGCGATGGTCACGTCCGGCGTGGCCAGCTTCTCCACATAACGCTGATCGGGAGTCAGATAGGCGATGGGCGTCTCGTCGCCGAGAGCGGCGACTTCTTCGCGGCAGCGGCGGCAGATCGGGTCATAAGGGTTGTCGCGGATTTCGCAGCCGGCAATGTAGGGCATCTGCGCATCGAGCAGCGTCGTCAAGGCGCGCAGGATGCGGCTTTTGGCCTGCCCGCGCAGCCCCAGCAAAATAAAATTATGGCGCGAGAGGATGGCATTGACGATTTGCGGCACGACCGTGTCGTCGTAGCCAACGATACCAGGGAAAATGCTTGCGTCGTCGTTCCCGCGCAGGCGGGCCATCAGATTCTCGCGCAGTTCGTCTTTCACGCGGCGAGTGCGCAAACGTTCTCCAGAAAATGCACTGCGGCGCAGTTCGCCAAGTGTGCGCGGAAGACTCATGAAGGAACCCCCGAGAAGAATACTTGTTTGAATTATACGCGGAAGGGCGGGCTTCGGGCCTCGGCGATCGGCGAGCGGTGCCTTCGGTTTCTGGTGGATATCCCCACGCCTTGCAGTGTTGAGTGGTGCTCAAAACCTTCATCACAGGGAATACAGGGTAAACCGAAGGCGAGGCGATACCGCAGAAACGTGAAAGCCGAAAACCGCAGCCCGAGAGCCGGCAGCCGGGAGGCGATCTTACCGCACGTGGCCGTTGCCACCCGCCCGCTGTCTCGCACGAGCCGCGCGATGCAGGTTGGGAATCAGAGTTTCCAGATAGGCGATGAGCAAGTGGAGCCGCTCCCCTTCAGAGCGCAGGGCCAGCAGCTTTTGTTTGAAATCGAGGTCGAGCGGCAGGGAGCCGGCCAGATAAAACGTGAGTGACGCGGGATCGGCGGCCGAAAGATCCTGTTTCGCTCCAGCCAGCGCCAGCAGTTCAGAGTGCAACTGAACCGCGCGCGCGGTATCTTCGGCGGGCGGTTCTCCGGGCTCGTCGTCGATCATCACAACTTCGGCGCGTAAAAAAGAACGCTCCTGGTTCACCCGGACCAGTTCGAAGCGCTGGCGACCCTCGGAGACGAGATCCAGTTTCCCATCGGGATATTCTTTTACCACGGTGACAATTTCCGCCGTGCACCCGATGTCGGAAAGATTCTGTTCGACCGCGCGCACCACTCCAAACACGCGATTCTGCGTCAGGCACTCGCCGATCATCTCCTTGTACCGCGGTTCGAAGACGTGCAACGGCAGCGGAGTGCCGGGAAATAGAACCACGTCGAGCGGGAATAAAGGTAGAAGGGCGTCCAAGGAGTCTCCGGTGGCGGCGCGGCGAAGGCCGCCGCTCTCTGATTGTACGCTACGCGGCGCGTGCCTCCATCAAACTTGCGGTTGACTTTCAGCGGGCCGGAGCATAAAAGCACGACATGGAATGGGCTGGCAAAGTCGTCGTGGTTACGGGCGCTTCGATGGGAATCGGTGAGGCGATCGCAAAAACGTTTTGCGATCAGGGCGCGAGGGTTGTGCTTTTATCTCGCGATGCCGCAAGAATCGATGCGGCCCGGGAGAGAGTTGGGCATCCCGAAAGAACCCTGGCCATGGCCTGCGACGTGCGCCATCGCGAGGATATCGATCGCGCCGTGGGCCTCACCCTGCACCACTTTCAGCGCATCGACGTGTGGGTGAACAACGCCGGGCACGGCTTGATGGATTCCGTGGCCCAGGTGGATATGGCCAAGCTTCGGGAAATGTTCGACACAAATCTGTTTGGGGCGGTCGCGGCCATGCAGGCTGTGATCGCGGTGATGCGGCGGCAGGGCGGCGGCACCGTTATCAATATCTCGAGCGTCGCAGGACATATTCCGCTTCCGTTTCACGCGGGCTACAGCGCAACAAAGTTCGCTTTGAATGCGATGGGCAAGGCGGCGGGCGTGGAGTTGAAGAAAGATGGCATTCACGTGCTCACGGTCTGTCCGGGATACGTGCGAACCGATTTTGGCAAGAACGCGGTGCGTGGCAATGAATCGAAACAAGTGCGTCCCGGCGCGGTGAAAGGGATCAGCGCAGAGCGCGTAGCCCAGGCGACTCTGCGCGGCTATCTGAAACACAAGAGGGAAGTGATCGTGCCCTGGACCATGGTTGTGCCGCAAAAGATTTATCAGATGTTTCCCGGACTCGTGGAGTGGGCCATGGGGCGGATGGCTGGGTGATTGGCGAACGGCACACAAAGCCCAAAACCTAAAGCCTAAAGCCTAAAGCCTAAAGCCTAAAGCGCTACTCCAACTCCGCCAGCATAGCCTCCATCTCGTTTTGCGCGTGCGAATTTCCAGTCCGGCGGGCTGAGGCGATGCCGTTCGTCAGCATGCTTTTCGCCTCCGCGACGCGGTTGGCTTTGGCTAATGCTTGCGCCGCCATGAAGTAGCCGGGCGTGTAGTCGGGATTGTTCTTGATCAGCGTGGAGAACTCAGTCAGGGAGCGCTCGAGGTCTCCCCGGTTCGAGTATTCCATTGCCAGGCCGTAGCGGGCAAAGGCGTCATTCGGATTCTGCGCGAGAATATCGTTGAGTGCGGCGATGCGGTCCATGGCAGTTCTCGGTTCGATGAGGTTACTATAAATGTTTGTCTCGATTCTAACGGGTGGGTATTTCGGGAGTGGCTCAATCCGAACTTCTTCTGATGGCGTCATCCAGAGCAGAGCCGCTTTTCAGGCGGAGCGAAGGATCTCCCACGGCGCATGGCTTTGTGTTCACGGGATCCCCCACCCCTCTGAACGGCGCCGGGTTCGGGATGGCGCCCCGAAAAAGAGACCGAGTCAAAGCCACTCCTGGTAATTCGATTAAAGTTGTTCGCACTTGGCGCGGTAGAATTATGCTTCTTTAACAATTTCGCGAGTTCGCTGGAGGAATGCCGGTGGCGTGTCCGTTTTTTATGCCGATGGGAAAAATAGCGGGTGGGAGCTGGCTGCATGCGGCGCGCCTTCCCCTAGGAGACGGATGGAGCGGGCACTGTACCGCGCCGGGACACGATGGCGAGATTCCCCGAGAGGACGAATTGAGGGAGTTGTGCAACCTCGGCTATGCCGAAGGCTGCCGACGATTGCCCCAGGAGCGCCCGTGGGATTCGATTCGCTTCGGAGCAAGAACGCTCGACGATGGCGTGGACAGTGCAAACAGCGGACGCATCCAGCTCCGCTATGTATGCGAGCGCCAGCACCGTCCCGCCGATCACGGAACACTGACTTTCGATGTTGCCCGCGCGTGCTGCGAACAACCGCATCAAGACAGTCGACTGCAGCGCATGGCGGAGTGTTTTCTGACCTCCTATCTGGAAAAGAGAAAGGCCGGGAAAGCGACGCCAGCGGCCAGCTAGCAAAATCTTGCGGCGGAAGAAAGAAGATCATGAGCCAGAAAACTGCGACGGAAGAAATACTGATGCCCCGGCCGGTGCGCGATTCGCAATCGGAGATGGCCGAACTGGTTTTGCCCAACGACGCCAACCCTCTGGGCGCGCTGCTCGGCGGCCGCCTCATGCACTGGATCGATCTCGCCGGCGCTATGGCGATTCATCGCCACGCCCGCAGCTACGCGGTAACGGCGTCAGTCGATCACATCGACTTTTTGGTCCCGGTGCGCGTGGGCGATCTGGTAATTCTGCGCTCGTCGGTGAACCGCGTTTTTCAAACTTCGGCGGAAGTCGGCGTGAAGGTCTTCGTGGAAAATTACATCGCCGATACCGCGCAGCACGTGGCCTCGGCGTATCTCACGTTCGTCGCCGTGGATGCCCGCGGAAACCACCTTAAAATTCCAGCGGTGATTCCGCAGACAGAAGAGCAAAAGCGGCGCTATGACGATGCGGGCAAGCGCCGCGAGATTCGGCGCGCGCACCTGGAGCGGCGTAGGAAGGCGAAATAAAGATAGCACCCGGGGCTTCGCCCAAGGCTTGGACAGGCGAGGCGGCTGTCGCCACATCAGCCCTTGCAATCGGTGCAAGCCTCGGCATCTTCAATCCCCTGTATAATTGAGGCTTCTAGCGATCCTGATTTTATCCGTGGAGTGTGATCCCTTGGATGCACATATGCCGATTCCGCCCGGGCAGGCTGCGCCGGCACCGCAGCCCTTGCCGGGAGTGGATGCCATCATCGCCGTGGGTTCGGGCAAAGGTGGCGTGGGCAAGACCACGCTGTCAGTGAACCTCGCCGTTGCGATGGCGAAGATGGGGTACAAAGTCGGCCTGCTCGATGCCGATGTTTACGGGCCGAACGTGCCGCTGATGCTGGGCGTGAGCGGTCAGCCGAAGATGGCCGGGGAGAACCGCATCGAGCCGCTGCAGGCCTTCGGGCTAAAAGTAATTTCAGTTGGCTTTCTCAATCCCGGCGATAAGCCCGTGATCTGGCGTGGCCCCATGCTGCATCAGATCGTGAAGCAATTTCTCGGAATGGTCGAGTGGGGACAACTCGACTACATGGTCGTCGACCTGCCGCCGGGCACGGGCGATATCGCGCTGTCGCTGGTGCAGAACGTTCCGCTTACCGGAGCGGTCGTGGTTTCCACTCCATCGGATGTTTCGTTGCAGGATGCGCGCAAAGCAATCGAAATGTTTCGCCAGATGAAGGTGGAACTCGTAGGCGTAGTCGAGAACATGAGTTTCTTCACCTGCCCGCACTGCAATCACGAGATCGATATCTTCTCCCGCGGCGGCGCGGAAAATATGGCGAAACATTTCGGGGTTTCGTTTCTAGGAAATATTGAGCTCGATCCGGAAGTCCGCAAGTCCGGCGACGGCGGCAAGCCGGTCGTGCTCGAGGGCGAAAATTCGCCACATGCCAAGTCGATCTTCGAGTTTGCGCGAAGAGTGGTTGCGCGCGTGACTGAGATTAAGGCCGGGGAGTCGGCCAGCGTGATTCAGATTCAGTAGTCAAAGGCTTAAACGCAGGGAGCACAGGAGAAACGACAGGGTAAATCCCTTGTGCAGCACCGTCCTGTGTTTAAGACTTTTTCTGTCCCTTAGGGGCCCGAGCCGCGGACCAGCAGCCCAACCTTTTTCTATAAGCGGCGAGCCACGGCAATCAAGCCCGCACGCAGGCGGGTCCCGGGTCCTTCAGGCAGGATTTCCTTATCGAACCTCTCACCAATCGTAAGGAACGTCTCCAGCCGATTCGTGTCCTTCAAGACCACCGTCAGCGCCTCCGGACTGCACAATCCCGCAAGCGATCCCAACCCGCCACAGCGCATGACCTGCAAGCCCGCATCTTCGAGAATGGTCGTCAACTCGGCAGGGAGGAATGCTTTAAATGCTCCAAAGTAATTCTGCGTCAGACCCTCCGCAAGAGCCCGGTTATTAGGGAACTGATCTGGGTGCCATTCGCCGCGTTCGATCATCGCGTGGGCGCCAGCACTGAGATCTCCAGTTTTGACAAGGCTCGCACCCGCCCACGCAGCCGCCATTTGCGCACGATGAGAGACGGTTAGAATTACTTTCTCTTTTGCCACCCGGCAGGTTTCCCGAATCGCTTTCGTCGCCCGCGATCCCGCGAAGGAGATCGCACCATCCATGTTCAGTACAAGTTCGAAGCTGCGGTCCGAAAACCTCGTGAGATCGGCTGCGTTTCCTTCGAGGAATTCAATCCCGGGCAAGTCCCTCGCTCATTCGCGTGCAATGGCCAGCATTTCCGGCGAAAGATCCAAATGTGTTCCACGAAAGCCGCGCTTGGCCAGCGGAATCGAAAAAGCGCCAGTCGCGCCACCAACGTCAAGGATGGTCCTGGTGCCGTGAAGATGACGTTCAATCTCCAGCCAGCGGAGGCCGCGATTGATCCTCTCGTCGGCCCGGTCCGTGTCCTCGTGGGGAGCCTTGGCATCCCACCACTGCCGCTCGCGATCAAAATCTGTTTCCGGCAAACTCATGGAATCTTCCTTCGGGTATTTTCCGGCGCCAATGTTTCTTCTTGCCCGACGACAATCGCGTTTGATCGAGCTGCATCTCAGTCCCCAAACTCAATTGCCGCTTCGAGAAGCGTGATAGGCGCCAAGCCTCGTCTGGGGCGCCATCTCTCAAAATCGACTCCGCCATCCTCTCTCCCAGGCCAGGCCCATGCTTGAAGCCATGTCCCGAGCCGCCCCCCAGCAGCCACACATTTTCCATCCGCGGATGGCGATCCACAAGGAAGTGACTGTCGGGAGTTTGCTCATACTGGCAGACACGCGCCTCGATCAAGGGAGCATCCTTCATCGCAGGAAAGCGAAAGGCGAGATATTCGCGAACGCGTTTCAACGTCGCCTGACTGACAACTCGCTCCCCGTTGGTCGGATCGAAGAAAGTGCCGCGCGTGTCATCGGCGACTTTGAATCCGCGGCGGTCGCTGCCCGGGATGCCGTAGAAAAAGCGATCGGTATGATCGCCCCAAACCGGCATGTCTGCGTCGGTGAAGCGCGAGTCTAACTCCGTTGGACCAAAGAAAAAAATGTCTTGCTTCGTGGGACGAATCAGTTTTCCCAAAGTCTGAGGAAACATTTTCCCCAGCCACGGCCCGCAAGCGAAAACATAGCCGTCTGCTTTGAGGCGCGAGCCATCGGAGAGTTTCAAGCTGCGAAGCGGCGCGCCCTCCAAGCCGTCCGCCAATACTGCAAGCTGCTTGTATTCTCCGCCGCCATCCACGAACGCATCGACCACAGCCTGGCAGCTGACCCGGGCCTCGAGATATCCGCACTCAGGCTCGAAGATTCCCCAGTGCACGTCCGAGAAGTTTACCTGCGGCCAGCGCTTCTTCATCGCACGCGCGGAGAGTTCCTGAAACTGAATCTCAGCTTGCCGAAGCATGCCGAGCGAGCCGCGTTCATAAGCGTCATCCTTACTGCTGACCATCCAAAGAACGCCGCTGCGATGCAGGAGTTGGCGCTTCCAGCGCCTCTGGTATTGATCCCATAACTTGAGGGAGCGCGCCGCCAACTCGGTATAGGGCTGATCGGGCCCGTAGGTGCCGCGCATGATGCGGGTCTCGCCTCCGGAAGAGGCGCGCGAGTTCCCTGGACCCCAGGTGTCGACTAACGTCACCCGAGCGCCGCGCTCAAGCAGATGAAGCGCAGTCCAGCCCCCAAAGGCCCCGGCTCCCACGACCACTATGTGCGGTTCGATTTGCAGTTCTCCGTGCCCTCCGCGCAGCCGTTCTCCGCCCTCTTTCTGCTGAAAAGCTCTCAACTCCTGTCAGCCGGGGGGGCATTATGAGAGTCGCCCCTCCACCCAACTTTCATCCAAAATCTAAGCGTCTGCATCTAATATACTTAATGGTGAGTAAGAGCGGCCTTTCCCCCGGCGAGCGCGGCCGAAGTTCAAACGAAAGATTAAGCTAGTACTGTAATCCATGCCATCGGACCCCAATATCGGCAAGCGCGAACGCGAAGTCTTAACCGCGATTGTGGAAACATTTATTTCGACCGGCGAGCCCGTAGGTTCGCGAACGCTCTCGCGCTCCAATCGCGAAGGGCTGAGTCCGGCGACGATACGCAACGTCATGGCCGATCTTTCCGAGGCGGGATTTCTAGAACAACCGTATTCCTCTTCGGGACGCGTGCCCACGCCCGAGGCCTATCGCTACTATGTGGAGCAGATCTCCGGGAGCGCCCAGTTAGCGCCCCAGGAAGCGACGATGATTTCCGACTCGCTGGCCGGCATCAGCGATGTGCAGGAGTTCATGGAGCGCACGTCGCATGTGCTCTCCCTAATTTCGCGAAACGTAGGCGTTACGGTGGCGACGAGCGGCGCCAAGAATGCTTTGGAGCACGTTTATTTTTCGCGCCTGGGCGACCAGAAAGTGCTCGCCGTGTTGGTCACGCGCTCCGGCTTGGTGCGCGACCGCGTGTTGCGCCTCGATTTGCCGCAGGCCGAGCTGGATGTAGCCGCGCGGTACATCAACGAAAATTTTCGCGGCTGGACCATGGAGTCGATGCGCGCCGAACTCTCGCGCCGCATCGAACAGGAGCGCAGCGAGTACGACCGCTTAATGAATTCGATCGAGCAACTCTACAAGCAAGGCGCGCTGGCCTCGGAAGCGGGCACGCAGGTAGTCTTTGTGGAAGGCGCCGCCAATCTGCTGACCGGCGAGGAGGATCGCCAGCGTCTTCAAGAAATGCTGAAAACTCTGGAAGAAAAAGAAAAAGTCGCGCAGCTTCTGGGAGCCTATCTAGATGTGAAGCAGGAGGCGGTGCGGGTGGTGATCGGCCTGGATGATACGCTGCCCTCCATGCAGAACTTTGTGCTGATCGGCGCGCCGGCGCGTTCGGGAAGCGACATGGTCGGCTCCTTGGCGGTAATCGGGCCGACGCGCATGGATTACCAGCACACGATGACCGCGGTTTCCTACATCGCGCGCCTGTTTGACAAAATCTTAAACGAATCGGAGTGATCAAAGTTGTCTATGGGGAAAGCGAAGGGAAGGTCGGAAGGAAGGTCGGAATCCGAGAGGGCCGCTTTGGATCTGGAGCATGAATTGCCAGCAGCTGATGATAGAGACGATAGAAACGAGAATCATATGGCCTCAGCCCCAGGCGATGCGGGTTCTGGTTCCGAGACAGAACTGCAAAAGCTGAAGGCCGAGCGCGACTCGTTGCTCGATCGCCTGGCGCGCACGCAGGCGGAGTTCGAGAACGCACGCCGCCGCACCATCAAAGAGCAGCAGGAGTTCCGCGATTACGCGGCCCTCGACGCCATCAAATCTCTGCTGCCGGTGTTTGACAGCCTAGAGCGCGCCCTGCAAGTTAAATCCGATGCCGCAGAATTGCGCAGCGGGGTCGAGTTGATTTATAAGCAACTGCAAACCGCATTGGCGAAACTTTCGGTTCATCCCATTGTTTCAAAAGGAGAGCCTTTCGATCCGCGCTTGCACGAGGCCATCGAAATGGTCGATACCACCGATGCGCCCGATCACCACATCGTGGAAGAACTGCAGCGCGGTTACAAGATGAAAGACCGTTTGCTGCGGCCTGCGATGGTGAAGGTCGCGAGAAATCCCGGAACGTAACTCCATCCTCTTTGATTTTTCTCAGTGACGAGAGGTTCTTATTCTGACCACGAACGCAAAACGCGACTATTACGAAGTGCTTGGCGTTAGCCGCACCGTGACCGAAGTTGAGCTGAAGAGCGCTTACCGCAAGCTGGCCATGCAGTGGCACCCTGACCGCAATCCGAATAATCCGGATGCGGAAGCAAAATTTAAAGAAGTCACGGAAGCTTACGCGATCCTCGCCGATTCGGAAAAACGCTCGCTCTACGACCGCTTCGGTCACGCCGGAGTTGGCAGCGCCGGTGGGCCCGGGGGAGCGGGTTTTGACGCTTCCGCGTTCCAGGACATCGGGGATATTTTCGGCGAATTCTTCGGCTTCGGAGACGCCTTCGGAACCGGCGGACGCCGGCGCGGCCGAGTGCAGCGCGGCGCCGATCTACGCGAAGATCTCACCATCGAATTCGAAGAGGCTGCGTTTGGCACCGAGACGCGGGTCATGGTGCGCCGCCACGAAACCTGCGAAGAGTGCCGCGGTTCGGGTGCGGCTCCGGGCAAAGGCCCAACGGCGTGCCGCTCCTGCCAGGGCCGCGGCCAGGTGCGCTATCAGCAAGGATTTTTCAGCATCGCCCGCACTTGCCCCACGTGCCAGGGAACGGGCAGCGTGATCACCGATCCGTGCCTCAAGTGCAAAGGCGAAGGCCGCGTTCTGCGGCAGCGCTCGGTGGATGCCAAGATTCCCGCGGGCGTGGAAGATGGTACCCGCATACGGTTTTCTGGAGGAGGAGAGGTTGGCCCCGCGGGAGGCCCATCTGGCGATCTTTATATTGTGCTGCATGTGAAGGAGCATCCATTCTTCGTGCGCGAGGGCAACGATCTGCACTGCGTAGTTCCGCTCTCGGTGACGCAAGCCGCGATGGGCGCGGAGATTCAAGTGCCCACGCTCGAAGGCGAACACACGTTGAAGGTCGCCGATGGCACTCAACCCGGGACAACCTTTCGCATACGGAACAAAGGCGTGCCCGTGTTGAACGGACACGGCAAAGGCGATCTCTACGTGGAAGTGCGAGTGCAGATTCCAAGCAAGCTGAGCAAACGCCAAAAAGAGCTTCTGCAGGAACTCGAGACCACAACCAAAGTCGATAACCAGCCGATGATGCGCTCGCTGCTGGGCAAGATGAAAGACATGTTCGGATGAAGGAAACGAGTTCGAGTAAAGCCAGTTCCCAGTTCTCAGTAAAACCAATCACGCTTTGACTTTCTTTCTCTGCACGTTGCCAAACATGGCGCTTGACGCACTGACGCGTGAATGCATCAGCCTTTTACTGAGAACTGAGAACTGACGCGTGACTCGCCGCCGCTGGATTGCCGACGTAGTCTTCGGAGACCGCGCGGCTCTGCTCGGGGAGCACGCGCGGCATCTGGTGCGGACGCTGCGAGCCAGCGTTGGCCAGGAGTTCGATATCGCCACCGGAAACTCCGTGCGCCGCGGGCGAATCACGAACGTAAGCGATGAGCGCGTCGAATTCGAACTCGGCGAAGAAATCTCCGCCGCGAATCCTATAAAGATTACTTTGCTGCTGGCCGTGTTCAAGTTCGACCGCATGGAGTGGGCGATCGAGAAGTGCACCGAACTTGGAGTCGTGCGTATCCTGCCGGTGATCGCGGCGCGCACCGATAAGCACTTGGCGGAGGCCGCGGCCAAGCGAGGGGAGCGCTGGCAGCGCATCGCTTTGCAGGCAGCGGAACAATCGCGCCGGGATGCTCCTCCCGAAATTGATTCTCCTCTCAAGCTTTCCCAGGCCTTAAATGTCCCCGCGCCATTGCGAATCGTGCTGGCCGAATCCGAAGAGCAGGCTTCGCTTCGCGACCTGGCAACGCCGGACAAGAAATTCGCCGCGACCGAAGCTCAGATCGCTTTAGCGATCGGCCCCCCGGGGGGCTGGACCGGCGATGAATTGCAGTCCTTTCAACAGGCGGGCTGGGTTTCGGCCTCGCTCGGCGACACAATTCTTCGCGCCGAAACCGCCGCCATCGCCGCCACGGCGATCGTCGCGTCCTTGATCTGTTGAAACGCCACGGAGCTTTCCCGTCATCTTGGGTGGAGCGTGTTGAACAGCGAAGGATGCGGAACCGCAGGTTCGGTGGTGCCGCAGGGGAGGAGAGGTGACTCTCCCCCCTATGCCGATTTCATTCGGTTGCCGTTTCTACGCGGCGCTAAAGCGCCGCGCTGCCACAACTACGTGCCCTCGCTCCAGCCGGCCAGGTACTCTTCCTGCTCTGGCGTGAGGCGGTCGATCTTGATGCCCACGGATTCGAGTTTTAGCTTGGCTACTCGCTTGTCGAGGTCGTCGGGGACGCGGTAAACGCGCTTTTCCAGGGTCTTGAAATTCTTGACCATGAACTCGACGGAGAGCGCCTGGTCGGCGAAGCTCATATCCATCACCGACGCGGGGTGGCCTTCGGCGGCGGCGAGGTTGATGAGACGTCCCTCGCCGAGCAGATTGATCTTGCGGCCGTCTTTTAGGGAGTATTCGTCGACGAAAGCGCGCGTGGTGCGCTTCGACGAAGCCATTTTCTCCAGCGCCGTAATGTCGATCTCGACATTAAAGTGGCCGGAGTTGGAGATGATGGCTCCATCTTTCATCAGCTCGAAGTGTTCTTTGGTGAGCACGCTCTTGTTGCCGGTGACGGTGCAGAAAACGTCGCCGAGCTTGGCGGCTTCCTGCATCGACATCACGCGGAAGCCATCCATCACGGCTTCGAGAGCCTTGGTGGGGTCGACTTCGGTGATGATGACCTCTGCGCCGTTGCCGCGTGCGCGGCTGGCCAGGCCGCGGCCGCACCAGCCGTAGCCCGCTACCACGAACTTCGACCCGGCGAGCAGGAAGTTGGTGGCGCGGATGATGCCGTCGATGGTGGATTGGCCGGTGCCGTAGCGATTGTCGAACAGGTGCTTGGTGTCGGCATCGTTGACGGCGACGATGGGAAATTTCAGCACGCCTTCTTTGGCCATGGCGCGCAGGCGGATTACGCCTGTCGTGGTCTCTTCGGTGCCGCCGATCACGCCATCGAGCACGTCGGTGCGCTTGGTGTGCAGGATCGTGACCAGGTCGGCGCCGTCGTCCATGGTAATGTGGGGCTTGTGGTCGATGGCCGCGAGGATGTGGTTGTAGTAGGTGTCGTTATCCTCGCCCTTGATGGCGAAGACAGGAATGCCCTGATCTCGCACTAGGCTGGCGGAGACGTCGTCCTGGGTGGAGAGCGGATTCGAGGCGCAGAGCACTACGTTGGCGCCGCCGTCGCGCAGGCAGATCGCCAGGTTCGCGGTCTCGGCGGTGACGTGCAGGCAGGCTGAGATGCGAATGCCTTTCAGGGGCTGGTTCTTGATAAATTCCTTGCGGATAATCTGCAGCACCTTCATGGACTGATTGGCCCACTCGATGCGCTTCTTGCCCATCTCCGCCAGTTCCAAACTCTTGATGTCGCAATTGACTTGTGCCGCTGTTGACATACGCCTCCTTCGGCGCTTGCATCGCTAGGGATGAATTTTGTTGGTTACCTTCGGTTGACGATGCAGATTTTAAGTGCCAGCTACTCCAACAGAATACACGATTCCAGCTCCGGTTCAGCGTGCCTGCCGATTCTTTTCGTCCCGGGTGAATACTCTTTAGGGAATAGGACCTTTGTATGTCGCCGAGGGCTGCTGAACTGTGGAACTGCACCATAACCTAGGCAGCGGGGCGTGACCTCGGCTACGACATGGGTGTCATGGTTCGGTGAGCGCGTTGACTTCCAGACTCGGTGGCCTGCTTCGGCATTCAAAGGCTGGGCCACGTGCCATCGTCACTCAGGCACGGGAAGAACGTCGAGCTTCGCTCGAAGGGACAGCCGAGGGCGGCCGTCCCCACATGAGCAGGAAGAGCCTACTTGCGCGCCGCCACCGGCTCGCGCACTCCGGCATCGCTCGCCAGCTTGCTAGCTTTGTCGGTCGCTTCCCAGGTGAAGTCGGGATCGCTGCGGCCGAAGTGGCCGTAGGCCGCCGTCTTCTTATAGATCGGCCGCCGCAGATCTAGGGACTCAATGATTCCTCGGGGAGTCAGCTTGAAGTGAGAACGAATCAGGTCCGGGACGATAGTTGCATCGACCTTCTCGGTGCCGAAAGTATCGACGCGCACGCTGACAGGTTCGGCCACGCCGATCGCATAGGCCAGTTGCACTTCGCAGCGATCAGCCAGCTTTGCGGCAACGATGTTTTTCGCAATGTGGCGGGCCATGTAAGCCGCGGAGCGATCGACCTTGGTCGGATCCTTGCCGCTGAAAGCGCCGCCGCCGTGACGGCCCATGCCGCCGTAGGTATCGACGATGATCTTGCGCCCCGTGAGGCCGGTGTCGCCCATGGGGCCGCCGATTACGAAGCGTCCGGTGGGATTGATGTGGTACTTAGTGTCTTCGTCGAGCAGGTGTGCCGGAACCACCGCCTGGATCACGTGCTTGAGAATGCCGGCGCGCAATTCGTCGTTGGCCACGGTTTCGGAGTGCTGGGTGGAAATTACGACCGCATCCACGCGCTGCACTTTACCTTTGGAATCGTATTCGACCGTGACCTGGGATTTTCCATCGGGACGAAGGTAGGGAAGGGTTCCATTCTTGCGGACCTGCGCGAGCCGCATGGTCAGCTTGTGCGCCAGCGAGATGGGAGTGGGCATCAGCTCCTCGTTCTCGTTGCAGGCATACCCGAACATCATGCCCTGGTCGCCGGCGCCGCCGGTGTCGACGCCCATGGCGATGTCGCCGGACTGTTTGTTGATGCTGGAGATCACGGCGCAGGTGTTGCAGTCGAAGCCGTGCAGGGCGTTGTCGTACCCGATGGATTGAACGGTGCCACGGACCACTTGTTGGAAATCGACGTAGGCCTTGGTGGTGATTTCTCCGGCGATCACTACTAGGCCGGTGGCGGTGAGGGTTTCGCAGGCTACGCGGCTGGACGTGTCTTCAGCCAGGCAGGCGTCGAGAATGGCGTCTGAAATCTGGTCGGCGATCTTATCGGGATGGCCTTCGGTTACGGATTCGGAGGTGAATAAAATGCGGTTTTTGGAAGCCAAGATTTGCTCTCCTTAAGTGTGCTTCGGACTTTCTTCGTGGCTAGACCTGCGGATAGGGCGCGGTCACAACTATCGATTGTAAGAGTCTGTAAAAGGCTATCAGACGGCTTCGGGTCGCGCAATCATTTTTGGGGTTAACGCGGGTACCGAGGACTCAAGCGCGGAATTGGCGGGTTGGATGGGGCTTGGCGGGGCTGGCCGATCAAAATCGTTTGCCACCAGGGACACGGGGTTCCACAGGGAAAATCTATTCCAATACGATCAGGACTTTGCCTCTGGCGTGGCCTGCTTCGAGATAGCTTATCGCTTCGGGGACTTGACTTAGGCGGTAACGCCTGTCGATGACCGGGGCCACCTTCCCGCTCTGCAGTAGGGCTTGCATGACGAGCAAGTCCGCTTGATTGGCTTTGGCTAGGCAGCCGTCGAACCTCTGGCTCGTCATTTGTGACAAAACCAGCGCTTTGATTGAACGGGCTATGGAGTCAAGCATCCAGTTGCCAGCTTCACCTCCGGCCGTGATGCAGACTCCCCGGGGATTTAAGATGCGCCGGATTGCCGACAACGAATGGTTGCCAATGAGATCTAGGAGTATGTCGTAGCGTGGAATGCTCTGGGTGAAATCTTCTTGGGTGTAATCGATGGCGTGATCTGCGCCGATGGACCGGACCGGTTCTACGTTTCTGGTGCTGCAGACGCCGGTGACTTCGGCGCCGAACGACTTCGCGATCTGGACGGCAAAAGTGCCGACGCCTCCAGCCGCGCCGTTGATCAAAACTTTGTGGCCGGACTGAATATGTCCCTTGTCGCGGAGGCACTGCAGCGAAGTGTAGGACGCGACGGGTACGGAAGCCGCTTGCTCGAAGGATACGTTATCTGGCTTTTTGACCAGCACCGACTCGGGGGCGCAGACATACTCGGCAAACGCGCCGCGGCAGGAGCCGAAAACATGGTCTCCCCTGTTGATCTGAGTTACCTGCGCGCCCACTGCTTCGACCACGCCCGCCACATCGACGCCCAGCACTGGCAACTTTGGTCTGCCAAGCCCGGTCACCAGCCGAACCGGATAGGGCCGGCCTCTCAGGAAGTGCCAGTCGAGGGGGTTGACCGAAGCCGCGCGAACGTTTAGCAGGACTTCGTTGGGCTTAGGGACGGGCTTTTCGAGGTCCTTCATCTCGATCACTTCGGGCGCACCGTAGCTGGTGTAGACGGCGGCTTTCATGGGCGCATGCCGGCGGCGCTGGCCTGTTCTTGCCAGCGTTGAACGTTCACGCCCGTCACGAGCAGCCACAGCATGACCAAGGCTTGCCCGAGGACGCCGGAGGCCAAATTGTAGGGAGACAAATCGCTCACGAGCCGGCTGGAGAGAAAGGTCAGCCATGCTAAACCGGAAAATGCCATCAGCGCGCCCAGAATTCGAGGGAGAAAGGTCGACCTCAGAATGAGGTAGCCGATCAGAAGGCAAGAGAACCCGTTAAATGCCACGGCGAGGTTTAGGCCCTGAGGCTGCCATCGCAGTGCCTCAAGTGCGAGTCCCACCAGGCTGAAGAACGCCGCGAGCAAAGATACGGTCGGGTTTACCGGCTTGAACAAGCCATAGAAGAGAACCGTTACAGAGATGTACAACGCGGTCGCGATAAGGCCAATGGCCACACCCAACCGAAGCAAATTCTCGTGCGTCAGGAGGTTGGTTGCGGTTGCGCCGGCATCGCCATCGACCGCCAGTCCTTTCAGGAAGAACGCACCGGCTACTACGGTCAGAAAGTAAAGCAAATAGACGAAGCCGGTAACCCTGGCTCTGGGAAGCTGCGGCTGTTCCGCGACGCATTCCATATTCATCCTAATTGTTTTCCTCCCGGGACGATCTTGCTGCCTCGTGCCATGCGCACTTCTGCAACATGGAATTGGCGCCGACTACTCTTCTAGACGAACGGCCTCCTCAAATATTGTGGTGATTTTATCCCTTCTCTTGGCCGTGGCCTCTAGTACTATGCGTTATCGGGTTTCTATGCGTCTGCCTATGGTTTTCTGCGCTTGGATTAAGGTGAGCCTCGGCATGCTCTTGACCGGATCCCTCTTGATCTCACCTGCGTTCGGGGCGGGCCATTCAACCTCCGGCCAATCTGAAATGGAGACGGCATCGTCCGTCGAGGCGCGGCTGGCGGCACAGAATCTTCTCTTCCGGCAGCAGTTCGAAGACGACATGAAGGCTTCTCCGCAGCTTGCGACGTCGTATGGCGATTACCGGCGCAACGCGCTGCTGGATGAACGTTCGCTGGCCTCGGAAGCTGAACAGAATGCCACCGACCGGGCCTACCGCGCGAAGCTGCGAGCCATCTCTGCGGATGGTTTTCCGGAGCAGGATCGGCTTTCGCACGATCTGCTGCTGCACGTGCTCGACCAGCGCATCGCCGATTATGGCCTGAAGATTTACGAGATGCCGCTCTCGCAGATGGATGGCGTACACCTGGAAATCGCAGACCTTCCTCATGCCGTGCCGCTCGATACGGTGCAGCACTACGAGGATTACGTCGCCCGCCTCCATCAGGCGCCGCACGCTTTTGAACAGACGATTGAGGTGCTGCGGCTGGGCGAAAAAGATGGTCTGACGCCGCCGCGGTTTTTGCTGGAGCAGATTCCGGCGCAGTGTGAGGGAACGATCAGCGAGAATCCGTTCGTCGAGCCGATCAAGAAATTTCCCGCTTCGTTTTCTGTAGCCGAGCGGAAGCGGCTGAGCACGGCGATTCTCGAGGCGGTAAATCAAGAGGTTTTGCCGGCCTACCATCGCTTCGCCGAATTCGTGGCCAAAGAGTACGCTCCGCGCGGGCGCACGAGGATTGGGCTGAGCAGCCTGCCCGAGGGCGTGCGGCGCTACCAGAATGCGATCCGCGTCGAAACCACCACCGACATGACGCCAGCCGAAATTCACGCGCTGGGCCTGCGCGAGGTGGCGCGCATCACACAACTGATCGCCGATCTCGCTCGGGAGCAAGGCTACAGCGATCTGCGGACATATCGCGCTGCGGTGAGCAAGGATCCAAAATACGTCCCCGCGTCGGCGGAGCAGATCGTCGACGGCTTCCGGCGCTACATCGCGCAGATGCAGCCGCGGTTGCCGGAACTTTTCGGATTCCTGCCCAAGACTCCGGTTACCGTGGAGGCCATTCCGGCCTCGCAACCCGGCAATGCCAGCCACTACGTTCCGGGAACGCCGGATGGGTCGCGGCCGGGGCGCGTGGTGGTTGCGACCTCAAATTTCGCGCATCGCACGCTGATTGGCGACGAGACCATCGCATATCACGAAGGCGTCCCAGGGCACCACATGCAGATTTCCATTCAACAGCAACTCAAGGGCTTACCGGAGTTTCGCCTGCACCTGATCAATAACGCCTATGCCGAAGGCTGGGCCGTGTATGCGGAGGCGCTGGGCAAGGAGATCGGCTTCTTCTCCGATCCGGTCTCAGATTACGGGCGGCTGGCGAAGGAGTTGATGCGCGCGGTGCGGCTGGTGATCGATACGGGGATTCATGCCGAGGGCTGGAGCCGCGAGCAAGCGGTGGCGTATTTCCGGGAGAGCGGCGCGGCCGACGAGCCCACGATTCAGGCCGAGATCGATCGCTATATCGCGTGGCCGGCACAATCGCTCGGCTACAAAATCGGGCAGCTCAAGATTCGCGAGCTGCGGGAACGAGCGAAGCAGCGGCTGGGGACGCGCTTCGATATTCGAGCGTTTCACGACGAGATACTGAGCGGCGGGAGCTTGCCGCTGGATGTGCTGGAGGCGAGAGTCGATCGCTGGATTGCGGCGCAATAATTGCGGCGCAAGAGATGGTAGTGGGCAGGCTCGGCAAGATTCGCATCAGAGCATGCCTTCCGGCATGCCGTGTCGGCGCGAAGCTTGGCAGTCCGGCTTCAACCGCTGCGTTTGACTCAGCGGCTAGAAAGCCAGCTCCAAATTGCCCCCGCCAGGGGCACGCCTGAAGGCGTGCCCCGATAAGAATCTATTTAATGGACCCACCGCCAGACAAATGGAAGGGACGCGCATCGACATCATTCGATGCTATGGTCAATTTCTACCTTCGATAAGAACCACGGTTGCGCTGGATTACGACCTGGTCCGCATCGCCCAGGAGTTTACCTGGTGGCGGAGAAAACGCCGTTGCTTCGGGAAGCGCTGAAGGCGCTGATCGAGCGGGAAAGCGCTCGAAGATTGACGTCCCTGGGAGGCACGATGCCGCATTGAAGTGCATCCCATGCCGCCGGGCGGGACGGAATTGATCCTCGCCGATGCTCCGATCTGGATCGAGCATTTCCGCTTCGGAAACGAAGAACCGTGTGAGCAACTGAATCGGGGCAAGACAGTTATCCATCCTTTTGTCGTCGCGGAGCTTGCTCTCGGCCCCTTGCGACAGCGCTCGAAGATCCTCTCGCTGCTCGATCTGTCGCCCCGGGTACAAGTGGCGCAGGTAGGCGAAGTCCGGATGATGATTCGAGGATCGCCGCCTGTGCAGCCTGGGCATCGGTTTCATCGACGCGCATCTAATCATTTCTGTTTTTATCGATTCGTCCACGCTGTTGTGGACAAGCGGCTCTGCAAGCCAGCGGAGGGGTCTGGGGCTGCACGCCGAGCTGGCTTACACAGGACGATCCTGCACCGGCAGATCTTCGACGCCCTCCATGAAAGACGCGGAAGCCGCAGGAGCCTCGGTGAGATAAGAGGACCAATCGGACGGACGGAGCCGGGGCGATGGGGGAACGTTGGCGTGTCTCCAGCGACTACTTTTTCGGGGCTCGCTCTTTGCCATTACAACCCTATCGGCCAACGATTTCTCAGAACGTGCGGCGGAAGAGCCAGAAGAGCATTCCCGACAAGCACATCGCGACCGGCAGCGTCAGCACCCAGGCCAGGGCAAGGTTGCGCACCGTGGACCACTGGATGCCGGAGTGGTTGGCGGCCATGGTGCCGGCGATGCCGGAGGAGAGCACGTGCGTGGTGCTGACCGGCAGGCCGAAGCCGTCGGCTGCGCCGATGGTGGCCATGGCGGTGATTTCGGCGACCGCGCCTTGGGCGTAGGTGAGGTGGCTCTTGCCGATCTTTTCTCCGACGGTGACTACGATGCGCTTCCAGCCGACCATGGTGCCGAGGCCCAGAGCCATGGCTACGGCCACCTTCACCCATAGCGGAATGAAACGCGTCGAGTAGTCAATGTGCTTTTTGTAGTTGGCGAGGACGGCCTTTTCGGCGGCGGAGAACTCAGGCTTGCCGCTCTTCTGCATCAGCCGAATCGACTCGCTGACCAGATACATGTCGTTGCGGAAGTTGCGGACCTGGTCGTTCGGAATGTTCTTCATCTCTTTGTAGAGAGCGGTTTCGTTGCCGATGTCGTTGACCAGGGTGCGCAGGCCGAGCATGGTGTCGGGGGTGAAATCTTTGTCGCGAACGTATTGCGTCACGTCATCGTGGGGGTCGCCTACGGTAGCGTTGGGGCTTACGTATTTGCTGAGTGTCTCGCTGGCCTGCTGGGAGACGGCGATAAAATCCTGCGAGTCTTTGTAGGTGACGGCGTGGTTCAGCGCATAGGCCGTGGGCACGGTGCCGATCAGGATTAACATGATCAGTCCCATGCCTTTTTGTCCGTCGTTGGAGCCATGAAAAAAGCTGACGCCGGTGCAAGTGAGGATGAGCAGGCAGCGGATATAGAACGGCGGCGGTTCGGCGCCTTCGGGAGCCTTGTAAAGTTTGGGATCTTTAATGCAGGCCTTGGCCAGCAGCAGAAGTAAAGCGGCGCAGCCAAAGCCGACGATGGGCGAAAGCAGCAGCGACTTACCGATGTTGGCGGCCTGGCCCCAATCCACGCCGCTGGTGCCGGTTTTGGGCGACATGAGTTGATTGGCGATACCGACTCCGATCACGGAGCCGATCAGCGTGTGCGAACTGGACGCCGGCAGGCCGAAGTACCAGGTGCCCAGATTCCACAGGATTGCTGAGACTAGCAAGGCGAAGACCATGGCGAAGCCAGCCTTGCTGCCGACCTGCAGAATCAGTTCGACCGGCAGTAGGGATACGATGGCGAAAGCCACCAGGCCGCTGGAGGCGAGCACGCCCAAAAAATTCCAGAAGCCGGACCATACTACGGCGATGTGCGGCTCGAGCGAATGCGTATAAATGACCGTGGCTACCGCATTGGCGGTGTCGTGAAAGCCGTTCACGAACTCGAAGCCGAGGGCGACCAGTAGAGCCACGCCCAAAAGCAAGAAAGGAAGGATCGACTCATTATGGATGGCCGAAAGGTCGTGCAGCAGGCTGGCGCCGGCGTAGCCCACTCCAATGACCAGCACGACGCCAAAAATCAGCATGCCCACTTTGCCGGGGGAGCCGGAAAGTTTCTGGTCGAGAAGGGTAGGAGGCGCGGGCGGCGTTGCGGTGGCCATAGTGACTCCTTTGCGGGGGGCTGATTAAAACCGGCTAACAGTGCTAAAGTTCGCAACTATACGGAAAGATTGTTAAGGGAGTGTGAAAAAACAGTTCTTGGTTCTCAGTTCTCGGTTAAAACCTTTCCGCCTTTGACTTGTTCCTCGAAGCGTTGCCAAACCTGGCCGAGTTCCCCCCGGGGGCTGAAGCCCCCGTCTTTGCTAGGTCGGTGCGGCACGGCTGGAAGCCGCGCTCTACCCGACCCAATGTGCGATGTACGTTCTGAGGTGGAAAGCCGAGAGCCGAAGGCCGGGAGCCGAGAACTGAGAACTGAGAACCGAGAACCGAGAACCGAGAACCGAGAACCGAGAACCGAGAACCGAGAACCGAGAACCGAGAACCGAGAACCGAGAACCAAGAACCGAGAACCGAGAACCGTTTATTGTTTACAATAGAAGATTCGTCTGGCCGTACAGTTCAACGCGGAGACGAAGCACATTTTGGAACAGTCAAAGGACAAACGCAACGGGTCCAGCAGCGCCTCCCCCGGCGAGCCGGCGGCGCCTTCGCCGACCGTCTATTGGCGGGTCGAGGGCAGCCTGCTCGATCTCACTGTGGTCGAGCCGGTGGCGTTCTTTACCTGGAATGCGCAGACGTTTACCGAGCGATTCCGGCGGCGCGGGCTGATCTTTTTAATGGCAGCGCTGCGTCCGTTTCTTTACTCGACCAACCGGAAGTTTGCTACCCGGGTCGTGCATACGGCGTTGCGGGGAGTTACACGCGACCGGCTCGATCTGCTCGGCGAAGAATATTTCCAGTACAAATTAAAGCCACGGCTCAAGGCGCACGGCGTGGAGCGGGTGCAAGAATTGCTGCGCGCGGGCGCGGACGTGGTGCTGGTGAGCCAGGGACTGGAGCAGGTGATGAAGCCGCTGGCGCAGCATCTCGGGGTGCGGCGCGTGGTGGCGAACCGGCTGGAATTTCGCGATGGTGTGGCCACGGGCCGATTGCTTGAGCCGGTGATCCGGCCGCGCGGAGGCTTCGCGCTCATTCAGGAACAGAGTCCGGATGGCAGGCGTGCGCCGAAGACGCTGGCTCGGCAACTCGACATTACGGTCGAGCAGTTGCGGTCGGCGGTGATTAGCTCGAGTCGCGAGGTGGCGGCGCGACCGCATCCCATTGTGCACTTCGAAGGGCTGCGGCAGGCTCCCGGATTTTCAGTGCGGCGAGCACTCGCGGGCAAGCACGTGCTGCTGATCGGCGTGACCGGCTTCATCGGCAAGGTGTGGCTCGCGAATACTCTAATGGAGCTGCCGGAGATCGGGCGGATTTATCTGCTCATCCGGCGGCAGAAATCGACTCCCGCGCAACGGCGCTTGGAAAAGATCGTCGAGGAATCGCCGGTCTTCGATCCGTTATTTGAAAAACACGGCCCAGGTTTTGCGGACTATCTGCGCGACAAAGTTGAGGTGGTCGAGGGCGACGTGACCAAGCCGGGTTTGGGCTTGAATGCAGAGGCGGCGCGGCGGCTGCAGAGAAATCTCGACTTGATCGTGAACAGTTCGGGATTAACGGATTTCAATCCGGATCTGCGCGATGCTCTCACCACCAACACCGATGCCGCGATGAACATCCTCGAATTTGTGCGCGGCACCGATCATGCGGGCTTGCTGCATCTCTCGACTTGCTACGTGGCGGGCGAGCGCGATGGGCGCGTGGCCGAAAAGATGATTCCGAATTATACCCCCCACCGGGTGCCCGGCTTTGATGCCGAGCGGGAGTGGCAGTCGCTGCGCAATTTAATCGCGCAGGCGGAGGCGCAAGCCGAAGGCGCGGAAGTGACCGCCGGGTTGCGGATGCAATCTTTGGCGAAGGAGCACGCAGCGAAAGAATTGCAGGGCGCGGCTCTAGAAAACCAGATTCGTAAGAACCGCATTCGCTGGCTGAAAACCCACTTGACCGAAGCCGGCACGCGACGCGCAAAAGAATTAGGCTGGCCGAATACTTATACGTTGACCAAGAGCCTGGCTGAGTCGCTAATCGTGAAACATGGCGCAGGGCTTCCCATTGCGGTGGTGCGTCCGGCGATTGTAGAGACTTCGGTCGCCAAGCCTTTCCTCGGGTGGAATGAAGGCATCAACACCTCGGCGTCGCTTTCGTATTTACTGGGAACGTACTTTAGGCAATTGCCCTCGAACGAGAGCAAGCGGTTGGATATTATTCCGGTCGATGCGGTGTGCGATGGCATGACTTTGATTGCGGCCGCGATTGTGGAGCGGCGGCACGATCCGTTGTATCAACTGGCGACATCAGCGACGAATCCCTGCGACATGGGCCGGTCGATTGAGTTGACGTCGTTAGGGCATCGCAAGCATTACCGCGCACAAGAGGGCTTGGAATCCTGGCTGCGGCTGCGCTTCGACGCGATTCCGGTTTCGAAGACGCGCTACCAGCGCATGTCAGCGCCGGCGCAGAAGGCGATCGTGCAATCGATTCAACGCATCATGTCGCCGCTGCCGCTGAAGAAAACTCCGCTGGTGAAGACGGAAAGAAATCTAGAGAGGGTGGTGAAGCTGATCGAGTTGTTCGAGCCTTTCATTCTATTTAACGAGCACGATTTCGCCGCCGATAATGTGGAGAAACTTTCGCAGGCCCTGGTCGAAGAAGAGTGCGAAGAATTTGGCTACCACGCGCGCAGGCTCGACTGGTGGGATTACTGGATCAACGTGCACATTCCGGCGCTGCGCAAGTGGACGTATCCTTTGATCGAAGGGCGTCCGCTGGAGCCGCGTCCGGCACGCAGTTTGCACAATGGTGAGACGGTGAAGACGGGCACATGAAGATTGCGTCTGCGCCGGGGCTAAAGTTCTTAAAGCAGAGCTCTATCGCAGCGCTGGAAGCGCTGCGCCACCCAAAAGCCTAAGTCGACAGTAACGATTCGAAGAACGGAATTGTTGGATGGCAATTTTTCTGACCGGATCTACGGGTTATATCGGCGCGCACGTGGCGGCGAATTTGCTGCGCGACCATGGCGCGGCGCTGAATGTCCTGGTGCGGGCACGCGATGTGCCCGACGCGGAAGGCCGCTTGTGGCAGGCTTTGCAACTGCATCTCGACTTCCCGCAGTTTTACGAATTTCTGCAGACGCGGGTGCGCGTGTTTCGCGGAGACCTGACTGAACCCGGCTTCGGCTTGAGCCGCGACGAGTACGACCGCCTGGTGCACACCACGGATTCCGTGATTCACTGCGCGGCCTCGCTGAACCGGAAGTCGGAGAAGAGTTGCTTGAACGTGAATCTGCGCGGCACTTTGGAAGTACTGACTCTGGCACGGCATATCGAGCACTACCACGGCCTCCGGCGCTTTAGCCAGGTGAGCACGGTTGCCGTCGCAGGCAAGCGGCAGAATGAATTGGTAACCGAGGATCGCTCGATCGATTGGGAGCGCTCGGACTACGATCCCTATGCGCGCACCAAAAAATTCTGCGAGCATATGATGCGCGTGCTGCTGCCGGAGACGCCGAAGCTGATCTTCAGGCCCAGCATCGTGCTCGGCGACAGCCGCTACGCCGAGACTACGCAATTCGACATGGTGAAGGCGTTCGCGTTTCTGGCGGGGCTGCCCGCGCTGCCCTTTCGCTCGACCGACAAAATCGATATCGTGAACGTTAATTTTGTCGCCGACGCGATTGCGACCCTGCATCAGAGGGATAAGCCAGAGTGCGATACCTATCATTTATCGTCCGGAGTTGCGTCGCAGACCTTTCGCGAAATCACACAGGCGCTGGCCAAGGCGCAGAACAAGCGCGCGCCGGTGTTTCTGCCGGTGGTCGAGCGCCCTTTCTCGGGTTCGGTGAACTTTCTCGCCAAGCGCTCCGGAGCCATCGGAAAAGGCGCGTCGCTGATAAAGGCGTTTATGCCGTATTTGTTGTGGAATACGGTGTTCGACAATACGCGTGTGACCACGGAATTGGGCAAGCATCCGGTGCCGTTTTCCGAATACTGTTATCCGCTGCTCAAATTCAGCAGCGAAAATCAATTCGCGTATAAATATCGGCCTTGGCCTGCGACTGCCGGAGGGACCGCAGCATGATGGATTTTATTCTGGAGGCGTGGGTCAGCGCTTCTATCGAGCGCGCGAAAGCGGGCTGGATGCTGGGCGAGGGCGAGCGCTGGAAGCCGGGCGACAAACTCAAGCTTTTATTTGCGGGTTACAACGGCACGCGCAACATGGGTTCGGACGTGCGCGTGGAAGAGATGCTGCGGCAGATTCGCCATATTCTGAACGCGGAGCGAGTCGAGTTCAGCGTGATGAGCCAGAACTTCGACTTCTCGCGCGGCTATTTCGAAGGCACCAGGCAGGTCCATCTGCCGGATATTTTTCCTTCGTTTCTTGCCAACGAAGTTCCGAAGCACGATGGCGTGGTGGCGTGCGAAGGCTCGATGTTTAAAAGCAAGTTCGCCAACGCGCTGACCACGATGATGATCGGGTCGCTGGGGATCGCGGCAGCGCAGAATAAGTTGTCGGTGGGATATGGCGCGGAGGCGGGCCACATGGATCCGCTGGTGGCGAAGATGTGCGGACGCTACTGCCGGAACTCATTTGTGATTACGCGCAACGAAGAGTCGCGCACGGTGCTGCGCGAACTGGGCGTGCCCACGGAGTTGGGAACGGACACTGCGTGGACGTTCGATCCGCGTCCGCAGGAGTATGGAGAGAGCGTGCTGAACAAATTAGGCTGGGATGGGCGCACGCCGGTGCTGGTGGTGTGCCCGATCAATCCCTATGAGTGGCCGGTGAAAGCTTCCGTGGCGAAGTACGCGGTGCGCACTTTGACTGGCGCCTACAAAGACAGCCACTATCGCACGGTGTATTTCCATAACTCCGGGCCGGCCGCGGAGCAGGCTTACAAGAAATATTGGAATGCGATCGCCAACGCGGTCGATGCCTTCCGCAAAAAGAAAAATGTGTTCGTGATCCTGGCGGCGACCGAGCGCCTGGATGCGCGTCCCGCGAGACGAATCTCCGAAAAGCTGGGCGGCGTGCCGGTGCTCACCTCGGACGAGTACAACATGTATGAACTGGTGAGTGTTCTGCGTTCGTGTCACATGATGGCGTCGTCGCGCTATCACGGAATTGTTACGTCGATGCCGGGGCTGGTGCCTTCGGCGGGCATCACCATGGACGAGCGCATCCGCAATTTAATGAGGGAGCGCGGGCATCAGGATCTGCTGATGACGGTGGACGATCCTGAGCTTGAGGAAAAATTGTTGGCCGCTCTCGAAAAACTGAGTTGCGATGGGGAAGCGATCGCCAGTGCGATTGCGCAGACCGTGGTGCGAAATCTGAAAGTGATGGCGCGCATGGGAGTGCACTTCGAAGAGGAAGTGCAGAGAAGGTATCCAGAGTTTGAGACCCGCCGCGGGGAGTGGAGTTGGGAAGATTACTTGCCGCCTATGAATAGGAGTCTGCGGGAGTTGGTCGCAGCTTACGGCTAGAGTGGTTTGCGCTTCAAGACTAAGAGCTTTTGCCGCGGGGCCGGCGGAGCGTACCCGCGGAGATCGCGGAAAATGCTGAGTCGTAGGTTGCTGCAATTTCCATTTTGACTACACCCATTCCATTGATCGGACAGATTTTTGAGCAGCTGCAGGCGGCGGCCGACACACGCCTTCTTGCCGAAATCCACGAAGGGGAAATCACCGGTGTCACCGGGAATGAGTTGCTGGATTTAGTCCGCAAAGCGCGTACGTTTATTGCGTCGAAGGGACTGAAGAAGGGCGACCGCTGCGGGTTGCTGGCCGCTAACAGCATTCGCTGGGTGGCCGTGGATCTGGCGCTCATGGCCGAAGGGCTGATCGTGGTGCCGCTTTATTCGCGGCAGGCTCCGGCGGAATTGGTTGCGATGATGAAAGACTGCACGCCGTCGCTCATCTGCTGTGGCGACGCGGCGTTGCGGGATGCGATGGCTCAGAGTTGGAGCGCAGCGCCGCCACAGTTTTTGTTCGACGAGATTTTTGCCGGAGTCGAGGGCGTGCAGCTGGATCGTCCGCGGATGGGGAACGATAGCCCGGTCACGATCATCTATACTTCGGGAACTTCAGGCGAAGCGAAGGGCGTCGTACTCACCGCCGCAAACGTCGGATTCATGCTGGAGCGGACGGCGGAACGCTTGAACCAGTTGATGTCGATTTCATCGGAGCCGGGTGGCCAAGACCGTATCTTCCATTATTTGCCCTTCACCTTCGCGGCCTCGTGGATTGCCTTGCTGACGTTTCTGAAGCGCCGAAGCTTGGTAACGATCAATATGGATCTGGCGAAGATCGCCAGCGACATGCGCACGGTGGCGCCGGATTATTTTCTAAACGTGCCGCAGTTGCTGGAGCGCATGCGGCGCGCGGTGGATGAACAGCTCTGGCAGACGGGCGGAGTCGCGCAGGCGATCTACGCGCGGGCCAAGGGCGCGTGGGCGCGCAAACAAGAGAAGCAGCCGAGGGCCGGAGACGGGATGTGGCTGGGACTGGCTGACCGTCTGGTGTTTCCGTTGATCCGCAAAAAGATGATCGGGAAAAATCTCAAAGCGTTGATCTGCGGTTCGGCGCCGCTGACGCCTGAGACCCAGCTTTATTTCATGATGCTGGGCGTTCGCGTATTGCAGGTGTACGGGCTTACAGAGACGACCGCGATCTGTACTATGGATGATCCCGACCAGGTTGAAGTCGGGCGCGTGGGTCCGGCAATTCCGGGCATCGAGATGAGGCTGGGAGAGAATGACGAGATCGTCGTGCGCGGGCCGAATGTTTTTCCGGGATATTGGAATCGTCCCGAGCAGACGGCCGAGGCGTTGCGCGACGGATGGTTTCGTTCAGGCGATCAAGGCGAAGTGAACCCGGCGGGGAATTGGCGGATCGCGGGGCGTATCAAGAATCTGATCGTCTTGGGATCGGGGCATAAGATTTCGCCGGAGCCGATCGAAAGTGCAATTGCAAAGCTTTTGCCCGAGGCGCAGCAAGTCGTTGTGGTGGGAAATGGTCGCGGATATTTGGCGGCGATTGTGACTGGCAGCGTGGCGCCGGAGCAGGTGCAGGCCGCGCTCGATGCAGTGAATCCCGACCTGCCTCACTACAAACAGATTCGCGCGTTTGTGGTGCGGGCGGAGGCGTTTTCTATCGAGAACGGAGGTTTGACCGCCAACGGAAAGTTGAAGCGCGATGTGATTGCGGCGCAAATGAAGGGCGAGATTGAGGGGATGTACCGCGTGAAGCAGGCAGTTTAGAGACGAGCTCGGACGTCAGAGGAGATCGAAGTGCGTGACCGAAACGCCGGAGTGACCGCGGTCGAACAGGGTGCGGAGAAGGGGCGAGCCTTGTCCTGGCGTCTGGCGGAGGGTGTTATTGAGTTGGCATTGCATCGAGAGCCTTGCAATGAACTGGGATCGGCTTCGCTGGCGGAGTTGGAAAAATTTGCCGCGGCGCTCGAGAGTCTCCAGACCGTAGCGCACGCGCTCATTATTTATAGCGAGATGAATCCGGGATTTTGCGCGGGCGCTGATTTGCGCGAATTATACCGGCGCTCGCAGTCGATGGAGAAGGGCGAAGCCGTAAAAGGCGTGCGCGATTTCCTGGAGCGCATGCATCGGGTGTTGAATGTGATCGATGCCACTCCCCTGACCACGATCGCCGCCGTGCACGGGGTGACGTTTGGCGGAGGCTTCGAACTGGCATTGGCTTGCGATTTAATTATCGCCGACAAGATGGCGCGCTTTTGTTTCCCCGAGCTGAGGCTGGGGTTGATTCCTGGCTTCGGCGGAATCCCGCGGCTGAAGCGGGATTTGGGGAATGCGGTGGTGCGCGATCTGCTTTTGACCGGGCGCAGTATCAACGCGAATAAAGCGCAGCAGATCGGTTTGGTAAGCCAGGTGGTGGGCGAAAGCGAAGCTCTGTGCGCGGCGCGAGCCACCGCGGCGCAGGTGGGTAAGTTTGATCGCGCGACCGCGGCGGCGGCCAAGACTTTCATCAAGCTGATTCCGCACGAAGAGTTGCGCCGGGAGATCGATATTTTCTGCGAGTTGTTTGCGCGGCCGGCGGTGCAAGCGGGGTTGCGGAAGTTTGTGGAGAGCACGGACGCTCAGCCTTACTTGCCGTAAGTCAGTGCCCCAGTACCTGTTACCCAGTATCGAGTGAGAGCACAAAGCAGGTTCTTCCCCGCGCTTTCAGCGCGGTGAGGAACGACACACACGATTTGGAGTCCATCTAAATGGCTGCTAGGGGAAACACGCTCGACGAAATATTGACTCTCGCGGCGGCACACTTTAAAGTGCCCCGCGAAAAGCTAGGTCCCGACGACGATTTTTTTAAAACGCTGGGGATTGACAGCCTGCAAACTCTCGATTTGCTGACCAAGCTGGAGAATCATTTTCGGGTCGAACTGCCGGATTATGAACTGCAGGGGGTTTCGGATTTCCGCACGCTCGCGGGCAAGATTCAGGCGCGACTCTAGCAAGTGGGGAAAATGTCGGGGAGAGAGCCCAAGCGAACCTCGGGCGCTAAAGCGCGGAAGCATGTGATACGACTGAACGGCACGACTGAACGTCGCGCCCTTCCCGAACCAGCTGGCGTTGAGCTTTTCGCTGGAGAGCCGTACACAGCGGAGACTCTGCGTTGCGGCGAGAATCATCGAGTCAAGGCGCACTTCAGGCCGATGCCGGTAGCTGACTCATTAACAAAGAATTCCCCGAGTCCTCGTGCCTCTGTGGTGAAATAACTCTTTCATGCTCGATCTGCAAAAATATTGCTGCCTGGGCGCGGCTTTGCGCGACGCGCTGGAGCGCTTCGGGCCGGAAACCTGTCTGATCGAAGCCGATCGCGACCGCGAGAAGACGCGGCTTAGCTACTCCGACTTCAAAGAGATCAGCCTGCCGCTGGCGCGGGCCCTGGAAGACGCCGACTTCGATCCCGGCGATCGCGCCGCCATTCTGATGACCAATCAGTCCAAGTGGCTGATTTCGGCATATGCGATTTTCTATAGCGGCGGCGTGTTGGTGCCTTTGGATTACAAGCTCACGGCCAGCGAGCAACTGCACTTGTTGGAGCACTCGAAGGCAAAGATGCTGGTGGTCGAATATTATTTGTGGCGCGCGATGGCGCAGGCGCCGGAGTTCCACGACATCAAGACGAAGCTGGTGCTGGTCACGGAAGCGCCGCTGGGAGCCGATCTGGCCGGCGCCTTCCGCTGGGAGGAGTTCAAGCGCAAGGGCGCGCCGGATTTCGTGATGCGGCAGGGCGAAGACGCGGCCTGCATTGTTTATTCGTCGGGCACCGGCGGGCGGCCCAAGGGATGCGTGCTCACGCATGAAAATTATCTGGAGCAGTGCCGCGCGCTGACCGCTTGGTATCCCTTCTGGCCGGGAGTGCGTTATCTCAGCATTCTGCCCACCAATCATGCCATCGATTTCATGGTGGGTTTCATCGGGCCGTTCGTATGCGGAGCTTGCGTGGTGCATTTGCGAACCTTGCGTCCGGAGTTTGTGCGTGACGCGTTTGTGCGCTATCGGATTACTTATGTCGCTTTGGTGCCGATGATCGTGAAAAATCTGGAGCGCGGGTTGAGGGCGAAGTTCGACGAACTGCCGGGATGGAAGCGCGTGATTTTGAATCGTATGATCGACCTGAATAAACTGCTCACTCGCAGTCATCCGCGCGTGAAGCTGAGCCGCCGGTTGCTGGGGCAGGTGCATCGCGCTTTCGGCGGGGAGTTGCTGGCGCTGATCACGGGCGGCGCGTTCATGGAACCTTCCACCATGCAGTTTTTTTACGACCTGGGAATTCCAGTGGTCAACGGATATGGCCTGACCGAGGCAGGAACGGCGCTCACTTTGAACGATCTGAATCCCTTCCGCGCGGATACGGTCGGAAAGCCGTTGCCCGGAGTCGAGTTGCGGCTGCTGAATCCGAACGAAGAGGGCATTGGCGAGGTGGCGGCGCGCAGCAAGACGGTAATGTCCCATTATCTCGACGACGATGAGTTGACGCTCGAAACCATCGTCGATGGCTGGCTGCTAACGGGCGATCTGGGGCGTTTCGACGACAGCGGGCACTTGCAGCTTTTCGGGCGCAAGAAGAACATGATCGTCACCGCAGGAGGAAAAAATATCTATCCCGAGGATATCGAGACCGCGTTCGACGGTCTTGGGGTGAAGGAATATTGCGTGTTCGCGGCGAACTATGTGTGGCCGGAGAAAACGCTGGGAACAGAAATGCTGGTGATGGCGGTGCGACTGGAGCAGAATCAGCGCTTCGACGGCGCATTGCTCGGCGAGATCGTCGATCGCAATCGGCGTCTGCCCGATTTCAAGCGCGTGGGGGGATACGTTACTTGCGAGAAGGATTTTCCGCGGACTGCGTCGATGAAGATCAAGCGGCAGGCGCTGGCGGAGGAAATCAGAAAATCTGCCGGGCGTTCGGCGGTGGTGGAGTTGTGAACGTGCCGGCCACGTATCTGGCCATTGTGAACCCGCACGCGGGCGGCGGGCGTGCCGCCAAGTTGCTGACTCCGGCGATCGAGCGCCTGCGCAGCGGAAAGGTACGAATTGACCTGGCCGAGACCCGGCGCGCCGGCGACGCCACGCGGATGGCCCGCGAGGCTTATCAGTTGGGGCGGCGAAAGTTTATTTCCGTAGGCGGCGACGGAACCTCGTATGAAATTGTGAACGGCCTCTTCCCCGAGGCCGCCGCGGGCGAGCGTCCGACGCTGGGGTTCCTGCCGCTGGGAACGGGAAATTCTTTCCTGCGCGACTTCAGTGACCGCGGCGTCGAGCACGCCATCGAATCTCTGATTGGCGGGAAGACTCAGGCCTGCGACGTGCTGCGCCTACGGCATCGCGAAGGCATCATCCATTACATCAATTTGCTGAGCGTTGGTTTTCCCGCTGACGTCGCCACCTTGCGGGCGCGGCGCTTCAGCGGGCAGGGAGAATTGGGTTATCTGATATCGATTTTTCTGGGCCTCGCGCGTCTGCGGCGGCGGCCTTTTCCGGTGCGCGTGGATGCTGAGACGGAATTCGACCGTCGCCCCTGCCTGTTTCTCACTTTTAACAACAGCAAGTTTACCGGCGGCACCATGATGATCGCTCCGCAAGCCGAGGTTAATAGTGGCCTGATCGAGTATGTTCGCTGGGGCGCGATTGGTCGCCTGGGGCTGATCCGCAATCTGCCCGGCCTTTACGATGGCACTCATATTATTCATCCCCTGGCCGAGCGTAAGGCCGCGAAGAAAGTGGAATTCGATTTGCAGGCGGCGGTGGACGTGATGGTCGACGGCGAAGTTTTCACGCTGCATTGCGAAGATCTGGATGTGCTTCCCGGAGCGCTCGACGTCGTTGCGTAGGGAGACGGAAGCGAGGTCGTGCCCGCAATGGATTTAGTTTCTAGACTGGCGCGCTGGGTGCCGGCTATGACGCGGACCACGGGCGTTCTGCTGGTTGGGTTGGGCGTGGTGCATCTGGTCGCGACTCCGTTTTTCATGGAGTGGTCGAGCGCCGCCTTGCGTCCCGGTCAAGCGGCTCTGGTGATCGCTGGAATGCGGCTCAACCACATGCTCGTAGGAATTCTTCTGATCCCTCTGGGGATATCGACGTATTGGACGGCAGGGGCGCTGCGGGAGAGATGGGCGTTTCGGCTGGCTGTGCTGAACGCTTTGAGCCTACTTTGCTTTCCGATTCTTCTGCTGACCACCACGCCGTTGCGCGCGCTGAATGCGCCGTTATTCCGGCTGGCGATTCTGGTGCTGACCCTGGCGTGCGTCGCAGAAATTCTTGCGCTGATGGGAGCGTGGGCGCGGCGGCGCGAGGGAGCAGATTCGGGAGCGCGATAAAGTCGTGATATAAAACTAATCATGTCGGAGGAGCGGCGTAAGCGGCATCAAGAGCGAGCGGGAGAGTCGGAGCTGACCCCGCCGTCGCGGAAGAAGCTGATCTGGGGCGGTATTGCGCTCGCCCTCGTCGCGGCTTATGTCGCGGCCTGGTACTACACGAATCATCGTTACGACGGCTTCGCCAAGTGCCTGGCGGCGAACCACGCCAGGATGTATGGGCTGTACTGGTGCCCGCACTGCGCCGAGCAGAAAGAAATGTTCGGCAAAGCGTTTCGCTACGTGCCCTATGTCGAGTGCGCCATCCAGGGATCGCACGAGCTGGCGCCCGAGTGCAAGGCGGCCGGAGTGAAGTTGTTTCCGAGTTGGCAGTTCGGTTCGAACAGGCCCACCGAAGGGGTTTTTCCGCTGAATGAACTCAGCGACAAGACCGGGTGCAGTTTGCCATGAGCGGCGAAAGCGGAAATCGGGCGAGTGGTGCGAGCGCGGTTCCGCATCGGCCCAATCGAATTTTATTTCTTGCCATTGCCGTGTTGTCGGTTGCGGGAATCGCGGTCTCGAGCGTTTCCGTGCAAAGGCATTATGCCAAGTCGGCCTCGGGGTTCTGCGATCTGGGGGAGAAATTTAACTGCGATATCGTGAACCGCAGCGAGTATTCGAGTGTGATGGGAATTCCGGTTGCCGGCATCGGTGTCGTGGGTTATGGAGTGCTGCTGGCTCTGGCGACAGCTTACCGCTCGCAAGCGGAGACCCCGATGCGCCTGCTGCTGGCAGCCGCGGCGGGTTTGGCCTTTGCTCTATATCTGACTTACATCGAGGGCCGCGTGCTCGATGCTTGGTGCATTTTGTGCCTCGCTTCCTTGGGCTTGATCGCGGCCATCGCGCTGCTGGCGGGCGTGGCCAAGGCGCGGGGGTAAGATGACGATCCCCGATCCTGGCGAAATCCTTTCCTGATGGGACGACTCCGAAAGACAATAGTTGGAGCGGAAGAAGTTTCCGAGGTGATCCATGCCGGCGGAGCCACGGGAGATCTGCGGCTGCACAAACTTGCCAGCCACGTTTTTCGCAACGAACGTTTTTTGCGGGTCTGGCTGCCGCCGGGGTATGACGAGGCGCAGAATGCTGCACGGCACTATCCTGTGCTTTATTTGAACGACGGCCAGAATCTGTTCGAGTCCTCGACGTCTTTTACCGGAGTCGAGTGGCAGGCCGACGAGACCGCGGATCGATTGATTCGCGAAGGCCAGATTCCGCCGATGATTGTGGTTGGAATCGATAATTCGGGCAAGGATCGCCTGCGCGAATACATGCCGCATCGCTCCATGCATCCCCGCATGCTGCGGGTGCAGGGGAACCATTATCCAAAATTTCTGACGAACGAAGTGATGCCGTTTGTGCAGGCGCGTTACCGGGTTGCGACTGGGCCGGAGAATACCGGGCTGGGGGGATCGTCGCTGGGCGCGCTGATTGCGCTCTACACCGCGATCGCTCAACCGGAGTTGATCGGGCGCTTGCTGCTCGAGAGCCCGTCGCTGTGGGCTTCGAGCCGGCAAATTATCAAAGACAGCCGCATGGTGAGGATGTGGCCGGAGCGCATTTTTCTGGGAGTCGGAACCGCGGAAGCCGGCAACGCCGACCGCAGCCGCACCGTGGTGCACGATGTTCAAGAGTTGTCGGCCATTGTGCGCCGGGCGGTGCTCAGCGAGCAGCGCCTGCGGTTGGTGATTGGGGAGGGTGCGGGACACAACGAATCGGCCTGGGCTGGGCGCTTTCCGGAAGCGTTACGGTTCTTGTTCGGGCTCTAGCCTCAAATTAAGAGCGTTCCGAGAACGATGTTTCTGCGGAATACGATTTAGTTCCTAACTTCCATAACATATATAGGAGAGCCGCCATCGTGGGCACGGAAAGCTGGAGGTGCGTCCAGCGCGCCAGCGGGCCGATGAGAGGCAGCGCGAAGGTGAGGTAGAGAAGAATTTTGAGGTAGGGCGTGGCTTGATCTTGCGTATGGGCCGCGATCCAGTCGCAGAGCAGCAGGAACGCGGGCGCGAGAATCACCAGGTCGTAGACCGTGAGGTGGGGAGCGAGCAGCACGGTCGCGAGCAGCAATGCCGAATAGCGCAGGGGCAATGGAAGAGCGCTTCGCCAGCAGGCGATGGTGAAGGAAGCTGCGAGGGTTGCGGAGAAAAGATAAAGCGCCAGGGAAAGCGCGTGCCCGGAGATCAGCATGCTCCAGAAGGTGCGCAGGCAGTCGGTTTGGTAGGGCCGGGGCTCGAGCAGGGCAATGAGTTTCGGCGCGTCCCGCATGGTTTGAAGCCATTTGCGAAGCGGGCCGCTGCCGTAATAAATGAAGGCCGCAGCGATCTGGGCGAATGAAGCCAGGAGCGCGCCGGCAATGACCTTCCAGCGCAAGCTAACGAGAAAAACAATCGCGACAGCGACTCCGAGTTGCGGCTTGAAGATGAGGCATCCCAAGCCGAGGCCGGCGACGAAATCCCGCTGTTTCCTCAGAGCTAAGAAGGCCAGCGTGAAGCAGGCAAGGGCTAAGGCGGAGGTCTGTCCCCATGCGATGAGGTGCCAGAAGGCGGGAAAGGCCAGCGCGACGATGAAAATGGTTAGCCTGTACCTATACAAGTGAGGACAAGCGCGCGCGACTGCCCCGCAGGCTAGCGCGTAGAGGAACGCGCTCGAGGCCAACCAGAGAAGCAGAGCCCAGGGATAGGCGAGGCGGGCAAAGGGCGCGAAGAAAATCGAAACCTGCGGGGGATAGAGCGGCAGATAACGAATCCCTGCGGCCGCGGGCACGCGCTGGGCCGAGAGTTCGGATTGCTCTTTCATTTTGTATAGATCCGCGCCGCGGTGATCAAGGGCGAGCGTGCCGAGGGTGTAGAAATGGAGAAAGTCGGTCCCTTTCAGGTTGCCGGTGCGGTCGAGCAATCCGGGAGCCGCCATATTCCAGAGATAGACAGACCACAGGCAAGCGGCAAGGATCAGGGCGTGGGAGCGTACTCGCCTGGCGGTCAGCCACGAAGCCGTTCTTAGAATCGGCGCTGGAGTCGGCATGGTTTGAAAAAGATCAAGGAGTATTCCCCACAGGCTCTCCTGCGTGGAGTGAACGCACGCAGACAGAAACGAGATTCGACTCGAGCGAGCTCGAGCTGCACCGAGAAACCAGAGACAGGGGAAGATCCTGAGGTCGCACGACGTAGGTGCCGTTTGCCACTGCGTCCACATCGACGGCGTTATCCAGGACGATGCCGTTGCCTGGAGCTGCGCGCACGCGGAACTGCCCGGATGACGCCTCGTAATTGCCGTAACTAAAGCATTGGCCGATGCAGGCTCGGTCGAGATCGTGCTGGAAGCATAGAGCGCGCAAGGTTCGCGAGGGCAGGGAACTTAGGGCGCGCTGCCCGGCCGGCAGGCGAGCCACGGCTGCGTCAAGGCGATCTTCCAGTCGATTGAGCGCCAGATTGTCCGCATAAAAAAGTCCGAAGAAAATTACGGTTACGGAGACCAATCCAATTTTCACGAAACGACTGGCGGGCGCGGCAGCGACCAGCGCGCACATGGTCAGTGCAGCCGTGAGCGACAGGCGGTCGGTAATGTTGCCAAAGGACCGCTGGAATGCCGGAAGATGGACGACGTCAGGAATCAGAAAGACCGCCGCCGCGTTCAGCAACCAGAGCTGAAACGGAATTCCTGAGACCAGGGTCACCAGCCCAGAGCGCCGGATGAGGCTTCGCAGAAGAATCCACTGCATCGAAAGCAGGCCCGCGAAAGGCAGATCGTACTTCCAGTCAAAGAGTTTCAGCTGATCGGCCCCGGAGATAAAGAAGAGTTGGCGCGGGGACCATGAATATAAATATCGATGAGTGACAATAGAGCGGGCAACGAACAGCGCCGCGAGGGCGGACGCTAGAATGAAGGCGCGGCGGCGAGAAGCAAAGCGGTTGGCGAACGCAATGTAAGCCCCGGTCGCGACACCCCAGAGCACTGGAAAGGGATGGGCGATCCAGGCCAGGATGAGGAGAGGCGCGGCCACAGCGCGAAGGTACGGACTGCGGCCCGGAGGTATGAAAGTCGCGAGAGACAACAAGCCCAGACCCATCGATAGGTAGAAATTGAAGAAGCCCATGTGAAAAATGAAGCCATACGAAAGCATGGCGACGCAGGGCGCAGCGATCCACCAACGATTCGAACCTAGGGTTGCGTCGGCTCGGCGCGCAGGGTAGAGCGACTGAAGATTAAAGATGAAGAGGATCGCGCCCCATGCAAACACCAGCACGCAAGCCGCAACTGCGAGTCGTTGGGCCCAGTCTGGGCCGACGCGAACCAGCAACCACTCCAGCATCTGATCGAAGAGAATGTTATTGGACTGGGATGAAATCCAAAGGCCCGGCGCCGCTCTGCGGTGAATGCGCGAGGCCAGCCACGCGTTATAAATATGGCTCGACAGATCCGCGGCTTGAATCCGCGATTGCCAGCAGCAAGGGATGAGCAGCACAGCAGAGAAGATCGCAATGGCGATCACGTTGCGGTGCGAACTTCGCGAACCATTACCGTTCTCGATGGCGATGAAGCCGGCAGCGAAAGATTTGTCACCGGCAGTTTTGCGTCCGGGGATTCCGGTAAGATTCGGTTCGCTCAAATGCATCCCGCGAGCATTCTATCTGCGGGCGTCGTCGTCGGCCATAGACTTATCGAGAACCCCGCCCGATGTCTGGTAGGGTTGCAAACGGGGAGGGGAATCATCGCCATTCAACCGCCATACCTGGCGATCCCTGAAGTAGTTGAGCAGGTCTCGGTTTCCCGCATCTCCCTTGTCGCGCGCCCAGACGATCTTCGAATTGTCGATGTCAGCCGCGTTCCACACCCACTCCCGATGAATATTGTGATGAGGACCGTACTCGACGATTACGAGTTGCTTGCCGGACATGCGCGACAATTCCTGCACGATCGCGACTCGATTCAGGTTCCCGCGCGGCCATGTAGGTTCGATGGTGGCATGGGCGAGCACGGCGCCCACGCGGACGAGAATCAAGGCGCAGCCCAAGAGTGGAATCATGGGGACGACCGACGCCCCCACAGGGCGGCCTCTCCAGCGCCACACATACAAATGCCGCAGGCACTGCGTGATCACCAGGTACAACACGGCCGCGGCGGGCGCGAAGTAGTGCGGAAGGGTCCAGGTTTGCACCGCGAAGGCGAGAAACATGCAGGCGAGAATCAGCAGGGGCAGGCGTAATTTACGGTCGAACGCGGCCCAGGGCAAGGCGAGCAGCGGCAAGGTCAGAGTCGGCCCCAGATAGAACTGCCACCATTCCGTGAATTTTTCTGCGCTCCTGCGTAAGAATCCTTTGAAGGTACGATCTTGCTTGAACTGATCGAGTTCCCAGCGATTGTAATCGCGCAGGATCGTGTCGTGATAGACCGGTTCAGGAGAAGGCGTCTGCCAGAGGAAGTAGGGAGCCATCGCATAGGTTTCACGGTTGACCTGATACGACATGCGAAACGGGCTACCGGTCACGCGGTAGTAGTAATAGCTTGTAGCTAAGGCTCCGACGGTTAGCAAAAGTAAAATTGGCAGGACGATCCGCGGAAGCGCAGCGCGTAAAGGCGGACGTTTCGATCCCATCAGCCAGAGAGCCAGTGCCAGCGCAAAGGGCACGCTATCGACCAGGCCCTCATAGGGGCGGCTGTTGGCGAGAAGCACCAACCCGGCCCCCATCGCCAGGGCGTAACGAACGCGGGGCCGGCGCCGCATGCGAGGCCAGGCGCCAAGTACCAGCGCGCCGCCGAGCGCCACGATCGACGCGGCGAAATAAGTGTTCATCCAATAACTGAGAATACCGAGGCGCAGGGCCGCAATCACCGCGCCCAGCAGCGCCCACCCCGGAGGAAGCCAGCCTTGCAGCGCCCAGCACAGGGCCGTGCACATAAGCCCTGTCACCAGCCATTGCCCAATCCAGGCGTGGCCCATCACTTGCCCCGCGGCCAGCGCCAAGCCTTGCGCCGGCGGATACATGGATGCATACGTGGGATGTTGAATGATATGGAAGCTCTCAAAATATATCCACATGGGATGCGTGGGATTGGTAAGGCGGGCATGCGCGAAAGTGTCGGCCGCGAGCAGGTAGCTGAACTCGTCGTTCCAGTACGGGGCGGGGATGCCGAGGATAGGAATCAAGGCGCCGCGCAGCGCCAGCACCGAGGCTCCGACGGAAAATGCGGCCAAGGCCTTGCGATGGGCGAGGCGACAAAAGCGGCGGGTAATCGATGAGACGGCAGGGGAGGTCTCCCGGCGACTGCGCGCAAACACAAGAGTCAAAGCCGCCAGCAGCAGGAGAAGATCGCACAGCGTGACCATCACAGCATGCCCATCACAGTTGGGACCAGCCACGGCGCGAGGCGTAGGAAAACCTGATTCATGCAGGCGCGTTTATGCGGGAGCCTTCATCAATGCGTGTGCGCCCAGGCAGCCGGCCGGTCGCTATTTCTCTGCCGCTTCCCGGTCGATGGCCTTCTCGAAGAGTCCATCGACAATGCGGATCATCTCGTCGTCCACGACGCGGTTGCGCGAGATGGCCTCGGCCAGAGGAATCGAGACGATTTTATTGGAGCGCAGCGCGGCCATGCAGCCGAACTCACTACGATGCACCATGTCGATGGCGCCGAGGCCGTAGCGCGTCGCCAGGACGCGATCGAAGGCGCTGGGCGAGCCGCCGCGCTGAATGTGTCCCAGCACCACGGCGCGGGTTTCGAAGCCGGTGCGCTTTTCGATTTCGCGGGCCAGAATGTTGGCGATGCCGCCGAGTTTCACGTGGCCGAATTCGTCCTTGCCCATATCCTGCAGCACCGGCCCACCCCCGGGCTGGGAGAAAAACTTTGCGCCTTCGGCTACGACGACGATGGAAAAGTAGCGGCCGCGCTCGTGGCGCTGATGAATCGAATCCGCAACTTTATCGATATCGAAGGGGCGCTCTGGAATCAGGATAACGTCGGCCCCGCCGGCGATGCCACTGTAGAGCGCGATCCAGCCCGCATCGCGGCCCATCACCTCCACCACCATCACGCGGTTGTGCGCCTCGGCGGTGGTGTGGACGCGGTCCAGCGCCTCGCAGACGATGTTGCAGGCGGTGTCGAACCCGAAGGTGTAATCGGTGCCGCCGAGATCGTTGTCGATGGTCTTGGGAACGCCCACGACCTTGGCTCCGTGTTCGTGCAGTTTTTGCGCGACCGAAAGCGTGTCGTCGCCGCCGATGGCGATTAGAGCGTCCACTTTTTGTCTTTCAAGGGAGGCTAGGCAGCGATCGATGCCGTCGGGGCGCTTCGAAGGATTGGTTCGCGAAGTGCGCAGAATGGTGCCGCCGCGAGGTAGAATCCCGCCCACCGCCTCCAGATCGAGAGGCATGGTCTTCTCTTCGATCACGCCGCGCCAGCCTTCCATGAAGCCGACGAATTCGTCTTCGTAGGTGAAGATGCCCTTGCGCACCACGGCGCGGATCACCGCGTTCAATCCAGGACAGTCGCCTCCGCCGGTCAGCATGCCAATTCTCATAGTCTTCTCCGGTGAATGAATTCAGACGAACCTTCCTGGCATGCACTCCGTGCGCGGGCTGGATTCAGCGGCAGCCCTGGGCGCGGGATTAGCGGTCGCCGGGAAGCAATAGCTTATCATCAAAGCGGGCAGGGTCAGGGGAACGACAAACCATACGAGATTAGGGGTGCACGGATCTGCATCCCACGCACCCCTGGTGTCTGAATCGCGGCTATGGGACGATCTTAAAAAATTACTCCGCAGTTCGGTTGTGCCGTAGAGGCTGCCAGACTTATCGATAGCCAGGCTCGCCCCGTGGGGGTTGTAGCCGTCCGTCCCGTTGTTGGCGAAGCTGTGGAGGGTGATCGCCACACGGGACGGAGTCAATTCGAATACCGTACCAAAATCAAAAGAACCTCCGTAATTAAGTTGTGCTGTAAAGGTTGCCTTTCGTATCGAAGATTAGGCCCGCTTCGGGGAAAATGCCGCCTGTCCCGCCGGCGAAGCTGTGGAGGATGGTCTCGGTGCCGGTTGCTGTCACCTCGAAGACCGTGCCCACGCCAATTTTGCCGCCTAGTTGTGTTGTGCCGTAGATGTTATCTCTCGAATCCAGAATCACACCCGCGACAGGAGAGAAACCGTCCTTGCCATTTGGAGCGAAACTGTGGAGAACCGTTTCCTTGCCAGTCGGGGTCACCTTGAACACGGTGCCGTAGTTGTAGGCGCCGCCTCCATATGTTGTGCCATAGAGATTCCCCTTCGAATCGAGGACCACGCCGTAGGGGCCCGTGCCATTCGCCGCTCCGTCGGTACAGTTCGCAACCGAGCAGAAGCTGTAGAGCGCTGTAAATACTCCTGACGGGGTCAGCTTGAACACGACGCCCGAGCCGTGAATGCCGCCTTGTGCCGTGCCATAGAGGCTGCCCGCCGCATCGCGGACCACGCCCGCCTGAGGGGAACGACCGTCGTCCTGGTTGGCGAAACTGTAAAGAGCTGTTCCCCCGCTCGAAGGGGTTATCTTGTATACCGCGCCATACTGGTAATCGCCACCAGCAACTGTTGTGCCATAGAAGTTGCCCTCCGAATCGAGGATAACGCTTGCCAAGGGGTAGGCGGCGTCGGGGTAGATCTCGTTAAAGCCGCTGAAGCTGACGAGCGTGGTGAAAGATCCGGACGGCGTCAGCTTGAAGACCGTTCCGGCGGTGCTTCCTGTGGTGTTAACACCGCCGAAAGTTGTTCCATCGAGGTTATCCTCCGTATCGAGGACCACGCCCCGCCTCGGGGAAACAGCCGTCGGTAGTCCCGCAAGTAAAATTGTGGAGAATGGTTTCCGTTTGCGCCTGCGCGGGACGAGCCGCGGCAAGTAATAATGTCGAGAGCAATACGAACGAGAAAACCGTGAGCCCTAGACTACGCGGCTTTCGCGAGCCGGAGTGGGGGAAACTGGATGAAGCCACGGCAGCAGCCGAGGCCGAATTGAGTTCCGAAGAGAGGCTGGCGATCCCTAAACCACCCTTCGCCTCGTTGGGTGTTTTTTCCTTAAGCATGGATCCCTCCTTGTCTGCAAGAGAGGTCAAGTTGAATTGCTTTAGGCAGGGCTCATCACTGACGCCCAGAGTGTTTCATGCCGGATACGGGCTGTTAATATGCAAGAAATTGGCAATGCAAAGTCCGCTGTAAAAGATCAGGCGGCGCGAGGAATTACTCAAGCCGCATTTTTGCCCGGCGGATTTTCGTTTGCTATTTTTGGGTCCTGACCTTTATCCGCACGCGCAGATTCACGAGCGGCGGTTTCACTTTCTTTACCTTCGGATTGGGCATCGATTCTAGGCTTGGCATCCGCTGGCTTTGACTCGTGGTCGCGATTTTCTTCGGATCCTTTTTCAGATGAAGCCTCTTCGCCGGGCTTTGCCTCTTGAGTTTTCTCCGAAGATTGCGAGGCTTCCGGCTTGGGTTGTTGCTGCTCCGATTTCTCCTGCCTGGATTTTTCCTCCTCCGCTTTCATCGCGCCGGAGATCAGATGATCTATCCGCACCCGCGCCGCCAGCCAGCGCACGCCGCTGGCGTTGCCCGCGCGCTCCAGATAAGGAGCAAGTTCGTCGTCGTTGGCGATGCCCTTGTCCTTGATGAACTGCAGAATAGCCGAGCTTTGCGTCTCCATGCGCTCAAAAGAAGAGAACAACTCGTGGAGTATCTCCTGCACCATGCTTTCATCCATAACCAGACGGCCTCCCGCAGCCTAATCTTGGATGCAATAAGGCCGTCAAGCGTAGTCTGGATTGTCGGTTGGAGGGGTACCGGCCTAAAACCGCGCCCCAAGCGTAGCCAAAGAAACTTTGGCGTCCAGCCCCTGCGGGAAGTTCTCAGGCCCGCCCGTCCAGCAGAAGTTTCGTGACCGGGCCTAAGTGGAGTGCGGCTCAGAATTTCTTGCGCAGGGACTCAAAAACAAAGTAGCCGACGATCGCAGCCACTGCGGCGATGGCAAAATTCGCCGAGGTAAAAACGTCTCGCATCGCCCAGGCGACACCGCGCTTCGATCCCATGCCGGAGCGTTCGAACTCTCCCATCAGGAGATTCGCATAAAAGAGGAAGATGATGAAACCAACCTCAATCAGCGCTCTGCCAAAATGTCTCTTCATAGTCGCCGGCGACTCCTCGGGAGGATACTCGCTCGCGACCATGAACAGAACGAGGGGCGGGCGGGCTGGCAGCGTTACGGGACGATCCTGAAAATAACTCCACAGCCGTTCGTGCAATAAGGGCTGCTGCGTTGGCCACCTTCCACGGCAATGCCGTAAAGATTGCCCGATTTATCTATGGCCAAGTCCGCTTGGAAAGGGAAGTAACCATCAGTCCCGTTATCGGCAAAGCTGTGCAGCGTGGTCTCGGTACCGTACGAAGTCAATTCGAAAACCGTTCCGAGATCGAAAGCGCCTCCGTACGCCGTCGTGCCGTAGAGGTTGTCCTTCTTATCGAGCACCATACTCGCTTCGGGGGTTATCCCATCTTTCCCGCCGGAAAAGCTGTGCAGTATGGTCTCGCTGCCCGATGCCGTCACCTTAAAGACCGTGCCGACGCCAATGGTGCCGCCCGAGGCGGTTGTGCCGTAGAGATTGTCCTTGGAGTCCAGAATCACGCCTGCGGCAGGATAGAAGCCGTCTTTTCCGTTCGGAGTAAAGGTGTGAAGAACTGTTTCCTTGCCGGACGGAGTCACTTCAAACACGGTACCGAAGTTGGAGGCGCCGCCGTAGTTGGTGGTGCCATAAATATTTCCGCTCTTGTCGAGAACTATACCTTGGTTTGGGACATTACCGTCGACCCCGCCTTTAAAGCTGTAAAGCGTGGTGAAAGTTCCCGACGAAGTCAACTCAAACACCGAGCCGAAGCTGAAAGAGCCGCCCGGGTACGCGGTGCCGTGAAGATTACCTTTCGAATCGAGGACGACGCCTCGCCTGGGCTCACAAGGTTCGACCCCGCAGGTGAAACTGTGCAGCACGGTTTCCGTACCGGACGCGGTGACTTTGAAAATCGTACCAAGGTTAGCTGCGCCGCCCCCGCTGGTTGTGCCGTAAAGATTCCCCTTCGAGTCTAGGACTACGCCCGCCTGAGGAAACCCACCATCGGTGCCGCCGGTGAAGCTGTAGAGCGTGGTGAATGTTCCGGAAGCGGTCAACTCGAACACGGCGCCGAAGCCGAAAGCGCCGCCGCTCGAAATTGTGCCATATAGATTCTCCTTCTCATCGACGGCTACACCGGCCTGTGGGGGACAGCCATCCGTCTGGCAAGTGAAATTGTAGAGAATGGTTTCCGTTTGAGCCTGCGCGGTATGCCCGGCCGCCAGCAATAACACCGGCAATACAGAGAAGGCTGGGATCCCTGAACGCGCTCTTAATCCTTTCAAGTTTACCCTGGGCATGGCTCTCTCCTTCGCTAGGACTCGGACTGACGCAAGAGCACATCAACTTGAGGACCGCGGGGGAAGCCAGCACAGGTTCACAGGGGGACAAAAGTCCGCAGCCGACGTACGGAGCTTTTCAAGCCGACGACAGTTTGTCAAGCAGCAAGGAGTTGCAAGGAGTCTGCAGTCTGAGGTCTGAAGTCTGCAGTCAGGGGTCCCGAAGCCCGAAGCCCTAACTCTTGAGTCCGACAGCGGCGCTTTCCATCTCATCATGAACCTGCTCGGCTCTCCGCAGCGCCGACTGCACGTTGTCGCAGATGTTCTCGCGGCCCACCACTTCTTCGAACTCGGCCTGATGGATCAGGCTGGCGGGTTGCTCGCGCGCGCCGCAGAGAATCAGGGTGCGATGGCTGGCGTGCAGTTGGCGGGCGACCTGCTCGATGGCAAACAGTCCAGTGGCGTCGAGGGCGGTCATGTTGCGCAGGCGCAGAATCACCACCGGCGGCAGAGTGTGGAGATCTGCGGTGACGGCATCGATTTTGTCGGTGGCGCCGAACAAAAACGGTCCGTGGATGCGGAAGATGGTGGCGTAGTAGGGAATGTCTTTATCCTGCAGAATGTGCATGCGGCCATCTTCCACGTATTCTTCGGTAACCTGAGAAACCGTGGTGGTGGCCGCGACCCGGCTGATGAAAAGCAGCGCCGCCAGAATCATGCCGGCTTCCACTGCGACTGTGAGGTCGGCAAACACAGTCAGAGAAACCGTAACCAGCCACACGCTAATATCGGTTTTGGTGAGCTTGAGAAGTTGCGGAATCTCCCGCCACTCTCCCATGTTGTAAGCCACGACCATGAGAATTCCGGCGAGCACGGCCAGGGGCACGTGGCGCACCAGGGGCGCGGCGAAGAGCAAGATGAAGAGCAGCGTGAGCGCATGAATCATGCCGGCGACGGGCGACACAGCGCCGGCGCGGATGTTGGTTGCGGTGCGGGCGATGGCTCCGGTCGCCGGAAGTCCGCCAAACAGGGGAGAAATAATGTTGGCTACGCCCTGCCCGATAAGCTCGACATTTGGGTTATGCCGGTCGTTACTCATGCGATCGGAAACGACCGCGGACATCAGCGATTCAATCGCGCCCAGCATGGCCACGGTAAGGGCGGGCCCGAGCAGGCCGTGGATCAAGTCAGCGCGAAAGCGCGGGATCACAAAATGGGGCAAGCCCGCCGGAATTCCGCCGAAGCGCGAGCCGATGGTCTCGACCGGCAGCTTAAATAAAATGACCGCCGCGGTACCAAGCAGGAACGCGACGATGGCTCCCGGTATGCGATTGGAAACGCTGCGGCACACAATCATCACGAATACCGTGCCCGCAGCCAGTGCGGTTGCAGTATAGGAAAACGTGTGGAAGCTCGCGGCCAAAGCCTGCATGCGCTGCCAGAAAACGCCGGGGACTTTCGCCAGTTGCAGGCCGAAGAAATCTTTCACCTGGGTGCTGGCGATCAGAATGGCAATGCCGTTGGTGAAGCCGATCACCACCGGCCGGGGAATAAACTTCACGGCGGTGCCCATGCTGGTGATGCCCATGATCATCAGCAGAATTCCAGCCATCACCGTGCACATGAAGAGTCCATCGACGCCATGCACCGCGACGATGCCGGCCACGACGACGACGAAGGCGCCCGTTGGCCCGCCGATTTGAGTCTTCGAGCCGCCCAGCAGCGAGATCAGAAATCCGGTGACGATGGCGCAGTAGATTCCTGCCTGCGGCGTGAGGCCGCTGGCGATTGAAAAGGCCATTGCCAGCGGCAACGCCACCAGACCAACGGTAATGCCCGCGATCAGGTCGTGGCTAAATTTCTTGAGACTATAGTCGCGCAGGCAGAGCACGGACTTCGGCAGCCAACGCTCGTCCGGGAAAGCAAACGCCATTTTTCTATTATGCGTCAAGCAGGCGAGAGACTGGCAGAATTGCACGAAGAGGAATACACCAAAGAACATGCACCCGGGTTGTTTGGTTCTCTGCGTTCTCCGCGGCAGTTCTCCGCGAACCTCAAAAGCTTGCAACGCGGAAACCCACGGAGAAACTGCCGCGGAGTGCGCCGAGAACACCTATTGCGCTTTACGCTGGCGTTTGGGCACAATGCTGCACGGAATGAATCAGACACTTAAAAGTTTGGGGTGGGCGGCGGTCGCACTGTTGGGCGCGATTGCCGTGGCTGCGGTGGCGGTGCATCGCGGCGAGCCCATCAATGCGCTGTGGCTGGTGGCGGCCGCGACCTGTAGCTACGCGCTCGCCTACCGCTTTTACAGCAGGTTTATCGCGACGAAAATCCTCATTCTGGATGGTTCGCGCGCCACTCCCGCCGAGCGCCTGGAGAATGGCCGCGACTTCCTCGTGACCAACAAGTGGGTTGTGTTCGGCCACCACTTCGCCGCCATCGCCGGGCCGGGGCCGCTGGTGGGGCCGGTGCTGGCAGCGCAGTTTGGTTACCTGCCGGGTACTATGTGGGTGCTTGCCGGCGCCGTATTCGCGGGCTGCGTGCAGGACTTCATCATTCTTTTATTCTCGGTGCGCCGCGACGGCAAATCGCTGACCGAGATGGCCAAGGACGAAATCGGTATCGTCGGCGGCTTCGTAGCCTACGCGGCGGTGATCGCAATTCTCATCATTTTGCTAGGCGTGGCCGCGCTGATTGTGGTGAACGCACTCAAAGGCAGCCCGTGGGGAACATTCACCATTGCTATGACCATGCCGATCGCTTTGTTGATGGGTGTCTATCTCCGACGTATTCGTCCGGGCAAAGTCTTGGAGGTTTCGGCACTGGGCTTCATTCTTGTGCTGGCCGCGATCTGGGGCGGGCAGTATGTTTCGCAGAGCGCGACGCTGGCTCCGCTATTTTCTTTCAGCGCGCCCACGCTTGCAATTCTGATTATCGTGTATGGTTTTTTGGCCTCGGCGCTACCGGTCTGGCTGCTGCTGGCTCCGCGCGATTATCTCAGCACCTTCGTCAAGCTAGGCACGATCGCCCTGCTCGCGTTGGGGATCGTCGCGCTGCATCCCACGCTGCACATGCCCGCGCTCACTCGCTTTGTCGATGGCACCGGTCCGGTGTTTGCCGGAAAAATATTTCCCTTCGCCTTCATCACCATCGCCTGTGGAGCGATCAGCGGATTTCATTCCCTGATCTCGAGCGGCACCACGCCCAAGCTGATCGCTCGCGAAACCGAAACCCGCATGGTGGGCTACGGCGCGATGATGTGCGAGTCCGCGGTCGCAATTATGGCGATCATCGCCGCCTGTGTGATGCAGCCGGGAGTTTATTTCGCGATCAACAGTCCGGCAGGAATCGTGGGCCAGACCCCCGCAGCCGCGGCGGCGACAATTTCGGGGTGGGGATTTCCTGTCACCGCCGCCGAGATGCAAGCTTTGGCCCATGCCGTGGGCGAGCAAACGCTTTACAACCGCACCGGCGGCGCGCCCGCCTTTGCCGTGGGCATGGCGCACATTTTTTCGCGCTCACTCGGCGGCGAGAGCCTGATGGCATTGTGGTACCACTTCGCCATCATGTTCGAAGCGCTGTTTATATTGACCGTGCTCGATGCCGGCACGCGAGTGGCGCGCTTCATGGTGCAGGATGCGCTGGGCCATATCTACCGCCCGCTGGGGCGAACCAGTTGGTATCCCTCGACCCTCGCCACCAGCGCTCTCATCGTCGCCTTGTGGGGATATTTCTTATGGCAGGGAGTGAAGGATCCGCTCGGCGGAATTAATTCCTTGTGGCCGCTCTTCGGGATTTCCAATCAATTGCTCGCGACTGTGGCACTGTGCGTGGCCACGACGATCATCATTAAAATGCATCGCGCGAAATATGCCGCCGTCACGCTGGCGCCGCTGGCCTGGCTGGTAGCGGTTACGTTTACGGCGTCGTGGCACAAAGTGTTCGACCCCAATCCGCGGGTGGGATTTCTGGCGCAGGCGCAGGCCCTGGCGGCGGCTCCGGCGACCAGCGCGACGGGGCGGCTCATCTTCAACAACCGGCTGGATGCGGCGGTCACCGGAATCCTGGTTGCGATGGTAACGCTGGTCCTGCTGGAATCGGCGCGGCAATGGCTGGGAATTCTGCGCGGGACGCAAGCAGCGCGGGTAAGGGAAGCGCCGTTTGTGAGAACCCAACTGGTGCAGGAGGAGGGATGAAGCGAATCTTGTTTGTAGCGCGCACTGTTGTCGCTGCTTTGCGGGAAATTTTTGACGAGGCTGCGTATGCGAGGTTTCTAAAGCGTGCCAGTGTTGTCTCATCGACTGAGGCTTATGCGGCCTTCCGCCGGGAGTTCGAAGAGGCTAAGGTGCGCCGGCCGAAGTGTTGCTAGGTTATACGAAAAATGTGGACGGACGCCTCGGCTGTCCAGTCGAGCGCAGCGAGACCCAAGCTCGGCAGTCGTTGCTCGATTCCATGGTGCTGAAATGGTTATTTTCGAAAGCCCTTCGTTCGAACAATCCTTGGTTCTATGATCCCCACCGTTTCCGCGCTACACTGCATTCACATGCGAGTTCTGGGCATCGATTGCGGCGGCGCCTACACCGGCTTTGGGGTCGTCGAAATGAATTCTGCGGGCAGGCTGGTATGCCTGAGTTGCGGCGCCATCAAGCTTTCGCCGCGCGATCCTCTGCCCCGACGGCTCTCGCGCATCTTCGACGAACTGGGAGGACTGATTGCCGAGCACCATCCCGATGAGGTCGCGATTGAAGGCATATTCTACGCGCTGAATGCGAGGTCCGCTTTGCAACTGGGGCAGGTGCGCGGCGTTGCCATGCTGGCCGCAGCCGCGGCGGGCCTCGAAGTCGCCGAGTATTCGCCCCTCACCATCAAGTCCTCCGTGGTGGGCTACGGCCGGGCCGAGAAGCAGCAGGTGCAACATATGGTTACTCGCCTGTTGAGCTTGGCCAAACCGCCGCAGCCCCTCGACGCCTCCGATGCCCTGGCCATCGCCATTTGCCATCTGCACACGGCGGGCACGCTCGAAAAACAGAGGGTTGCGGCGCGGTGAGTACTCGAAACCGGCGGATGCGATGTTCTCTAGCAGGCTGGGGAAAAACTCTACTTCGAGCAGGCTCGGGAAGGGCGCGACGTTCAGTCGTGCCGCTAAGCGGTTTAAAATTTGACCGCGCTTTGGCGCCTGGGGTGAACCCTCGCCGACCACAGGACTTTGTCCGCAGCCTGCGGGAACTCGGAATTGCATTGGCGTTTCTGACTATTGCAGGACCGCTGCAGTCGCAACAGCCAGTCCGCCACACTGCCACGCCAGCCTCCGTGATCGCCTTTACCCTCGACTTTCCTGAGTCCAATCCCAGCCACTACTCGATCGCAGTCGATTCGGCCGGACACGCCACCTATGAATGCCAGGTGAGGATTGAGGACAATCCCGAAGCGCAGTCGTATAAAACCGAATTCGAAATGTCGGCGGGCGATCGGGATCGAATCTTCGACTGGGCGAAGCAGGCACACTATTTTTCCGGCAAGATTGACTCCGGCAAGAATGTGGCCTTCACGGGCAGCAAGACCCTGAGCTATCAGGATGGCAAACTCTCGAACACGGCGCGCTATAACTATTCGACCGTCGTGCCGGTGCAACGCCTGACCGCGCTCTTGCAAAATGTGGCCGGCACGCTCGAGTATGGCCGCCGTCTGGCGTATTACTACCAGTTTCAAAAGCTCGCTCTCGACGATGAGTTGAAGCGCATGCAAACGCAGGCCCGCAACAGCGAATTGAGCGAGATCCAGAGCGTAGCTCCCGTGCTGCGCGAGATTGTCGAGGATACTTCGGTGATCAACATGGTAAGAAGCCGGGCCCGGGAACTGCTCCTGATGGGGGACACCGAGGCGGCCAAACGATGACGGCTAGGAAGATTTGGATGTGATTCGCTTCGAACCCGTGTTCTAATGAGCGGAGAATTTCCGGGGGCGCTTATGTTCAAGCCACGATTTCAGCTGACTATCCTCGTTGCCTTTGCCTGCGCACTTCTGGCGCGGCCCGCCGTGGCTGAATCGCAGGTCCGCATTGTTCGCCTGAGCGACGTTCAAGGCGGGGTGCAGATCGACAAGCATGCGGGCCTGGGATACGAGAACGCCTTCGCCAATCTGCCGATCATTCAAGGCACGCGCTTGCATACCAAGGAGAACGGACGCGCCGAGGTCGAATTCGAAGATGGCAGCACGCTTCGCCTCACCCCCAACACAACCATCGAGTTCAGCCAATTGGGAACGAACGAAGGGGGGCAACATTTGTCCACGGTCGGATTGGTAACCGGCAGGGTTTACGTGAACTGGTTGGGGAAAACGGGGGACGAATTTGACTTGAATTTTTCCCGCGAGAAAATCGTGCTGTCCCACGCGGCTCACTTCCGCGTGGCTGCTTCTTTCCGCGTGGCCGAGATTGTCAGCTTTAAGAATGATCTGGAGGTCGCGGGCCCCTCCGAAACCGTCGAGGTGGAAAAGAAAAAGGCGGTCACCTTCGATCTCAGCGACGATGACAAATCCATCGTAGCCAAAAACTTCTCTGCCGATGCGTATGACGAGTGGGACCGGCAAGCGGTCGAATATCACGATCAGAACGCCAAGAACAATTCGACTCCGGTCGGCTACGGAGCCAGCGACCTCAGCTACTACGGCTCGTACAGCAACCTGCCCGGGTACGGCGCGATGTGGCAGCCTTACTTTGCCAGCGCCGGCTGGAACCCTTATATGGATGGAGCCTGGGCGTGGTATCCCGGAGTTGGCTATACGTGGGCGTCAGCGTACCCCTGGGGCTGGACACCTTACTACTACGGCAGTTGGACCTATGTTCCGAGTTACGGCTGGGGCTGGCAGCCCGGGAGCGGGTCGGTGTGGCGTCCGGGACTTCACTATCAGGGAGCGGCTCCGAACTTTCAACCCCCGGTAATGCCGGTGAATACGATGAGCACAGTGATTGTGGGCAAGGGTGGCACGGCGTCCGCGAAAGCGCCGGCGGCGCGCACGCTGGTGAGCCGTGGATCGGCAGGGCTGGGAGTTCCGCGGGGCGCCTACGGCGGCCTGCGGCATTTGAACAGCGAAGTGGCGAGGTCAAGAACGGGTTCGGTGTACCTGTCGGCAGCGCCGCAGTTCTCCCCCAGTTCCGCGTCTAAGGCAAGCTTCGGAAGCGCGCCGACGGTCGGACGCTCCGGGCCTGTGGGCTCTGCGCCGTCGGGCCATGCCCCCGCGGCAAGCGGCGGCCGCAAGTAGTCCCGGCATCGCAGCCACGAAGTGGCGGAATGTGAAAGCCCGGCACGGCAGTGCGGGAAATGCCAGTTATAGTAGGAGTCCGCTTCAAGCGAACGGCGCCAACTCTGCTCGAAGCAATTCACCGCACAATCGCTCCGGCATAACCCACCACCATTTCGCGGTCGCCGGAAACGTCCCCCGAGGTCGCGTATTTCACCAGTTCCGCCGAAGTCGCGCCCAGCTTTCGAGCTGCGGTCAACATCGCCACCGCCGGACCGAAGCCGCACATGCTGACCTGTTGCGTAATCACCGCGTCATAGAGGGCGCGCGCGTCGAGGGCAAGAATAGGTTCGATCGCGCTGCGATCTTTCCCACGCGTGACCGCCTCCGACTCATAGTGATTCATATCGCTGGAGGTGACCATCAGAATCCGTTCATGCTGCGCCGCGATCCCCTCCGCGATGGCTTCGCCAAGCTGGGCCAGAATTTCAAACTGTCCGGTGCCGAGCGCGATGGGTACGAAGCGAAGCTGGGGCTGCAAGAGTTGCAGAAATGGCAACTCCACCTCAATGGCGTGCTCGCTGCGGTGAGCCGCCGAATCCTCCTGCAGAAGCGGGCAGCGCTCCTTAAGCACGGCGGCGAAGACACTGTCGATCGGGACATCGCCGAGCGGCGTTTTCCATGCGCCATCGCTCATGATCGCGAGTGGGCGTCCCATACCGGTGTGGTTTGGACAGAGCACGAGGCAAAGCTCCGGAATCTTTAGCGCAGAAAAAACCGCTCCCGCCACGTGCCCGGAATACATGTATCCGGCATGGGGAACGATGCAGCCTACAGCGCAGGTCGGCGTCTGGAGCGGAGTTTGAGCGAGATAGGTGCCGACCTCACCGCGCAGCTGCTCGGGATCGAGGGGATAAAACCGTCCGGCGACAGCGGGATGGCGAACTGCGGTCGCGGCCAAAGAATCATCTCCTCGCAAACCGGGACGGGACGAACTCGGCTCTACGATGAACCGTCCCGGTTCGCATGCAAAGCCCGATACAGCGTGGCACTCTGCTCCAGGCTCAGAGTCTCCGCCCGCGCAGCGGGTTTTACCTTCGCTGCAGACAGGGCCGCGCGCAATCGCGCCTCATCATAATTCGACTTTAAATTATTCCACAGCGTCTTGCGCTTTTGGGCGAACGAGAGCTTCAGGAAGTCGATGAATCCGTCGTTGCTCCGCCCTCCGTTCGTGCCATCGGAGAGACCAAGTTCCCGCTGCCGCGGACTCATCGTCAAACGCAGCACGGTCGAGTGCACCTTGGGCGGAGGCGCGAAAGCTCCCGGCGGCAAAGTAAACAATCTCTCGACTGAGGCATAAAGTTGCGCGGTCGCCGAGAGCAGGCCGTAGTCGCGGCTTCCGGGCTCGGCCGCAATACGGTCGGCGACCTCGCGCTGCACCAGAATCACCAGCGTCTCAAAATACTTCGCATAATCGAAGAGCCGCAGCAAAATTTCGGAGGTGATGTAGTAAGGCAGATTGCCGACCACCTTCGCCGGTTCGGGCTTGAACTCGATGCCCGGCCGCCGCAGCCCAGGCTTGGGACCAAACAGCGAATCGAAATCGACCGAGAGAATGTCGGCCTCGATCACTTCGACGTTAGGAAACATGCCAAAGCGCAGCCGAAGCTGCGCCGCCAGCACGCGGTCGATCTCAACCGCGATCAGGCGGCGCGCCCTCTTGGCCAACGGAGAAGTCAGAACCCCGCGCCCGGGGCCGATTTCGAGCACCGTCTTCTGCGCCGTATCGCCCAGCGCGTCGACAATTTGCAAGGCGTAACTGTCGCTGGCCAGAAAATGTTGTCCCAGCTTGGGTTTCAGTTGGGGGCGGCGCGTGGAAACGACCTTGGGCACGTTGACCCTCTTTTCCTCGGGCGCTAGACTGAAGAGTTGGCCCGCATGAATTGCACGCGGGAGCTTCGGTCCCGCCATACTATATTCCATCATAACGTGCGCCGGTAAGGCGGGTCTTGCCTGGGAGGATTCATGCATATTGTATTCGCGGCTTCGGAAGGTGTTCCATTTTCCAAGACCGGAGGCCTCGCCGACGTAGTCGGCGCTCTGCCCCGCGCCCTCGCGGCTCTTGGGCATCAGGTGAGCGTGTACTTGCCGCGCTACCGCCAAACCAAGCTCGCGGATGCGGCCACGGTGGTGCGCAGCATTACCATCCCCTTCGACGATAAGTATCGCTTCGCAACGGTGGTCACGGGCGGCACGCAGGCTGGAGTGCGGTTTTATTTTGTAGAGTATCCCGAGTTTTTCGATCGCGACGCGCTCTACGGCACCCCTGCCGGAGATTATCCGGACAACGCCGAACGCTTCGCGCTTTTCTCGCGCGCCGTGCTGGAAGCCACAAAAATTCTCGGCGTTCCGCACATCTTCCATTGCCACGACTGGCAAGCCGCTCTGATTCCCGTGCTTCTGGGAACGATTTATGCCGAAGATCCCGCCTTCCGCGACGTGGGAACCGTATTCACCATTCACAACATGGGCTATCAGGGGCTGTTTCCGCCGGAAGTTTTGCCCCTGCTCATGCTGCCCTGGGATCTGTTCACCATGTCGAAGATGGAATTCTTCGGTCAGGTGAATTTTCTGAAAGGCGCGCTCACGTATTCCGACTACGTGACCACGGTGAGCCGCAAATACAGCCAGGAAATTCAGACTTCCGAATATGGCTTTGGACTCGAAGGCGTTCTCCGCGACCGCTCCGCCACTGTGACTGGAATTCTGAATGGCGTCGACTACGACGAATGGAGTCCGCAGGCGGACAAGTTCATTGCGGCGAAATTTTCGCCCCAGGATTTGTCCGGCAAGGCGAAGTGCAAGCAGGATCTGCTCGCGGCCTTCGGAGTAACGAATGCCGACCCCAAGCTGCCGGTGATCGGAATCGTCTCGCGCTTCGCCGCGCAGAAGGGGTTCGACCTGATCGCGCAGATCATGGACCGCCTGGCCCGCGAAGAAATGATTGTCGTCGTCCTTGGCTCCGGCGACAAGGTCTATGAAGAAATGTTCATCCGCCTCAACAGGCAATTCCCCAACAAGATCGCGATCAAAGTGGCATACGACAATGCCGTCGCGCACAAGATCGAAGCCGGCGCCGATATGTTCTTGATGCCATCGCGCTACGAACCCTGCGGCCTGAATCAGATCTACAGCCTGAAATACGGCACGGTACCGATCGTGCGCGCCACCGGCGGCCTCGACGATACCATCGACACCTGGGACGCGCGCTCCGGCAAAGGCACCGGCTTCAAGTTCACCGAGTACAACGGCGAAGCCCTGCTGCTCACCATCAAGCAGGCGCTGCAAGCCTATCGCGACCAGACTTCTTGGCAAGCGCTCATGCGCAACGGCATGGGCAAGGATTTTTCCTGGAACGCCTCGGCGCGCGAGTATGGCAAGGTCTACGAGCGCGCGCGGCCGATGAGAAACGCCGCGCCGGCGCCAGAGCCAACGACCGGCTTGGCTGCTTCGCGATAAAAAGCGATTGTCATCCCTCGCGTCGCTCGGGATGAGAGGTCTTCAGGGCCGGTCATGAGCGTGGTAATATTCCCTTCAGCGCAAAGGGCGCATCCGGTCCGCGGAAAGGACAGAAGTCCACCTGCTGCACACAATCCAGCTTTACGAACTTACTTTCTGCCCGTAAATGCGGACCTCGGGCGCATGAAAGGAAGTTCGCCATGCCGGTAAGACGCCTACCATCGCATCCCAACCTCGATTACCTCAAGCATCAAGCCAAAGACTTGTTGAAGGAACATGTTGCCGGCGATCGCGCAGCGGCCCAGCGCATCCGGGAATTTCATCCGGGTTTCGCTCGTGCCACGGACACCGTGATTTTCGCCGCGCCGCTCAAACTCAGCGACGCCCAACTCATCATCGCGCGCGAAGCTGGCTTCCAAAGCTGGCCCAGACTCAAAAGGCATATCGAAAAGCCGACTCAAACCGATCAACTCGATTTGCCGCATCATGAACGAATCGAAGACCCTGCGTTTCGGCGCGCCGTAGATCTTATAGATGCAGGGAACGTCGCGGGATTGCGTGGCTATTTGACCCAGCATCCGAAACTGGTGCATCAACGCGCAGTTTTCGAAGGCTGGAATTATTTTCACAACCCGACTTTGTTGGAGTTCGTGGCCGGAAATCCGGTACGGCACGCCAGGCTGCCGAAAAATATGATTGAGGTCGCGAAGGTCATTCTCGAAGCCGGACCGGACAAGTCTGAATTGAACGAGACTCTGATGCTCGTTGCGACCGGCAGCGTTCCGCGGGAATGTGGGTTGCAAATCCCATTGATCGATCTACTCTGCGATTACGGAGCGGATCCTAATAGTGCCACGCACGCAACTGCGCTGCACGGAGAACGGGAAGCACTCCACTCCTTGGTCAGGCGCGGCGCCCGCATCGATCTGCCGGTGGCGGCCGCTCTGGGGGACGTCGAAGACTTCCGCCGATTGCTTTCCTCGGCCGGAACTGAGGACCGTCACCTAGCCTTGGCCCTGGCGGCGCAGTTGGGTCACATCGAAATCGTTCGCTTGCTGCTGGAGGCGGGGGAAAACCCAAACCGCTACAACCCAGTCGGCGGCCACTCGCACGCGACGCCGCTGCACCAGGCTGCCGGTGCGGGAGACGGAGAAATGGTCCAACTTCTGGTCGAGCGCGGAGCAAGAGTCGATATGAAAGATGTCCTCTGGCACGCGACGCCCGCCGAATGGGCGAGGCACGAAGGCAAATCGCAAGTCGAGGCTTATCTTCGCGGGGCGGAAGCAAGCGCCGCAGACGCAATGGGTACACAACAGGAGCAGGATTAACTCGGGGCAGGTAGCGGCGCGGTTTTGCGGAATTCAGACCTAATTCCAATGGCGTCATCGCGAAGCCCCGCGCTTTCACCAGCGGGGCGAGGGGTCTCCCCCATGTACATGAGCCACTGAGACACTCCCGTGGCGTGATTGGCATTTATTCGCGGCTGCTAGAATTCTCCTACCATGGCTGCGGCGTCGCACATCCCGGCTTTCCCCCGTACCATCTTCCACGTCGATATGGACGCCTTCTTCGTCTCGGTGGAAGAGTTGTACGATCCCTCGCTCAAAGGCAAGCCGGTCGTGGTAGGCGGGCAGCGCCACGAGCGCGGCGTGGTCTCGGCTGCCTCGTATGCGGCGCGCAAGTTCGGAGTTCATTCTGCCATGCCTTTGCGCACAGCGGCCAAGCTGTGTCCGCAGGCAATTTTCGTCGACGGACATCCCCAGCGCTACCGCGAGTGCTCGGAAAAGGTCTACAAAGTGCTGACCGCATTTTCTCCTAAAGTTGAGATGGCATCGATCGACGAAGCTTATCTTGACATGACCGGCACGGCGCGCTTGTTGGGGCCGCCGCTCGCCGCCGCGCACAGATTGCATGGCCGCATGACAGACGATACGCAGTTAAATTGTTCGATCGGCATCGGCTCGTCTCGCCTGATCGCGAAAGTTTCATCCGCGCAAGCCAAGCCCAATGGCGTGCTCTGGATCGTGCCGGGAGAAGAGGCGAAATTCCTCGCGCCGCTCGACGTGCGCGAAATTCCCGGCGTTGGCAAAGTCATGGAGAGCCATCTGCACGCGCTCGGCATCAAGAAAGTTGGAGACCTGGCACGCCTGGAAGAATCCGAGTTAGAAGACCGCTTCGGCCAGTGGGGCCTGGCACTGGCGGGCAAAGCCCGCGGCGAAGATGCCGGCGGCTGGTTCGACTCCGAAGTCGGCGAAGAGACTCCCGCCAAATCCATCAGCCACGAGCATACTTACAACGACGACACCGCCGATGTGAATCAGCTGGAAGCCACGTTGATGAGGCTCTCCGAAATGGTGGCGCGTCGCCTGCGCGAAGCCAATCTGCACGCGCGCACGTTGCAACTCAAACTGCGCTACAAAGATTTCACGACGATCACGCGCGCGCATACGCTGCCGATTGCGACTCAGCTCGATGGCGAAATCTTCTCCCAGATTCGCACGCTCTTCCGCAAGAACTGGAAGCAGGGCATGCAAATCCGCCTGCTGGGCGTGCAAGCGTCCTCGTTCGAGTCCCCCGCCGATCAGATGAACTTACTCGAAGGCGGACGCCAGCAGCGCTGGAAAGATGCGCTGGCCGCCGCCGACCGGCTGCGCGATAAATTCGGCGAATCAAGCGTGAAGCTCGCCGCGGGCATGCGCGGAACCTTTCGCGAGCGCACCCACGAGAATCCGGCGGGACTGCCGGGCAAGAGCAAAACTAACGAGGACTAGAACTGGCGGTGGTCTAAACTCGGACTGCTTAATCGCAGATTTGGCCCGGCTTTCGAGAAAGGCGCGCTCAAACCATGAGCGATGCTAATCACGATGGAGGCGGAAGAGGACTTCTGGGGTTCCTGCTGGCGCTCGGTCTGATCATCGCCGGGTGGGGGCTTGGGGCTCAGGTTAAGGCGACGAAGCTTTCGGACCGCTAGGTCACGGTAGAAGGCCTCATCGAGCGAGCAGTCAAATCCGATCTCGCCATCTGGCCTCTTAGTTATAAGGAGGCTGGGGACGACCCATCTATCCTGTATGCGAAAACTGAGACTGACAAGAAAGCCATTCTTGACTTTCTCGATGAGCAAGACATTAGGCTTCGAGATCGAGTCAGGCGCGGTCCGGGTCGTGGCCACACAAGCCAACAAGGGTAGCAACGCGAGCACCTCACCGTTCTATTATCGAACGGCAGATCACAGTGCGGACGTCGCGCGTGGATCAGGAGGCAGCCGCGGCGCAGAAGAGAAGTTTGTTATTGCAAAAGGGAATCGTGTTGAGCGGCAATCCAATCTCTGACCCACAAATTCACTAGTCTAAACTCTATGAAGCCGGACATGATTACCGAAGCCACTCGCCAACTCGCAATGCTCGTTCGGCCGCCGATCGGTTCGCGTTGGACTCAGGCAGCAAGGTCGGAGCGATCCGGCAGTGCGAATCAAGGCGTCTTTTCTATCCTGCCCGCGGATCAGGGCAGCGACACCGCTGAAGCCGGAGAAATCACGAACGGGAACTTCGACGGTGACAGCAGCCTTATCAAAACAGTTGGCGTCGTAACTTCCGTGCCGTATTACATCGAAAAGTACCGCCGATCCTGTCGGCAGCGCCCCCAAGTTGACCGTTCCGCCAACAGCTCACTAAGATTCCCAGTCACTAGCAATCATCTCCAGGAGATCGCCATGCCACTCACGCCGCGGCGCAAGTCCGCTCGGGCTGTAGCTTCAACTCTATTTCTAATATTTACGCTCCCGTTATTTTCCCCAAGCGCCTCCGCGCAGAGCGATCCGCAGCTGCTCCTGCGTTATCCCACCGTCAGCAAAACGCAAATTGTTTTCAATTACGCCGGAGATCTGTGGAGCGTGAGCCGCGACGGCGGCGAAGCCCACCGCCTCACCTCCGGCGTGGGAGAAGAAACCGAGCCTAGCTTTTCGCCCGACGGCAGCATGATCGCCTTTACCGGAGAGTATGACGGGAACCGCGATGTCTACGTCGTGGCGGCATCCGGCGGTGTGCCGAAGCGACTGACCTTCCATCCCGCGGACGAGGAAGTCCTGGGCTGGACGCCCGACGGCAAGAATATTCTATTCGCTTCGTGGGGCAGCAGCTTCCGCCACTTCGAAGATCAGCTCTACACTGTACCGGTCGATGGCGGATTTCCCGCCAAGCTGCCGCTGCCCATCGCCGAGGAATCGTCTTTCTCGCCCGACGGGACGCATCTCGCCTACGTGCCCCACCCGCAATGGCAGCGTGCCTGGAAGCGCTACCACGGCGGCCAGACCACTCCCGTCTGGATCGCAGACCTCAAAGATTCCAGCATCACGAAAATTCCGCGCGACAATTCGAACGATCACTATCCCCTGTGGGTGGGCGATAGCATTTATTTTCTTTCCGACCGCAACGGACCGGTCAGTCTCTTTGCTTACGACGTCAAGAGCAAGCAAGTCAGGGAGGCTTTGCACAGCGACGGCTTGGATTTCAAAACCGCCTCCGCCGGGCCCGACGCCATCGTGATCGAGCAATTCGGCGCGATCAAACTTTACGATCTGGAGACGAAGCAGACCAAGAATATTTCTATTCACGTGAGCGGCGACTTGCAGGCCGTGCGCCCGCACTTCGCCAAGGTCGACCCCAAGCGCATTCAGAATTTCGGCATCTCTCCCAGCGGCGCCCGCGCCGTGTTTGAAGCGTGGGGAGAAATTTTCACCGTGCCCACCGATAAAGGCGATATCCGTAATCTCACGCGCAGTCCCGCCGTTGCCGATCGCGATCCGGCATGGTCGCCGGATGGAAAGTCCATCGCTTACTTTTCCGAGGAACGCGGCGAATACGAATTATGCGTTCGCGATCAGAATGGTTTGGGCGAGGTACGGCACATCAACTTGGGGAATCCCCCCTCGTTTTTCTACAATCCCACGTGGTCGCCCGACAGCAAGAACATCGCGTACTCCGACAAGCGCTTGAATCTGTGGTACGTCGATCTCGATAATCCCACGCCGAAGCTGATTGATACCGATTACTTTGGAGGCTTTGCCGCAACCCAACTCAGCCAGACCTGGGCTCCCGACAACAAATGGATCGCCTACACCCGCCAACTGCCCAGCGGACTGCGCGCCGTGTTTGTCTACTCGATCGATCAAGGCAAGGCTTCGCAGATCACCGACGGCATGAGCGACGCGCAGTACCCCGCCTGGGATAAGAACGGAAAATATCTCTACTTCACCGCCTCCACCGACACGGCGCTGACGACCGCCGGACTCGACATGTCGAGTGACGAGCACCGCATCTCGCGCAGCGTTTATGTCGCGGTCTTGAGCAGGGATTTGCCATCGCCCTTGGCTCCGGAAAGCGACGAAGAAAAATCCGCCGACGCCGACAAAGACAAAGCTTCCGACCAAGACAAAGGTAAAGATAAGAGTAAAGACAAAGGCAAAGCGGGCAAGTCTTCGTCCCACGATAAAGACGTCAGCGCAGATAAAAATACAGATAAAGATAAAGACAAGGACGAGAAAGCGAAGAAAGAGGAACCCGTCGTCGTCAAGGTCGATCTGGAAGGAATCGGCCAGCGCATTCTCGACCTACCGATTCCCGCGAAGAACTACACCAATCTGCTGGCCGGAAAATCCGGAATTCTGTTCTTAGCCGAAGGCCCCATGGTCATTACGGAGGCCGATCAGGAGAACCCGCCGCTCGTTATCCAGAAGTTTGATCTCAGCAAACGCAAGGTCGATAAGTGGATTGAGGAAGCGAACGACTACACGGTGTCGTTCGACGGCGAAAAAATTCTCTATCGCAAAGGCGATGCCTGGGCGACCGCTTCCGCCGAGGAACCGCCCGGAGCGCCCAGGCCGGGCGCTCTGCCCAAGCCTGGCATCGGCCCGCTGAAGCTCGATGGTTGGGAGGTTTATGTGGAGCCGCGCGCCGTGTGGAGGCAGATTTACAACGAGACTTGGCGCATCGAACGCGACTTCTTCTACGACCCGCACTATCACGGACTCGATCTCGACAAAGTCAAAAAGAAGTATGAACCCTATCTAGAGGGCGTCGCCTCGCGCGAAGAACTCACCTATCTGTTTCAAGAGTGCCTCGGAGAAATGACCGTCGGCCACATGTTCGTGGGCGGCGGCGAAAAGCCTGAGATTAAAAAGATAAAGGGAGGTCTGCTCGGCGCCGACTACCGCCTGGAGAACGGCCGCTACCGACTGGCGAAAGTCTACGACGGAGAAAACTGGAATCCAGGGATGGAGGCTCCACTCACGCAGCCCGGCGTCAACGCCCAAGTGGGCGACTACATTCTCGCGGTGAATGGCCGTGAATTGCACGCGCAGGATAACATTTACAGCTTCTTCGAAGAGACCGCCGGCAAGCAAGTCGTGCTGAAGATTGGCGCCGGCCCCGACGGCAAGGATTCGCGCGAGGTCACCGTGGTTCCCGTCGACAGCGAAGAGCGGCTGCGTTTCCTCGATTGGATTGAAAGTAATCGCCGCGCAGTCGACAAAGCTACCGGAGGCCGCATCGCTTATGTCTACGTTCCAAACACGGGCGGCGGAGGTTTCACCAGCTTCAATCGCTACTTCTTTTCGCAAGTCGGCAAAGAGGCGGTGATCATCGACGAGCGCTTCAACGAAGGCGGCCAACTCGCCGACTACATCGTCGACTATTTGAAGCGTCCGATGATGAGCAAAGTTGTAACCCGCGAAGGCCACGACTGGTCAAGCCCATCGGAGGCCATCTACGGGCCGAAGGTGATGATCATCAACGAAATGTCCGGCTCCGGCGGCGACGCGCTGCCCTGGTATTTCCGCAAGGCCGGCCTGGGCCCACTCGTCGGCAAGAAAACTTGGGGAGGGCTGGTTGGCATCGGCGGCTACCCCGAACTGCTCGACGGCGGTCGCGTAACCGCGCCGCGCGCCGCACTCTACGGCCTCAACGGCGATTGGGAGGTCGAGAATCACGGAGTCGCTCCCGATATCGAGATCGATCTCGATCCAGCGGCTTTTCGCCAAGGCCACGACGCGCAACTCGATAAAGCGATTGAAGTCGTGATGCAACAATTGAAAGAACATCCTCTGCCGCAGTATCAACTGCCGGCGTATCCGAATTACCACGAGAAGGATGGGTTAGGAATGAAGTGAAGGCTAGGATATTTTTCGGATCGACCATTGTATCGTCCCTTGAAAAATTAGACATCGAGCACTTGTTCGGCGGGGGAGTTTCACAAAACTGGCGAGACCGGCATGCCAATATCGAATAAACGAAGGCCGGGTATCCCGGAAGGTGATTCCGGATTCCCGGCCTGCGTCTTATTGCAACTCGATTGAACTAAGTTAGTTGCTCGGAGTTGTATTCGCGGCAGCTGTAGCGGGTGTGGTGCTCGGCGTCGTCGAGGTGCCGTAGCGCATCAGCCGCGGATAGAACGGCGTAACTTCAAACGGCATCTTGTCGCGCGCCGACGTAATTGCCACCGGAGCCGTCTTCACCATCTCAGCCTTGTCGTCCCACGGATTCACCTTGATGCGTCCACCCAGCGGCAACGCCGCGACTTGATCGAGCTTGGTGTTATCGAGCGCCGGGCCCTGCGTCGAGAGCGCCGACAAACGCGTCACCGCATTGCCCTGAGCCATCGGATTGCCCAAATGCGTGGTCAGAAGCGCATTGAGCTGCGGCGCGCGGGATTGCAATGCCTTCAGGAACAATCCCACGCTCTCTAGCTTCTGCGCGTAAGGAGAATTCTTCAGTAACTCGACCGCTTTTTTATCGGCTGCGGCTTCTTCTTCCGGAATATGTTTGAATCCCAGATTGTTGTAAGTGGAATCGTCGGAGAACAGCATGCGATCGTTGAAGGCATACTTGCTGCCCAGGTTGTGCCCGAGCACGATGTGCGCCAGTTCATGCGAGAGCACGGCGGCCAGGCTGGCTTCGTCGGGCAGCACGTCGATCAGTCCGCGGCTGATGACGATGGTGTTACCCACGCTGAAAGTTTCCAGCGGCGCCGTCAACAGCACCCGCGTGCGCACCGGCCGCGGCAGATCGATGTTGTTGGTAACTTCCAAATTGTTGACTACAGTCTGCAGAATCCGGTCCACGTCGCCTTCCGGCGCGAGCAGCCCGGCGCGGGTCAGGCGCTCCACCACGTTGTCTTCCGCCTGCTGCTGCCATTGCCGCTCGGCCTGCAGCGGAGAGGCGTCTTGCTGGGTGGGGCTTTCATCCTTCACGCTGTCGACGCGAATCTGCGTGAGCTCATCGTCTTTTTCGTTCTTCTTCAGGTCGTAGCCCCAGATTTTGGTTTGGGCTTTGAAAGCGATTTTGTTCTTGACGCCGGCGCTGAAGTCGCCTTCTTCGCTATAAATGTAAGCCGGAACCCAGTAGCCCGGAATCAGATTCAAGCGCCAGCTATCCATGTGGAAGAAAAACGAATTCTTCGGCGCGGGAACATAAGTTCCGTTCAGCCGCACGATGTTGTAATCCTGATCTTCCACCCAGATGCGTCCGATGAATCGTCCCTTGCCGGCGTTTTTCTTGGGCGTGACGTCGAACATCAGGCAGCGAATGTCGCCGAGAAATTCGCGATGGATGTACTTGAAGTCGTAATGCTCACGGTTAAAGTCGGTGCGGTCGGCGTAAACCATCCAGGAAAATCCCATGGGCTGGTACTGCATCTTGAAGAGTTTGTGGAAGCCGCCCATCAGCCGCATCTCCATGCCCATGTTCTGCTCTTTCAAATAATCTTTGCGGTCCACGGTCTCGCCCATATCCATGCGGCCAAGAAAATAATGATCTTCGCTCGGTACCGGCCCGAGTTGCGGATCGGCAGCTAAATTCTGCAGATAAGTTTCGACCACCGGGGTGCGCGTGGAGAGTGCCTTCATCAACCCATGTTCGCGCTCGATGAAGCGATCGACCACCTGATCCATGGTCGTGGGCTGAGGCAACGCCGAGGTGGTGGGCGCCGGAGCCGTTCCCGCCGTGGCCTCGGACTCCGCCGACGGCGCGGGCTGTGGAGCTGCGGCCGCGATCGGAGGCGCGTCAGCTTGCGAATTCGAACTCTGCTGCGCGGCGGCGCTCAGCGAAAGCAGCAGTGCGGCGGCGAACATCCCTTTCCCCGTGCGCATAACTCGTCTCTCCAATTTCTCTTTCTCGGTCACGTTCATATTTTCGTTCGAATCCAGTTCTCGAAATCGATCTCTAGTAAGCGAGTTGAAACACCACATGCACGACCGCGGTCGAATCCACCGGCCGCCCGATACGCAGCGCCGGCTTGAAGCGCATCTTGTTGGCTGCGGCCATCGCCGCTTCGTCCAGCCCATGACCCAATCCCCGCACCACGCGGTTCACTTGGAGCGTTCCGTTGGCGTTGAATATCACCTCCAGCAGAACTTCGCCCTCGATCTTTAAACCCCGCGCCTCGTCGGTATAAACCGGCTGCGGTTTGAAAGTGATCTCGACTGGAATCGTCGCCGGTCCCGATTCTTGCGCGATCTTCGGACCGGCGTGTACCACTTGCTCCGAGCCAAATCCCCCGGTTGAAACTCCAGCGCCGCGACCGTCGCCTTTGCTCGCGGATGCGATGCCATTGCCGAAGTCTGCGCTGGCGACGGTCCCTTTGTTACCTTTTGCCCCGCCCGATCCGTTGCCTTGCCCCGGGCCCACCGGCATATCGAAGCCGCCGGCCTGCGCGGCGTGGAGTTTGGCCCCTTGCTTGCCTGTCCCCTTCAATCCGTTGGGATCGCCGAATCCCCCGGTCTGCACTTTCTCCACAGCCGCATTCACGGTCGGAGCCACCGAGCTGCCCCCGAAATCTCCCGTATGCACCAGCTGCGGACGCGCCGCGCTCGCCATCTTGATCTGCGGGGCGGCGAATTGGTTCACGATCACCTTCGGCGCTTCGATCGGTTCTGGCGCGGCCTTGTGAACCTCATGAGGAACGACTAATGTAGGCCGCTCGAACACCGGCGCCGCCGGAAGCAGCTTTACTTTCAAGCGGTTCACCTTGATGGGCGCCGCGGGCTCCGGGATGGGCGCGGGCTCCGGCTTCATCGCCGGCAGTGGAATCAACTCCGTCACGCGATACTCTTTAAGCGCCAGCCGGTCGGGAAAAAAAACGCCGAGATTGATCAACAACAGCGTGGCCAGCACCACGAAGCCGTAGCTCGCGGCCAGCGCGCGCCGGTCAATCTTGCGCTCCGGCAACAGCCCGAGCTGATAATTGCTGTGAAACGCCGCCATGTATGAACTCCAAGGGGACCCTGGCCAAGGGAGCGGACCAGGATTGGAGGTTTCACTTTAAGCGACAAAGGACAGGGGGTAAACGTGCCCACGGCTCTTGACCGATGGTAACCCAAGAAGGGTGGTTACGGGAATGAACCAGAACGGGCCGAACACCGCGAAGAAAGGAGCAAAAACAGTCGGATCCTACACAGCAAATCTTACCCATGATTCGCATTCGATCGGCGAGGGGGAAGGGGCACCGAGTTACAGGGCTCGCCGCAATACGATTCGCTCGAAGAGCAACACTAGTCCGGCGTCATCCCCAACATGTCCTCGTGACCCGCAAACACTTTGGACAATTTGGTCAGCCGAAACAACTCCTTCAAACGCTGATTCAGATTGATCAGCCTAAGCTCGCATTCTTGTCTTTTCGCCGATAGGTAAATACTAACCAAAGCGCCGAGACCGGAACTATCCATGTAACTCACATCGGTTAAGTCCAGCACGATGCGATTGGTTTGAGGAATGAGATTCCGCACAGTGGTCTGCAGGTCGGCGGTGGTGGTAGAGGTGATCCTGCCAGAGCAGCGGACCACAGTTTGTTCCGGAGATTTCTCAGTCTCCATCTGCAATTCCGAACCGGGAATCGGATTCGCGGCCATATGGGCCTCCTTGAGAAAGGACCTGAACTGAGCAAGTCGCAGACTGTGTTGGTCGGGCAGGGACCGGCCAGAGCCATGATGATACAGTCCCGGCGAACTTGACTACGATACTCCGGTTTTGAGGGAAGTCAAGACGGAGTTTGGCAATGGCGTGTGGCCCATCCTTTCGCGTTCCTCTGACGAAACAAGCCTCGCTCGTGGCGGGCAAAGATGGGGCCAGCCCCCACCGGATTGATCCAGTGGCTATTGCAGCTTCGCGTACTCGGCTTTGGTTTGCTTCAGGATGGGAACGTCCGGGTCGGCGTCGTTCCAGAGCGTGAGGAAATCTTTGTAGACCGCGAGTGCCCGGACGCGGGCGGCATCGGCATCCGCCCCCTGCGAGGTTCTTGCCTCCAAAGCATTTGCGCGAGCCACTCCCAGATGCGCCAACGCTCCCGTCCAGCAGTTCCAGACGATGCCGCTATGGTCGAGGATCTTCTGAAACTCGGCGGCGGCTTCCTTGCCCTGCCCCGCCGCCAGATACGCCTGGCCGCGAATGTAGGTGGGATAGAGGCAGGAGAGGTTTGCGACAAAGAATATCTGCCCGTACTCGAGGGGCGATACAGGCTCCAGGCCCGTACTCGCGGCGGCCGGATTCCTTCGGTTGAGCGCCAGTTGCGCGTGAATCGCGGGCAGCCAGAGAGATTGCATCTGTGTGTCAGGCGGGTAACGCTTATTCAGCTCTTGTGCGAGCGATTCGGCTCGGGCGGCATCACCCGCCATGGCAAAGGCGAGCGTGCTTCGACGTCGACACCCTGGCTATTAGAAACCCAGCTTCCGTCCTTCGTCGGCTGTTTGTTTCGCCTGCGTCAGGTTACCGAATGCGGCTTCACGCAATGCCACGTTCTCCAGCCAGATTGCTCCATTTTCCTTTCTGTCGGCGCGAACCGCCGACTCTACCGACCACTTCGTCAGTTCCCGCGCTTTGCCGACGTGACCTGTGTAGGCCTCGGTGTCGGATGCGAGTGAAAGCCCTTGGCTTTCTTCGGGCCTGCCCGCAAACCACTGTTGCTGTTCCGCCATGGCGCCGGCATCGCCACGCGGAAAATCCACACCATACAGGGCCATGTGCAAAATGTAGTTATCGACCTTTCGCGCCTGCTCCTGCGCAATGATCTGCCGCGCTTCATCCGAACGCTGCAGGGCCAGCGTAGCGTTGGCGAGATTCATGCACACCCCGGGTGAGTCAGGCAACTCTTTGTTGCACTCTCGAAAGGCCTGTGCTCCTTTCTCGTACTCTCCTTCTTTAAAGTAAACCAAGCCCAGTCCAGCCTGTCCCATGTATCCCGGATAGCTTGCCATCAGTTGCTGATTCGCCTGAGCCGCTTTGTCCAGTTCCCCGGTGACGCTCCAGTGGTAGTCAGCGGCAATGACCAGCCTCTCCCGCGCGCTGGTGAACTGTAAGTCACTGATGATAGAGATTTAAGCGGATTGGGTCCGCGATTTTTTTGACGATCGAAACCAGGCAAAAACCGGAACTCCGGCCAGAATCACGGCCAACCCGTAGAAAGAATTCGGCCAGTTTTCCCGAAACGTGTAATAAAGAAGAACCGCAGCCACGACCACGAACCACGCGGGAACGACAGGATAGCCGAGCACGCGAAAGGGCCGAGCCGCTTGCGGATCGCGCCAGCGAAAAACAAACACCGTGCTGCCGGCGATCATGTAAAAAAGCCACTCCGCGAAGATCGCGAGTGAAAACAGCTGCCGGAAACTTCCTCCCAGCAGCAAAAGCGCAATCGACAACACCGCCTGCATCACGATGGCAACCGAAGGCGTGTGAAAGCGCGGATGCACATCGGCCAGCGCCGAAAAAAAATAGCCATCGCGCGCCACCGCGAAGGGCACGCGCGCCCCGCTCATGATAGTGCCGTTCAGCGTGACCAGCATCGAAACAGCCATGCCCGCAGAGACGATGCTCGCGCCCATCTGTCCCATCACGACCGCCACCGCATCCGAAGCCGGCCGCGACGACGCGGCAATCGCGCTGGCCGGCAACACGTATTGCACCCCGGCATTCACCAGCACATACAACACGCCCACCGTGGCCACGCCGGCAATCAGCGCAATCGGAATATTGCGCCCGGGATTCTTTACTTCGCCGCCCACCATATTCAAGTCATTCCAGCCGTCATAAGCCCACAGCGCCGCCACCAGCGCGGCCATGAAGCCGGCGATCCCACCCTTGGCCCCGGCGAACGTTCCTGCAAAATTGCTCCAGCCGCGTCCAGGCGCGCTCCCCGCGCCGCTGAAGCACACGACCACGATGCCCACGATGATGGCCACTTTTAGAATCGTGAAGATGAGTTGAAACTCCCCCGCCTTCTTCACCCCCAGATAATTCAGAACAGAAATCAGAACCGCCGCGGCGATCGCAACCAGTTGTCCCCAGGTAACGGCGAAGGAGTAATGGAGAATGCGGGTTGCGATAATGTCTTCCGAGAAGAAATAAAAGATGGGGAACGTTCCCAGTATCCTAACCAGACCTGTCGCGATCGTAGCCACCGAAGCTGGTTTGGCGATCACAAACCAGGTCCACGCGTAGAGAAAGCCGCCCAGCGGACCGTAAGCGTCTCGCACGTAAACATACTCTCCGCCCGCCTGCGGCTTCATGGCCCCAAGTTCGGCGTAAGTGAGCGCGCCAAAGAAAGACAGCAGCCCGCCCACCAGCCATGCCAGATACACCAATTTCGCAGAGCCAACAGCCTGCATCATCTCGGCCGGAACCAGAAAGATGCCGCTGCCAATGATCGTCCCGACTACAACGGCCGCCGCATGGCTGACGCCGAGATCGCGCTCGAGTTCCGGACGCGGGATAGTTCGCTGAATAGACTCCGGCATGGTTGGAGTGAGCAGTATAAGGCAGGAAAGCAGATTCACTCTTGAGTGAGATAGCTTGCTGTGTAGCCGACTCCAAACGTGACCACCGTCCCGATCATCACCCACCAAGTCCATGGCACGCGCGTTCCCCACAGATACAATTCCACGCCGAAGCCAAACAGCATTCCAACCATCGCGCCGCGGTGATTGGCCCTCCGCGTGAGAACGCCCAACAGGAAAACTCCGAGCAACGCACCGTAAGCCACGGATGCAATCTGCAGCCCCACTTCGATCACGCGCCCAACTTTATGCAGCGACAATACCGCGATTACAAATAACAACAACGCCCATCCGAATGTGGACAGCCTCGAGACCAGCATTCGCCGCCGCTCGTCGGATTGCGGACGGAAGCGCACGTAAAAATCCATGATGGAAGTGGACGACAAGGCATTGAGCGCCGCGCTCAAGTTCGACATCGCCGCCGCCAGAATCGCGGCGATCAGCAAACCCGAAATCCCATGCGGCATGCGGCTGACAATGAACGTGGGATAGATGCGGTCCGGCTTGACGAAATTCGCCGAGGGCACGCGATAGTACGCCCACAACATGATCCCAACTATCAGAAACAACGCAAATTGAAACAGAATCGCGACCCCGCTCGAAAGCAACGCCGTCACCGATTGTTTCTGGCTTCGAGCCGCAAGCAGGCGCTGCACAATGAGTTGATCGGTGCCGTGGCTCGCCGTTGTCAAAAACGTCCCGCCAATCACGCCCGCCCAGAATGTATAAGGAATCCAAAAACTGGGCGTGAAGTCGAACACCTGCAGCTTGCCCGCGCTAGCCGCCGCTGCGTGAATCGCCGTCCATCCCCCGGGCACGAGATGGAGAATCGTCCACAGGCCCACCATCGTGCCTCCGACATAGATCGCGGTCTGCACTACATCGGTCCAGATCACGGCGGCCAGGCCGCCCTCGAACGTATAGACGAGCGTCAATATAGTGATGATGGCGATGGAGGTGACTTCGCCCGTTCCGAGCGCGATCGACACGACGATCGACACGGCATAGACGCGCACTCCCTCGGCCGCGGTTCGCGTGAGCAGAAACAGCCCGGCCGTCAGGGAGCGCAAGCTGCGCCCAAAGCGCCGTTCGATCAATTCGTACGCAGTGTAAAGATCGCCGCGAAAGTAATGCGGCAACAGCACGAAACTGATCACCACGCGCCCCACCACATAGCCCATCACGACTTGCAGAAAGGTGAGGTTGGTGTCGTAGGCAAGGCCGGGAATGCTGATGATGGTTAGCGTGCTGGTTTCTGCTGCGACAATTGAAAGCGCAATCGCCCACCAGGGAATATCGCGGCCGGCCAGAAAATAATCGCGCAGAGTACGCTGCCGCTTGCGGAAGCGCAGCCCAAACAGTGTAATCCCTACCAGATACAGGGCGATGATCGCGAGATCGAGTTTGTCGAGGCCCATGCGTTCTGCTGCCGCGCTTGCGCTAGATCACCTTGCGCGCCACGATCTTCGCCGGATCGTAAGCTTCGGAGGAACAGAGAACCAGCCACAACTGGCGGTCGCCGTCGTTGCGCACCGCGTGAGAAGCGCCTGGCGAAACCAGCACCCCCACCGCCGTGGCGCCGTCAAAGTTGCGGTGCTGTGTGGCCGTACTCTCGCCCTCATCCCAGTGTAGCGACCACGGGGAACCGGGCAAGATCACATTGGCCTGGCTCTTGGTGACGTGATAGTGATTGCCGCGCACCGCTTGCGGCGAGATCGAAGCCACGAGCAGGTCGGCGATTTGTCCCACGAAATTGTGCGCCTCCCGCGGCAGGGCAATGCCGAAGCCGCGCGCGTCGCCGCGGTCGTTGAGTTCGATGATTCGAATCTTCTCAGGCAAGTAGCTCGCTCTTTCTGATGCTGGAGTGAAGCTATTATGGCCGTGCCGCCGCCTTCTCGCGAGTGAGACTCTTTGGTCCCCGTTGGCAAAGTCGAAAATCTTGAATTGCCCTATGGTAGAAATGACTCGTGAGTTACTACTTGGGCATCGATGGAGGCGGCAGCAAGACAACTTGTGCCGTGGGCGACGAGACCGCGCTGTTGGCCACGGTGACCACCGGGCCGAGCAACATTATTCGCGTGGGCGAGCCGCGTGCTCGGGAATCTTTGCATGAAGCGATAAGCCAGGCGTGCGCCGCCGCGCACATCGATCCCGCGCAAATCACTCAGGCCTGCATAGGTGTGGCGGGCGCCGCGCGTGAAGAAGTTTCCGGCGCCGTGCGCAAGATCGTTGCCGACCTGATTCCGGGGAAGATCGAAGTCGTAGGCGACATGGAGATCGCCATGGAAGCCGCTTTCGGTGAGGGCCCGGGAGTAATCGTGATTGCGGGAACCGGATCGATCGCTTACGGCCGCGATGCGCAAGGCCGCACTGCCCGCGCCGGAGGCTGGGGCTTCGCCGTCTCAGACGAAGGCTCGGCGCACTGGATCGGCAGGGCCGCGGTAGCCGGCCTGCTTCGCGCCATCGATGATGGAGAAATCGCCGATCGATCGATGGCCGAAACAACTCCATTCTTCCGCGCACTTAGGGAGACGTGGAACGTACGCTCGATCGACGAGTTAGTAAGCAAGTCCAACTCGAATCCAGATTTCGCCGCGCTTTTTCCCGCTGTGCTGGCTGCTGCCGACGCCGGGGATGCGGTAGCTCCGCGCGTGCTCGCGTTAGCAGGAGCTAAGCTGGCGCACCTCGCCGGGATCGTCGCACGCCGGCTCTTCGACGCAACGGATGCGAGTTCGGCATCGCTCGCCATAGCAGGCGGTGTCTTCCGTCATGCGGCAACGGTTCGCGAAAGTTTTCAAAGCGCAATCTGTGAGGAACATCCCGGCGTGCAATTGAATCGGCAAGTGGAACCGGTCCACGGCGCACTTCAGCACGCGCGCAAAACTGGCTGTGAACGCTGAGCCGGAAGGGAAGGCGCGTTGGCCTAAGGTGTCGCGGATATTTCATTTTGAATCCGCCAAACGGCAGCTATAATGGGTTTCGAATGAGGTGGATTCTATGTTCATCCCCCGCCTTCTGGTTCAGTCCCTTCTGCTCTCGCTAGGCGTTGCGGCGCTAGCCGCGCAGTCAATGCCGAACAACCCCGGCCAGCCTTCTGTCCCGCCTCTCAGTGCGCAGCCAGGTCTTCGTATCGGGCCGCTCCAGGATTTTCACTTGCATGGCACCCCGGCACCGGAGACTTCCCAGCTTATTCCGGCACCGGTGATTTACGGGAAACCCCTTGGCTCTGATCGGAGTGAAGTTGTCTGCTACTCGATTCGTAGCTATCGCGTTACTCGCGACGATCCCGAGTCAGACTCAACGAGACCTTCGGGGTATTCCACGTGCCAGCCCTCGGATCGGTTCGAAGTGAAGGAGGCCGGGGAACGGCAGCAGATTCGGGGTCGTTGAGCTTATTCCAGGAAGCTAGCCCGTCATCCGGTCAGATGATGGAGTTACCTCCCGCCGCCCACTTCCAGAATTGCGCCGGTGGTGTAAGACGCGGCGGGCGAGAGCAACCACAACACTGCCTCGGCCACTTCGAGCGGTGTGCCCGGTCGTTGCATCGGCACAGTTGCGGCCAGCCGCTGTAGCCGATCAGGCGCTCCGTTGGCGGCATGCAGCCCAGTTTCAATCAATCCCGGGGCAACCGCGTTTACGCGGATGCCTTCCGTCGCGACTTCCCGCGCCAATCCGATCGTGAAGCTATCGATCGCGCCTTTGGATGCCGCATAGTGCACCCACTCACCGGCCGCTCCAGTGTGCGCGGCGCGAGAAGAAATATTTACGATCGCCCCGCCGCTTCCTCCATGCAGAGTTGACATGCGGCGCACCGCCTCGCGGGCGCATATGATCGCGCCGGTTATATTGACCGCCGTGACTCGCGCAAGGATTTCCGCACGCACCGATTCCACTCGCGCGAATCCTCCTGTAATGGCGGCGTTATTGACCAAAGCTTTGATTGGCCCCAGTTCGCGCTCAGCGGTTTCAAAAAGCCGGACGATATTCTCTTCGCGGCCGACGTCCGCGCGAATCGCACAAGCGCGTCCACCGGAAGAAATAACTTGTTCAACGACCGAACGTGCCTCGCGCTCGCCTGTCACAAAGTTGACGGCTACAGAAAAGCCGCGTGCGCCTGCCAACTTGGCGATGGCTGCACCGATGCCGCGGCTCGCTCCGGTTACGATGAGCGTGCCGCGGCCGTTCTTCTGCGGCTTAGATTCCTGTGGTATAGACGGGGACCCCGCTCGACAGACTAAATTTAACAAGAAAGCCGTGCATGTGGTAGGACTCATGATCGTAGTATCGGCTCCTCGTCATGATCGCCGTTGTCTTGCGACTTCCTGGAGCATGACGAAACTTGCGGCCACGGGCCTTCGTCACCCTTGATGCGCGGGAATCGCGGGAGCATTTCCTCTTAAAACGGTGTCTAATGTCGTCAAGCGAGGCACAGGAGTGTCTTGCACGACAGGTGTCTTGCATGAACCGTGTCTTTAAGAACGCTGCCCTTGTCTTGGCTGTGATCGTTTTTTGTGCCGTAAGCCTCCTCTCGCAGGCGGGAGCCGGCGACGAATTGAATCTGGGAGTTCACGCCTACAAACAGGCACGTTACGCGGAGGCCATTCTTCACTTCCAGAAAGCGGCCGAGCTTGACCCCAGCAACATCCATGCGCATCTGTACCTCGCTACTTGTTACGCCCAGCAGTACATCCCTGGCGCAGAGACTCCGGAAAATCTCCAAATGGCGGAGCTGGCCATCGAGCAATACCAGCACGTCCTCGACTCCGACGCGGCGCACACTGACAAAAGCAACAGCGCCAAAGGCATCGCGTATCTCTACCTGCAGATGAAGAAGTTCGAGGACTCCAAGAAGCATTACCAGATGGCCTCAGACCTCGATCCCAAAGATCCCGAGCCGTACTACTCGATCGGCGTCATGGCTTGGACCATCTGCTACCAACCGCGCATGGAAGAACGCGCCAGGCTAGGCGTGAAGCCAGACCAGGCTCTGGATCCGGCCAAACAAGATCAGAGGAAGGCCTGCGAGGAGCTGAAGCTCAAGAGCGCGCCCATCATCGAAGAGGGCATCGACCATCTGAATCAAGCAATCAAACTCCGTCCTGATTATGACGACGCCATGGCTTACATAAACCTGATGTACCGCGAGAAGGCAGACCTGGAATGCGACGACCCCACCGCCCGGAGAGAAGATCTAAAGATCGCCGACGATTGGGTCGACAAAACTCTGGCCACAAAGAAAACCAAGGCCGAGAAGACCCTCCCCTCGCTGCCGAATCGACAATGACATTTGTCTTGCGCGTTGCCTCGATGCTGTAGCTTTCCTCTGCTCCTCGGTGCTCTCCGGCGTGAGTCCGTTTTCGCGTAGAATACGCGCTGTTCGTCACGGAGGGAACATGAAGTCGTTCCTGCTAATTCTTGTTGCCACGCTCCTGGTTGTGATTGTTGTAGCGCCGAACACGAGGCCATTTGCCAATGCGTCGGCGAAAGCCGGTCCAGACCATCTGCGCCAGTTGGAAGCCGAGTTCATGAAGGCCGCGGCCGAGCATGGCTCGCAGGGATATCTTTCCTACTATGCCGACGATGCCGTCGAGTTGCCCAACGGCGCGCCGATTGTTCAGGGAAAAATAAATATCGCCAAGGGCATGGGCTTTCTCGATCAGAAAGACAATCATCTGACTTGGGCGCCGGTCGGCGCTGACCTGTCCGCCTCGGGCGACCTCGGCTATACCTATGGCACTTTCGAATTCACCTCGAAAGATAAAGACGGAAAGCTCGTGGTTGAGCGGGGAAAGTACACCAGCATCTGGAAGAAGCAGAAAGATGGAAGCTGGAAGGTGGTGTTGGATATGGGGAATGCCAGCGCGGTGCAGTAAGAAAAAGCTCAACCGCAAAGCGCGCGAAGAAGTGCCAGCGCCTCGCGACCGAAGCTCGAGCGAAGCCGCGGCTGGTGCAGAAGCCTTGCATTTTCTTCGCCCCGGACAGTTGCGTTTGCAGTTAATGCCTACAATGCCATCGCGCCTTAGGGGTAATCCTTTAACTCATCGAATACAATCCACTATTTCCGGAAATGATGACTGATTGCTTCGGCCTGCACGCGAGTCACGACCGCCGAAAGCGCTGCCGGGTCTGCCTGCCTCACTGCCTGCACGCTGCCAAAATGTTCGAGCAGGCGCCGTGTCGTGCTCTCGCCCACGCCCGGGATTTCTAATAACTCGGTGGAACGGTCGCGCATCTGGCGGCGCTTGCGATGGAAGGTCACGGCGAAGCGATGGGCTTCATCGCGAATCAGTTGAATCAAGTGTAGCACCGGCGAGTGATGATCGAGCGCGATGGGATCTTTCTCCTGGCCGTAAACGCAGAGAATCTCTTCGCGCTTGGCGATGGCCGCCAGCGGCTGATTAATAATCTCCAACGCTTCGAGGGCCTCGGCGGCGGCGTGCAACTGCCCAAGGCCGCCGTCGATTAAAACTAAACTCGGCATCGGCTTCTCTTCCTGTTGCAGGCGCTTGTAGCGGCGCGTCACCACTTCCCGCATCGAGGCAAAATCGTCCACGCCCTCGACCGTGCGAATGATGAACTTGCGGTAGTCAGACTTCTTCATCTTGCCGTCTTCCCACACCACCATCGAGGCCACGGTTTCCGCGCCTTGAATGTGCGAGATGTCGAAGCACTCGATGCGCTTGGGCAACTCGGGCAGGCTGAGCGCTTCCTGCAGTTCTTCCTGAATCGCCTTGGCGTTGGGCTTGAGCACGCGAAAGCGCTGATCGTAGGATTGCTTCGCGTTGGTGCCGGCAAGATCGATGAGGGCGCGCTTGTCGCCACGCTGCGGAACCAGGATGTGAACCAGGGCGGCGCGTGGGTTTCCGCCCGCGGCTTGCTCGGAGAGTAAGTCCTGCAAGGCTTCGCGATCTTCGAAATCGACAGGGGCGTAGAGGTTGCGCGGCACGTAGGGCTGGCCGATGTAGAGCTGCTTGAGCAGGGCGGAGAAGAATTCGCCGGGGTTGAACTGGTCGTGCAGAGACGGAAGCATTCGTGCGTCCGCGGAGAGCGCGACTCGGTCGCCCTGTTCGGAATCTGCCGGGGCTTCGGCGGCTGGCGAAGTTTGCTCGCCTGGATGGACGCATGTGTCTGTTCCCACGTGGTCTGGGGCCACTTCTGGGAGGTCTTCCCAGAAAAATTCGCGGCGATCCACCACGCGCCCACCGCGCATGTGAAACAAATTCACCGCCAGCATGCCATTTTCAAAGTGATAGCCGAAGACATCGGCATCGTCGCCATCGGCGGCGGCAATCCGCTGTTTTTCCTGCAATTGCTCGACCGTCGAAATCAGGTCGCGGTATCTGGCCGCGCGCTCGTACTCCTGCGCTGTGGCGGCTTGCTCCATGCGCTGGTGCAGCGACCGGCTCAAATCCGTGGGGCGGCCTTCGAGAAACAGCTTCACATCGCGCACTGCCTCGTCATAGGCCTCAGGCGTGGTCAGATCCTTCACGCACGGGCCCAGGCAACGCTTGATGTAATACTGCAGGCAGGGCCGCGGATGAAAGCGCGTGAGATCCACTTTACACGAGGGGATTAGGAAATTCCGGTGAATGAGATCGACGATGCGATAGGCCAGGTTCGCGGGAAAGTAGGGCCCGTAGTAGGCGCTGCCATCTTTGCGCAGGCGGCGCGTGACGAAGACCCGCGGCGTGCGCTCGCCCAGCGTTAGCTTTACATAAGGATAAGTCTTGTCGTCTCGCAGCAGAATGTTGAAGCGTGGCTTGCGCTGCTTGATTAAGTTGTTCTCCAGCGCCAGCGCCTCTTTATTGTTGCCGACCACAATGTAGTCGACGTCCACCGCCTCGCGCACCAGCGTGCCGGTCTTCGAATCTTCCCAGCGGCCTTCGTGAAAGTAGCTGGCCACGCGGCTGCGCAGGTTTTTGGCCTTGCCCACGTAGATGACCTCGCCCTCGGCGTTTTTGTAGAGGTACACTCCGGGCTCGGTGGGGATGGTGCGGATTTTCTGCAACAGGTCCATGAATTGGCAGGTTTATTCTATTAGATTGGCAGCGAAGGATTTTGTCGCAAGGCGCCTTCCCGCAGGCCGATGGCTATGGAATCGCGACTCAGGAGTGTGCTACAGTATTGGTCTATGAGTCACACGCTGACGATACGACTTACGGATGAGCTTCTCTGCTGGCTTAAGGAGACCTCGAAGCGCACTGGGGTGCCCATGGGGCGGCTGGTCCGTCAGCAGCTGGAGAGCGCGAAGGCGAACGGAGGAAAACAAAAATTCGTGCGCCATGTCGGGGTATTCAAGGGTGGCCCTGCTAATCTTTCCTCGCGCAAGGGATTTTCCCGTTCATGAAGGGCATCGCCGACACCGGCTTCATAGTGGCCCTGGCCCGGCAAAACGACGAACACCATGCCTGGGCCGCGGGATTGAGCCAGAGAATCACGGAGCCGCTGCTGACATGTGAGTCTGTCCTTGCCGAGGCGGCATTCCATCTGGAATCAAGTTCCTATGTGCTCGCTTTGCTGGACGATGAACTGCTGAAACTGAGTTTTAGCCTCTCCAACAACATTGCCCAAGTGAAAGACTTGGCCGCGCGCTACGCCGATCGCAAGCCCGACTTGGCCGATCTGTGTCTAATCCGTATGTGCGAACTTTATCCTCGTCATTCGTTGATCACCGTCGACGAAGATGATTTCCGTGTTTATCGAAAGAATAAGAGGGAGGTTATTTCCCTGATATGCCCGCCAAGAGGCCGGTGAATGTGACCAGACCGCAACCCTTTCCACCGTATAAAATTTCCATTGCGCGTGTTGCCTTTTCGTTCTTTGGAGTCGACCTCATCCAGCAAGCATCTCTTCGGTAAAGTGCAAGCTGTTGAAAACGTATATACTTATGGTGAACCACTTTGGGGCTGACAACGGCATCGATCGTGCAAAAGTCGGAGTGGGGCTTGCAGCGTTGTATTCGACTCCCAGCATCCCAGGCAAGACCGCAAACGTGGCGGAAGCTAGACACGCCGAGACAAAAGATTAAGGAGCCTTATCCTATGACCCGCACTTCGTTAACCATCTTACTGGCAGCCAGCATGGCGGCGACCTTCGGCTGCACCAGCAAGAACTACGTGAAGCAGCAGACCACGCCGCTGATTAACAAGACCAACGAACTCGACGACATGACGGCCAAGAACAGCAAGGACATCAAAGATGTGGATGCTCGCGCTCAAGCTGGAATCCAGGCCGTAAACGTGAAGACAGCCGAAGTTGAGCAGAAAGCTCAGGCTGCCAACCAGAACGCCAGCTCGGCCCAGCAGGTTGCCGATGCCGCGAACAATCGCGTTGGTATCCTGACCAACACGGTGGCGAATCTGGATAACTATCGCCCCGTCGCTGAGACTTCGGTGAAGTTTGGTTTCAACAAGGACAATCTCACGCCCAAAGCCAAAGAGGCGCTTGACCAGCTCGCTGGAACCATTGCCAGCACCAAGGGCTACATCATCGCGCTCGAGGGCAGCACCGACTCGGTCGGTTCGTCCGAATATAACTACGAACTGAGCCAGCGCCGGGCCAACTCGGTGATCCAGTATCTGGCGGCGAAATACAACGTCCCCGCCCACAAGATTTACGTGATCGGCTTGGGCAAAGACAAGCCGGTGGAGACCAATAAAACGAGCGCGGGCCGCGCCGATAACCGCCGCGTCGACGTTCGGTTGATGACCAACACCGTCGGCGACACGACGCAACCGGCAGCGCCCACCACGACGACCGGTCAAAATAATCCGTCGTCGATGTAGTCAACGAAACGTTATCGAACAGGCTTTCCTCCCCCCGGAGGTTCGCCAAACAGGCCGCTCAACGCCTCCCCCTGAGCGGCCTGTATTTTTTTAGCCGCTGGTTTGCCTTTGAGGCCATGAGCCTCCCATGGCGCTGAAGTTTTCTCTGCAGCCAGTGCGAAGCAGTGAGTTTCAGAAATTGGCCTGACTCGTGGCTGTGTTGAAGGTTGTGGTTGGAAACGTGTCCTGTATGGCCGGGAGCAAGACCTTTCCGGGCGAGCCGGGAATCGGGGAGTTTCCACAGGCCCGCTCTGAAAGGTAAAATAGACGCATGCGATGTTGGTGGTGGATTTTTTTACTGCTGGGAGTGGTTGGCTCGGCATGGGCGCAGCAGAATTCGACCACCCCGCCGCCCTCGGCTCCTTCCGAGAATAAGGATCCTTCCGGATTGAGCCGCGATCTTTCCTTTCCCGAAGACGATCCGCCCCAACCGGCTGTGCCGAGGGATGCCGCGAAGAAGCAAGCACCGGATCTCGCGCCGCCGCGCTCTGATCGCGTGCGTGCCGACGATCTTCCTTCCGGCAGCGGCCAGAGTTCTAGCAAAGAGACCCAGGTCGACTTGAGCCCGCCCGAGGACGATGCCAAAATTCACCCCCAGAGCGCGACCGCCGTGGCCGAGGCCAAGGCCGGAATTGCCGGTGGCGACGGCGTCACCGAGTTCCACACCTGGGATCCGCACAAAGCCGCCAAGAGCGTTGAAGTGGGAGATTTTTATTTCCGGCGCAAAAACTATCGCGCCGCCGAAGATCGCTATCGCGAAGCCCTGCGCTACAAAGACAACGACGCCGTCGCGACCATCCGCCTAGCCATCAGCCTGGAAAAACTCGGGGCCTTAGATGACGCCGCCGCCGAATACGAAAGCTACTTGAGAATCCTGCCTCACGGCCCGCAGGCTGAAGAAGCGCGCAAAGCCATCGAACGCCTGAAGCCGCAGGCCTCCGCCGCAAAACCGCAGTAAGCGCTCGCTGGTATTGTCGTTTGAATTTATTCTCCAACCAGACGTCATCTCGAAACGCGGCGTACTTCAGCTGCGCGAGGGATCTCCCACAGATCGGCGAGGCTTTCGCATCGCATCTCCGCTAGAACAAAAACTTCAACGCAACTTGAATCACGCGCGGACTGACATCCGATTGGATTTGCCCAAAGGTAGGCGATTCGATGTCGCTGACCGGCAGGCGGAAGTTGGTGTGGTTTAACACGTTGAACAACTCCCCGCGGAATTGCAGGTCCTTCGATTCCGTTAGCCGGATGTTCTTGAGTGCTGATAAATCCCAGTCCACATATCCCGGCCCCTGCACCGCGTTGCGGCCTTCGTCGCCGAATACCTCGAAGCGGCCTAGCGGATCGGGTTCAAGTTTCTGAAATGCAGAGGTGTTGAACCATTCCGCCGTCGTGCGTGGCCCGGTATTCGGATTTCCGACTACGTCCGGGCGGTTGCTGGAAAAGCCGGAAATCTCTGGAGCCTGCCCCTGCAGCGAAACGTCGTTCGAATCGAATACGGTGAAGGGCGTGCCGGTCATCGCCGTAACAATGCCGTTCAATTGCCAGTTGCCGAGAACGTGCCCGTACCAACTGCGCGAGCGTTGCAGGAAAGGGAGGCTCCACTGATAGCTCAGCACAAAGCGCTGCCGGGAATCGAACATGGAGCGGCCGCGCTCCGCCGAAAGATCAAAGGGGTTCTGCGCCAGGTCGTTTTCGCCCGCGACGGGCTGCGACGCCGAGCCCGTGATGTTGAAGGAAGAAACGTCGTCGATGGAATGCGACCACGTATAGGACGCGAGAAAGGAAAGGCCATGGCTGAAGCGCTTGCGCAGGCTGGCTTCCAGGGCGTTGTAGCTGGAGTTCGCGATGCTGGCGATTTCACCGACCGAACTGTAAACGCAACTCGGCTGCGTCAGCGTGCAGCCGGAATAGAGCCGGCGCTGGTTCACGTTGTTCTCGGTGGAAATCGGACATGGGCTCGCTACCGAACAGCCGGCACTGGTCGTGTCCAGGCCCGGAATAAAGACGGCCGGATTTCCTTCAAGGAATCGCGGTAGCCTCACCCCAGTGGTGCCGACGTATCCGATCTGAAAAAGCAGGTCTCCACCAAGGGATCGTTGAATGTTCAGATTCCAATCCTGTGCGTAGGGCAGGTGCAGGTTGCGCGCGACCACCAGCAAGGTCATCGGCTCGGGATAAGCCTGGCTGAAGGGGTTCGACGCGTAAAACGGATCGGCGAATGAGTTGACCGGAAAGCTTATCTGCTGCGTCTTGAGGAAAGGTGGTGCGCTCACGGGATCCTGCAGTGGCCCGCCCTCGCCGGTGTAGTACGGCTCGTAAAAAATTCCGTAGGCCGCGCTGACCACAGTCTTCGAGTTCCCGCGCGGGTCCCACGCCAAACCAACGCGTGGAGCGAAAGCCGTTTTCTGCGTCGAGATCAATCCCGCAGGCACTCCCGGGTCAGCGGGGTAGAGAAGTCCCGCCGGAGCGCTGGGCCTCACCGTCGACTGCGCTCCCGGAACGAAGAGATTCACCCGATTCTTGTTCTCGGTGGAGGGAAAGGGCAGTTCATAGCGCAGTCCCAGGTTCAGCGTCAGACGGGATGTGATCTGGTAGTTGTCTTGGCCGTAAGCATCCAAAGCCCGGTCGCGGATTTCACGGTTGAAATCCCCGCCACCTTGCAGGAAGACCACCGGATTGCCTGACAGGAAACTGGCAAATCCGTCGCTGAAGGGGAAATTCGCGAACACAAAGAAACCGTTGCTGGCGATGCCTTGCAAGGCGTTAATCTGGTCGCGGCGATAACCGCCGCCGAATTTTAGCTCGTGGCGGCCATGGATCCAGCTCAAAGAGCCGGAAAGGTCAAAAGTATTTTGGAATGTGTTGCGCGGTCCCGTGATGGGGTCGCCCACCGAGGCGTACCCCCCGACCTGGATAAACGGAGGTCCTGCGGCCGAAGGCAACGTGGGCTCGTATTGAAAACCCAAGTCCAGCGGCGACTCGTGATTCAAGTGCTCGTCCAACAGGAACGTATTGCGGAGAAAGGAAAAGCGCGCCACGCCGATGGTGGTGGGCGAGAAGATGTGCGTCTCTTGAGTGACGAAGTTCTGCGCCCGGTCATATTCGCCCACCGGAAAGCCGGGGACGTTTGCTCCCACCGGCGACAGGGGATCGGTCGTCGGGCTGCTGCTATACATGTATCGGAAATTCAGCGTGTCGGCTCGCGAAAGATAATGATCCACGCGCACGCCGAACTGGTCGGTATTCTCGCTCAGGGTCTGGGTGGCGATGAATCCATTGCTGCCATGGTTGGGCAACGGAAAGAAAGGCAGCACATTCGTGGCGATGGGATTAACGGGCATGAACAGCGTCATTTGGTTGAACGGCACGGGCATTCCGAAGAAGGTGAGTTGCTGCGCCGGGTTCGAGCACAGGCCGCCGGCGGTGAAGCCCGCCGTGCACTCCTGGCCAAAATTGCCCTGCCTTTCCTGCAGCGAAGGCACGGTCGCGGGGACGGTTTCACCCTGCCGGTTGCGGAAGCCCTCGTAATATCCGAAGAAGAAAGTCTTATCCTTGAGGATCGGGCCGCCGAAGGTGGCGCCGAATTGATTCTGCTTCAACGGCTGAACGCTTTGCGTGAAGTAATCGGAGGAGTCCATCGCATCGTCGCGCAGAAATTCCCAGGCAGCGCCGTGAAACGAATTGGATCCCGAGCGCGTCACGATATTCGTCGTGGAGCCGGTGTTGCGCCCGAACTCCGCGTTCGCGTTGTGGCTGAGAATTCTGAACTCGGCGATCGCGTCGATCGGTGGTCTGAGCACAAATCCACCGTCCACCGAACTGACGTTGTCGGCGCCGTCGATCATGAAATTATTCGATTCCGGCCGCTGGCCATCCACAGCGTAAGCCTGGTTCTGGCGCGCCGGGCCGCCGGCTTCGAGCAGTCCGGGCGTCAAGGGCACGACGCCGGGTTGCAGCAATCCCAACTGCGAGAAGTTGCGGCCGTCCAAAGGCAGATCGAGAATCTCGCGCTCCATCACGGTTTGCCCAAGGCTGCTCACCGTGCCCTGCACCAGAGCGGCATCGGCACTCACTTCCACGAGCGCATTCTCCGCCCCCAGCTTGAGACGGACGCCTATGGTCGCGCTCTCGTTCACGTCCAGAGAGATACCTCGCTGCACATATTCCTCAAAACTGCGCGCGCGCACCTGTAACTGGTAATGCCCAATCGGGAGCTCGACCAGCACGTACTCTCCCTGATGATCCGTGACCGCAAGCCGGGTCAGTCCGGTCTCGATCTGCTTTGCGGTAACGCTGGCGGCCTGGACGACCGCACCGCTCGGGTCAAGCACCGTTCCGCGGATGCTTCCGGTGATTTGCTGCGCAGCGAGGTTCAAATTCACCGCATTCAAACCCGCAAAGATCGCGACCAGCAGGCACAAGGCTTTCCTCAGACGAATCGCATTGTTCGCCATTTTCCCCCGCGAATCTCCCTTGACGTTTGAGATCAAAACATCGCGGACCGACAGGCCGCTCAAACGTCCGGCGAGATTTCAACCACAGAATTTAAAGTGGGGCGATTATAGGGAGGTTCAGCGGCGGGTCAATAATGCGAAAGCAGTATTCAGGTTCCGTTGCGGCTGAAGAGACTCTTGCTCGCGTTTCCTTTTCTATTTCTCTACCCGAATGAATTCCCCGGTCGAGGCGTTCACCGCCACGGTCAACTTCGAGGCGTCACGCGAGCTTCCATAGATGACGTGCCAGGTCAGTTCGTTGGTGTTGTGATTCCAATCGCAGATAAAGATAACCGGCGTGCTGGGATCTTTCTCCAGGATTTTTTCTCCGCCGTGTTTTTGCGCGACGGCCAGAGCTTGATCGGAATCGATTTTCAAAAACGCCACGTCAAAAATCTGCGTGGAAGCGTTGCTGGGGTTGTAGGTATCTTCATTGCCGGGCGAAACCCCGCGCGAAGGCGCATCGGGCGCGTTGCTGCCCGACCAGATAAACGGCTTCACGCCGTGTTGCGTGGCAGAGGCGAAGCTCGAGGTCCAGATCGCCGACTTTCCGTCCTGCCCATTGTCTTCCGCCGTCGGCGTCGATTGAATACGGAAAGGTTTTACGTCCACGGCGTAATTGCGAGCCGCGATAAAAACTTTCTGGAAGGCGGAGCGCGCCGTCAAAGTCTCCGGCGGTTTGGGGCCGGCTTGGGCCGGAGGTTGCGCCGGCGGATTAGAATTGCACCCCGCCAGTAACGCGAGCATCAAAAATAGCAGCGCGTCGCAAATCTTCGTGATTGAGGCGCTTTCCCTGAGGGCAGTTGCATGAGAATCAAGCTTGTTCATAGCGATCCTGTTATAACTGAAATGATTTGATTATCGCGCAACATTCTACCTGAAGCGCGCTGAAGAACGAGGAAGATCATGAACCGCGGCACCGTCGAGCGCGCCCCTGGAGCGCCCGAACCCCGGCCGGCAGCATTCCCACTGGATCGCGGCCTGCAGGAGTTGCAGGGAGATCTGCATTCCGCGGTGGAAGGTATGACGGAAGCGCAATGGATGTGGCATCCCGCCGATAAATGGTGCGCCGCGGAGGTGCTGGAGCATCTCTACCTGACTTATACGGGAACCATCAAGGGATTCGAAAGAGTGTTACAGGGGGATAAGCCGGCGGCGGCCCGCGCTTCCCTAAAAAACCGCCTGCAGACCTGGGTAGTGCTGGGATTCAACTATCTGCCCACTGGCAGAAAATCTCCGCCGACTGCGTCACCCAAAGGTTTACCTGCTGAGAAAGTACGTGGCGAATTTGCGGAAAAGATCGCGGCCATGGACCAGATCATCTCGCAGTGCGAAGAGCGTTTCGGCCGGAGGACAAAGCTACTCGACCACCCAATTCTCGGGCCGCTCACCGGGCCACAGTGGAAAAAATTCCATGTGGTCCACGGGCGGCATCATGAAAAGCAGCTCCGGCAGCTGAGAGAAGCGCAATCCGCCAAGTAGCTCGAGTCAACACTTGGTATGCGTTCCGTCTTTTTCTTCCCTCACGGCTGCCTCGACATCCGCTTGAGACGGCGGCTGCCGCAACAGTTCTGACACTGCCCGGCCTTGGCGGTCCAAAAGGTGGGCCACCCACAAATGAAAACGCCAGTAGAGGCCCGACCTTTTGTACCCCATTTCCGGCGCTTCCTTACGAAACGCTTCCCTGGCCTCGATGTAGTTAAACGAGCTTCCCTTGCCGACATAGTCGGCATGTCCTTCGCGCACCCACCGCGGCAGCTGAAAATAACGAATGGGGCCCAGAGCGTGACCGGTGAGCTGATGAGTAATTTCATGGGCGATAAAATAATCAAGAGTGCGAGCCCCATGGAAGTGGATTCCCGCGAGGGGAGATCCAACGATTTTCTTCGACCCACGCATCGCGAAGAGAAATGTTGTCGCTCGGCGGATGCGGAGCCACACCACCCACTCCGCAGTCCTTATTGAAAAACGGCATCTGCCGCCAGCGTGAATTGCACATATAAATGTGGTAGTCGCGGCGGCTGGAATAAAGAGGCAAAGGTCCTCAACTTGGTCTCGGCCAGCCCGAGTACCGTGCGGCGGCGGAGCTTGAAAGCGGACGGTCGGAATGAAGCACCAGGCTATCGGCGCCTACGGAGTATGAGAAGAGCGGCTCTGGGAACATAACACTGCGGCATAGCATGCGAAAAGAATCAGTCAGGCCGCTGCCGCTCTAAAGGTGGCGTTCTTGAAGGCTTTCATTCACCGCAGTATGAACGGCCTGATGCCGGATCGCAAGCCGCTCAGCCGTTTTATTCCCGCATCGCCGCCGGAACTCCAGCCTTGCGGGCTTCTTCCTGCATGTCATCGAGCTTCTGCTTGGCGTCGTCGACGGCTTTCTGCTTGTCGACGATCTTCTGCTTGTAGTCGGCCTCCTGCTTATCCCACTGGGCCGAGTTGCGCAGGCGGTTGCCCACATCGGCGTACATTTCAGCGGCCCGAAGTTGGTATTCGCGCTGCAGGACGTCGAGTTCGCGGCTCGCCAGGTCGATCTGGTCTTTCTGCGCGCTCAACTTTTCCTGCCATTGTTTGTAGAGAACCTGCTTCTTCGCCTGGTCGTCTTCGGGCGAAGCGGCCGGTTTATTTCCCGCAGCGTCTTTGGCCTCGCCTTTATTTTCGCTCCTGCTATCGGCAGGGGCAGCAGTCTTGTCGCCGGAACCTTCCTCCTTCGCCGCAGCAGGAGCGGCATCGCCGACGATCGAGAGCTTGTCGTCTTTCGGAAGGTTGTCGTTATCGAAGACCTTCGGCTTTGCCTTAGCGCCGTCGGTGTCCTTGTGCACTTTGCGAGCATAGTCGCCGAGCGAGGATTGATCCTGCGCTTGATTTTGTGGCGCCGGCGAACTCTGGGCCGTCGCCGGGAGAGTGAGCGCCATGCCTACTGCGAGTGCTGAACCAAAATACGCGATGCGTTTCATTGCCCCGTCCTTTTGAACCCCATCTTTTTGACTTTGCATAAATTAAATTTGTCCGGCCGAGTGCGCACGAGCGGCCGAAGGCGCGGCCGTATGCCTTTCCACCAGAAAGCCGCCAATGCGATGATCCAGCCGAGCCGACTCGCTGGCGATATCCTCCGCCAACTGCGCGGCGAGTTTAGGCTCCTGAGTCTTCGCCAACTGCTGCGCGTAACCGGAAATCGTAGTCAGCGACGTACGCAGCTCTAGCGCCATCTCCGCCGAAATTTCGCCATGCAACTCCTGCTGCCGCCGAGCGCGCTGCTGCTCACTTCGGTCTGTGATCAAGCACGCGGCCCCGAGCAGGCTGCCATCGACCGCCGGCACCGGCGAAACCGTAACCACGATCAACAGTTGTTCTCCCGCGGGCGTGGCGTATTCGGCCTCCAACTGGCGCCGCTGGCTGCCTTCACGCAACACGGCATGCACCTCCTCGGCCAGGCGCACAGGCGAGTCGGGCAGGCCGTCGGCGTAAACCGCGCCGGAAGATTCGGGCAAGCACACCGCCGCCCCGCGAAAAATATCCTCCGCGCTCATGCCCGAAGGCGAATCGAAACCGAGAATTTCTTTGGCCGCAGGATTCGCCTGCTTCACCAATCCGTTGACCCCAAACACCAGCACCCCGGACGAAAGATTGGAGAGCACCGCATGGCTGAAGTTTTCCGAGGTGCGGGCGCGCCGCTGTTCCGCCAGGTTCTGCACCTGCAGTTCGTGCTTTTGCTGCTTCAGTTGCTGGATCACGGTGTTGTAAAGATGCAGGGGCAGAGCCTCGAGGGTGGCTGGAGCCGCATTGGAGTCAAGTTTGGCCTCTTCCGCCAGACCATCGCGCAAGCGGCGCATGAACCACAGAGCGAACACAAACGCGACGCCACAGAAAGCCAGCACCAGCGCCGCCCGCAAAAACACCGGATTCGCCAGCAGCTTTACCACCACAGCCTCCCATACCAACTCAGAAACTGGTTGCCCACAAAAAGGGCGAGCAAGGCCATGCTGCCCAGAAAAACTCCAAACGGCATCTGGTAATGCCGATAAACCATTTGCGCCGACTGCCATCCCCGCCGCCGAGCCGCGCCCAGATTGGCCAGTCGCCGCATGAAGCGATGCGTACGCTTGATCCACACCACCATCACCGTCGTCAGTCCAAATAAGGATCCCGCGACGGAAGCTGCGAAGATGGTGAAAATCGTCAGCTTGATGCCGAGAAACGCTCCGACCATGGCCATCAGCTTCACGTCGCCGAAGCCCATGCCCTCCGCGCCGCGCCAGCGCAAATAAACCGCTCCCGCGCCGTAAATGAAAGACGCCCCTAAAGCCGCGCCCAGCAGGGAATCCAGCAGCGAGAGCAAGGGCGTGGCAAGGTCGGCGCTAAAGGGTAGGTTCACCATCCCGGGCACAAGTTGCGAAGCCAGATCGTGAACCGGAACCAGCAAGCTGAAAATCAGCCCCAGCGCAAGGCCGGGCAAGGTGAGTTTGTCGGGCAGCAATTTAGTTTCGGCGTCGGTAAATATGAGGCCGAGCAGCAGAAATCCAAAGACGCAATACTTCAACGTGGCCAGTGTCAGCCCGGCATAGGCATAGCAACCAAGAAACAGCGCGCCGGTCAGAAGTTCGATCAGGAGATAGCGCACGGCGATTCGAACTTTGCAATGCCGGCACCGGCCCGCCAGCAGCAGCCAACTCAAGACAGGCAAATTATCGTAAAAAGCAATCGCCCGCTTGCAGTTCGGGCACGCCGAGCGCGGTTTCACTACCGACAAGCCCCGGGGCATGCGATAGATGCACACGTTCAGAAAGCTGCCAAAGGCCAGCCCGTAAATAAAAATCGCCGATGCGTAAATAGGATTCACGGTGTTCGGTTTAACGCGTTGTAAGAAACCACACTTCGAACGGTAGGCGCACGTTTCCTGACCACATCAAGAAGAACGTATTCGCCGACCCTTCTTGAAGGAATTATAAGTGGATAGAAGCGGCGGAACTAAGGTACTGAAGTCACTGTCCAGAAGGACAATCGTAATGCTCCGCGGTTGGCTAGGGAAAGTGGAAGCGCAGTATCTCCCCCTCCAGAACCGGGGCCGAAGGCTGATGCGCAGGAAAGTACCCCTTGCGGCCGAGGCAGGGCGCGCCCATAGGCGACCCGCGAGATAGCAAACGAGTCTCGATTACAGAAGCCTCCAGCCAGCCCTCGGCCGCCTGATGCCGCACCGAGACGGCGAGGGCCGTGTGGGCTACGCTTGCGGGCGCGAGATCCCGAAACTCAAACAGACTGCTTTGCAATCCCTCCGAAATAGATTCCGCCGGCCCCAAAAAAAAGATCCAGTCATGGCTGGCTAGATCCAAATAGCGACACTGGGCTTCGCCGGCAGCCACGATGCGGGCTCCATAGTTGCGCGCAATGCGTCGCGTCGCATCCACCGACCCATGATCGATCACCAGTACCTCGCCGCAGGGAAACAACGTCTCCAGCGCCCGCCCCAGCCGCAACGCATCGTTGTGAGTGTGCAGCACCGCCGTGATCGGAGGCATCTGGCAAGGATAAAGGAACGCTGGTCACATGTGTGACAAGCGAAAGTGATCATGCCGGGACTTGGCTGTCCGTCGAGCGCAGCTCGACGATCACTCCGTGCCGGCGCCGGTCGCCGCCCCTCTCCTCGGATAAGGATTACGCCCGAACATAATCCCGGTCTCAACCTCAACCGGTTTCCCGTCGCGCAAGTAGCGCTTGAATCGCCACTGCGCCATCGCGTCAGTAATCGCCTTGGCCTGGTCGGGAAAGGCGCTGAGAAAGTGAATATGTTTTACTTTGCCCTCTTCATCGATGACGATCCGGACGGGCACCGCATTGAATATGTGTTCCGAAAAGACCGGGTCGACTCGGCTAACCATGTTTTCGCCGCTGGCGTAATCTTTAATGCAAACCGGAAAATCGCCTCCACCAGAGCCCGCCGTTGGGCTGGCTTCCGCGGGCAGCTTCATCTTCTCCAAATCCAGAATCAAGCTCGCCAGCAGTTTTGTGTTGCGGCTTGAGAGCACGATCTGCACCGCGTGGCAGCGGATTTCTGTGGTCACCACATACCAGTGCAGCTCCGCCACGGGAGACCAATAGGCATAGAAAACAAAAGGCCGTCCCGCAATCGTAGTCGGCGTCGGCGCCATTTCCACTTTATAATCGGCGGGCAAATGTTTTTCGGAATGATGGACCAAATCCACGGCATTGCCGGCCGCCAGCGGCGTAAAAAACATATCCTGCGCGGTCATCAGGAGTGTGCCTCGATCCTCTCCCTTGAACGTGTTCGCAGGACTGAGCTGGGCCAGCACGTAGCGCCCGCTCTCCGATGGCGGCGGCCCTTTATACTTCTCCTCCCAATCCGCAGGCAACGGATAAGTGATTCTGAAGTACGGGTCGCGAAGAACATTGTCTTGTATCTCCGCGCCTTCCGGCAGCGGAGTCACCGAATCGCTCGCGCTCGCCCACGCGCCCGTCACCAGAATCACTCCGGCAGGAACTTTGTTTCTTGCCTCGGTGTTGGTAGAGAAGTCGCCGCCGTTCTGTGGCGCGGCCGGCGATTTACCGCTCTGCGCCCACGGCAACTGGGATAAACACAACCCCAGCGTGAGCAGCCGCCGGAGGCTGATTAGGCAACCGGAAAATCGAAACGGCATATTCCTCCGAGCGCACTTGCCCCAAAAAATGTGGTGATGGCGGAGTTCGAAAAAGTTCGTATCAGGGCATCGCTTTAAGATGCCGACACGGGCCTAGTTGCGAGCGGCTTCAGGCCGCTGAGGCTGAAGCCGGTTTCAACCTCGCGCGGGTGGCATGCCTGGAGGCATGCCCTTGATACCAAGCTCTTTCGAACTGCATTACCCCACAGAAAATCTGGCGAGACACCTTCGTGCCTCGCCTGACCAATCCTTTACAGTGATCGCAGGAAATCCAGAATCTCTTGCTGCTGGGTGGTATTGAGGTTGTTGAAGAACTGCTGCTCCACGGTGCTGGCTTCGCTGCCATGGCTGGCGTGGTCTTGAATCGCCGTAAGCAGGTTCGTGGTGCGGCCGTCGTGCAGCAAGAAAATACGCTGTCCTAAGCCCCACAACGGAGCGGTGCGGAACTGGTCGCCGCCCGCGCCGCCTTGCGAAACGTTATCCGCCAGCCCGGTGCCCATGTGATGGATCTCGATATCCGAAAACGCCGGCACGGAAACCTTACTCAAGCCCGGAGTAAAGTTTGACACCTGCGTAGTGCCGGGGCTGGTGTTGTGGCAGGTGGCGCAGCCGATCGAACTGAAGAGCGCGGCCCCGGCCGAGATCGCACTCTGCGGAACCGTTGTCCCATTCAGCACCACGGTCCCAGTCGGCGGCGGAGCCAGTAGGCGCATAAAGTTGGCGAACGCCGAGACATCATCCAACACCGCCGCGTTCGGCGTCGATGCCGGGTTCGAGGTATCCTCCGGATAACCACTCCCGGAAAGATTCAGGCAGGTCGTGGGCAGCCCGGTCTGCAGTTGGTCTTCTCCGGGCAGCGGACGATCCTGCGGAAACAGTTCGTTGCTGACGCCCATCTCCACGTTGTAAGCCTCGCCGGCGAAAATCTGCAGCGACTTGTTCTGTGCCTTCCAGCCGAAACGGCTGATGGTGCCGTCGTTGCCGTTGTGGTTGAAGGTGCCGCTGATGCCCAGGCTGTTGTTCAGATTGGCGAGCTGATTGGTCAACAGAGTCGAGTCGTCGAGATTCTCGATCAGTCCTGCGCCAAACACCGGCGTGGGAATCCGGAAGATGATGTCGTTCTCCGCCACGGCGCTCGCGAAGCTGGGCTGTGGTAGCGTCGTGCTGTTGTTGCAGGTGCCGGCATCGGAGCGCCCGGTAACCGTAAATAGATCCTCCACGCCTCCGTTGGGGGCGCTGGTATTCACCGAGCCGTTGCTGTTAAAGAAAAATGGAAAGCGCGCTTCGAGAGTGGGGCCGTTGGGCGTCACGAAAGACGGTGTCGTGTTTCCCGGCGCCACTCCGTCGCTCACGAATTGCGCCTCCGGGTTGGTAGCCGCGCCCGTCCCTCCGAACGTAGGTTGCGCGTGGCACGAGCTGCAGCTATTAGAGTTGAAGCGCGGTCCCAGCCCGTTGTTACCGCTGGGGCTGTTGGAGACCGATTCCACCGCCTGAAAGCGTGCCTTACCGTCCGTAAAAAATGCCAGCAGCGCGGAGTTTGCGTTTACCGAAGAGAGCACGGCGCCGGTGCCGCGGTTGCCACTTTGCACTCCGGGGTCGGTCTGCGCCAGTGCCCTTCCGCCCAGCAGCAGCAGCAAAGCCCAAGTCGCAAGCGCGATGAATTTCTCGCTCCGGATCGTAAGCCGTTGGCTGGATCGTTCACCACGGGTGGATTTTGCCCGGAGCCAATCGAGGGAAAGAGATGTTGCCGTGCTCGCCACCAGAGGGGAAGTCATCGAGCGGAGCATTGCTCCTCCTTTTTATTTTAATTTTGGTTAAGTGCCAGGCCTTGCGTGGCACGGGATGGACGACAAGCCTGGACAGCAGGTGCAGGGTGTCCGCGACCAGTGCTCGGACTTGTAACCCAGATTTGCCGGTGGAGAAAATAAATCGTACGGAAGTTACAAAGTCAGAACAGGCGGGATCACCGCTGCGGCGAGATCATTAGAGTTTTCTGAGGGATGGCAATACATCGGGCAGCGCCTTTGCGCGGCGGCGTACCCGTGAAAAACGCGGGTCCGACTTCCGAAAAACGAAATTGTACACGCCCACTTTTTAGCTTTAGCGGATGAACTTGTAATCGACGATGGAAGCGGCCAACAAACCTTCCTTGTTTCCTGGAGGCTGGATTTCTTGCGTCTTTTCTTGGTCTTTTGCCTGCTCCTGGGCGTCGGCGCTTTCGGCATCCCGGCCGGCTTGGTAACGGATGACCCTGCCCTGGCACAGCACGTTGCGATTCTTCTGGCCGGAAATTTCCTCCGGCATCTCAAACACCATTTCGATCAGGGCGTTTACCGGCAAGGGCTGCGGCCCGCGAAATAAAATTCCCGTCTGGCTGAGGTTGTCGATTTTGCCCTCGTACCAGATCCCCGTGCTATTGACCCGGTAGCGCAGCCCCAATTCCAGCTTCAGGCGCCGTGCCCGGGGCGTCCACGAAGGTCGCTTCTCGCGTGCATGGGAGCGCCGGATGCCGGTCTCCGGCTTGGCATGCTCCACTCGTTCCACCCGTCGCATGGTGGTCCAATCGTACTTGTACTCGGCGGCGCACAAAAGACAAATCTGATAATAGTCGCCATCCGCGCCACGCCGCGGCCAGGAAAATTCGTGGGAGCAGCGCCCTAGCATAAGAACATCCATGATTTTTTGCGGCATGATGGTTACTTCCAGACCGGAAGGGAGTCCCCGGAAGCAGATGTATCATCGCCCGAAGCGCGCGCCTTGAGTAGGTTACCTTCGTGTTAGTCGAACGGTGCCCGGAAGATAAATCTCCCTATTGCAAATGTTTGCAAACCCAAATATCTTTCGGTACCCAGGAGTCAGCCTGGCGAGAGCCCTCATTCCGCAAAGTGTATGATCGCCGGATGGAAAATGCCGCCGCCCCCGACGTCTCCGCCTTCATCCTGGCTGGCGGCAGGAGCTCTCGCATGGGAACCGACAAGGCCTTCGTCGATTTCGAAGGCCGCACGCTGCTGGCTCGGGCCCTCGACTTGGCGCGCTCGGCGACTTCCGACGTTAGAATCGTCGGCAGTAAGGAGAAGTTTGCGCCCTTCGCTCCTGTGGTGGAAGATGTATTCCAGAATTGCGGGCCGCTGGGGGGAATCCACGCCGCGCTCGAGGCTTCGACCGCCGAACTCAATCTGGTGATGGCGGTGGATCTGCCTTTCGTGCCGGAGGCATTTTTGCGATACTTGATCGGCGAAGCGAACAGCGCTCCCGATGTGGCGGTGATAGTCCCGCGCGCGCAAGCACACTGGCAGTCGCTCTGCGCCGTCTATCGTCGTGAGTTCGCCGCGGTAGCCGAGAACGCGTTGCGCGCCGGCAAACATAAGATTGATCCGCTCTTCGCTGTCGTCCCGACCCGAGGGATCGAGGAGGATGAACTAAGACGTACCGGCTTCTTGCAGGAAATCTTCTGCAACCTGAACACTCCCGCTGAATTGCGGGCGGCGAGAAAGTGAAAATTGATTTGCGACTCTATGGTGAAATAATCGTCAGTCGATGCCCGAAACCCTGAGTCCCTACATCGAATTCCGCGCAGTCTCCAAGGCTTTCGGCGACAAGAAGGTTCTCGATCGCGTCAGCTTCAACGTCATGCCCGGCGAAACCGTCTGCATCCTCGGGCGCAGCGGCGTGGGCAAATCGGTGTCGCTCGGCCTGCTCATGGGCTTTCTCAAGGCCGACTCCGGCCGCGTGATCGTCGCCGGCGAAGACATCACCGACTTCACCGAAGAACAGATGGAGGCCATTCGAAAAAAGGTCACCATGGTGTTTCAGAACGGAGCCTTATTCGATTCCCTAACCGTCGGCGAGAACGTGGCCTTCCCCCTGCGGGAAATGGGAAGTCTCTCCGAAGAGCAGATCTACCAGATCGTCGATGGCTTGCTGAAAATGGTCGGCGTGCAGGAGATGCGCGACCTGCTGCCCTCCGATCTCTCCACCGGCATGAAGCGCTCGGTGGCGATCGCCCGCGCCTTGGCCGCGCGCCCCGAATGCGTGCTCTACGACGAGCCCACCACTATGGTCGATCCGCTGATGGCGCAACTGCTCGGCGATCTCATCAAGCGCCTGAAGATTCAACTCAACCTGACCAGCATCGTCGTCACCCACGATATGCGCCTGGCAAAAAAACTGGCCGACCGCGTAGTCTTCCTCTACGAGGGCCGCGCCATTTTCTTCGGCACCACCGTTGAAATGGAAGCTTCCACCGAGCCGATCGTGCAGGAATTCTTCCAACTCGACGAACTCAAAATCGAAGCCTAGGCTGGCAGGCCAGCGGGGAACCGCAGCGTTTCTCAACCATCGCCGGAGCGTTTCTGGTAGCCGCCGCAAGCCAAAACCGGCAATCTCGGATATTTCGGAAAGCGCTGATCGACTAACGAAAGCTGGCACAACAAGAAAGTCGACCCGCGATCGGACCGAATCCGCCGCGCGTGAACGCAACCGGCGCATAGCCCATACTCGCGAGCAGCGAGCGGAGGAGAAGGGGGCGCGTCCTTGCCGTCCTGCATCATCATCGAAATTCCCGAAGCCCCCCGATTGCCGAGGCGCGGACCCACCGCGGCTGCTGCCATCTGCTAAAACCCTTGCCGCACCAATTCTTCCACGGTAAGCAAACTCTCGGCGGGCTCGGTACTCATCATCTTTTCGACATACTTCGCAATCAGATCCGCTTCCAGATTGACGGGATCGCCGGGCTTGAGCGAATTCAGATTCGTCATCTCCACCGTGTGAGGGATGATGGCAATCGTACAAATTCTGCCTTCGAGCTTTGCCACCGTAAGGCTGATGCCTTCGATCGAAATCGAGCCTTTGTACACCGTGTATTTTTCGACTTCACGAGGCAACTCGATATGCAGCCACCAATTCTCCGACCCGGCGATGCGCTCCAGTGCGACGAGCTTGCCCACGCCATCCACGTGCCCCTGCACGATGTGCCCGCCAAAGCGACCGTCGGCCTTCATGGGCAGTTCGAGATTCACCAGCGCGCCCTCACGCATGCGCGAGAACGAAGTGCGCTCCCAGGTCTCCGGCGCGAGATCGGCGCAGAACGAGCCGGACTTGATTTCAAGCGCGGTCAAGCAGACTCCGCTGACCGCAACGCTGTCGCCAGTTTTTAACTGTTGGGGAGCATGCGCTGCCGCGATCATGATCCGCCGGTTCTCGCCGCGCTGCTCGATGCGCGAGACCCGCCCAACATCCTCCACGATGCCGGTGAACATGGTGCCTCCTGATGAAAGCTCTATGATAAACCGCACCAGAGTGAGCAATGAGCAATTGGCATTTAGCATTTAGCATTTAGTCAAACAGCTTCGCTGCTTAGTCCGCGTAGGGATCGCGCAAGTATCCCTCTACCGCAACGTCATCGCCGAAGCGATGCAACTGAACTTGATTCAAGCGCACCGCGCGATTCATTTCATGATCAGCAGAGCTGGAGGCGAACTTGATCGCATCGTCGTCGGCCATAAGTTTGGGTGCGTAGTAGAGAAACAACTTGTCGACTGCACAGGCGGAGAGAGCTGCCCCGTATACCATCGCGCCGCCTTCAATCATCACGCTGCTGATCTCAAGCTCTGCCAGCCGTCGCAACACAGCATGGATATCCGGGCGTCCCGCAGACACGGCCCCGCCTGCAATGTGCTCGACGCGAATTCCGCGAGCCTTCAATTCGTGCTGCTTCGCTGCAGCGCCCGCGCCACAGAAAACTAAAACGTCATCCGCAGAGCTGCGAACCAGGCGCGACTCAAGCGGCAGACGCAGCTTTGAGTCCAGAATCACGCGCAACAAGGGACGCCGCCGCGGCTGGCCGCTGCGATCGGTGAGCAGAGGATCGTCGGTGAGAATCGTCCCCACGCCCGTCAAAATAGCGTCGCTTTGACGGCGCTGTTGCTGCACGTGGGCGCGCGCGCTTTCGCCCGTGATCCAGCCGCCGGCGGGAATTCCAGCTTCGCGTTTCGACTGCGCCGCGGCCGACGGAGCAATTTTGCCATCGAGCGTCATCGCCGATTTCAACGTAACCAGCGGCTCGCCGTGGCGAATGTAGCGGGCGAAGGCCTCGTTGAGCCGCCGCGCCTCAGTCCCCAGTCTGCCCACCTCGACCTGAACGCCAGCGGCGCGCAGCTTTTCAAATCCTCTTCCCGCGACTTTGGGGTTGGGATCGGGCATGCTCGCGACCACACGATGAATGCCGGCCGCGATCAGAGCGTCGGTGCATGGCGGCGTGCGCCCCTGGTGCGCGTGCGGCTCGAGATTGATATAGAGCGTGCCGCCGCGAGATTGTTCGCCGGCCTCTTGGAGCGCGAGCACTTCGGCGTGCTTTCGGCCGGCGTAAGAGTAAACGCCCTCGCCTGCGACGTTGCCCTGCGGATCGACGACGACCGCTCCGACGTAGGGATTGGGCGAAGCGAGTCCCATGCCTTCGCGCGCCAGTTCAAGAGCGCGTCGCAGCAACTGTTCGTCGGCAGAATGGCTGGGCATTGGCCAAAGAGGTAAAAGCGAAGCCGCGAAAATCAAAATGACTTACAACGCGCTACGGATTCTATCGGCGGCGCGGCGGAAACGCGCGCTCGGAGTCGTCTTCAGGTTCCGCGACGGCTGCGCCGCTTCGGCCTTTCGGCCCGCGACGCACCGGTGCCATGCGGTAAGCATAAGGGTCACCCGGAACTTCCGGTGGTTTCTTCCCGAGTAGGCGTCGAAGCGAATCCAGAAGAGCGTGAAGTCGTGAGCGTTCTCTAGAAGAACCTGGCATACACTCTCCTATTCGAACAGCGAGTCCACAAACTCTTTTGGATCGAAGGGCAGCAGATCGCCCACCTTTTCGCCCACGCCGACAAAGCGCACGGGCAGTCCGAGTTCGCGCGTGATCGCGACCACGACTCCGCCTTTGGCGGTCCCGTCGAGCTTGGTGAGTACGATGCCGGTCACTCCCGCCGACTGCGTGAACAGCCGCGCCTGCTGCAAGCCGTTCTGGCCCGTGGTCGCATCCATTACGAGCAGGGTCTCGTGCGGCGCGCCGGGAATGATTCGTTGCGCGGTGCGGCGCATTTTTTCCAGTTCCGACATTAGGCTGGTCTTGGTATGCAGGCGGCCGGCCGTGTCGACGATTACGTAATCCGTTTTGCGCGCGCTGGCTGCCTGCAGCGCATCGAATAGCACCGCAGATGGATCGCCGCCGGGCTTGGTCTTGATCACTTCCGTGCCCGTACGTTCTCCCCAGATTTCGAGTTGATCAATCGCCGCCGCGCGAAACGTATCGGCCGCGCATAGCAGCACGTTCTTTCCCTGCGATCGAAACACCTGAGCCAGTTTTCCGATGGTCGTCGTCTTGCCGGTGCCATTCACGCCGACCACCAGAATTACTTCGGGAGTTCCATCCACTCTTCGCACCGGCGCCGCATTCGCGGCATTCAGAATGGCCAGCAATTCTTCTTTCAGCAGGCGTTTCAACTCCTGTACATCTTTGATCTGCTTGCGGTCGGCTTTGTCGCGCAGTTTGCCCAGCACTTCCCGCGTGGTCGCAGAACCCAGATCGGCTCCGATCAGCGTGGCCTCGAGATCGTCAAGCGTGCTACGGTCGATCTCTTTGCCAATGGAGACGATTTCTTCGATGCGCTCCCCGAGGCTCTCCCGCGTGCGCGTGACCGCCTGCTTCATGCGCTCAAAGAGACCGGTTTTCTTTTCTTCGGTGCTGCCGAATAAAGTTTGAATCATGAAGTTTGAATCGTCGAGAGACGGCCAGAAATTGATTATAGCCGTCTGATCGATGCAGCGACGAGGGCGAAACGCCCTCTAGACAGGCGACAGGATGCCGGCGCTACTCTCCCGTGGCCGGCTCGTTAAGCGAAGATTCAAGCGCGGGTGCGCTCGAGGTTGGTCCCTTCTACGGGAGAAGGCACCGGTGTGCCTGCGAGACTTGCAGGCGCAGCCGCAGGCAAGGGGCGCTTGACGCCAACTCTCTGAATGCGAATTTCGCCGCGCGCATAAACCGCCTTCAAGGCCGCCACCGCTTCGGGATCAAGCCTTTTACCGGCAAGATTTTGAACGATGCGAAAAGCCTCTTCCGGAGTATGTGCCTGCTGGTAGGGGCGATTCGTGGTCAAAGCGTCGAAGGTGTCGGCGACCGCAATCACCCGCGCCAGCAGCGGAATCTGATCGTCCTTCAGGCCATAGGGGTAGCCGCGCCCGTCGAGCGCTTCGTGATGCAGTTCGATACCGGGGAGCATCTCCGCCAGCTGGCTCACCGGACGAAGAATGTTGGCGCCCTTCGTAGTATGAGTCTTCATCACTTCAAATTCTTCGGCGGTGAGCGCGCCGGGTTTTTTGAGGATGTGGTCTTCGATTCCGATTTTGCCCACGTCGTGGAGCTGCGCGGAAATCTGCAAAGTTTCCAGGAACGTCGTGGGCAGCTTCATTTCTTTGCCGATGAGCAGCGAGTAGCGCGTGACGCGGTCGGAGTGGCCGCGGGTGTAGGGATCTTTCTCGTCGACGGCACCGGCCAGCATTTGAATCGAGCCCAGAAACAGCGCACGGTTTTCTTCCGCCGCACGCTTGAGATCTTCGACGAAGTGCTCGAGCTCCTGCGACATGGTGTTAAAGGTCTCGGCCAGTTCGCCGATCTCGGTGCGGCTGCGCAACACGACGCGCTGCGAAAAATCGCCCCGAGCCAAAGCGCGGCTGGATTGCGTGAGGGTGTGCAGCGGGTTCGTGATTCTGCGCGCCGCAAAGATGCTCACCCCAATACTCAGCAACACCGCCAGCAGAGCCAGGAGGCGGGCGGTGTGTTGCATCTCGTAGACTCCGCGATAGGCTTCGCGCTGCGGCTTCTGCACCACCACGGCCCAATCGAGGCGCGTCACCGGGCTGTATGTGCCCAGCATCTCCACGCTGGCCTTGCCGGCGCTGACGGCGAATTCCTTGGTCGCGGCCAACTGCAACTTGTTGCCTTCGTCCACAAAGTTGCGGACGATCTCGAGGCTCTTCATGTCCTGCCCGGTGGCGTATTCCGCCGTGCCCGCGGCGACCAGCCTGCCCTGCGCATCGACTACGTACGGAATGAGCCCGCCGCCGCTCACTTCCTGCAGCCGGCTGATGAGGAACTGCAAATCGACGACCGCGCCCACCATACCCAGAAATCGTCCGCCATAGCTGACCGGGCTGCTCACCAGAACAACGGTGCGCGCCGCGGTTCCGTCCCCCACGCGCAAAGCCTGTCCGTTGTAGGCGCGGCCATCGCGGGAGGCGTCAAAAGCGTGCTGCAACTCGCGCTGCAAAAAAGCGTCGGGAGCGATACGCCCAGCCGAGATGCCCTTGGCATCGGAATTCAGCAGCATGGCATAAGCGATGTCGTCGGAAGACGAAACGAAATTCTCCAGCAGAGCGCGCAGCTCCGGCGCCTGAATATTCTTGCTGCCGAAGTCGCCGCCGCTGGCCACTTGAATCGCGGAAGAAAGATTCGCCAGCATCATGCGCAGCGAGCGTTCGTGCAGCGAGAGATCGTCCGCGAGCGATCGCGTGACCGTGTTCTGCAGCAGCATTTCGTTGGTCTTCAGGCGGTCGCGATTGATGGCCTCGACTTGCGCCGAGTAGAAGTACATGGGAACGATACTGATGACCAGAAGCACGCCCAGAATTACATACAGAATCGGAATGCGCGCCGGATTGGGTGCAGAAGAAGACAAGTTGCTCCCCTGGCTAGATCTGTGAGCGCCGTCGCTTGAAACGGCGGCGGATTGGACTGAGTATCCCTCTAAGTTTAGTTTCAGGAAGAGCGATCGCGAGGCGAAAACGGGGCTTCTGCCGTTACCAAAGTACCAGCAAGATGACCCGACTGGTGCGGGGTTGGCGGGAAAATACAGCTGGGCCGCGAATCGCGCAGGAGGGATTGATTGGGTTACGACGGGAGAGTTTCGCTCTTTCCGCTGCGGGTCATAAGTTCATGAATCGCTTCGCGGGGATTTTTCCCTTGCTGCAGGATGGCGTGCATCTGCCCGGTTATCGGCATCTCGACGGCATGTTTCCGCGCTAAGCCTAGGGCCGCGGTTGTGGTGAAAACTCCTTCGGCCACCGAGCCGTGCATGGCGGCGAGAATCTCGGGTAACTTTTTTCCGCGGCCAAGTTCGACGCCCACGTGGCGATTGCGGGAGAGGCCGCCAGTGCAGGTGAGCACCAGGTCCCCGAGGCCAGCGAGTCCGGCCATGGTTTCGGTCTTGCCTCCGCAGGCGACGGCGAGTCGCGTCATCTCCGCCAGGCCGCGGGTGATGAGTGCGGCCACGGAGTTGTGGCCCAGGCCAAGTCCGGCGCAGATTCCCGCGGCGATGGCGATCACATTCTTCAGCGCTCCCCCTAGCTCCACGCCGATAACGTCCGCGTTGGTGTAAACCCGAAAGCTGGGATCGCTGAATTCCGCCTGCACGATGCGCGCTAGATCCACGTCCGCCGACGCGATCGTGACGGCGGTTGGATCGCCACGCGCGACTTCGAGCGCGAACGACGGTCCACTCAGCGCGCCGATGCGGGGAGTGAAGCCCTTCAAGTTTCTTGCGACATGAACGATCACTTCCGTCACGCGCATGTTCGTGCCGTTCTCGATGCCCTTGGTCGCGCTCACGAGCAGCATTTCTGGAGTTAGATCAACGTGAATCGCTTCGAAGACCGAGCGGCAATGATGAGAGGGCATCACGCTAATCACAATGTCGGCTCCCGCGATGGCGGCCTTCGAGTCGCTGGTTGGATTCACCGTTTCTGGCAGCGTACAGCCGGGAAGGAATTTCTCGTTGACGCGTTGCCGTGCGATGGCTGCGGCAATTTCTTTCTCATGAGCCCAGAGGCGCACGCGATGCGAGCCTCTGCGCCCTAAAACTATGGAGAGAGCTGTGCCCCAGGCGCCGGCGCCGAGGATGGCAATCTCGCTCATTCGCGCTTGGCTCCGAATCGGCTCTCGTTTCCGGCCAGCAAGCGGCCGATGTTTTCCTGGTGCCGGATGACGATCAGCAGCGAGGCCGCGCTCATGAGCGCCGCAGCAAGGGAGTCGTGCCCGCAGGCATGCAGTGCATAAACCAGCAGCGGGTAAGAAGCCACCGCTAGGATCGATCCCAACGAAACATAGCGAGTTACGAGCACGACAACGAGGAAGAGGCCGGCGGCGATCAGCACCGCTTTCGGGGCGATCATCAGAAATGAACCGAGGCCCGTGGCTACGCCTTTGCCGCCGCGGAATTTTAACCATACCGGAAACATGTGGCCGAGAATCGCGAACAGCGCAGCCATCGACATGGCGCGATACGGAAAATTCTCAGCCGTGCGAGCATAAAGCAGGTAGGCCAGCCCAACCGCCGCGCTTCCTTTAAGCGCGTCCAGCAGCAGCGTGAGCGCTCCGAGCAGCGGCGATTTGCGCGAGACGTTGGTGGCGCCAATGTTTCCGCTTCCGCTCCGCCGCACATCTTCGCCGCGAACGATGCGGACTAGCAGGTATCCGAAGGGAATCGATCCCAGCAAATAACTGAGGACGGCGATGAGCAAGATTCCGGACATGAAATGGTGCGCGTTAGTGCAGCCTGAACTGAGCCAACTTCGTATACTTTGCTCCGCTGGGCGAAGTATGGCTTTGATACAGAAAGAACTCGCGGGCGGTCATGGTACCAAACTCCTGCTGCGGAAGCGCCGCCAGTTTTTCTTGCAGGCCCTGAAAGCTGCGATTGGGTCGATCGTCCTTTTGCCGGCGAGGCGAGCCTGAGCCTCGGCCGCCCCGGGCTAAAGTTAGATGCGGAGTGTACGCGTGCTCTTCTTTCGCCACTCCCAGTTGGCTCATGCTCTCGTCGACCGCCGCGGCGAGACCAACCAGCGCCGCCGATGCCTCGATTGCCAGCCAGAAAACTCGCGGGGCCCGCGCGGAGGGAAAAAATCCATAGCCGCGAAACGTCACTTCGAAGGAATGGGCCACGATGGTTGCGAGTTGCCGCTTGAGCTTCTCCGCATCCTCCTCGGATTTATTTCCGATGAATTTGAGCGTGACGTGCAGCGCCTCGGGCCGTGCCCAGCGCGCATCCGAAGCGAATTCGCACACCCCGTCCAGAAAGCGCGCAATACGATTGCGAATTTCGTTATCGAGATCGAGGGCGATGAAGAGGCGCATAAGAAGCTCTTAGCCTTTAGCGGCTAGCTTAAACCCTTCTAGATATGCATTTCACCGGAGATTCGCGAGTGATGACGGGCAACAGCTAATCGCTAATCGCTAATCGCTACTTCTCACATCAACTTTCTTCGCACCATGTCGAGCGCCATGGTGGTGGCAAACCAGCGGATGCGCTGCCGATCGCCGGGAAATTTGCGCTCGCTCACGTCGGTGCCCCCGTCGCTGGCCAAGGCATGAAACACGAGTCCCACGGGCTTTTCCTCCGTGCCGCCATTCGGGCCGGCAACGCCGGTAATGCCGATGCCGAGGGTTGCTTCGCAGCGATAGCGGATGCCTTCGGCGAGCGCGGCTGCGACTTCGCGGCTCACCGCGCCATGGCGCTCGATCATGTCGGCCGGAACTCCTGCGAGTTCGGTCTTTACCGCATTCGAATAGACGATGGCGCCGCCGGCAAAGTAACGCGAACTGCCGCTCACCGAGGTGATGCGCTCGCCCAGCAATCCTCCCGTGCACGATTCCGCCACCGCCAGCGTGGCGTTGCGCATCTGCAGCCAGTAGCCCACGATCTGCTCGAGTGATTCGCCGTCGCGCGAATAGACCGCGTCATCGAGTTCCTCTTCGACCGCGTCGGCGGCTTCATCCACGCGCGCCTGCGCCGTTTGCACAGTCTCGGCGCGCGACTTGAAGTGCAACTGGATCTCTCCCGCGCCCGCTAGAATTGTCGTCTGCACGTCGGTAAATCGTTTGTAAATCGGCGAGACGCGGGCATCCACGTGAGATTCTCCCAGCATGGCGACTTTCAACACTCGGGTCGCAAGAAACGCGGGAGGCAGTTTGGCCCGCAAGCGCTCGCGGCATTGGGCTTCGAACAAAGCTTTCAGTTCGTGCGGAGGCCCGGGCAGCAGGATCACGATGCGCTCGCGGCCATCGAACTTGCCGCTCAGCCACTGTCCGGGCGCGGTGCCATTGGGATTGGGCAGAACGACGGCTCGCTCCAAAACGTCGGCCTGCTTGGCATTGTTCGGAGACATCTTCCAGCCGCGGGCCGCAAAGCGCTTTTCGATGCTGGCGAGAAGTTCTTCATCGCGCTGCAAGCCCACGCCCAGCGCCTCGGCCACGGCCTCGCGCGTAAGATCGTCTTCGGTGGGACCGAGGCCCCCGCTGAAAATCACGATCTCCGAGCGAAAGAGCGCGTGCTGCGCGGCGGCCACGAGGCGCGCAAAATCGTCTCCCACGATGCTTTTGAAGATGACTTCGACTCCCAGTTGATTGACCTGCTCGGTGAGGTAGAGAGAGTTGGTATCGGTGCGGAAGGGCGTCAGCAGCTCAGAGCCAACCGCGATGATCTCGGCGTTCACGGCTAGAAGTGTAAATGAAAACGGCGCCGGAGCAGGTGCGAATCGTGCCCAGCCAGAGCGCCTTACTCCGGCAAGGGGGCAAGCCCCTCAATATTCCAGGAAAGATGATGCACCGCGTCGGTAGTGGCGAGGATTACGCTGCGTCCGGGAGCGAAGGCCAGGCCTACCAGCCCGTGGCCGGCGACTTCGAGATTCGCCTTGCCCTCAGGCGTGATCTTCACAATGCCTCGTCTCCCGGAAAGCGATGCGGCAACGTACAGATTGCCGGCTGCGTCGAATGCCAGGCCCTGCGGGCGTCCCAGGCCGCGATAAAACGTGTTCACGGTTCCGTGGGGATCGATTTGGTGAACGCAATCAAAGCTTGAAGTGGTTGGTCCGGTTACAAACAAATCGCCTTGCGGACCAAATGCAAGATGATAGGCGGAGACGCTGGGCTCCAGTGTCGCGAAGACGAAGACCTGCTGATCGCGGCCAATCTTGAAGATGGTACCGCTGCGGTCTCCGACGTAAAGATTTTGATTGCGGTCGAAGGCAATTCCTGTAGCCACACCCATGCCTTCGGCGTAAGTGGTCATCGCTCCGTTGGGCGTTACGCGATACACCGCGCCATCCATGCGCGAGGAGACATACATCTGGCCATCGCGGTCGAAGGCGATGGAAGTCGCATTCATCATCTCGGTGACGAATGGCTTCACCGTGTAGTTGGTATCGATCTTGAAAATTGCGACCGGAACTTTTTGCCCGCGTGAGCCCGAGAACGTCACGTAGATATTGCCCTCGGCATCGAGCGCCGGGTTGGTCACGGGATGCAGATTTTCGGCGATGGGGACGGCCACGCTCACCGTCTGCGGATTGCTGCTGTGGCCATCCGTAGTCACAACCACCGGGCCGGAGGTCGCTCCAAAAGGTACGCGAGCCACCAGGAAAGAACTGGAGCTGACTACGACGCCGCCTTCCACCTCGCCAAACTGCACGCGCGGGCGCTGAAACTGCTGCGGCCGCAGCCCCGAGCCCGCGATGCGGACCTCGCCTCCGGCCAGCGCCAGCGCGGGCGATACGGACTCGATGTGCGGTCCGCCGTTCACGTTTTTCTTGCCCAGAATGCGGTCGGAAAATCCCATGGAAAAATACTCGTCCAAACTTCGAAGACCCTCGCCCTAGCTTAGAAGACCAAAGTGCAGTAAGAGATGCATTGTAACCAATGCATAGAGGCCGGCGGCAATATCGTCGACGACAATTCCGGTTCCTTCTGGAAGAGCCTCCAATTGCCGCACCGGCGGCGGCTTCAGGATATCGAAAGCACGAAAGAGAATAAAGCCCGCGAGAAAAGATTTCCATCCCAGGGGCACGGCGATCAGCGCCACAAGCTGGCCTGCCGCCTCGTCGATCACCACGAATTGCGGATCCTTTTCCCCGTAGCTGCGCGCCACCTGCGTGGCGGCGGGTATGCCGATCAGGGCGACGGAAACGGCCAGCGCGATGGCCGCGGGAGTTCTGAGTGGAACCGCGAGCGCACGGGCCAGCGCCGCCCACAGTAAAACAGTGGCCGCCGATCCCAATGTTCCCGGCCCGGGGTGCAGCCGTCCGATGCCGAATAGTGTGGCGATCAGCGTAGCCCACAGCGGAGGGGGGGACGCCCCCTCGACAGCCGGCGGGGCGCCGGCACTACTGTCGGCACAGCTACTGTCTGCGGCGCTTTTTTCGGTTCTTACTCTCATCACTCTTCGTCTTGATCCTCAGGCATGGTCTCTCGGATCTGCTCGTCCGTATCGGCGCTTTCCGATGGGATTACGTACTGCCCGCTGGCCCATTTGCCCAGATCGACTGTGCGGCAGCGGTCGCTGCAGAAGGGGAAGTCGGCATCGCCGCTTTTGACGACTTTCTTGCAGATCGGACAGCGAAGCTTGAGAGTGCGCTTGCGCGGCATGAAAAGAGAACGTATCCAGTAATTCGCGGGCTACAGAATTCTTGCCACTAGATCATAGTCGTGCGCTGCGGTGATCTGGCAACGATAGAACTCGCCGGGCCGGGGCGTGGTCTCTTCGGGAAAATCGTTGACGAATACTTTCCCGTCAATTTCGGGCGCGTGCATGGGCGTGCGGCCCTCCATCAGCAGATCGGTTTCTTCCGACATGCCTTCCAGCAGCAGGTCGAACTCTTGCCCCACCAGCGCTTTCTTTTTCTTCTTGCTGATCGGGCGCTGCATGCTCATCAGATGTTTGCGCCGCCGCTCGATTTCGCGCTGCGAGAGCTTCGCCCCCAACCCGTAGGCATCGGCGCCCTCCTGATCGGAGTAGGAAAACGCTCCCATCCAATCGAACTTGGCCTCGCGCACGAAATCGCACAGCTCTTCAAATTCCTGATCGGTTTCTCCGGGAAAGCCCACAATAAATGATGTGCGCAGGGTGAGTTCGGGAATCTCCCGCCGCATCTTGGCAATGGAGTTCAGAAAGACTTCCGCGCCGCCGCCGCGCTTCATGCGCTTCAACACCGTTGCCGAGGCGTGTTGCAGCGGCACGTCCACGTAAGAGCAGATTTTTTCCTGGCTCGCGATTACCTCGAGCAGCTTGCCCGTGATCTTGTTGGGATAAGCGTAGAGAAAACGAACCCAGCGCAATTCCTCGATCTGCGCCAGCCTTTCGAGCAGAAGCGCGAGCCCATCTTTCAGTCCGAAGTCTTCGCCGTAACAGGTCGTATCCTGGCCGATCAACGTGATCTCGCGCACACCAACTTGCCCCAGGCGCTCGGCCTCGGCGATTACGGACTCGAAGCGGCGCGAGCGAAATTGCCCGCGCAGCTGCGGGATAATGCAGAAAGTGCAGGGATGATCGCAGCCCTCGGCGATCTTGATGTAAGCCGTATGCTTCGGAGTAGCCAGAACACGCGGTGTTTCGTCGTCGTATAAATAGTTGGGGAGATCGGCGATGGCGCCATCCCATGGGCCGCGAGAAAAGCGCCCTTGCGCCGCGCGCGCGTCGCCTTCGGCGCGTGACCGCAGCACCACAAGTGGCGATGTTTTCGGCGCGGCCTCGGCAATTCCGGCCGCCGAGAGAATGTGGTGCAACTCTCCCGTGCCCACCACGGCATCGACTTCCGGGATGCGTTTCTGAATCTCCTCGCGAAAGCGTTCGACCAGGCAGCCCGCGACCACGAGTTTCTTCGCGCGGCCCGAGGTTTTGTGCCCGGCCATTTCGAGAATGGCGTTGACCGATTCCTGTTGCGCGCTGGCGATGAACGAGCAGGTGTTAACCACGATCACGTCGGCATCTTCGGCTCGTGGAGTAAGTTCAGCGCCGCCCCGCGCCAGAAGACCCATCATCACCTCGCTGTCGACGAGGTTCTTAGGGCACCCCAGGCTGACGAAGCCTACCTTCACGGGAGGTCCAGCTGCGTCGCAGGCCGCTTTGGCGTCGCCGCCAATTTCGTCGGAAGCTGAGATAGTGAGGTATTTCGAGGGCATGCAATCTCTCTATTTTAGCATTTTCAGACGAAGCACCTCTGCGGTCCGTCATCCGGAAAGAACTCAGTTTCAAGAATCTTTTTCAAACTGCACCACTACCGAGGTATCACAAACGCAGACTGTGTTCTTTCGTGGGACCGTCGGCACCGGGGAAGGCAGCCATCCCGGGATGAAAACCCCGCCCTTCATGCTAGGCTAAGAATCATCGCAGGTCAGAGGTGTCGGGAAATTCTTGAAGCCGCATCCTGGAGGGGAGATGTCTGGGAAAAAGGCCGTGCTCGCAGTCCTGGCAACAATCAGTATTCTCGCGGCTTCGGCGGCCGCCCAGGACGAGAAAAACGAGTTGACCGGCATGCTGGGCCGCATATTTATCAGCGACCAGGGAATCAAAGGCGCTACTTTTTTCAATCCCTACGTGCGCTCCGCCAAAGGACTCACCTTCGAGATCAATTACGCCCGCCATTTCATCGTCACTCCCGTCTATTCGATCTCGGGAGAAATTCCCGCGGTGTTCAATCTGGATGAGGATCTCAACTCGGGCTCGGACGTGGTGCCCAAAGATTACAAGCAGATATTCGTGACGCCCGCGGTGCGCTTGAATTTATTTCCCATCACCTCCGTTTCTCCCTGGATCAGTTTCGGCGGCGGTTTCGGCTATTTCAACGAGAATAAACATCTGCTCTACTACGGCCCCAACCCCGGCGGTTCCTCCACCTCCGGCGTGCTGCAGATCGGTGTCGGCTTGGACGTCAGGATCTGGCGTCGCATCGGTATCCGCGGCGGGGGACGCGATTTCTGGTCGGGCACGCCTGATTTTCCCCTGGCCGATACCGGTAAAACGCGCCAGCACAATTACTTCATCAGCGGCGGCGTGGTCTATCATTTCTAGAAGCCGGATGTTTGGGCGGCGATTTGCTGGCAGCTCAAGGAAAAAAGATGCGTATCGGGGCATGCCTTCAGGCGTAGGGTCTCACCCCGAAGCACACAACCGGTTTCAGCCCCTGCAGTCGCGGGGAAACCCAGCGGCTCGAAGCCACTCGCGCCTACGCCGCTGTTGGCATCGCTGCAGCGATGCCTGATACGAATCTTTTTTACACTCAGCCTCTGCCGGCCATTTCCACTTCTTCATATAACTCCGGCAAGCGCCGCGCGTCTTCCGCCGAATTTCCGAACCTTGCCGCCTCGTAAGCCAGCGTAAATTCGCCAACTCGGGTCCGCAACCGCTCTTCGGGAATGATGCGCACAAATTCCTGCGCGGTTTGCGACGTGGATTTCTGCACGCCGCGGCGCTCGAGCAAGTGAGCCATGCGCTCATACCACATCGCAGCGGCTTCATCGGGCGAGCGCTCGGGATGAGTCAGCAGCCTTCTGGCGCGGATGGTTCGCACAATCCATGCGGCGTTGGCGAGCAACACCAGCAGAACCAGCACCGACGCAGCGATACCCAGCCACCTTCCGGCTGAGAGATCCACTTTGCGTTCGCTTCGACTCGCCCAAGTTTCCATCCGGGCATAATGCCGATGTACCCAGCTCTGCGCTTTTTCCCAGGAAGCGCGCGTTCTGCTCACGGCGGCCTGGCCCAGCACGTACTGGTGCGAGGAGTCGTAGCTGATCACCCACTCACGCCAGAACGATGAGGCGGCATCGAGATAAAGCAGCAGCCGGCTCCAGCCTTGCGATGTTCCGGAAACTCCGGCCGGGGTGGGATCGAAGGTGACCCAGCCGTAGCCCGGGAAATACGCCTCCACCCAGGCATGGGCGTCGCGGGCACGCACCACGTAGCTGCCGGTAAGGTCGTTGAACTCGCCGCCGCGAAAGCCATTGACCACGCGCGCCGGAATGCGCTGCGTGCGCAGCATCACCGCCATGGCGGAAGCGAAGTACTCGCAGTGCCCCTGCTTGCGCTCGAAAAGAAAGTTGGCCAGAGGGTCGCCGACCGGCGAGCGCGGCAGTTGCAGCGTGTACCCGAAGTGAGTCTTAAGATAGCTCTCGATGGCGGACGCTTTATCGTAGTTATTCGTGGCGGAGCCGGAAATCTGCTGCGCCAGCCGCGGAATGCGTGGATCGAGCGGCGGCACTCGCAGATAGGTAAAAGCGAATTGCGGCAGGAAATCTCCGGCTTCTCGCAGTTGCGCGGGTGCTGGCGTGGAGATGTCCGAAACCGCATCGTAGATGCTGGGCGGGCGTTCGCCATCGCTATCGTAAACTCCGCCGCTGGCGTCGATTTGCAGCGCGCGATACGATCCCCTCACGCGCCGCGCCCAGGGCGCGAGAAAGAATACGCTGGTTCCAATCGGCTCCATGACCACGCGATAGTGAATGAGCTCGGCAGCGGTCGCCGCCGTCGACTGATTTCCTGCTTGCTCGGCCTGCTTTGTTGCTCCCTCGTTCAAACGCGGAACCGCAAAGCCTCCGCTCGGCTCCCGCTGCAGGCCCGCGCGCTGCCCGTAGTTGGACCAAGTGTGGCCGTCGAAATTGGCCAGCGCCATGCCCCGCCAATGCAGGTCATATCGGCCCTGCGTATCGCCATCGATTTGAATGTGCATGGCCACCGCGTTCGATTGCTGAATCTGCCCGATGCGGCCCAGTTGTACGCGATCACTGAAGCCGGTGGAAAAATCGTTGCCGAAGGAATAATTTCCCAGGTATCCGGCAGACATGCGGGGCAGCAGAAAAAACATCGCCGTGGCGCCCACCATGATCAGCAGCACGAGAGCCGAAGTGACGCGCGCCAGCGAGAAGGCCAGATGCCGGTGCTCATAGGCATCTGGCGAGTGTCGCGCTCGAAATTTAGCGTTTTTCCCCGACTGCCGCATCTCCATGAGGATGAAAGTAGCCACCGCCGTGAGCATGAATCCGGCGAAGAAAACCAGAAAGACGCTGTCCACGGTCAGCACGGCGGAGGCCAGCAGCATCAGGAACGCCAGAATGGCCAGCATAGCGAAGTCGCGATCGCGGCGCAGCGAAAACGTACGCACCACGACCGCGAACAACACGAGGTGAACCGTGGCCGTGAGAAAGCTGCGCGAGAGCAGAAAGAAATCCGCAGCATAGAAGAGAAAATAGGCGATGGTGAGCGGCGTACTCCACCGGTCCGCTATCGCGATGGATCGCCGCCGCGCCAGCAGATAGCCGCGAAAGGCAAGAGCCGATCCCACCAAAATCATGGCCGGCAGGTCCAAGCCGCCAGTGGCTGCGAGCGCGCCAAAACCCATCAAGACCAGCAGATACAGGGACAGTTCAAAGTATCTGTGAATGGCTGGAGCCAAAGAGAGAGCTGCAGCGGGTTGAGTTGGCGGTGGCATCGGATGAACAAGAATTTGGGATCGAACTCTATTGTTCGACAATATCCATCCTGAAGGGAAGGCCTTCATGCAGCTTTCTTGCACCGAAAGTCACGCGCCCTTCGTCCGCCTTTGGTCAGCGCGGACGAGAGCGCGGCGCAGGTTTGCTAGAATGAAGCAGGTCAGGCATCGGTCCCACGCGACGCACTCTCGCCAACCCCGCCAGGTCCGGAAGGAAGCAACGGTAACGGGCTCTTGCGTGTGCAGTGGGTTTCCGGTGCCTGGCTTATAGGTTGCACTCGGCATTCGGCAACTCGACTGAGGCGTACGCTACGCGGCGTCCAGAATCTGATCGTACATCCTGCCGTAAAGCAGTCCCTTCACCATATCCAATTCATAAAAGTCGCGTGGGAAGAGAGGATATTTCAAGCCATCCCCTGGCCAGATGACTCCGAGTGATGGTGCATTTCGATATTGAAAAAGAAAACCGCAACCACAAAAGGCACGGAGCATCACCAAGGACTTCTTCTTCACTCAGAGCAAGGCGAGAGCGGCGAACGGCCAATTGCCAAGTGCTAACTCCTCCCGTCACTTCGGCCGCCCAATCTGATTCAGCGCGTACTCGTTCAGCGGCCCAAACTTCCGCTTCTCCGCATAGAGCCGCCAGCGCCGGAAGACGATTCGCAAACTCGCCATCACTGGAATGGAAAGAAAAATCCCCAGAATACCGGCAACCTCTCCCCCCGCCATCACCCCGAAAATCGCGGCCAGCGGATGCAGTTCCATGCTGTGTCCCATGATGCGCGGAGAAAAAATGTAATCCTGAATCAGCCGCCAGCAGCCCAGAAACACCACCAACGCCAACCAGTGACCGTAGCCGTTGAGCAGCGACACCCCAATAATGACCACGCCTGCCGCCAGCGGTCCCACCACCGGAATAAATTCCAGCAGGCCGCCCAGCGGCCCCAGCACCGGCGCATACGGAACCCGCATCAGGCTCAAGAATATCGAGTACACCACCAGGGTAAGTCCAGCCAGAATGAGCTGAGCCCGGATGAAATGTGCCAGCATCTGATTCAAATCGCTCAGCACCCCTTGCAAGAATTCACGCTGCGGGCGCGATTGCACCAGCGACAGAAAGAGTGAGCTGAAGGAGGCGCCATCCTTCAAAAAGAAAATCGATAACACCGGGACCACCACCAGCAGCCAGGCCTGCTTGGCCACCTCCGCCAGGTGGAACCCCACATTTTTCGCCATCTGCGCAATTTCGTTGCTGTGGTTGGCCAGGTAATCCCGCACCAGGTCGACGATGCGGGCGTTCCAGCCGTGCTCGTCTTTCAGTTGTTCGACGATTTGCCCGGAACTCAGCTGCGCCAGAGCCGGCAACGATTGCACCAGCCGCCCGCTCTCCCGTCCGATCCGCGGCCCCATGAAAACAAAAAACGTGACGATCAGGCCCAGCAGCAAAAGATAAATCACCGCAATGGCGCGGCTGCGCCCGTGCAGAACTTTTTCCAGGCGTGAGACCAGCGGACTCATCAGGTAGGCAAAAAAAATGGCGAACAGAAACGCCATCAGGGTTTGCCGCGCCACATACAAGAACCCCAACCCCAGCGCAAACAGCAGCACCGTGATCAGAACCCGCGCCGTCCGTCCATCCGTTACCGGCAAGTGACGCCCCCGCCAACCGCAAATTAATCCCGCACGACCTCTGTATTATCGTCCGCAATCACCACCCGCACCAGCTTGAACTTGTCTTTCTCATCCACCCAGAGCGCCCAGGAGAATGCCTCGCCTTTCAAGTTCAGCCGCATCAGGTCGCGCTCGGTTCCGTGGATCGTCACTTTTTCTCTTCCCACCAACTCGATCCTCACCCGCAGCGAGTTGCGATCCTGCGGCACCAGCACGCCAAACTCCGCCGGCGCCTGCTGGCATTTCAAATCGCCGCTCTCCGTCTTGCAATCGGATGCCAGATAGCGCCATGTCAGCACTTCCCGGTGCACAAAAAAATTGTTGTCCAGGATCACCGACGTGCTGGGCATGAGGAACGGCTGCTCAGCCGTTTTGGGCGGAGCCCCGGTCGTAATCTTCTCTAACAGGAAGTCGTTCTTGGGCACCACCAGCAGCGAGCCGCTGCCGTCGCTCCAGTCGTAACGCACCAACTCGCCGCCGCCGGTCATTTGCAAATTGGAACTCTGCCCGGCAGCCGAATTCGCAGCGGCAGAGCCAGCCCCAGTTTGACCCGAGGCACCGGAGCCACCCACCTCCTGCAGCCGCGACTTCACCGTGCTGACGCCATTCTCTTGCTGCACGCTGAAGGTCTCCGTCACCACCCGTTGGCCGCGAATGAAAACCCCAAACGAACCCGAGTCCACCGATTTATCTGCCGCAGGAGGCTTGTCTTTCTTGTCCGCAGCTTGCAGCGCAACGCCGCAGGCCAGCAGCGCGGCCAGGCAGGGCTGAATCCGAATGTGGACCTTTAATCTTTGCAAAGTAACCGACTTCAAAATCGATGCATTCCAAGTCACTGCTTTTCTCCCGCTCTTCCGCGTCCTCGTTCCAGCCCCAACGCGCGCATCACTTCGCGCGCAATCTCTTCGACCGTCTTGCCCCCGGTTGGCTGTCTCAACGACGCTTTCAAATAATGCGGCCGTCGCGCTTCATAAAGTTCCGCGAAGGTCTCTTGCTCGCCCAGCAGCGGACGTTCCAACCCCGCCTGCTCAGCCTGCACCTGGCAGCGCCGCCACAGCTCTTCCCCACTCGCATCCAGAAACACGGTCGGAACATCCCCGCGAATCAGCGCCGCATTGCGCCCGGGCACGAAGGCTCCGCCGCCCAAAGCCACCACTTTCGCCGCTCCGCTTCGTAACTCGCCCATCAACTCCTGCAAGGCCTCATGCTCTGCCCGGCGAAACTCCGATTCGCCCAACTCCCGAAAAATTTCGTGCACCTTTCGCATCTCCCGGCGCTCAATGCGCTCGTCGAGATCCTCAAACTTCCAGCCAAGTGACGCGGCCAACACCCGCCCCACGCTGCTCTTGCCTGCGCCCATGAATCCGACCAGCACCAAGCCTGGCGGCGCAGCTGCCTGGCTTCTGGCACCAGCCTTGCGGCTGGGCGCACCAACTCCGCTGGCTTTGGCCTTTGTCTCACCGGGCCGTTTGCGCCGATCCGCTTTGCTTTTCGCTTTTTTTATTGTTTTTCGGAGCGTTTTCTGAGGTGAATTTTACCACTGAAGCTTCGCAGCACCACCGTGGACGAGACCGCAACTCGCCCCATGGTACCCGCAAAGGCACGTCCCTTATCCATCGGGAACCAGGTGTGCGTCTTAGGTTGAAGAGGAATGTCATCGTGCACTTCGCCGCGCGCGGAGCGCGCGCTCACATCGGCCGAAGTCCACTCCGGAATCGTAGCTTCAATATCGCCGCTGTGGCTGGTGAGCCGGTACTCTCCGCTATTGCCGAAGTCGCCGATGTAACTGATGTTCCCGCTCGTCGAAACCACCTGTACCAGCGGCCCATTCACCTGCCGCAACGTGATTGCACCGCTCAGCGAATCGATTTCGACGTGTCCATTCTGGATGTTTTCCAGATTCACCGCGCCGTTCATCGTCTTTACATGCACATGCGCGTCCGAGATGTCGCGCACATCCACCTGCGCCCCAGGACCCTCCAGACTCACGTCGCCATGCAACTTCTCGGCGTGCAGCGATCCCGTGCTCGAATGCAAGGTAATGCTGGCATCGGCCGGAATCAAAACTTCATAATCCACGCGCCCCGAATCCGAGTCCGCTCCGGCCAACAAGTGCGACTGAATATCCACCCGGTTTCCGCTCTGATTATCATCGACCTCAACTTTGTCGGAGTGCAGAATCGCGTTCACCACGACGGTGTTGTTCAAAGAAGGCTTGACCGAAATCGAGCCGTATGGATTCATCACCGAAACCCCGGCCTTGGGCCCCACGGTAAAGTGGAACTCCTTCTTGCTCTCGGCCACCAGAGCGCCGGCCACGATCACGCCTATCGCCACCAGCTTCGCCGCGCGTTTGCCTTCCATATACGCTCCTGCCAAGGTTGTGTGGGGACAGCCGCCCAAGCCTGCCCTGAGCGAAGCCGAAGGGGCTGTCCAGTCGAGCGAAGCTCGAGCTCTCTTCCGCTTAGGGTAACGATCTCACGGTAACGACCGGTCCATTGCCATTTCAAACAACATGGATTTCTGCTGATAAGCGTCCATCAGTGCCCGCCGCGCCTCGGCGTCATTCGGACTCTCATTCACCGCGCCCTGCAAGTCCTGTATGGAAGCATTCACTGAACGCAGACTTTCTTCATACTCTGGCTTCATGGCAGGCTCGTTCGCCGCAACCTCCTGCAGCAAGTCTTCGTCCTCCAAGCCACCGGAGTTCGCCACCGCGACCGCTGCTCGCGATCCAGAAAAACTTGAGGGTTGAGATTCCAACTTAGAAACCGAAGCCTGCTGCGATCCACCCACCGGAAAGAGCTGCTGCCGCAGATACAATCCCAAAGTCAGAAGCAGCAAAGCACAGGCCGGCAGCAACCACCCCGCCCACCCCCAGCGCAAGCCGAACGACGAGAGCGGCGACCGGCGCTGGGGCCGGATCAGCCCTTCTTTCCGCAACGCAATTTCAATGGAATTCCAAACTCGCGGGCTGGGTTCGTCGGCGGCTTGCAACTCCGCCGCGGCCGCGACGATCTGGTCCAACTCCCGCATCAGCGCCGAGCACGCCGGACATGCCCTCAGATGCGCCCTTTGCTGCGCACTGCTCCCATCTTCTACTTCCGCCAAGCTCGCCTGCAGCTCAACGCAATTCATACCAAACCTCTCCCCAAGTCTACCGCGAGTTTGCATTCCGCGGCACTGCTTGCGCCCCTGCCAAGGTTACGACGGGTCTTGCCTGTTTCCTACCCCTAGCCCGCTCGAGATTTCCCGGCCTTTTCGGCTCTATTCATCTGGAGCAGGTCGCGCAACTTCATGCGCGCCTTATGCAACTGCGACTTGCTGTTCCCGATCGAGCACCCGACAATGCCCGCAATCTCATTATGTTCGTAGCCTTCGACGTCATGCAGAACAAATATCGTTCGGTACCCGGGAGGCAGGTCGCTCACCGCTCGCTGCAACTGCAGCCGGTCAATCGACCCCGATAGCGCCACATCGTCCGCTCCGAAATCTTTCCTCGGAGAATCTTCTTCCGTACCCTGCGTAGTCTCTTCCAGAGAAACCACCGGAAGGCTCTTCTTCCTGAGATGCATCAGCACCACATTCACCGCCAGCCGATGCAACCAGGTCGAAAACGCCGACTCGCCGCGAAACGTAGCGATCTTACGATACAACTGCAAGAACGCTTCCTGCGCCAGATCCTCAGCCTCGGCCGTGTTCGCAGTCATCCGCAGGCACAGCGAATACACTCGCCGTTTGTGCTTGTCATAGAGCACCTGGAACGCTTCCGCGTCCCCCAGCTTGGCCCGTGCAATGGCCTCAGCCTCGCCGATATCGGTGCTTTTTGGCTGTCGTGGCTCGGTCAAGTTGCCTATCCGGCCGCAGTCATTGGGATGCGGCTTAAGTAGTTTCTGTTGTACCCTTTGCAGTGTTTCCCCGGCGTTCCTAGGGGCAGCCCGCTCCATCATAGAGTTCCAGAATATCAGAGTATTCCTACCGATCTCCGGAGGTACGCTCCGGCGCTCCGTAGCGGATTCCTCCCAGCCACAAAGCCTTTGCCCTTGGATGCTTGCACGAGCCGGCCTACCCAACTTCTTAAACCCGGGCCCGAACCAAGAGTCGCAATCTACCTAAATTGGTAGCGGAACGCAACCAGGAACGTGTCAGCAGCAGGTAAAACCCTTGTCATCAATCTGTCGAAAAGAAGGATCGAAGGGAATAAGCTTCAAGCGGAAGTGGACTAGGGAATGTAAACACAGCCGCCCCAGCGGTCAGCGGAGCGTAGCGAGGCCGCTCCGGCTCTCGCGCGCCTCCGTGGCCGTTCTCGGCGCCCTCCGCGATTAAAGCTTTCAACCAGGAAGCGCCTGCGAAGCCTCAATACTGAACAATCTCCGCAAACGACTTAGCGTGCAGCGATGCTCCGCCCACCAACGCCCCGTCGATCTCCTCCTGGGCCATCAGGGCGGAACAATGCTCCGGCTTTACCGATCCTCCATAAAGAATGCGCAGCTTAGCGGCAAACTCTTCGCCGAAGATCTCCGTAGCCTCGCCCCGAATCACGGCATGCGCCTCCGCCGCCATCTCCGGAGTAGCCGTCTTGCCCGTGCCAATCGCCCAAACCGGCTCATATGCCACCACCATCTTGGCAGCTTTCTTAGCCGAAACTGCATGAAAGGCCCGCACACACTGCCGCCGCAACACGTCATCGGTAGCCCCAGCTTCGCGCTCTTCGAGCACCTCGCCCACGCAGCAGATGGGGGCCAAGCCCGCCTCCAGCGCCGCCTTCAGCCGCAGGTTCACGGTGTCGTCGGTCTCACAAAAATACTGCCGCCGCTCCGAGTGCCCGATGATCACGTGAGTCACGCCCAAAGCCAACAGCATCACCGCCGAAGTCTCGCCCGTAAAAGCGCCCTCCGCCTTCCAATGCACATTCTGCGCCCCAATGGCTACATTCGAGCCTCCGGCAGCCTCCACCGCAGCCGCTAAATCAATGTCTGGAGTGCAAACCACAATCTCATCCCGCGTGTGCCCGGAAACCATCGGCAAAAACTCGCGGAAGAACGCGCGCGTCTGCTCCGGCGTCTTATACATCTTCCAATTGGCGGCAATCACCTTAGTTCGATTCATTCATTCGTTCCTAAGAGGAATTCGTATGGCTTACCTGATGCTGCTCGGCGCTGCTCCATGGCGGCTGCGGCGAAAGTTTCAAACGTGGCCTGGTCAAACAGCAGGAAGGAGACCAGCACTAAATGTCGCGCTGATCCCAGCCTGGCAACCAAGGTCGGAATCGCCACCCACGCGGCTTGCTCGACCGGATAGCCGAATATGCCGGTGGAGATAGCCCGGAATGCGATAGAGGTTAACTCTAATCCGTCAGCGATGGGCATGGACTCGGGGTAGCAATTCGAAAGCGCTTCCGCCTCGCCACGATTTCCTCCATGCCAAGCCGGGCCGACGGCGTGGATTACAGATTTGGCTTCGAGCCTGCCCGCTGTGGTCGCGACAGCCTGACCCGCCTGCAGTGACCCGCGTTCTGAGCGGACGCGATGACACTCCTCCGCAATCGCCGGACCCCTGGCGTCGTGAATCGCGCCGCACACTCCACCACCGGAGCGCAACTCAGAGTGAGCGGCGTTTACCATCGCGTCCGTTGGGTATTTCGTGATGTCGCCCCGAACCAATCGTACTTCCTCGGGATCACCGATCCGCATGATCGCGAAATCCTTGTCACCTAGCCGGTCCCTGGGAAAAGCCCGACATCACTTTTTATCCGTAAGCGCCTCAACCCCCGGCATCTTCTTGCCTTCCAGAAACTCCAGCGAAGCTCCGCCACCGGTAGAAATATGCGTGATCTTGTCCGCGACCTCAGCCCCGCGCACCGCCGCCACCGTATCCCCGCCGCCGGCAATCGAAATCGCGCCCGCGTTCTCGGCGACAGCGCGCGCAATCGAAAAAGTGCCCCGCGAAAATCCCGGAACCTCAAACACTCCCATCGGCCCGTTCCACACAATCGTCCGCGCCCGCGAGATCTCCTCCGAGAACAACTCAATGGTCTTCGGACCAATATCCAGCGCCATGCGATCCGCCGGGATCGCCTGCCCCTCGCCGATCTGCTGCACCACGGCATTACTCTCCGGTTTGCTGGCCACCACGTGATCGATGGGCAACAAAAACTTTACCTTTCGTTGCTTGGCTTCCTCCAGCAATTGCCGCGCCAACTCCACTTTGTCGGCTTCCAGAAGCGACTTGCCAATCTCCTGGCCCTGCGCCTTCAAAAATGTATAAGCCATTCCGCCGCCGACGATCAGCGAATTCACTTTACCCATGAGGTTGCGAATCACGCCAATCTTGTCGCTGACCTTAGCTCCGCCCAGAATCGCCACAAACGGCTGTTCCGGATGCTCCAGCGCCTGGCCCAGATACCGCAACTCTTTCTCCATCAGCAGCCCCGCTGCTGACCTCGACACAAACTTTGTAATCCCCACGGTCGAAGCATGCGCGCGATGCGCCGTGCCGAACGCATCGTTCACATAAAACTCCGCCAGGTTGGCTAGTTGCTTGGAGAATTTTTCGTCGTTGGCTTCTTCCTCCGGATGAAAGCGCAAATTTTCCAGCAGCAGCGTCTGGCCTTTTTCCAGTTGCGTAGCCACTTCCTCCGCCTCCGGTCCCACGCAATCGGGGCAAAAGCCCACGTTCTCTCCCCGCGCCAGTTCTTTATCCAGCACCATGCGCAGCCGCTCCGCCACCGGCTTGAGGCTCATTTTCGGATTGGGTTTGCCCTTCGGCCGTCCCAAATGCGAAGCCAGAATCAGCCGCGCCCCATGCCGAAGCGCATATTCAATCGATGGCAAAGTCTCGCGGATGCGCGTGTCATCCATCACCCGCCCATCGTCGAGCGGCACGTTAAAGTCGACCCGCATGAAGATACGGTTGCCATTCAGCGGGAGATCACGAATCGATAACTTGGACATGGAGGCTGGTCTTCCTTAATTGGTTAGCAAAACACTGCAGCAAAAGTACCGCAGCGAAACTGACATCCGAAAAGTAGCACCGCCGTCCCAGCGGCTGTCGGGCGGGCGCCCTCGCCCGCCCAGCCAAAGCCGGCAAAAATGCCGGTGCCTCTTAAAATGCAGTTGCGTCCAACGACCCTACAAACCCTTGCCAGCAATGTAATGAATCAAATCCCGCACCCGGCATGAGTATCCCCATTCATTGTCATACCAGGAGATCACCTTCACGCAATTACCCGCGACCACCAAAGTCATCGGCGCATCCACAATCGAGGACCGCGAATCGCCCTTGAAATCGGAAGACACCAACTCGTTCTCTTCGTATCCCAAATAGCCCTTCAGCGGCCCGCTCTCCGAAGCTTTCTTCAACGCCGCATTCACTTCTTCTTTGGTAGTTTTCTTCTCCACCCAAACCACCAGATCGACCACCGAAACGTTGGGCGTAGGCACCCGCATGGCAAAACCATCCAGCTTGCCCGCCAGTTCAGGAATCACCAGCTTCAAAGCCTTAGCCGCACCGGTCGACGTCGGAATCATCGACAGAGCTGCCGCCCGCGCTCGCCGCAAATCCTTGTGCGGAAAATCCAGAATCACCTGATCGTTGGTGTAAGAGTGAATCGTGGTCATCGTTCCGGCAACGATCTTGAACTCATCATTGATCACCTTCGCCACCGGCGCCAGGCAATTCGTAGTGCAGGAAGCGTTCGAAATAATGTTGTGTCTGGCGGCGTCATACTTCTCATGATTCACGCCCAGCACTAAGGTGATGTCCTCGTTCTTTGCCGGAGCCGAAATAATCACCTTCTTCACCGTCCCGCGCAAATGCTTCTTGGCGTCGTTGGCGTCCGTGAAGTGCCCCGTCGATTCGATCACCACCTGCGCGCCCACCGATTCCCAGGGCAGCGCCCCCGGATCTCTCTCCTTGAAAACTTTAATCGTCTTGCCATCGATGGTGATGCTGTCAGGGCTGGCGCTGATCTTATTCGGCAGGTTGCCAAGAATCGAATCGTACTTCAGTAAATGCGCCAAAGTCTTCGGATCGGTAAGATCGTTGACCGCGACAAATTCCAGATCGGGGTCTTTCAGCGAAGTTCGTAAAACGTTGCGGCCAATGCGGCCAAATCCATTGATGCCAACTTTGATTGCCATAAGTTCTCCGTTCTATAAATCACAAATGATGTTAGCAGGATGCCGTAGCGCCGTAAATGATCGCAGGCACAATGCCAAGTGATTCCTCGCGCAGGCGCCGCGAGCGCAGCAGCGAACACGGGAGCGTGCAACCGTGGCGCCGGCGTCCCGCCCGCTCTAGGTAAACCAATACACCGTCCGACCATTCAATCCCCGCGCCGAAGGGCTCGTTCCGCGACGAAGAAATTACGAAAAACTAATCTCCATATAAGTATCGGTCCGAATCCAAATCAGCGGCAGCCGGGCCGCCCAATACTTCCGATTAATCGCAGCCCGCGCGCGGCCATGCTCCTCCGCCGGCAAAATCCGCGCTGTAGCCGCAAACTCCGCTCCAGTCACTCGTCCCCGAATCGTGCACGGAGCCACCTTCACCGCCGGATTGTTCCGAATGCGTTTAGTCTTTCCCATATCGCTGCGCGTCATCACAAAAAGCCGGTCGCCCTCTTCTCCAAACCACACCGGCGTCGCCACCGCCACCCCGCTCTTGCGAAAAGTAGTCAGCGAAATATACTTCTGCCCCTCGATCGTAGATGGAATCGCACCCGACATACCGCCATTCTAAACGGATCGCCTCTAATCGGCGCCGCGCCGGTGCCCGTGCCGCCGCCGTCCCGCCGGCTGTCGAGCCGGCGTCCCGCCCCGCTCACCCGATGCCGAAACGGCGGTGGCAGCGACGACGAAGTCCCGTGCCGCCCACCTTAGTGGACCTTCGTGTCCCGTGAGTGGTCCAGGATTCAAGAACGCTACGAAAAGCCACGCAAGAGGAATAGAGAAAGCTGTCGCCCATGGTTCCGGCGAGAGCACTCCAATTGCTCCCACCCGCGCATCTGTGTTAAAAGCCTTGCATGCGCAAATGGATGCGCGAGCGCATGCAGCGCCGCAAAAAGCCCGCCGAAGCTTCGGCCGAACCTGCCCCTCCACCCTTGCAACCCGCGTATTTCGACGCCGCGCAGGCGCCGCCGGAAGCTGGCGGCGCAGCGGAATCCTCCGCGCCCGCACCGGAGACGCATTCCATCTCGGCAGACTTTTCCATGCCCGAATCCCCGGAGGCGTCTTCGCCAGATTCAGACTCGTCCGCAGCGCCGTCTCCCACAACGTCATCTTCCCGCCAAGCCTCCAGCCGAACCCGCCGCCGTCGCGGCGGTCGCGGTCGCGGCGGTCGCGGACGCGAGCAAGCCGTAGCCCAAGCCTTCGCTCCAGCCGCAGCCAAAGACTCCGCCCCAGTCCTCGAGCCAGCGGAAGAGATCCAGCCGGCAGAAGGCGAATTCGCTGACGCCGTTCCGCCGCAGCTTCAAACTCGCGCAGCCCCGGCGATTCCGGCAGCGCCAGCCCGTCCGCCAAAGGGCTTAGTCGTGTTAGCCATCGGCCTGCCCGGCTCCGGCAAGAGTTCCTGGTTCAAGCGCCACAACGTGGTCCCGCTCTCCAGCGACCTGATGCGCTCGCTGCTCTTCGACGACGTTCGCGAGCAGCGCTTTCAAGATTTAGTCTTCTCTAACCTGCGCTCCATGCTGAAAGCCCGCCTCATCGCCCGCCGCCCCATGAACTACGTGGACGCCACCAACCTAACCCCGCAAGAGCGCCAGCACTGGATCAAACTTGCCAAAGACTACCAGTACGAAGTCCACGCCATCTTCTTCGACGTACCCCTAGAAGTCTGCATCGAGCGCCACCAGCGCCGCGACCGCGTAGTCCCCGACGACGTCATGCGCCGCATGGCCGCCAAACTAAAGCCCCCCACCTTCGAAGAAGGCTTCGCCAAAATCACCGTAGTCCGCGTAAAGAAGAAAGAAGCGGAGTAAGGGCGCGCCCGCCCCATGTGGGACCGCGGCCGCCGGCTGTCCATCGAGTGCGGCTCGACCCCCCGACAGCAGCGCCGCCGTCCCGGCGGCTGGGAGCTTGTCCTGAGCCAAGCCGAAGGAGCGGGCGTCCGCGCCCGCCGCGCCGCGAGAGAGGAGCGACCAGCTTTTCCGCCCCCCCGAGCGACCATCCGCGATAAAATCCTCTCCCCGCCCTGCAGCGCCTGCCCTGAGCCAAAGGGGCGGCATGAGAAAGTCCGGCACGGCAGTGCCGGGAGGCCAAAACCGAAACAGAATGAGTCCGCTTGAGCGCACGGCATGACTTTCGGAACAGTCTCCCTTGACGCTGTTATGAGCGCCAAGGAACTGCACTCGATTGAGACTGCAGATCTCCACCCACACTCACTTAGCCCCACCGCGGCCGCTCATCCAACCCGATTCCAAGCGCGGTTTTGCCCACCACTTCGTGGGTGAGAAAACTATTCGCGGGATGAATCCTGCCCAACCGCGCATCGCGCAGCAGGCGCTCGTATCCCGCCGAGTGAAAGATGCCGTGGCCTCCGGCAACATCCAGGCCCAGATCGACCACCCGCCAGGAGGCCTCCACCGCCCGATATTTGGCCGCGAAAATCTTCGCCACCCATTCGGCCCCGTGATCCACTCCGTTCGACCAGTCCTCCGCGATACGGTCCAGATGCGGCCCGATGGATTCAAGCTCGATCACCATCTGTGCCACCGCGTGCTGAATCTCGGGATGGTAGGCCATCGACCGGGAGAGCGCGAGCGACTTCTTGCTCTTCACCGCCGCAACGCTCTTGTCCAAAGCGCGCTTGGCCAGACCGTAATAGACGTTGGCGAAGCCCATCAGCGCCCAGGCAAGTACCGAAAGCACGAACCCATCGATGCCAGCGCCACCGGCCGGCACCACCCGCGCCACGTACCGGTCCGGAACGAATGCGTTCTCCAGGATCGTGTCGTCGCTGCGCGTGGCCCGCATACCCAGCGCGTCCCAGGTTTCCTTGATGGTGTAGCCGGCGCTATCGCGCGGCAGAAAAGCGTGGACGATCTTCGGATGGATGGCATCGCCAGTATCCATTCCGTGCAAGCCGAAACGCGTCCAAACCGGCGTCAGGCTGCTAAACTGCTTGCGCCCGGTGAAGCGATAGCCGCCCTCGACGCGTTCCGCCTTCGCCGCGGAGAAAAGCACCGTGATATCGTTGCCGCTCTCGGCGTGACCGGCTGCGAAGATTTCCCCGGCCGCCGCCTCGCGCAGCATCCATTCGAGAGATTTATCCCCCCGGCGCCACAGATCGGCAGCAACCCCGACCCAATATAGATGCATATTCACCGCCAGGGCAGTCGCCGGCGCATAATAGGCTAGGCGGCGCTGCTCGCGGCACATTTCCGCGAGGCTCAACCCGGCCCCCCCAAACTTCTCCGGCGCTGGCATGACCAGATACTTGGCGGCGCGGAGTTCCTCGAAATCCTGATCGAAAAACCGATTCTCGCGATCGTAGGTAGCGGCGCGGGCGTCGAAGCGCACCAACATCTCCTCCGTGAGACCACGTTTGCTCGAAAGTTCAGACGCAGCCTTGCCTGTTTTCTTGGTGCTTCCACCGTCGCGTGACGGATTCGCGGACATAGCCATGCAGTTTTCCTCGCACTCGGTATTCAAGTTTTCCGCCGTTATTCTACCCCTAGGACTGGCAGGCTGGCTCGGCCCAAATCTCAATTCGGTTCCTGAGGCAAAGGTCCAGTTTGGAAACTCAGCGATCTAACTTGCTGCGAGTCATCCCGTCGGGGCGCTTTCCCAAGCTGGACGAGGGATCTCTTTGGGCGCATGGCCAGTGGGCCAATTCTTTGCCCGTTTTAGTACAGAAGTCAATCGTACTTTGGCGGCGGTGCGATCCTCAGCCCACGCAGTAACGTATTCTCCCGCGGCGCAAGTTCATTCATACGCCTCCGCCGGGGGGCGTCACGCCGAAGGCCCGCGCTTTCACCAGCGGGCCGAGGGATCTCGCTTGCAAAATGCCCCAGGAAAATAGCGCGCCTTCACGCCACGTCATGGCTTCCGGGCATGCGGTCCGTCGCTCACCTTCTTCCCGTCCTTCCACACCGCGGAAATCGACTCGCTATTGCGAATGTCGCCGGACGGATCTTTTTCGAGCACGATGAAGTTCGCCTTCAGCCCGCGACGCAGCACCCCGAATTCGCCGGAGGCATGCAGAAACTCCGCGCCATTCTTCGTCGCCACCGTGATCGCCTGCAGAGGCGTCAGGCCGGCTTCGACCAAAAGCTGCAACTCCTGGTGTTCGGCAAAGCCGAACGCGCGCGTCGGTGTCGCTCCGGAATCGGTGCCCAGCGCGACCAGAACTCCCGCATCGAAGAGTTTCTTAAGGTTCTTTTTCTCAATCGGCTGCACGGCAATCTCTGCCGGAGTTTTCTTGTCGTCCTGCACCGACTTCTTATACTGCGTGCTCGTAATCATCTCGTAGACCCCCGGCTCCAGCGCATCGCGAAAATAAGGATCGTTCAGCCACGCCGGATCGTCCCCATAGGCGGTCAGAAATTCGTCCAACGACATCGTGCCGATGTACGCCACATTCTTTTTCTTCATCTCCGCCACCAAGCTGTCGGGAATTTCCCCATCGCGCACGCTGTGCGCCAGCGCGTCGACCCCGTCATCCACCAGCCGCTGCGCATCCTCTTCGTGATACACATGCGCCGCTACCCGCAGATGCCGCTTGTGCGCTTCCTCGATGATCGCCCCATAAACCCCCGGCTTCATCTTCGGGAACTGTCCCCAGAAATCGTCCAGCCACAACTTCACCAGGTCAGGATGATGTGCGGACAGTTCGTCGACATCTTTGCGCGCCTCGTCCGGAGTCGTTGGACGATATAGGTCCACGCCCATCGCCGCCGGAAGCAGTCCTCCGGGAACGCCGAAGCCGCGCCCGGCAGTGTAGATCGTAGCCCCCGGAATCTTGCCTTCGTGAGATTCGGTACGCCATGCATAAGCCTCGTCGCGATCCGTTCCCATCACCATCACTGCGCCGACGCCGTAATCCTGATACTGCAGCAAGTGTCGCTCAACATTTTCCTTGGAGTAGTTCTCCCCAGACACCTTCGTGCCCTTCAGCAATCCCAGATGCCCGTGCGCGTTCACAATCTCGGGCATGAGGAACTTGCCGGTAAGATCGATCACGGTCGCGTCTTTCGGCGGCCGAACCTCCGCCGCCGTGATGGCCCGAATCTTTTCCCCGTCGATCACGAGCGCGGCGTTGCGCCGAGGCTCACCGCCATTGCCGTCGATGACGGTGACGTGCCGAAGTACCGTCACTTGTGCTTGGGCCATTCCGGCGAGAACCAGTAGGCAAAGCAGCGAATCATGGAAAAATCGCATAGCATCCTCCTTGCCGAGTTTCGATGAAATTCTTAGATGTTTTTCCTCCGGGCGCGATGCCCAAATTGCCGGCAAGGGTGAGGGGGCTAGCCAGCGACACATTTCGTCCGATCGGGCAGGAACGGGATGCCCCACCCGTGGCGGTTTCAAGGGTGGGCCGCGACGCCGCCGGGATCAAGAGATTGGGTGAAGCTCCGTCTTTCATCGACAATCCGATGTAACCCGGGTTGCCTTCAGACAGGCCGACAAGTGTATACCCGCCACCAATGCCAGAGATGCTCGGAGGACGGGGTTCCGCGGCATGGGCGACCCTTAGCAACCGGCTTCGGTCGGCCTGTTTCAAAATTCAAAACCCTATGGGCTCCACCCTGCAAGGCTTGCCGCCTTCCAAAATGATATCGTGATACGAGATATGTCATGGACGCTGCCCAAACTCGTGCCTCGCTCCGCGCCCGTGATTCTCCTCATCCTTACCTTGGCGGCGGCCACGGGATTCGCCGCCGTCGGTCATCTGGTGGCACGCTTTACCGCCAACCAGCAGGCCCGGGGCCGCAAGCTGCACGAGTTGGGGCTCGAAGACGCCAAGGCCGGCCGTTACGACGAGGCCATCGCCGCCTTCCGCGCCGCCCTCACCTGCGATCCCACGAATTCGCAATACCAACTCAGCCTGGCCCGCGCTCTGCGCGACAGCAATGATCCCCGCCGCCTCGACGAAGCAGAATCGTATTTGATCGCGCTCTGGCAGCGCACTCCGCAGGACGCGACAGTGAATCTCGCGCTGGCCCGCGTGGCCGCGCACCGCGGCTCCGTCGAAGACGCCACCCGCTACTATCACAACGCGATGTACGGAGTCTGGAGCTCGGACCCTGACGCCAACCGCAACAAAGCGCGCATCGAGCTGATCGAGTTCTTGCTAAAAAAAAATGCCGCTGCCAACGCGGAATCGGAGCTAATGGCGCTGGCCGCATCGCTGCCGTCGGACGCGACTTCGCGCCTCGAGGCCGGGCAACTATTCGCCGCGGCACGGGATTATCCCAGCGCGTTGGCGCAGGATGAAGAAGTGTTGCGCCTCGATCCCAATAACGCCGCCGCTCTGGCCGGCGCCGGCCAGGCCGCTTACCGGGCCGGTAACTACGCCACCGCCGAGCGTTATCTGCGCGCAGCCGTCGCGGCCTATTCGCAAAGTGCCGAATTGCGCCAGCTTCTCGAAAGCACCCAAACCGTTCTCCGCGCCAGTCCCTTCCGCACCTACCTGTCGGATGCCGAACGCAACCGCCGCATCATCGCCGCCTTCGCGCAGGCCGAGGACCGACTTACAAAATGCGCGGAGCAAACCGGCGTGGATCCCAATACCGCGAGTGCATCGCCGCTCTCACGCTTGCAGGCGCGCTGGATTGCCGCCAAGCCCGATCTCGAGCACCTGCGTTCTCCGGGAGAAACCGATCTGCCCGATGCGCTCATGGATATCGTCTTTCAGATCGAACAGCAAACCGTTGCGCTCTGTGGCCAGCCGCAAGGCCTCGATCTCGCGCTACTTTTAATCTCACGGGAGCGCGCCGCGGCCGGTCAGTGACGATTACGCCATGACCCAGAGCACGAGTTCGACTTCTCAAGCAAGCGGCGCGGCATCGGCAACCATGCCGGACGGGCCTTCGTTGTCTACGCCTACTCGCCTGCCGCAGCGACTGTTCTCGACGCTCGAGGGCGTCTTCCATGAAGAAGTATTTTTTCTGATTCTTTCCGTATTCATCGGAATCTTCTCCGGTTTGGCGGTGGTTTGCTTTCGCTTGGCTATCGACTGGATGCATCTCGCCTTGCTGGGCCCGCTGCCGCAAACTCACGGTTGGCGGCTGTTTGCGGTGCCGTCTGTTGCCGGGCTGGTGGTCGCTATCCTCGTGCTGCATGTCTTCCCGGGAATTCGCGGCAGCGGCGTCAATCAAACGAAAGCTGCGCTCTACATTTTCAACGGCTTCATTCCGTTTCGCACGGCGGTGGGGAAATTCATCTGCGCCGCCATCGCTATCGGCTCCGGCCAATCGCTTGGCCCCGAAGATCCCTCGCTGCAGATCGGAGCCAGCATCGCCTCGGCTCTGGGGCGGCAGTTGCAAATCTCTCGCGAAAAGCTGCGGCTTATGGCTCCGGTCGGCGCAGCTGCGGGCTTGGCTGCGGCCTTCAACGCTCCCATCTCCGCGGTGCTGTTTGTGATTGAAGAAGTCATTGGGCGCTGGAGCGCGGGCATTCTGGGTTCGGTCGTGCTCTCGGCGGTTTCGAGCGTCGTCATTGTCCGTTGGTTTCTGGGCAGTGAGCCGCTGTTCCGGATTCCGGTCACAACTTTTAAACGCCCGAGCGAACTGCTGGCTTACGCGGTTCTCGGCATCGTCGGCGGCCTGGCTTCGGTGCTCTTTGCCAAATCCATTGGCTTTCTGCGGCCGCGGCTGAAAGCGCTGCCGCGCTGGACACAATACTTTCAGCCTGCGCTCGCCGGAGTGCTCGTCGGCCTCATCGCCTTTCTGGGCGCGCCCCAGATCATGGGCGCGGGCTACGACGCCATGGATCAGGCGATGCATAGCCAGTTCCCCTGGAAGTTTCTGGCCATCCTGGCCGTCCTCAAAATCGTGGCCAGCACGGTTTCGTTCGTCAGCGGCACTCCCGGAGGCATGTTCGCTCCCACGCTGTTCATCGGAGCCATGCTCGGGGGCGCGGTTGGCGATCGCATGCACTATTTCTTCCCGCACCTGACGGGATCGACCGGGACCTATGCGCTGGTGGGCATGGGGGTGCTGTTTGCGGGCTTCATCCGCGTGCCCATGACGTCGGTATTCATGGTGCTCGAAGTGAGCGGCAACTACGAGATCGTGGTGCCTGTCATCGTGGCCAACGCTTTCTCTTATCTGATCTCGCGCAGCCTCACCGACATTCCAATCTTCGACATGCTGACGCGCCAGGACGGGCTGATCCTGCCATCGCTCGAAGAGGACCGCGAAGAAACCATCCTGCGGGTCGAAGATGCCATGCTGGGTGTTCCATCCGCGATTCTCGGCGCGCAGGATTACGTCGACGCCAACGCGCGCCGGGTGCAGGATTGCGGCGACTCGATCTTCCTGGTACGCCTGCATCCCACGGGATGGAACGTTGTAACGCGCGAGCAACTGCAACGCCTCCTGCAGGAGGGCAAAGGCGAGATGACGCTGGGCTCGTTGCTGCCGGCGCAATCGCTGCCCAGCCTCTATCCCGATCTTCCGCTCGACACGGCGCTGCGTTACGTGAATGACTATCCTTTGATTCCGGTGGTCAACCGCGCCGACTCTCGCCATCTCGAGGGCGTGATCTCGCGCGAGTCGGTGTTCAAGAAGTATGGGAGCCGGGGCGCGATTGCCGTTCCCGGCGAAGATTAGACGGGAACGGCGGTCCTGATCGGCATCGAAAAAATTTGGTGCTGGACGCGGTTCATATCTTTGGAATCAGTCGGTCGCGTTGCCCATGAGCTGCCCTAGCCTGGCCAAAGTATAGCTACAGGAGGCTTGCTCGTAACATATTGCCATTGCGGCAGTTATCGTCGAGCTATTCAGTTCTTAAGGATCGAATTGCGTATTGAGATCAGATCGCAGTTTGAGGATTCGAGGACAAGCTAATTTCTCCGGGCTTGCGGCAAAGGAAACAAGAGACATGGCGCAAACCGTCATGCTTTGAATTTCGAGCGGCTGCGCCCTGTTCGGGTTGTTTCCATGATTCGTCTGCATGGGCGAATTCTCCTTTTGCATTGTCGAAAAGCACTACACTTTTCCGCAGTGAGCTGAGGAAAGAGAGCGTTTCCATGATTCTCGACACCGTTTGTCTTATCGCCAAAGACGATAGCTGTTTGGAATCGTTAGCACCTTCCGGCGACCTCTTTTCGAGGTGCGGTCGTGTCCAAAGTTCATTCACCACCAAGTGGACCAATAAGCAGGACGCTCATCACCGAGCATTGAAATTCTAAGACATTGATTTTTCATGGTGGCCAACTCTATTTTCGAGAAAGGACACAAAGGTAGACGAAGCGCGGCGTCACCGCTTGCTCGAGGGAAATAAATATCCTACCTAATCGCATATCTCGAAGGCAGAAAGTGGAGCGGCGATGAGAACGGAGTTGCTGCGATTCAATGGCGCTGTCGAGCGCGATCCTGCCGTCGAGGCGTGGATGAGAGCGCATGGGGGTGAATTGGGAGCCATGGCGCAGCGGTGGTTTGAGGTGATGCGAAAATGCGGGGACGAAGTGCGGGAGCTTTTGCATGACGGGTGTCCGGTGGCATGTTTGGGCGATGCGCCCTTTGCCTACGTCAACGTATTCACGGCGCACGTCAATGTGGGGTTCTTTCAGGGCGCGGCCCTGCCTGATCCGGCGCGCTTGCTGCGAGGCAACGGCAAGTTCATGCGCCACGTGAAGCTTAGACCGGGAACGGTCACAAACGACCGAGAGTTGAGCCGGCTGATCGAGGTGGCCTACGCGGATATTAAGGCGCGCGTGGAAAACGGCTAGCCCAAGAAACGCTTTGAGAGGCCGACACGGATCCGAACCGCCAGACCAGAAGCCTCAAGCCATCTCATCGATCTCATGGGCGGCTGTGACGTAGCTCAGAGTGTGCCTGAGAGATCAGCCTTGCCTACGAAGCATGTGTCGTGGATTATCTTTCGCCCGTCGGGCTGGTGCGTTTCCGACCTTTTTCCCCCCCGGCTTACGCCGTGGGCTGCACTCTAACGCCGCTTGGCGGCTAAATCCGGTCGTGCGGGACCCACGTTTCGCATTGCCCTTCAGCTACGACACAGATTCCAACGGGGCGCGATTCTTTTTCGCACTCTTTCCAGCCCCAAGGCGCTGGGCTATTGTCAGTCGCCCCTCCGGGGCGGTATTTTCGACGGCTCCGTCCATCGGAGCTCGGGCGACTGACCGAACCTACTTTCCCGACAAGCCTTTGGGCACGCCGACTCCGGTGCACAGGTCGTAACCCGTGCTTGCATCGTGGGTACCGCAATTTCCGGAGACGATGTGGATGAAATCGTTGCTGTTGTTCATGTTGGAGTAGATGGCGGCGTTCTCGGTGCGGCTATTGGCGTGGAACGCGCCGGCGCTGTTGATAATGCCGGCCAGTGACGGCGCGGCCACGCTGGTGCCGTAAACTTCCAGCCAGCCTCCGTAGCAACTGGAGTTGAATACGGCCACGGGCGAACTGCCGCTCGCGTCAAAGGAAAGATCGGGCGTGCCTCGGTGGCCGCCCACTTCGGGGGCAACGCCATTCTGAAACGACGGCCTGAGTTCGTAGGCGCTGGCGCCGCCTCCGCCCTCGTTCCACGCGCTCTGGCCGATGTAATTGCCGGCGCTGCGCAGCACGCGGGTTCCGCCGGCCGAGACTACATTCACCGACGAACTGGGATAGATCACTCCCGGGGTATCGCCCGCCGAAGCTACGTAGACCACGCCGGGCTGGGCAAAGTAGCGATCGGCATTGACCTCGGAGCCGATTTCGCTGCCGCCCCAACTCATCGAGACCTCGCCTTTGCCGCCGTGTGCTGCAATGTAAGCATTTGCGGCCAGCACGGCGGTAAACAGATCGTTGTAGGAATCCGATGCGGCCTCCATGAGAACGATCTCGGCGTTTGGGGCCATGGCATGGGCCCATTCGATATCGAGCGAAGCCTCTCCGTTCCAGCCCGCCTTGCAACCATTCGCCGGTTGTCCTCGGCTGGCATACTGCAGCACAAAGTTTGGAGCTGGCAGGCCGAACTGGCTGGAAAATACGCTCAGATCCGCGGCGGCGTCGGGATAGTGATAAGCGTCGACGATGACGATGACGCCGCTGCCTCCGCCGGGAACTTCTGTGGCAGTGCCGACCGGGCAGCCGCTGACCGAAGTGGCGACGAGGCCGTAAACGCAGGCCAGCGAGGCTGGCGTTTCTCCCCCTGGATTGGACGCAGGCCGTATCATGCCCTCGGGGGCATGCACCAGGTACGTGGTGTGCATTCTTACGCCGATATCCTGGGGGCGCTCGATGCTGGATTCAGGAACGATGCCATCGCCGCGCCGCACCTGGGCTGAGGCTAAGCCGGCGGCGAGCGCGGTAATCGCGACGGCCGCGGTGAAAGAGATCGCTTTGCGCAATGGAATCCCCCTGGTTTTCTACCAAGCGTTTTCGACGCAGGCAGGCTTGCGCCTTCGCATTCGAAGCCCCGAATCCAGACGGTGTCCACGCCGCAGATGTTGAGGCCTCACGATTCTGGGCGCAGAGGATGCGCTGGTCAATGCGGGAACGTTCGCGGCAGTTACCCCCGCGTTATCATGAGCTCGTTTTGGGATATTCCCATTGCGGGCACGAAAAAGACCCGTCCCTTGCGGGACGGGTCTTTGATTACAACCGCTACTGACTAGCCGCCGTTGCTGCAGACGGTGAGGTGGAACGGATTGTTGTGGAAGGTAAATTCGCCGCCCACCGAAGTGGTGTTGGGCGCGCCAAAATACTCCAGGTAGACCAGATCCTGCAGGTCGTAGGTGAAGCCGTTGAAGGTATACGCGAAATCTCCGTAGTTGGCGTCGACCTCTTCCGGATCGCCCACTTCGAGGATGTCGGAGTCGTTGACCTGAGCGCACTTCGAATCGATGAGGTTGCCGCTGTTGTTTACCAAGGGATCGTCAATGTACTCCCCTAATTCATGCGACAACGCTCCTACGTTCTGCGAGAACACGCCCGGTGTCCCGATGTAAGTGAAGTGGGCATAGGCTTGAGCCGCCTTGGAGCTGCCGGTCGAGCTGTGGTAGCCGCCGATGCAGCATTCGCCGCCTTCGGTTAGATAAACGTCGTAGGTCATGAAAATTGGAATGGTGGTGGGGTGAATGGATTTGTATTTCACGATCAGTTTTTGCAGTTCGGAGTCGAACCAGTTGATATCCGCCAGTCCTACCTTGACTCCAAACTCCGTCCCGGTGTGGCCATCGGCGGCGGGCACGACCAGCGTCTGAACCTTGGCGACCTTCGGGGTTCCGAAGAGCACGTGATAGCCGGTGGCCGAGGAAACCTGGCCCCAGAAGTTGCCGCGCTGGAAGGCGTCTTCGTACTGGGTGGTCCCGAGATTGGTTACGCCGTCGCCCGCAATCCACTCCATGTTCTGGAAGATGGGCGAGTTCACGGTGTTGGTGATGGCGCTGGCGCCGTTGCTCTGCAGGGTAGCGGGAGAGAATGTGGTGGTGGTGGTGCCCTTGTATTCCAGCGCGATCGGAATAATGAAAACGGGAATTGTGGTCGAGGTGCCGGTGGAGGGGGCGGTTCCCACCATGTTGTAGTTGTAGGTGACGCTTTGATAGACGAACGATCCATTCCACGTGGTGAGCGGAGTGGCCGGGGTGGCGATGTCGTCGCGGAGGCGCGGAGCCAGCCGCGCGTATCGAGGGTGCGCGGGCAGGGTGTCATTTTCGTCCTGGGCGAAAGCGGCGCCGGTAAAACTGGCGACCACCAAGAGCGCAGCCAATACGCTGAGCGCAGTGCGTCGTTGCTTCATTTGTAGGGATCTCCTTAGGGTCTTTAGCAGCATCAGCAGGTGCAAGAGGTTCTACGAAAAGCTTGTTGCGGTTTCCAGTGCAGCGGAAGCAGGGGACAACAAGGTCGAATGATCTTCCTCGTATTCGGCGTGGAAGTCAACTGTGCAAAATGCTTCATTCCATAACTGAGTGTGGTCCTGGTGAACGAATTTGCGGTAGTCCCGCGAGCTTTTTCTCGTATTCCACATTTGCTGCAAACTTTTACCGCTTCGGCGCCGGTCCCTTTGCCTAAGTTGAATCCTATCCGCCTCGTTTTGGAATTGAGATTGCCATAGGCCATGTGGGTCTGGAACTGGGCCCAAGCATTCGGGGAAGGGTGGATTCTGCGCGCTGGTAGTAGAGCGCCAGAGCCCTCTAGAGGATCAATCTTATGAAAAACGCGATTGCCGTTTTCTGTTTTCTTTGCGCCACCGCGGCGTTCGGGCAAGTTGGCAGCTACATCAGCAGCACCGCCTCGCCCACCGTGATTGCCGACCACCCGCAGCGCGCCTCGGTGCACGACATGGCGACGGACTCTCCGATAGTCGGAGGGAGCGCGGTAGTTACGGCCCACGGGGAACGTCCCATGTGGGATTTCGGACCCATCAGCGAGGGGGAAAAGCCACTAGGCGATATTGCCCGCGATTACCGCAAACAACGCCTTAGCCGCAAGAAAGCGGAGAAGGTTTTGGAAAAGCAGGACTAGCACCAGTTGAAGATGATTCGGGGGAGCGGCGGTCCTTGCCCTCGGACCAGCGGGCGGGACGCCCGCTGGACAACCGCCGGACAGCCGCCGGGAAGGCGGCGCTACATCATGGGCTACCAAAACTGTAAGCTTGTTCGCACCTAGAACTGAGAACGGAACCTCTACTCGCCAGTCCCAATCATTAGTATCGGAGTCGTCGCGGTCGGCGATCCGGCCTCGTTCTCTACGGTAATGGCAAAGCCCTTGGCCTGAGTTCCGGGCGGCAGCGGAGGATTGACCACGCTCCCGCTACCGTGAGCATCGGGTTTGAACACACCCGCCGCGATGGGCGCTCCGCTGGCCGGAATCAACCATAACTCATAGGCCTTCTGCGGCGGCAGCGGCGGCATGTTGCTGGCCAGGAAAACCAGACTGCCTCGGCTGCGCAGATAAAATGCCTTGCCCTGCGGTTGCGGCGGTGCCTTCGCCGCCACTAGCGTAATCTTTTGCGCCTCTGGTTCAAGGATTGGAGCCGCGATCCGGCGCAACTCTTCCATCTGTTGCGCGCCCTCGGCGGCCTGCGCGGTTGTGGACGCCAGATTTTGCTTCAACGCGGAATTCTCCCGCCACAAAGACGCCGCAAATAACAAAACCGCAGCGGTTGCTGCCCACCCCAGCCATCCCCACCAGCCGGGGCCGCGAGCTTCCATTTGCGGTGCAATTCGTCCCGTGCCTGCCGCGGGCGAAGTGGCAGCGATCCGCGGCTCCCGCGCCACGGCATCCAGCAGACGCTGGCGCGCCCGCTGCGGGGCCCTTGGTCCCGTGGCTGACAAAGCCAGCAGCGCGCCATCGCCGCGCAACTGTTCCAGTTCCAGCCGGCAGGAGGCACAAGTCGCCAGATGCGCTTCGATCTGCGCACGTTCCTCTCCTCGCAGCGCCTCCAGCGCGTAGAGGGCGAGATCGTCGGCGTGTTGTTCGTGCGGGTTCATCGGTTATTCACAATGCTCAAATTCCAACCTTATGGCTGAAATGCCTTCCGCAAGCAAATCAATCCCGCGCGAATCCGCGTCTTGATCGTGCCCAACGGCTCTCCGGTCTTGTCGGCGATCTCGGAGTGGCTCATGCCCTCCCAATAAGCCATCTCGAGCGCGCTGCGCTGCGAGGGCGACATGGCTCCAATCACTCCGCGCACTTTCTCCGCGGCTCGCGAGCGTTCGGCCTCTCCGGCCAAGTCGGGCGAAACCGACAACACGACATCTTCAAGATCCGTTTCCGGACGGCGTTTTCTTAGAAAATCAATCGCACGATTCCGCGTAATCACGGCCAGCCAGCTTCCCAGGCTGCCTCGGGCCGCATCAAAGGCGCTGGGGTTGCGCCAGAGCTGAAGAAAGACCTCCTGCAGCACATCTTCCGCGGCCCCGGTATCGCCCAACACCCGCAAGGCCACCGAATATACCACTGACGAATAGCGGTCATAGAGCTGCGCCATCGCCCCTTGATCGCCGGACTTCAGGCCCATGACCATGGCCAGATCCGCCGCGCCGCCTTGTGATTGCGGATTCGACAAACCCTGTCTTTCTTCCTACAAGAGGTACGCAAAACCCAGCCCTTGCGGATTGCCTTTGCAGGCGCTCCCGTTGTCCCACGCGCACGCAGAGAGCGGCGCGTGGCAAAAAGGCTGTGGCGAAAACATAGCACCGGATAAGGAGCGCGAGCAAGGGCGGGCACACCAGGTACACCAGTTGGCAGGCAGTTTTGGAGTCGGGTCCGCAGATCGCTTTCGGCATTGCGGTAATGCTCAAGCTGAAGTGGAAACAATTTCGTGATTGAGGTTCCGAGAGTATGAGGAAAGGGATGGGTAAATCCTGAGGGCGCCGCGACGCCTTGGGTATCGTAAGCGCGTTGTAAACGCGCCAGTCTCGGGGCCATCCTAGCAATTCAGCTTTAGGGCTCCCTTTCCTGTGGGAGCCTTTTTTATGAGTTCGATAATTGATGTTGACGAAAATGGCGACCTGGCCTCGAATTTTTCGGCTCCTTATCGTCACCGTCACTCAAGCCGCTATTTGACCGTTGCGGCACTTTGCGTTCCCTCCGGCAAGAAACACATACCGAAACGCGAGATCAGAAAGTTGTACGTGCGCTTCGATTGGCAGGCAACCATCGAGAAAAAGTGGCAGCACATGATTCCCCGCGAAAGGCTTGCTTTCGCCAGGTATTGCCCAGGCCATGTCCGGCAACCCCAGAACATTGATCTACCTGCCATAGTTCGGACAAAGGAGCGCATGGAGGCCCCCATAAAAAGCGATCACAACCAGCGGTACAACTCCATGATCCGCCTCTGCGTTCTCGATTGCATGGCGAAACAAGACGAAGCATGGTTATTCCTGAACCACGCTTAATCAAAGTACAAAGTGGAAACAGGTTTCACGACTACTTGCAAACCGAGCTTTGGTTCACATTTCGAGTAAAAACCAGGCTTCACACGACCCCTGGACAGCAAGAATGGCGTCGGCATCCAATTTGCCGAGAGGCTTGCCGGACTGGTCCAGGCAACGATTCGAAGATCGCTGTTTTGACTACATCCGGGTATGTATCCGGCAGCTCAAGCTTCAGAGATCATTTTTCGCTTGAGCGAGAACAATACTTGCGGCGCAAGCTTCTAACCAGGCTCACTGGCTGAGCTTGATGGCTAACTGCCGCTCCGGTTGCGTCATCTGGCTCCAGAGATTCTGCAAATCGTTCTGCAGCCGGAGATTGTCCGGCTCCTTATGCAGAGCCATCGCGAACCAGCGGTAGGCTGTGGGTAAATCGCGAGGCGTGCAGGTGCCGGTGGAATAAAGAGTACCCAGAGCAATCATCGCCTTCGCGTTGGCCTGCGCCGCCGGTTTCAGCAAGCGCAATCCGCGATCGCAATCCTGGCGCACGCCGTTTCCGTAAATGTAGCGTTCCGCCTCGGACACGGAATCCAGCGGCTTTGCGGGAGTGGGCTTACGCTGCTGGCGCTTCGAAACTGTGGGAGCGTCTGCAGGCGCGGGCGCTTCGGAATCGGTTTCTTCCGCGGCTTGGGCGGGCGGAGCTGAAGCCGCGGCCTGAGCCGGCTGGGGAGCAGGGCCTGCGGATGGACTCGCAGCCCCGGCCGGTGGAGCGGCGGCAGCAGAAGTCGGCTGCGAATCTGCCTGAGGGTTCGGCGGTGCGGGCGCAGCGGCCGCCACGGGAGTTACCGCCGCAGCCGGAGTCGAAGCTGCAGCCTGGCTGGCGGAATCGTCGCTCGCGGGCGGCGTATTGGAGGCCTGCGCCAAAGGCTGCGCTGGGGCCGAAGCGCCGGCCGGAGAATCTGGAGTCGCGCTTTGATCGGCTGCCGCCGGGACACCGGCAGTCTGCTCCGATGCTGCCGGCTTCGCGTTCCCCAGCACCCAGTCGAAGCCTCCGCGCTGCCAGCGCAAGTATCCCAGCCCGCCAAGCAGCGCCAAAGCGATCACCATTGCCAGTCGCTTACCCCAACCGCGCTTGGGCTCTTCCTCATCTTCGAGCAGGTAGTCGACACTCCCTGAAGGCCGCAAAGAATCCCGATGAGAGGGGCGAGCGCGGGAGTCATGATCCACGGAGTTGCGCTCTGCCGGATCGAAGGCTGAAGAATCACGGCCGTCGTTTCGTCTCGCCGAAGCCACGTTCAAGCCTAGAAACGATGGCCCGGTGATCGCCGGCACGAAATCCTCCCGCTCGCGGGACTCGCTAGGAAGGTTTGTCGCCGCCGAGTTCCGCGTGTGCGCAGTTGCGGCTCGATTGCTCGGAGCTGAAACCTGCGCGTCCACCGGAGTTGCATTGGGCCGCGGCGCTGGCGCTCCCGGAGCGCCTACCGGGGCGGCCGTTGCCGCCGGAGCCTGGTTCTTCCGCACCAAGGCCCCGCCGCACATGCCGCAGTAGTAATTGGTATCGGCGTTTTCGTTGCCGCAGAGTCCGCAGCGCACGCTTCCTCCTAGAAAGATTAATCCCGCTAGCCCGATAAAGTTGCCGGACTCCAGATTAACTCGACTCATGGGCCGCCGCGAGTACGATGCGGATTCCGCCCCCCCAGGCTGTTTTCGATTCTATTTCGGTGGCGCGGGCTGCTGGGCGGGAGGTTGAGCCGGCGGGGCAACCGCGCCTTGCGCGGCAGGCTTGTTCGAGGAGCCCATATCCACCCAAACCACGCCCAGGCTGCCATCGCCACCAAGCGATTCAATCGTGCGGCTCTCTCGCGTAGTGCCATCGGAGCCGGGCCGAACGATGTCAATGGTTTCGCCTGTGACCCTCATGCCGGCGGTTGGAGATCCGGGATTGGGTTGCTCGACCTGCGTCTGGGTCGATTGCCCGCTCTGGCCCGCGCGGTGACTCGTGGTGACGCGTTCGACCGGATGCAGATCGCCATCGCGCGCCGCGCCCGGCAGATCGATCGAGTAGGTGTCGGTAGTCGCCCGCGTTTCGCCATCTGCGCCGGCCGCTTCTTTACTCACCGTGCGCTGAATCACTTCCAGCTTGCCTTCGGAATCCGGCCGCAAAACCGTTTCCTCCTTGGTCTGCTGCTTGCCGTTCTGTGTGATGACTCCCTTTTTCACTTCTTGCGGCTGCCAGTGGCCCTCGCCATCGGGCATCGATGTGGTCGTTTGAAATTGTGTGGTGTGCTCGCCGGTTCGGGTCTCGCGCGCTTCGGTGCGGATCGATTCGCTCAGGCCGCCGTTGATATCGGGAGTCAGGATCGAAACCTTCGTTTCCTTCAGGTCGGGACTGAGTTGCTTCGAGTCCTCGATCTCTTTGTGCACCAACTGCAAGCCGCCGTTGGCGTCCGGATTCGAAGTGTCGCGAACGGTTTTCACTTCGCGCCCGACCCCGGCAGCCCCTCCGGCAGAAATCGTCCGGCTCTCTTCTTCCGTGACCTGCATCAGTTTGCGCTGGCCCTGTGGGTCCGTGGCGTAGGAGCGTTCGACGGTGCGGGTGGTCGTGGCGTTCACCTTCACCGTTTCTTTTTCCACGTCGAGGTAAGGCTCGTAATTGCCATCGGAGTTCAGGCGCTGCAGCGACTGTGTCTCGGTGGTGCGGTTGCCGCTCTCGCTGTGGGTCACGCGGCTGCGCACGGGATTTGCGGCACCCGTGTCTCCCGCGGTCGTCACCGCGGTCCAGGATTTATCCTGGGAGTCGCCGGTACCCTGCGCCCACGACGTCGACTGCCGCGCAAACAGAAGAGAAATTCCCATGATCGCCACGCGGCCCGGAGCGATCCATTGCCTAAGCTTCATTTTGCCTATCATTCCGCCTCATATTTTACAAGGAAGAGGCTGCGCCATAAACATTAGTTGCAATGTGTCGGGCCTGGGGCGTGCAAGAAAATCCCAAGCCAGGAGCGCCGCCGTCCCGGCGGCTGTCAAGAGGGCGCCCCCGCCCGCTTACGCCGCGAGGAAGTTGGGACGCGGTATGGTATTGATGAAAGCATGAAGAGCGCTGCCGATTGGATCGAAAAGTTGAAACTGGAGCCGCATCCCGAAGGCGGGTTTTACCGGCAGACCTATCGCGCCGATTTGGTTTTGGCAAAGGAATCTTTGCCGCACTTCGCCGGCCCGCGTGCGGCCTCGACCGCGATCTATTTTCTGCTCGACGGTGCAAATTTTTCGGCGTTCCATCGTTTGCGCTCCGATGAGCTTTGGCACTTTTATGTCGGGGCGCCGCTCACCGTCCATGTGATCGATGAGTGCGGCGGATATTCCGAGCTCCGGCTCGGCGGTAACCCCGACGCCGGCGAGGCGCTGCAGGCAGTGGTGAAAGCAGGATGCTGGTTTGCCTCTGAGGTCAGAGACCGCAAATCTTTTGCCCTGGTCGGCTGCACCGTGGCTCCGGGATTCGATTTTGAAGACTTCGAATTGGCCAAGAGAGATGAGTTGACGCGACGCTACCGGCAGCATCGAGAGCTGATTGAGAAGCTGACCCGGACCTAAACTTCGGAGAACTTGCCCCGCCGCGATGATTTCCTTGACACCTTACTACGCGAAACGTACTATATCGCTGTGCGTAATACTTACCACGTACTAGGCAGGGCGATACTATCATGCAGAAAATCAAAGGCGACGCCGAACTGGACGATTTTGGCCGCTTTTCGGAGCCGGCCTTGCTAATTCTCGTGAGCCTGGCGGGGGAGCCGCGACACGGTTATTCCATGACCGAAGACATCGCCGCCCTTGCCGGCGTGCGCCTGGGCCCGGGAACGCTCTATGGAGCCATCGCTCGCCTGGAAGCGCGCGGCCTCATCGAGCCCCTGAAAAGCGAAGACCGCCGCAACCCCTACCGGCTCACCGCGCTCGGCGAACGCGCCCTGCGGGTCCGCCTGAATTCCATGATGGCGGTGGCGCGCGCTGGGCAGCGAAGACTGGCGAACGCATGACTTGGCTGCTCCATCTGTATCCGGCGCGCTGGCGGCAGCGTTACGGCGAGGAGTTCCGCGCCGTGCTGGCAAATCAGCGCAACACCCCAGGCCTGTTCTTCGATGTTCTTGCGGGAGCCGTCGACGCGCATCTCCACCCACAAATCCAGCCATCCGATTCCACTCACATCCAAGAAGGTGACACTATGACCGTAGCCATGTTGCGCCGCTGTGCTTTCGGCGGTCCCAAACTTTCGCCTGCCGATCGCCGGGTCGCGTGGCGCGTCACGATTGGGAGCGCCCTGGTAATCGCCGCTCTCGAGATTGGGCTTGCGAAAATCTATCGCGGAGCAACACCCGTTCAGGCGCTGATCTATTGGTCCGCGCCCGCCCTGAGCCTCATCTATGAGCAGACGGCATACCTGCGGAAAAGACCGGCGCGAACCCAAGCCCTCATTCTGGGCGGGGGCCTGGTGGGAATGTATGTGTTTATGTTGGCGGTGTGCGCGGTTGCCGCGAAGTTGTAATCGCGCAGCGGACGACTCTAGGCCCGGGCCGGTGCCGCGGCCCGCTTGGGCAGCATCTCTCCGATGCGGCGAATCTGCGCACCCACGCCGCGCAGCTTCTCTTCCAGATTTTCGTAGCCGCGGTCGAGATGATAGACGCGGTCGATGATAGTCTCGCCGTCGGCCACCAGCGCGGCCAGCACCAGCGAGGCCGAGGCGCGCAAATCGGAAGCGAGCACCGCGGCCGCGCTCAGCGGGGTCTTGCCGACCACCAGGGCGCGGCGCCCTTCGACTTTAATGTTTGCGCCCATGCGCACCAGTTCCTGCGCGTGCATGAAGCGATTCTCAAAAATATTTTCCGTAACGATCGAGGTGCCCTCTGCCTGGGTGAGCAGCGCCATAAATTGCGCCTGCATGTCGGTCGGGAAGCCGGGATACTCCTCGGTCGTCATGTCGGCGGCGGTAAATGGATTGTCGCCCATCACACGCACCGAATCGCCGTTGGTCTTAGTCTTGACGCCGACTTCCTTGAGTTTTGCGAGAAGAGCATCGAGATGGGAAGGATCGCAGCCCGTGATATTGAGATCGCCGCCAGTCATAGCACCGGCGATGATGAAGGTGCCAGCCTCGATGCGGTCGGGGATGATGCGATGCTTCGCGCCCTTCAGCTTGCTAACTCCCTTCACGCGAATCGTGGCCGTGCCGGCGCCCTCAATCTTCGCCCCCATTTTATTGAGCAGCGCGGCAAGATCCGCGACCTCGGGCTCGCGGGCGCAATTCTTGATCACGGTCTCGCCTTCGGCCAGCGTCGCGGCCATCAGCATGTCTTCGGTGCCGGTAACGGTGATTTTGTCGAAGACAATTTCGGCGCCCCGCAGTCGGGTGGCGCTGGCCTCGACGTAGCCGTGATCTTGCGTGATCTTCGCGCCAAGGGTTTCGAGTCCTTTAATGTGCATGTCAATGGGACGGCTGCCGATGGCGCAGCCTCCGGGGAGCGAAACCCGTGCCCGTCCGCAGCGCGCGACCAACGGCCCCAACACCAGCGTGGATGCGCGCATCGTCTTCACTAACTCGTAGGAAGCTTCAGGACTGGCGAGAGTCTTGCAGTGAATCGTAGTGCGATGTTGGGCACGGCCGAAGCCGAGTTCAACGTGGGCTCCCATGGCGGCGAGCAGGTTGCGCGTGGTTTGAATGTCGCGCACTTGGGGAATATTTTCGAGCACGACGGGTTCGTCGGTGAGCAGAGCCGCCGCCATGCAGGGCAGTGCGGCATTCTTCGCGCCGCTGATGTGGATGGTGCCAAGCAGCGTCTCCCCGCCGCGGATGACCAGTTTGTCCATAGCTAAGAGTCCTTGATGAAATTCCATTCTAGCGGGGAACGGTGGCGGGGGTGGGTAATCGAGAGGGCACGACCTACTGGGTCTCGGGACGAGACACGCTCTGCAAGCCCACCTGCTCGCGCCTGTTGACTTGACCGAGCCCCTTAGGGAGCGGATGCTCTTCGAGATCGTGCTCTCCCCCTCGAGCATGGCCGAAGGCTACCCTCGCCGTATTCGCAGTTTTTGAGAAAGTTATCCAAGGTTTTCTTCGTGGGGGTTTTTGTGTGAGCCGGACAAGAAAGGGAGCTCTTTCTACCCTCGTTTTCATTGCTGTTTTGGTCACGGCGTTCTCTGCGCCCGCCCAGGAAAATCTCTCCAGAACCGAAGCGCGGGCCGCCGCCCAATCCAACCTGCTTTGGGCGCAGCGATCTAGAATCGTTAGCCCGTCGAGCAGGAGGTCCGGCTATCAAGCACCGGTCGCAGTGAGCGGGGAGACAGCAGTCATCAGTGGACTCTTCGGCGCGGACTGGAGTCTGGCCTATGTCTAGGTGAAGCCCGCGAGCGGGTGGACTAATATGCAATTCGCGGCTCATCTGCGGGTGAGCGGCGGTTCTCCCATAACCGGCGGGGAAGTCTCTATCGACGGCGACACCGTTGTGGTATCGAGCACCCTTGTAGCTTGCCCGCGTTTTTTGCCAGGCAAAAGGCAGCCTGTTTTTGTAAAACCCGCCGCTGGCTAGACTGACATGACCCCGACTGCCGTTCTCCAGCCCCCGGATTTCGTCGATGGCGAGCATCTCACGGTTTCGCTGAAGGGTGATACGGTCGCAGCTGGGAATCCATTCGCGAACGCTTACACCGGTGAAGCTTACGTGTTTGTGAAGCCGCCCGGTGGATGGACGAACACGACGGAGACGGCGAAGCTTACGGCCTCGGACGGCGCGGCAAATAATGAACTCGGTTTTTCTGCGGCGGGTCGACGGCGACACGGTTGTGACGGAGGTCCCAGGAGCCCGCCAACGATCTCGCCGCCGCGGTTTCCGCTGGTGCGCTCATTGGGCCCAAGTGGCAAATTCGCGACGGGACATTCCTACGGGCTTGTCTTTACTTGTGGACCGGGGGATTCTTGCTTCCAGTACAAAGGCGGGGGTACGCTGAACGGGCATCGTGGCAACTTCAAGTTCGGCCAAACCAATTACGTGGGATTCCGATTTTTGTTGCCGGGTCAGTATCACTACGGCTGGGTGCGGGTCGAGGTTGTTTTTCATCGGAATCTCAACGATGTTATTGCTGAGACAGGCATTCCTGCTTACGCCTACGAGAGCGCGGCCGATACGGCGATCGTTGCGGGGAATTGTCCCGCACCCGAGTTGTCAAGCACTGGCGCCTCTCCGACCAATGGAGCCTCGCTGGCCTTGCTCGCTCTGGGGCACCAGGGGATTTCAAGATCGGCGGAGAAGTAAGAGGTGCCGGAGTCCCATACCGGAGTGATCACTCTTCCAGAAGTGGATCCAAGCCTCGTGCATTGACTCGTTTTCTACCTGCCCTTACCATGATCGCTCCCAACATTCCCAATCCTCCGCTGGAGGGAAAGAGCCTTCGTGATCGGCCAGACCATCTCGCACTACCGCATTATCGAAAGAGTCGGCGGCGGGGGGATGGGGGTGGTGTACAAGGCCGAAGACCTGAAGCTCGGGCGCTTCGTGGCGCTGAAGTTTCTGCCCCCCGAGGTGGCGCGCGATCCGCAGGCGTTGACACGCTTTCAGCGCGAGGCCAAGGCCGCCTCGGCGCTGAATCATCCCAATATCTGCACCATCTACGAAATCGATGACGTGCACTCCGAGGCCTTCATCGCCATGGAGTATCTCGATGGTCTCACGCTCAAGCATCGCATCGGCGGAAAGGCGGTCGAGGGCGAGGTGCTGCTCAGCATCGGGATTGAGATCGCAGATGCCCTCGAAGCGGCGCACGCCGAAGGCATTGTGCATCGCGACATCAAGCCGGCGAATATTTTTGTCACCAAACGCGGGCACGCCAAGGTTCTCGATTTCGGCCTGGCCAAGGTTTCGCATTCGGCGACCGCCTCGGGGCAGGAGGCTGCCGCCAATACTCCTACCTTGACTCTCGAACCCGAGCACCTGACCAGCCCAGGCACCATGCTGGGTACGGTCGCCTACATGTCGCCGGAACAAGTCCGGGCAAAAGACTTGGATGCGCGCAGCGATCTCTTCAGCTTCGGCGCGGTCTTATATGAGATGGCGACGGGGAAAACGCCGTTCGAAGGCTCGAGCTCGGGAGAAATCTGCGGCGCCATTCTGCACCAACAGCCGCGGCCGACGTCGCAGGTAAATCCGAATCTTCCCTGCGGACTCGAGGCGGTCATCGCCAAGGCGCTCGAGAAAGATCGCGAGCTGCGCTACCAGCATGCCGGAGAGCTGCGCGCTGACTTGCAGCGCCTGAAGCGCGACACGGAAAGCGGCAAGATTTCCGCGGCCACGTCCGCTAGGGTGCTCGCGGCACAAACGAAGGGTGGGGAGCGGCAAGTCCATGTGGGGACAGCCGCCTCGGCGGTCCGGACGAGCGCAGCGATTCCGCCGGTGCAACCGCGTTCCAGGCGGGCACTGCTTGGTTCTATTGCAGCAATCGTTTGCGTCGCAGCCGTCGCGGCCGGAGTCTACGATCGTTTGCATCGCACCCAGTCGCTCACCGACAAAGACACCATTGTGCTTGCCGATTTTTCCAACAGCACCGGCGACGCCGTCTTCGACGACACCTTAAAAACCGCGCTCACCGTTTCGCTGCGGCAGTCGCCATTTCTTAACGTGCTCCCCAACGGTGAAGTGGCGAAGACTTTGCAACTGATGACTCGCGAGCCTGACTCCAAGCTCACGCCCGAAATCGCGCGCGAACTCTGCCAGCGCGCCGGGAGCAAGGCTTACGTGGCGGGGTCGATCGGCAGTTTGGGCAGCGAATACGTGCTCGGTTTGAAGGCGATCAATTGCCAGACCGGAGACACGCTCGCGCAAGAGCAGGTGACGGCGGAGTCGAAAGAGAAAATCCTGAACGCCCTGGGAGACGCGGCCTCCCGCCTGCGCGGGCAACTCGGCGAGTCGCTGGCCACTGTACAAAAATTCGATGTCGCTCTGGTGCAGGCCACAACGTCATCGCTCGAGGCGCTTAAGGCCTACAGCCTGGCGGAGAAAGCCAGCCGCGAGCAGACCTCCGGCGCGGCCATGCCTTACGATCAGCGCGCCATCGAACTGGATCCGAATTTTGCCTTGGGATACTGGGCCTTGGGTTGGGACTATTTTCGCTTGAGCGAATCGGCCCGCGCCGGCGAATATTTCACTAAAGCGTTTCAGCTGCGCGATCACGCCAGCGAGCGCGAAAAGCTGGTGATCACCGCCGATTACCACTTGAATGTAAGCGGCGAGCTGGATAAAGCGGCCCAAACCTATCAAGAAGAAATCGCGAGCTATCCCCGCGAGGCCGAAGCGTACGGAGGCTTGGGCAACGTTTTCGCGGCTCAGGGACGGTATGAGAAAGCTACCCAGATGACGCGGCAGGCGGTGAGCCTGGCACCGGACTTTGTCGGCTGGTCCGAGAATCTGGTGAACTTTGAGGTCGCCCAGCAGCGTTTTGACGAGGCCCAACAAATCGTCCGCGCGGCGCAAGCTCGCAAGCTGGACGATTTCGTGATGCGCGACGCGCTCTACGCGCTCGCGTTTCTGCGCGGCGACGCCGGGGCGATGGCGGAGCAGCAGCAATGGCTGGCAGCGCGCCCTGAATATGAAAATTTGTTATACGCGCTCGAATCCGATAGCGAAGCCTACGCCGGTCATCTCGCCAAAGCGCGGGAACTGACCAATCGAGCCGTGGACTCAGCTCTGAAAATGGACAACAAAGAGGGCGCTGCCATCTGGCGCGCGCTGGCGGCCCAGCGCGAAGCCGCATTCGGAAATTCCGCGGAAGCTCGTCGGCAGGCGGCCGAGGGGCTGAAGCTGGCTCCCACAAGCGGAGGAGCCGAGAACGAAGCGGCGTTAGCCTTCGCTATGGCGGGCGACGCCGCGCGAGCTGAATCTTTGGCGCAGGACTTGGAGAAGCGCTCTCCGCTGAACACGCAGATGCAGACGCTCTGGCTGCCAGCGATTCGAGGCCAAGCGGCGCTTGACCGCAAGGATTCGGCGAAGGCGCTGCAGGTTCTCGGCAGCGGCTCCGATGCAAAGGCCTCAGAAGCCGAGTTGGGCCAAATTCAATTCGTGTTGAACTTATCGTGCCTTTATCCGGTGTACCTGCGCGGCGAAACCTACCTGGCCCGGGGACAAAGCCGCGCCGCGGCCGGCGAATTTCATAAAGTTCTCGATCACAGCGGCATCGTCTGGAATTGCTGGACCGGTGCGATGGCGCCTCTGGGCGTGGCGCGCGCGAACGCGCTAGAAGCCAGAACCTCGCAGGGCGCGGATGCAGACGCCGCGCGCGTGCGCGCTCTCGGTGCATACAAAGATTTTCTCGCGCTTTGGAAAGACGCCGATGCAGACATTCCGGTGCTGAAAGAAGCGAAGGCGGAGTATCAGAAGCTGCAGTGATCGCTCGTGAGGGGACCTGCGCGGTCACGCCTCTCTGCGCTTGGCTGAACGGGCGAGGCCCCCTTCCCACATGCGCTGGGTGCGTTAGGGAGGGGGCGCGCGCAGTCCGCCCGCATCAAAAGTAAAGGTCTTCACTTCCCCCTCGCTCCCTTGCGCCGGGATCTCCCTGCCATTCAACAAAAAGCTAACCCCAGCGGCGTTTCCCACCTTCACCACAATTTCGTGGGAGGCGCGAACCGACGTGCTGGCTGGCGCGATCAGAGTTTCATGGGCCAGGGCGCTCCCGTCCGCAGAAATGGAAACCCAGGACGTTTCAGCGGCGCGGATTTGCAAATGCAAGGCTGGCTCGGAGGCGGCAACCGATACTCTCTTCCTCGGAGCGTCTGCGGAAGGAATCTCTTTCGAGGGCGGGTTCGCAGGTTCCTTTGCGGCGGCACTCGGTTCGGGAGAAGGTGGCGGGGCCGCCGAGGAAATAGAGGCGGGCGCGGAGGTTGAGCCTGCTGGCGCCGATGCGGCGGGCTTGGAAGCGTTTACGCCGAGAGGCGGAGAGGACCTAGTGTCATCAGCTTTTTGGGGCTCTAGTTGCGAAACATTCTGCGAAAAATTCGACGGCTGAGCCGCGGCCGCAACTTTGCGTCGGTGCCGAAACGCCCAAAAAACGAGCGTAAGCAGCACTATTAGCAGCACGGCAGCCAGTTTGACCCACGGCGGTTGCCGGAATGATTCTTCCGAGGCTTCGGCGACGATCCCCGCCGGATACTTCTTCGTGAAACGTTCAGCGGGAGCTTCGGCGAGAGCCTGGGCTGCGCCCGACGGGGACGGAGGCGAACTCGCCCGGCGCGAAACCTCGTGGCGAATTTTCTCGACCGGAACCTCGGGTGGGTTCCCGGAATTGCCGCGAAGATTGGGCATGATCGGCCCGGCCTGAACCTGGCTCTCGCGCAACGCGGCCAAATAGTCGGATACCGCTTCTTCTTCGTCGAGGCCAACGTGACGGGCGTAGGCGCGCACAAAGCCCTTGTTGAATACGCCGCCGGGAAGCTGATCGAAGCGCTCTTCCTCAAGGGCGCGCAGCATGCGGGTGCCGATCTTCGTGGTGTTAGAAATGGCGTCGAGCTCAATTTTGCGCAGCTCGCGCTGCTTGCGTAATTTTTCTCCAAACGCGCCCACGTTCCCACTCCGGCGGGCGCGCTTTCAGTCTGCACCCGCATCGAGATGCATCATCATAGGCGATGGCGGAGTTCTGCGCTAGAGTCGAGACTCCTGCCACTTCTGCCCACTCCTGCGCAGCGTCTCGCCGCGCTCGATGGAGCAGCCGAGGCGCCTGTTCCCACATGAACTCCCGGCTCTGCGCAATCTATTCATTCGGATTTTCCGTTGGCTTCTGCCGCAACGCGATGGCGAAGGATGCCTTGCAGGTCTTGCCGGGATCGTCAAAGGCCGAACCTTCCCGGTTGCCCTCCGCAGCGCGGAAGAAAAGCCCTTGCTTGATCCGGTCGGGCAGGCCCTCGAAGCGCGCCTTGCCGTCGGCATTGGTGCCGACTTGCAAATCCATTTTGTGGAGGCCCATCAATCCGTAAGCGATGTGGACCTGAATGTTGGCGGCATATACCGGCTGAGCGGCGGTGTCGGTGATGGTAAATTCGGCCGAGCAGGGGCCGAGGCCTCCGTCGACGACGGGAATAGATTTCGGGTCAGCGGCGAACCCGGAACCGCTATTCATTAAAAGCAAAGCCAAAGCGAGCGCGGGGCCCTTGGGAACTGGCATTTCATAAAACTAAGATATTTCCAATTCCGATGCAAAAGCTGGCTCCAGAAATCGGCTGCTCCACTATCGAAGACATGATACCTTGTTATACAATATACCGATGAAAGAGCCCGACTATGCCGGCGCGGACGTTGACAAGTGGGAGATCCAACTCCGCAAGGGATGTCTGGAACTGGCAATCCTCGCTGCGTTGTGGAACGGAAAACTCTATGGCTTGGAAATCTTGCGGCGCCTCGAGAGCGATTCAGATTTAATCGTCACCGAGGGAACCGTTTATCCCCTGCTCAGCCGGTTGAAGGCGATGAGCCTGGTGCAGAGCGAGTGGGTCGAATCGGATTCCGGCCACCCGCGGAAATACTACGCCCTCACGGCGATGGGAAAAAAGCGTGCCCTGGATATGGCCGGGAGCTGGGCAAGGTTTTCGACGAGCATGAGCAGGATGCTGACTGCGCTCGGGAAAGGGAGTTAGGGGAACATGGTGGACGCTGAGCAGAAAATCGAACTTTACCTGGTAAAGTTGCGTCGATTGCTACGCGCGATGAATCGCGAGGACGCCGGCGAGGTCGTGCGGGAGTTGCGCGGCCACATCACCGACAAGGCGACCGTAAGCGGAGAATTAACCAGTGCCAGAGTCGAAGCTGCCCTGGCCGCGCCCGGCAGCCCGGAGGAACTGGCCAGCCAATACCTCACGGATGATCTGCTTTCGCGGGCGGAAATGAGCCGGTCGCCGTTGCGGGTCCTCGAAAGTCTTTTCCGCTGGGCCGGTTTGAGTGTGGCTGGTTTCATAGCGCTGCTCGCTTCGCTCCTGGGATACTTCCTCGGAGGCGCGCTCATGTGGTGTGCCATGCTGAAGTTGATTCATCCGCAGACTGCGGGGCTTTGGCGGCTTCCTTCCGCCCCGGACACCTTTCTCATCTCTTTACGACTTGGGTTTGGCAGTCCGCCGGCCGGCGCCACAGACTTGCTCGGTTGGTGGATCGTGCCCCTCGGTCTTTCTGTGGGCTGTGCGCTCGTCCTGGTGACCACGCATTGTGCCCTTTGGAGCGCGCGCCACTGGCGCAAGCCTCATCTATTTGCCCTACTCCACTAAGAAGTGGAGGCGCCCGTTGGTACGGCCCGCTTCTTGCTGATCCCCTTGGCGTTAAGGGTTCCGGTTACCAACGTTCGTTGCCCCCGCAACGGGGCGCACCTATAATTTTTGGAACTGCCACCCGTCTGTGCGGCGCCGTTGGTTCGAAGGTAACTTTGGAAGATCGCATTCGGAGTTCAGCCAGTTGCATATCTTGTTGGAGACCAAGGAACCCCCCATGTCCGAGGCTACCGGCACTCAGCTAACCCGGCAAAGCCAGGAGCTGAACATCTTCCACGACGTGGCGAAGGCGCTGACTTCGTCGCTGGACCTCGATTCCATTCTGCAGACCATCATGGACAAAATGGCGGAATACTTTCGCCCCGACACCTGGTCGTTGCTGATGGTGGATGAAGAACGCGACGAATTGTATTTCGCCATCGCGGTGGGCGCGGCGGCCGAAGCTTTGAAGAACATTCGCCTGAAGGTCGGCGAAGGCATCGCGGGATGGGTGGCCAAGACGGGCGAGCCGGTGATTCTATCGGATGTAGAAAAAGACCCGCGCTTTGCCCGGCGGATCGACGAAGCGACGCAATGCGAAACCCGCTCCGTCATCTGCGTGCCCCTGCGCTCCAAGCTGCGCGTGCTGGGCGTGATCCAGCTGGTGAATGTAGACATCGCTCAATTCAACGAGCAGGAGCTATTTTTCCTGCAGGCGCTCTGTGATTACGCCGCCATCTCGATCGAGAACGCGCGCTGGGTCGAAAAGATCCAGGAACTCACCATTACCGACGACTGCACCGGCCTCTACAACGCCCGCCATCTCTACAAAACACTGGAGACCGAGGTCTACCGCTCGGCGCGCTTCGGCTACGAGTTCAGCGTGCTCTTCATCGACCTCGACCACTTCAAGTCGGTGAACGATACTCACGGACATTTGGTGGGCAGCAGATTGCTGGCCGAAATTGGATACCTGGTCAAGGCTCAACTGCGCTTGATCGACTTCGCCTTCCGTTACGGAGGCGACGAATTCGTGGTGCTGTTGCCGCAGACCGGCAAGGACTCAGCACTGGTCGTAGCCAAGCGCCTGCGCGATGCCATGCGCGCCAGCAGCTTCTGCCACGAAGAAGGCCTGAACTTGAACGTGCGCGCCTCGATTGGCCTGGCGACCTACCCGCACGACGCCCGCGATGCGCATGATGTCATCCGCCAGGCCGACGAGATGATGTATCTGGTCAAGAACTCCACTCGCGATAACATTGGGATCGCCCAGCGGGGAGTGCTAAAGAATTGAGTCAACGAGCGCTTGAGTCATCGGGTGATTGAAACACCATCGAACAGCAGGAATCGGGGATTTTCGATCACGCGAGGACCCGATCACTCAATGCCTCAATTCCCTGGCTTCCAAGGGTTGGCGTTAGCCGGTCCATTCGGGTTTACGGCGAAATCCCACACATAAAGGTTCATGCCTTCGCCGCTGCTGCTTTCGACGAGAGCGTACTCGCCGGGTGCGAGCGCTTCGATCGGCGTCAGCTTCAGCCAACCCCCCCTTAGGTTATCAATCGAGGTCTTCATCGCATTCTGCTCTTGCGAGATTTTGCCGTTAACGCTGCGCTTGAAATCACCCAAGACGCGGTGGCCCCCTTTGACCTGCACTTTCACGATGCGAAAGCGGTCGAAGGGAACCACGGGCTGCACCGGTTGCTGCGGCTGCACCGGACCCTGTGGCTGAGAGCGCGGTGCGTCCAGGCTGGGCTGCGAAGGCTTGGCGGAATCGGTTTCGCCGGGCGGCGGCGCGTTCTTTGTATTCGTCGCGGCTGGCTCATCCACGTTAATGTAGATGGCAGGCGTCGTGACGTGAGCGCGTACGCTGGCATGTTCGCCATCGAGTTCAACGGTTTGCTTGGCACGGGCCACGGGATTCAAGGCCCCGCGCAAGATATTGCCCTTGGTATTGCTTTTAATATCGCTCTCGGCCTGTTGCAACTCCACGATTTGCGGCTGACCCTGAAAATTATCCAGAAGAAACACCCCGGACTCTTCGGGCAGCCGCAACCCTGGAGCGACTTGCGGCAGAAGCGACAGCTCGGCCTCGCGATCCGCTTTGAACTCCTTGTCGATGGCCGCGGCTTCCGGAATGGCAGGCGCGGCGGCGCGCTCTTTCTCGTACTTCTCGGTGGCCGGCCAATCGACCAGCGAGGTGGGCAACTCCTCCCACTCATCGCGCTCCGCGCTCAGGTAGCGCACGCGGTCGCCTTTGATTTCATACCGGGTAATGGTTTGGTAGGAGCCGTCTTTCAGGATGAGGCGCCGGGCCAACTCCTGGGCCACGGCGTGAAAACAAAGAATCAGGCTGAGCGCGCATACCATAATGGCGGCTAACCGTTTTTTGCGACTCGCAGTCAGGGCTCTTTTGATTATGCGATTCATGCCTTGCGTTGGATGCGCGGGTGCTTTGTCTTTTCCTATTATCAGTCCAATAAGGCCGATCAGCCAACGCTCCCTGCGAGGTTGTGATTGCCTGCCGCCTGAAGCGTCGCGCGGAGCAACCTGCACTTTTCGTTGACAGGCTTCCAGCCAAAGCGTAGTGTTCTGTGAAATTTCGTGATGGTCACGTCGTAACCGACGCTTTTATTTGTTCCGTTCGCAACGTTAGGCGGGAGGTCTGCGCGGCTTGTTCTGTTCCGGTTGCGGCAACGAAGTCGCAGTGGGCGAGAGATTCTGCCGAGTGTGCGGAAAAGACGTTTCTCTGCACCCGGAGCAAGCGGCGGCCTTAGCGCCTGCCGCCGAAGGCACGATCTTTCCCGCTCAGACCAGCGGGAAGGCGATTGCCAGTTTGATCTTCGGTCTGTTTCTGTTCGCTTTTCCCTCGTCGGTTCTGGCGGTAGTGTTTGGCCATCTCGCGGTTTCCGACATTCGCAAAAGCGCGGGTCGGCTGAAAGGCGAAGGCATGGCGATTGCCGGGCTGGTGCTTGGCTATGTAGGACTGGCGGCAATCCCAGTGATTTTGATCATGGCGGCAATTGCGATTCCGAACTTGCTGCGGGCACGCATGGCGGCCAATGAATCGTCAGCGCTGGCTTCGGTTCGGACTTTGTTGGCGGCTGAGGTGACATTTGCAGCGGCGCACCCTGACGCGGGTTTTACTTGCCGCCTGTCCGATTTGGCCGGGGCCGAAATGATTGACGAGAAATTGGCCAGCGGGCAAAAGAACGGCTATGGCTTCGAGTTGCTCGATTGCAGCGCATCCGCGGCCAGCGGAGCCAACGACAAGTACCGCGTGAATGCGTATCCCCTTACCCCTTACCGCACGGGGACACGATCGTTTTGCGCGGCCGAGAGCGCCGAGATCAAAGCGGATCCAACGGGTTCGCGAGAACATTGCATGATGAATGGCAAGAATTTGCAGTGGTCCCGATGAGGAATTTGTTTTAGCGGAGGCAACGAATGTTCTGCGCACAATGCGGGGCCAGCAGTCCAGACGACGCGACGATCTGCCGGCAGTGCGGCCGAAGTTTGACGATGCCGCCTGCCGGAGGCTTGCCGCCGCGTCCCACGGGGCCGGCGACCGGAGCCTATGTGCCCAACTACCTGGTGTTCGCGATCCTGGCAACCGTGCTTTGTTGCCTGCCCGCCGGAATTCCGGCGATCGTTTATGCCGCGCAGGTCAATGGCAAGCTCCTGGCCGGGGATATTGCGGGAGCGCAAGAGGCCTCGAAGAATGCCAAGATGTGGTGCTGGATTTCGGCGGGCCTGGGCTTGGGGGTAGTTTTGATCTACGGCCTGATGGTGGCGGCCGGAGTGATGAGCCACATGAATCGCTGACGCAGGAGGCGCGATGAGGACAGAGGATCTTCGAAAGCATTTTCAAAAACATCTTCGAAAAAATTGGCTGCTGGCGGGAATGCTCTCGATTGGCGTCTCGGCTATGGTGATGCTGCGGGGCTTCGACCCGGCTACCTCTGGGGTCTTTCCGCCCTGCCCGGTGCGGTATCTGACCGGCTGGCTTTGTCCGGGCTGCGGCTCGCTGCGGGCGATGCATCAGCTTCTGATCGGCAATGTGCGAGCGGCGTGGGGGTTAAATCCGCTCACGGTTTTGTTATTGCCGTTTCTGGGATATGGAGCGGCTTCCTATGCTCGATTCGAAATCTGCGGCCGGCATTTGCGGCAGCCGTTCTTGCGCCCGGTTTTTATCCGCGCTCTGTGCGCCGGAATTATTTTGTTCGGCATTGTGCGGAACCTTCCGTTCCGCTGACGGCATTTCTCCCGGGGAATTTCTGAGGCGACTCAACTCCGTGGCTGTTTGCGGCAATCTTCGCACACTCCGTAAATCTGAAAGGTGTGGCGAGTGGTGGTGTAGTGATGGCGGCGGCCGATTTCCTGCTCCAGCAGGTCGACCTCGCGCGAGAAAAATTCCACCGAGCTGCCACACTCGGTACAGACCATGTGGTGATGGCTGCGGCGGTTGTACTGGTGCTCGTAACGGGCGATGCCGTCGTGAAAGGCGACTTCGCTGGCCAGTCCGCACTCGGCCAGCAATTTCAGCGTGCGGTAAACGGTGGTGTAGCCGATGCCGGAGTCCTGCTGGTGCACCAGGCGGTGCAGTTCGTTGGTGGAGAGGTGGTCGCGGGTTTCGAGAAAGGTGCGCAGAATGGTGTCGCGCTGGGCGGTCTGTTTGAGGCCGACGCGTTTGAGATGGCGATGCAGAATGGCCTGGGCTTCGCGCACCATCTCGCGCGAGATGCTGGGCTGATCATCGATGCGCTTCTGCAGCATGGAAGGAGCCAGAATACCATCCGCCCTCGGTGAGAACCAGCTGCCAAACACCAGCTCCCAGTTCTCGGTTCTCCGCTCTCAGTTAAGGACTTGCTGGGTTTCGCGTGGCAGAGGGTTTTGAGTTTCCACGGGGGAAACCTTGGGTTTGGCCGCTGCCGGCTGCTTTCGGGTTGGATTGTTTGGCTTCGCGCTCTGGGCTTTTCCTGCCGCGATCTTCTTTCGGTTGAAGTCGCGCACAATGCGCGCCACGTAGGCCCGGGTTTCATCGTAGGGAGGGACGCCGCCGTACTGCTCCACTCGCTGCGGCCCGGCGTTGTAGGCGGCCAGGGCCTTGATCAGATCGAAGTTGTAGCGCTCGAGCAATTCGCGCAGATAGCGTGTGCCGGCCTCAACATTCGCTTGCGGGTCGAAGGCATCCTGCACGCCCAGTTGGGACGCGGTTTGCGGCATCAGTTGCATGAGCCCTTGCGCGCCTTTGGGTGAGAGGGCACGCGTGTTAAAGCCGCTCTCGGCCCGGATCACGCTGGTGACTAGATCGGGGTCGAGGCGATAGGTGCCGCTGGCTTGTCTTACGACCTGATTCAGGTCAATTGCGGAGGGCGCGGAGGCCGCGCTTTGCGGGTTGTGGAGGTCTGCCGGTGAATCGGGCAGGGCCGCTTCGAAGTGATCGATCTCGATGGTCGGGATGTCCACGAAATTGGCATCGTCGGCGTTGGTATAGAGACGGGTAATGCTTCCGATAATTTCCCGGCGCTGGTGGCGAATGGAAAATCCGTTGCGCAGGACGGCTGAGTCGGCGGCGAGGCAGGGGAGGGCTGACGCGGCTAATAGTGTTAGAACTAAGAAGGCCGAGTTGGGTATCGTTTTCATCGTAGTCAGTGCGTGCCGTCCCTGCGGGACTCGCCTCCGACCCTTGGCGCCACCCGGCACTGCCTTGCCGGGCTTTCATCTTCCGCCCCTTCGGGGCAGCCATCTTCGCGGGAGAATTCTCGCAGCGATGCCTAGCTGCGCATCGCGTCTTCCACCGCTGCCGCCACTCCGCACTGGTGGTTACCCAAGGTTACCTTCCAGCCACGGGCGCGCAGCTCCTCGCAGGCATTCCCCATGATAACCGGAGTTCCGGCAAACTCAAGCATCTCGATGTCGTTGTGGTTGTCACCGATGGCCATGACCTGTTCGCGCCGAAAGCCGCGATGGGCGGCCCAGCGGGCCAGGGCGTGCCCCTTGGAGCAGCCAGCATTGAGGATGTCGATCATCGACAGGTCGCGCTCCGGATATTCGGTGCGCAGCACGGTGATGCGGTGGCCCTGGCCGCTGGCTGCGAGCGCCCGCAGAACTTCGCCCATGCGTGCCATGGTGCCGCAGAACATGGCTTGCACCGGGTCGGTCGTCAGCGAATTCTCGATGGGTACGACAAACTCGATGTATTGCATATTTTTTTCCAGCCAGCGGCGAATGCTCGGTCCAATCTCGTCGAGGTGCTCGACCACAATCGCCCCTTTCGAATCTTTATCGAAAGTAAGAACGGTGTGGCCGCGAAAATCTTGCATGTCCGCACAAAGATCGCGGCAGGTTTCAAGCGGCATCAGATCTCGATGAAAAGTTTCGCCCTGGAACGAACGCGTGACCGCGCCATTCGAGCTGATGAGCCAGAGATCGAAGCCAAGCTGCTGCGCAATAGGCAAAGCGAAGGCGTGACGCCTGCCCGTCACGAGAACAATTTCGATGCCGGTCGCGTGGGCGCGGCGCAAGGCTTCGAGATCTTTGGCGGAAATCTTGTACTCGGGATTGAGAAGAGTGCCGTCGATGTCCGTGGCTATCAGCTGGATGGTAGAAAGATCGGGCTTCGGGCTTTGGGCTTCGGGCGTCGGCAAACAATCGGTAGCCTCGGTCACCTCTTCATTCTTACACAGAGGGCCGGGCTTCGAGGAACCGGCTTTGGGCTTCGGCTGTCGGGCTTCAGCCCAATTATTCTGTCGAATCGGCGCGATCCTGCAACGACCCCGGTTCTAGAAATTGCAACGCATCGAATGAAGCCCGAAGCCCGAAGCCCACAGTCCGCCACCGGAAGCCGGCATCCCCAATAGGTTTTCCGCACCTTCCTGTGACAACTGTCACAACCATCGCGCTCCTTCCCGCCTACTCAGCAGAAATAGGAGCGGAACGTAGCGAGACTTGGAAGCCTGGCAATAGGCTCGGTTGCTTGTGCTTGAGATTTATAAAAGTACCGAAAGCTTCCCGCGCGCAGAGATGTTCGGGCCAACCAGCCAGTTGCGGAGAGCGGCAATATCGGTGGCGAGCAACATCGCGGAAGGCAAGGGCCGCTTCTCTGATCGCGCATTGAGCCAATTTCTTTCCATTTCGCGCGGTTCGGTATTCGAAATCGAAACCCAGGTCACAATCGCACTCGATCTAGGATTTCTGAGCATCTCCCAGTCTCAAAGCCTTCGGAAGCGATGCGGGGAAGTTTGACGCCTGCGGAAATGGCCTCATCAACGCCGTCCGAAAGCCCGCAGTTTAAAGGCGTGCTCGGCCAGTTCGCGCGGCCGAAGCCCGCTAGCCGAAGCCCGCCACGTGCGTGCTATATTCACATCCGCATGGGATCGCTTTTCTTCTTTCTTCATGGATGGGGTTTCTTGCTGCAGGCGTTCGCGGTTGTGCATTTTATTCGCCGCCGCCCCGATACCTACTGGATTTTTATCATTCTGTTTCTGGGATGGATTGGGGCCGCGGTTTACATTGTGGCGGAGGTGATTCCGGACGCGCAGTTGCTGCGCGGCTCCTTTCAAGTATTTCCGCGGCGGCGGCGGATTCGCGAGTTGGAGAGGGCGATCTTGGACAATCCTTCCGCGGGGAATTACGAAGAGTTAGGATTGCTCTATTTGGACGACCGGGATTTTGCGCGGGCTCGCGGATGTTATGACCGCTCGATTGCGCAGCGCTCCGATTCGGTGGATCCGTTTTATCGGCGGGGAGTCGCGGAGGTCGAGTTGGGTGATTACGCCGCTGCGGTGCCGGATTTGGAGCGCGCCGTGGGTTCCGATCCCACTTATGACTTCCATCGCGGCCTAGGACTGCTGGCGCACGCCTACGCCGAGACCGGGCAAGCGGAGAAAGCCGGGAATTTGTTTGAGCAAGCCACGCAGATCTCGACCAGCTCCGAAATTTATTACAACTACGCGCTTTTCTTACAAAAGCAGGGGCGCGTGGAGGAGGCGGGGAAGTGGGTGCAGAAAATTCTCGACAACCGCGCCACAATGCCCGGCTATCAGCGCCGGCGCGAGCGCGCCTGGTTCCGAAGGGCGTACGCCTTGATGGCGCGCCTGCGGTTGTAAGCCCGGCGTTTGTAATGTCTTAATTTGGGGAGGCCCCATCGGTAGCACCGGCATCCTTGCCGACTGTCCCGAGGGCGTCCTCGCCCTCGGCGCGGCGGGCGGGATGCCCGTCCCTGCGGCTTTGCTCGGGGCAAGCTCCCCGCCGCCGGGACGGCGGCGCTACGGTCGTCGAGCGGAAATTTGGACACTGCGCTTGCCTTCGAGTCCGCCCTGCGACGCGTTGCCCCGGCGTATAATGTGCGCTTCGGCCCTATCGAGGAGCCCGACTTCCCATGCCCCAAACCACCCAACACGAATTGCAACTCGCCCGCCGCATGTCACGACTGGGCACTGAAACCGCCTTCGAGGTTCTGAATAAAGCCCGCGCTTTGGAGCGCCAGGGCAAGAGCGTCATCCACCTGGAAATCGGCGAACCTGATTTCGACACTCCCGCCAACGTGGTTGCAGCCGCGGTCGACGCCCTGCATCAAGGTTGGACTCACTACGGCCCCTCCGCTGGCTTGCCCGAATTGCGCCAGGCCATTGCCGACTATGTGAGCTGCACCCGCGGCGTGAAAGTCACTCCGGAGGAAGTGGTCGTGGTTCCGGGCGGCAAGCCCATCATCTTCTTTACCATTCTCGCCTTAATCGACGAAGGCGACGAGGTGATCTATCCCAACCCCGGCTTTCCGATTTATGAGTCGATGATCAACTATGTTGGCGGGCGTGCCGTGCCTATCCACCTGCGCGAAGAGCGAGATTTTTCCCTCGACGTGGAGGAACTCGCCGCCTTGATCACCGACCACACCAAACTCATCATCCTGAATTCGCCGCACAATCCCACCGGCGGCGTGATGCAGCGCGAAGAGGTCGAGCGCGTGGCCAAGATCATCGGCGACCGCAACATTCTTGTGCTCTCGGACGAAATCTACAGCCGCCTGCTTTTTGGGGGCGAACATTTTTCCATCCTTTCGGTGCCCGGCATGCAGGAGCGCACCATCCTGCTCGACGGCTTCTCGAAAACCTATGCCATGACCGGCTGGCGTATGGGTTACGGCGTGATGCGGCCGGATTTGGCCACGCACATCACTCGCCTAATGACCAACTCCAATTCTTGCACCGCCAGCTTTACCCAGATGGCTGGCGTTGAGGCGCTGCACGGCGATCAGAGTTCGGTCGATCACATGTGCGCCGAGTTCAAGAGCCGGCGCGACGTATTTGTGGCCGGGCTGAATAAAATCAAGGGCTTTTCCTGTCGCATGCCCAAAGGCGCGTTCTACGTTTTCCCCAACATTACCAAGACCGGCTGGAAGTCGAAGCCGCTCGCCGATGCGCTCCTGGAGCAAGCAGGCGTGGCTGCGCTCTCCGGAACTTCCTTCGGAGAATTCGGCGAAGGCTACCTCCGCTTCAGCATCGCCAACTCGCTTGAAAATCTGCAGCAGGCTCTGGAGCGCATCGATCGGTGGACGAGGCAGAATCTCGCGACTCGGACGCCAGACCTCGGAGCTTAGACCTCAGACCAGTTCGAGAAGGGTTTGAAGAGTGAAGAAAACCGACCTGCCAAAGCTACGGCAGCCACGACACGAACTCCTGAGGATAGGCTGTAAAGCGCGAGTCGAAGGAGCAAGAAAAACGAAAGAAGGTCAGTCTCGATGGAAATGGCGCGCGTAATCCTATTTACTGGCCGGATGGACGCCATGAGCAAATACTACGGGGAAGTGCTCGGCCTAAAACTGGTCAGCAGTGAAAAAGGATGGCGGGAGTTTGCCGCGGGTGGGGTGAACATCGCTCTGCATTCCGGCCCGGCATCGCCCGGCAGCAAAGGCCCGAAGATCGTGCTTCGCGCCGCCGACGTCGCAGCCACGCGCGGAACTCTGGCGGCGCGCGGCGCAAAATTCGGCAAGGTCCGCCAGGGGGAAGTATTTTGTCTGTGCGACGGCAAGGATCCTGACGGTAACCCGATTCAATTGTCCGATCGCTGACTTGCGAGATGGAACCTGAGCGCAAGTTGCGCAAGTTCTTGCATCTTGACATCGCCCCGCCCGAGCATCAGAATTGGCCGATTCCGGGACTTTGACGGAATATCCCGATCAAGAAATTAGGAGTGCCTCCATTGCTTTCCAAGACCCTAGGAAGTTTCTTAGCGCTGGCCCTCGTTGTACCTGGCTTGGCGCAAGCCCCGGCCGCCCCAACCCTATCCTCAGATCCTCAGGAGATTTTTTCCATCGTTCCACGCCACTTCGGGCCCATGAGATATGCCGGGGAGCGTCCCAGTGGGGGAGTCGAGTCCTACAACTGGAGCGGCTACGCCGTAACCGGCGCCGCCTTCACCAAGGCTACCGGCTCCTGGAAAGAACCCAAGATCAACTGCAAGAAGAGCCCCAATAGCTACGCTGCCTTTTGGGTGGGCATCGACGGCTACTCCTCCACCACCGTGGAGCAGACCGGAACCCTGGCGGTTTGCGCTGGAACCAAAGTCTCCTATTACGCCTGGTGGGAGTTCTATCCAACCAACGACATCCAGACCATTTCCACCATCACCGTGTCACCGGGCGATGTGATCTCGGCTGAAGTGGAGTACAGCGGCTCAGAGTTCGTATTGAAGATCACGGACGTGACTACCAAGAAGTCATTCACTACGAAAGGGACGGTCAGCGGAGCGGCGCGCTCCTCGGCTGAATGGATTGCCGAAGCCCCGGCAAACTCCAGCGGCATCCTGCCTCTCGCCGATTTTGGCACTGCCGATTTTGGCGACGACTATACCAAAGTGAAAGGCTCCAATGACGCCACCGATTCCACGGCCTCAGGCGCCATCAGCGCTTTCGGCACGGATGCGGAGTCGATCACCATGATCAATCAAAGCAGCGGCAAGGACGAAGCCGTCCCGTCGAATCTAAGCACGGACGGCACCAGCTTTACCGTGGCCTGGAAATCCGAGTAGAGAGAAGCGCAAAACAGGCAGGCGATCGAAAGGGCGGCACGCAATGTGCCGCTCTTTTGTCTGCCGCCAGAAGTCCCGGTCAGGCGCAGCAAATCCTTCCATCGGTCAAGCGTGGCGCAAGAATCGAGGGTCGATTCCGCGTCGGAAAAACTACGCTTGTTCGGTTTCCGTAAATAAAAAGCTGGCGGCTCTTGGGTCAACGCGCCGGCGTATAAACTGGCGCGGTCTCCGGGATAGCAAGAAAAAATCCCGGACCCGCACAGGAGCTTCTATGTTTTCGAAACGCTTCGCAATTTCCCTTGTGCTCGCCATGTCGCCAGCCTTGGCGCAGGTTTCCAGCGGGCCCGCCGCAACCCCTGACCCAGCCGCAATCTCGCCTCGTCAACACGCGCCGAGAAGGGCCTACGGATTCAGTTCCGAGCGAGTCGTCGATAACGTTACCGTCTCCGATAGCACCAACTGGAGTGGTTATGCCGTCACTGGCTCTTCCTTTACGCAGGCCAAGGCATCGTGGACCGTTCCCTCCGTCAACTGCAGCACCACGCCGAACACCTACTCGTCATTCTGGGTGGGGCTCGACGGATGGACTTCGAGCACGGTCGAGCAGACCGGAACGGACTCCGATTGCGATGGCAGGACTCCCTCATACTACGCCTGGTATGAGTTCTATCCCGCGGGATCGGTACTGATCGGTAGCGTCCCGGTCTCGCCCGGCAATAAGATGTTCGCCGAAGTCAGCTACAGCGGCTCCACGTTCACCGTTACCATTACAAATGAGACCACGGGGAAATCCTTCAGCAAGAACGGCAAGGTCTCCGGCGCGGCGCGCTCCTCTGCCGAATGGATCGCAGAAGCGCCGTGCTGCACCCGCAGCGGAGGCATCCTGCCGCTGGCCGATTTCGGCACCGTCGATTTTGGCGAAGACTACACCGGAATCAGCAGTACGAACTATGCCATGGATTCTTCGGTGAACGGTCCGATCGGCTCGTTCGGCAGCAATATCCAAGAGGCCATCATGGTGAACGGCAGCACGGGTGCGGACGAAGCCGTGCCGTCGTCGCTGTCAAGCGACGGAACCAGCTTCACCGTAGCTTGGAAGTCGGAGTAGACGAGAAGCAGACCGGAATAGAGGAAGGTGGAGCGGCGCTAGCGCGAAGCGAAGCTCTTGCGATTCCGAGCTGGCGCAAGCCCGCGAGGAACCTGTTTCCCGCCGCCGCTCTAATTCTTCCCAGCAACTCCTGTGCAGACTGCTCCACGGTTGGGGTCGAATTCGCCCTCTGCACCAGCATGCGTCCCTGCGAGATCCTCTTCCACGCGGTCGCAAAGCGCGCGACCACCGTTTGCTCATTGTTCCCTCGCCGGAAGGGGAATGGCGCATCGAAGAAGGCGGTAATCAGTTTTCCTGATCGCTGCGTCGAAACCATTCGGATCTTGCCGACAGAAGAGCGATCCCAAAGCTTGAAGTCGTCGCGCAGCAACTCCTCCACATGCGCGCGGCTGGAGCAGATTTGCTGCAAGTCCGAGCCCATCACCAGCACGTCGCCCTCGGCTACCATGCTCATGACGCCGGCCAGGTCGTTCTGCGAATTGATCGAGAAATTGCCGCAAGCGTCCCGAGACGCCGACACGAGTCGCGGCCGCGCAAAGGGAACGAACCCCGCTTGCAAACAACAGCCGGATCAAGAATAATGCTCGCGTTAATTTCATACTTTGCTGTACGCTCCATTGCTCGAAGAAGTTCCGTCGCGAAAGTTTATGCCAGTCAAGAAAAAGTCACACGACACACCGGAGGCCGCACGCCTGCACGCGCCCGGTTACGGCCTACCTGAAGGCAAGAAAGGGCTGCTGCCGTGGAGTTGGGCGGAGCAGCGCCTGAAAAAGTCGCACAACTACTGGATCACGACCGTAAAGACCGACGGCTCGACCCGCACGGTTTCTCCGCACACCATGGTGGTCTGGGGTCTTTGGCAGGACGGCCGCTTCCTGTTCAGCACTGGCAGCAAGTCGCGCAAGAGGCGAAACCTGGCACACAACGGCAACTGCATAGTCTGCACCGAGCATGCCCACGAAGCGGTGATCGTCGAGGGCGTAGCGGAAATCGCCGACGTGGCCGCCCGACGCAAGTTTCTCCCCGCGTATGAGCGCAAATACAAGTTCGATATGAAGGCCATGAAAGAGGACGTTCTTTCCATGAAGGAACCGGTCTTCGCCGTGCGGCCACGCGTGGCGTTTGCTTTGTGGGAAAAATATTTCGTCGGCAGGAGCACGCGCTGGAAGTTCGAATAAGCTATCCTGGCGTCCGTGTCCGCTGATCATTCGTACCGCGCAAGGAAAAGCATGAGTGAGAACTTTCGCGTCTTTGCCACCTGCGACATTGGAGAAGCCCTTACCCTGCTGCGCGATCGCGGCTACGAGGTCGAGGTTTATTCCCAGCCGCAAGCTCCGCCGAAAAGCCTGATTATCGAAAAAGTAAAATCCGGCATCGATGGCTTGATTACCACGCTGCGCGATCCCATCGACGCCGAGATCTTCGAGGCTGGAAAAAATAAGCTGAAAGTCGTGGCGCAATACGCCGTGGGCTTCGACAACATCAATCGCACTGACGCGAATCGCTTCAAGATTCCGTTCACTAACACCGCCGACGTTCTCACCGAGGCCACCGCCGAGTTTGCCTTCTTCATGCTCGGAGTGCTGGCGCGCAAAATGTGGCCGGCCGAACACCTCACTCGCGAAAATCAGTGGGGATACTGGCATCCCTACCTGCCGTTTCTGGGCGACGAAGTCACCGGCAAAACCATTGCCATCATCGGCACCGGCCGCATCGGCCTCGCCATGATCAAGAAGTGCGCCGGCTTTGACATGAACATGCTCTGCTATGACCCGGCATATGAGAATCACGATTACATCAACGCCATTCAGGAAACCATGGACCTGCGCCACGCCCGCGGTATTTCCAAAGAAAAAAATTGGATCAAGTATGTGAGCTTCGAAAAAGCCCTGCGCGGGGCCGATTTCGTCAGCGTGCATGTGCCCCTGCTGCGCCCGGGGGAAAGCGCAACTCCTACGTATCATCTTTTCAATGAGCAGACCCTGCGTTTGATGAAGCCGACGGCATTCCTGGTAAACGATTCTCGCGGTCCGGTCATCGATGAACTTGCCTTGGGGAAAGCGTTGCGCGAGAACTGGATCGCCGGTGCGGCCCTCGATGTTTACGAAACAGAACCCTTGCCCGCCGACTCTCCGTTGCGCGATCCGGCGATCGCCGATCGTTGCCGGCTTTATCCGCACTTTGCCAGCGCGGCCCGCATCACGCGCCTCTCCACCGACCCCGCAAAAGGCATGGCCGGCCGCTGTGTGCAAGGGTTGATCGATGTTCTCGAAGGCAATTACGGCGGCGATCTTACCAAGATGCCTTATGTTGTAAATAGCGAGGCATTCAAGAAATAAACGCCACCGCGAGACAACGCATCCGGATGTTCTCCAACCGCACCAACTGGCAGCTCACGCGCAATCGCCTGACTGAGGCGCTGGAAGAAGTAACCTCGACTGGCGCACGCCTGCTCGATCTCACCCTCTCGAATCCCACTCGGGCCGGCCTGCGATACGACGATCAAAAAATTCTGCAAGCTTTGGCCTCCTCGCGGTCCTTGGATTACGATCCCCAGCCGAAGGGCCTGACGATCGCTCGCCAGGCGGTTGCTGATTACTATAAAACTCAGCACGGGATCGAGTTCGACCCCGTACAACTCATTCTCACCACCAGCACCAGCGAAGGCTACTCTTTCCTGATGCGCCTGCTGTGTAATCCCGGGGACGAAGTGCTGGTTCCGAAGCCGAGCTATCCTCTATTCGAATTTCTTGCCGATTTGCAGGATGTCAAACTCATCCCCTATCCGCTCCTCTACGATCACGGCTGGCAGATCGATTTCCCCTCGTTGCAGAACGCGGTGACCGAGCGCACGCGCGCAGCGGTGGTGGTGCATCCGAACAATCCCACCGGCTCGTATGTGCACGCACACGAGCGGAAGATCCTCAACGATTTTTGCGAGGAACATCAACTCGCGTTGATCGCAGACGAGGTTTTTCTCGACTACGCTCACGAGCTGTCCCCGCAAAAAAGCTTCGCCGCCAACCGGGGTGCACTTACTTTCGCCCTCAGCGGGGCCTCCAAAATTTCGGCTCTGCCGCAGATGAAGGTGGCATGGATTGCGACCTCTGGTCCCCCGGTCGAGGTTGAAGCCGCGCTGGCCCGCCTGGAAATAATCGCAGACACTTATCTCTCCATGAATGCGCCCATCCAATGGGCACTGCCGGTGTTGCTCGCCGAACGAAAAACAATTCAGCAGCAACTGCGGGATCGGGTTTTGGGCAATTTAGGGGAACTGGATCGCCAGCTGGGCGCACAAAAGGCTTGTCAGCGCTTGCAGGTTGAAGGCGGATGGTACGCAGTGCTGCGCGTGCCGATAACCCAGACTGACGAAGAATTGGCGGTCGATCTTCTCCGCCGCAAGTCGGTGTTGGTGCATCCCGGCCACTTCTACGACTTTCCCAGCGACGGCTATCTGGTGCTGAGTTTAATCACGCCTAGCGCAGATTTCCGGGAGGGAATGGGGCGCGCCCTAGAAATGGTGGGCGGCGACTAAGACGCGCCGGAGAAACTCTGGAGCGGGCTGACTCAGCAGGAGTAAACTAACCGAAAATCAAGTGGTCTGGGAGTTGGCCGCCGTGAATGCTGAGACCTTCGCCCGACCAAGAATCGCCGCCAACGTGGAACCGTCCGTGCCGTTTTTCGGCGTAACCAGTATGGAAGCCGCGCTACGCTTTTATGTGGACGGCCTCGGTTTCGAGATGAAGCACAAATCGATTGTCGCTGGCCGCATCCGCGGGTGCTGGGTACAGCTCGGAGGTGCCAGTTGATGTTGAAAGGTTTCTGCGCGAAGGAATTCCGACCAGAAAGCTGGGCGAAGGCGTCTCTATCTGCGTCCAGTGCCAGGACGCTCGCCCTCTACCGCGAAGCGCGTGGCCGCGGATTGGAAGCCAAGCGGCCGTTCGTGGGTAATTCGCTGTGGGTGACGGAGCTGGCTGATCCCGATGACTAAGGGATTTTCTTCGAAAATCCAACCGACGTTTCGGAAGAGACGGAATATTCCGAGTAGGGAATTACCGCGACTTGAGAAACGGATTATTCTCCCGCTCCTCGCCAATGGTCGTCAGCGGCCCGTGGCCGGGCACGACCACGGTTTCATCGGGCAACGCCAGTACCGTGCCCTGGAGCGACTGCATAATCTTCTGCATTGATCCTCCGGGCAGATCGGTGCGGCCGATTGAACCTGCAAACAGCGTATCGCCGGCGATCAAAGTTTTTTCGGCAGGGAAGTAGAGGCAGATGCTGCCTTCCGTGTGTCCTGGTGTGTGCAGAATGCTGGCCGAGTGCGAACCGGCTTTCACCGTGTCGCCCGTACTCACGCTCTGGTCGATCTCGACCGCGCCCGGCGCTGCCATTCCGACCCACGCGGCTTGGACGTCCAGCATTTTGAGCAGCGCATAATCGCTCTGGTTCAGCAGGATCGGCGCGCCAGTAGCGGCGCGCAGCTTCATCGCGCCTCCCACATGATCGATGTGAGCGTGGGTGATGACGATCTGCTTCACCTTCAGCTTGTGCTTGCGGATCAGCGCCAGCACGTCCTCAATGTCGTCGCCGGGGTCGATGACCATGGCTTCGCGAGTCGCCTCATCGCCGATGATCGAGCAGTTGCACTGCAGCGGCCCCACGGGGAAAATTTCGTGGATCATGTTTTTATTGTAGCGAAGGGTTGCGATTGGTGGCGCCGCGCTTCAGAGGGCGCGTGAGAATTCGACCGTCCCTACGGGACTCGGTTCCTTTTCCCGACTTTTCCCGGTGCCGAGGCGCTGGCCTATGGTCAGCAGCCGCTCCGGGGGATATTTTCGACGACTCCGTTTCACCGAGTCGCGAAAACTTGGTTCTCACCAACGCTCTTCGGGCTGCCGCGAGCGTTACCGACGGGAACCTGCGTCACGTTCACACTTGTTTTCAGGTCCCGCTGGCGAGACAATACGCCAACGCGCCTGGGGAGGGTTTCTGTGGCCGCCAAATATCGTCAGCATGGATATCAGGACCGCGATCGCCAAAATAGCGACCGCGAAGCAAAACCGCGACCGGAGGGAGAAAGGCCCAGCGAGAAGCCAGGCCCCACACCGCTGGCCAGGCGCGACTACAGCATGGGGCCAAAGCCCGTGCACATGCCCGGAACGCGCGCCGTTTCGCGCTGCGCGCAATGCGGCACGGTTCTGCAGGCAATTCCGCCGACGGGACTCTGTCCCAAGTGCGGCTTCGCGCTACACTCCTGCAAGCAGTGCATGTATTTCGATCCCGGCAGCCGCTTCGAGTGCATGCAGCCGGTCGCGGAGCGCGTGGCCAAGAAAGACACTCCCAACCATTGCACCTTCTACGAAATTCGTGTTACCCGCGAGAAAGAGACGTCCACTCCCGCCAGCCTGCGCCCCAACGACGCGCGGCAAGCCTTCGAGAACCTGTTCAAAAAGTGAGACGCGCCAGACCTCAGACCCCGGACCTCAGAACTCGAAACCAAGAGCAAGATTCCCGGAGGAATCGTTGCGCGCCGGTTTTGCCGACGTCGGAGGCCTGATGTCCGAGGTCGTTGCTACGGTTTCTGCGTGGGCCGCAGCAAGATCTCGCTCACAAACGATTGCGGAGCCTGGGTTACCAGCATGGCGACCGCGTGCGCCACGTCTTCCGGTTGCAGCATCTTGGCCGGGTCCTTGCCAACGTGCGGACTGAGCTCCGTATTCACCGAGCCGGGGCAGATCACGGCCACGCGGATGTTAAACCCGCGCAGCTCTTCCGCCAGCGAATAACTCAGACCGTTCAGTCCCCATTTCGAGGCCGCATAGGCCGCGCCGTTCGGCAGAGCGTTCTTGCCCGCAAGCGACGAAATATTAATGATGTGCCCGGAGCGGGCCCGGATCATCAACGGAGCAAAAGCGCGGGTCGTGTAAAATACGCCGCGCAAATTGGTGTTCAAAACTCGCTCCCATGCCTCCGGTGCCAATTGATGCAGCGGCCCGCCAAAGCCGCCAACGCCGGCATTATTCACCAGAATATCGAGCCTTCCGAAAGCCGTTTCTACGCGCTTGGCCGCCGCCGCGACCGACTCGAGGCTGGTCACATCGCAGGGAACGATCTCGCACTTTCCGCCCTCATCGGCAATGCTTCGCGCGGTCGATTCGAGTGGGGCGAGAGTGCGTCCGCACAACACCGTGCCGGCACCCAGTTTTGACAATTCGCGAGCGATGGCGGCGCCGATGCCTTTTCCGGCGCCCGTTACCACGGCCGCTTGACCGGTGAGTAAAAGGGTTTTATCGCTCGATGAGAATGGAGAAAGGGGGTTCATGAGACTCAGTCCACGATCAGGAACAGCAGCGCGAACATAGACCAAAATGGGACCATCCGGCTGACTTCACCCCCGCATCTTAGCAATAAAGGAGGCAACGCTGGGGAAGTTACTTGCCTTCGGAGAAACTGATACTTATAATCCGGCAACCGGGAATGAAGGGTCAGTCGCTTCTGCATCTAAGGGTCTACCCCATTGTTCCCGGGCGGAGTCCGGGAGGCGCGGCGAACTTTCCTGGAAGAATTCCGGAGTAGAATAAGCGGGTTCCAAGCTGGGACGCAGCCAGAGAGTGAAGAAAAATTCCGTTTCCCGAAATTGCACATCCGGGTGATCCATGGTAAAGATGCCTCGGACGCTTCATTTCGGATCGTTCAAATTTCGGATCATGCAAATTTCCGACGATTCAAGGAGCCATACTGATGAATAAGATTCTGGTGACGGTTGTGCTCGGGGTTGCCATGGCGGGAACCGAGGCGGTGGCGCGGACCGCACAGCCTCAGGGGCAAGCGGCACCCGCAGCCCCGGCGGCCGCCTCGCAGGCCCCGGTAATTAAGGACCCGGCAGAGTACAACGCGTATGTCGGGGCCATTAAGGCGCCGGATCCAGCGGCCCAGATCAGCGGCCTCGAGGCGTTCCTTACGCAGTATCCCAACAGCGTGATGAAGACCGCCGCGCTACAGACCTTAATGCAGGATTACCAGCAGACCAATAACCAGCAAAAGACCGTCGACACCGCCGCCAAGCTGGTTGCCGCCGACTCTTGCAACGTGCGCGGATTGGCTCTGCTCGCTTACTTCAAGCGCCTCCAGGCCCAGGGGGGAGCCGCCAACGCCACCCAGTTGCTCGCCGACGCCAAGAAGTACGGCCAGCAGGGACTCGATTGCCTGCCCAAATTCACCAAGCAGGACAACACCTCGGACGCCGATTTTGAGAAGATGAAAGGCGAGATGGGCGCGATCTTCAATGCTGCGCTGGGGATCGCCGACCTTACCGCCAAGGATTATGACGACTCGCGCAAAGAGCTGCGCGTTGCGGCCGACGCCACCCCCACCGATTTCAGCGTGGTTTATCCGCTGGCGCTGGCTTATGCCGGCCCCACACCGCCCGACCCAAAGATTCCACCGGATTCGGTGAACGCCATTTGGTTTGCGGCCCGCGCTTCCGTGGTTGCGCCCACCCCGCAGTATCAGCAGCAGATCGAAAAGTATGCCAAGAACCAATACATGAAGTACCACGGGGGCGACGACGGCTGGACCGAGGTTCTCGCCCAAGCCAAAGCCAGTCCCGCCCAGCCCGCGGGATTTACCATCAAACCCGCGCCCAGCCCTGCCGAACAAGTTCACGCCATGGTGACCTCCAAAAAGCCGGAGGACATGAACTTCGCGGAGTGGCAGTTTGTCTTTACCACGGGCTCCCAAGCCGATCAAGATGTAGTTTGGAATGCCATCAAGGGGAAGGCTGTGCAAATGACTGGCACCGTCATCAAAGCGACGGCGACCGAGTTCGATTTGGCCGGCAGCTCCGATGATATCGACGCGAAAAAGGCCGATATCACGCTCACCTTTGAAGACAAGGTCCCGCTGAAGCTGATCCCCAAAGAGGGCGCGAGTCTGGACTTTCAGGGCGAGCCGGCATCTTATACTCCAAGCCCGTTCATGATGGTGATGGAGAAAGGGAAGTTGTTGAAGGCCGCGACCCCGGCCAAGCCTCCGGTCCACCACAAGACGGCTCCGCAGTAGTCGGAAGTTGACCGATACACAACAAAGGCAGCCCGCAAGGGCTGCCTTTGTTGTGGGCTTTGAGAGGGCGCGAGTTTCACTCGCGCCGCAGACCGAACGTAAGAATGATCGCCTCTACCGGATGGCCTTCTTCTCCATCCCAGCCAGCCGTGCGCTGCGCGGCGGACGCTTTACTCCGTCGCGCAACTGGCGGACATCAATCTTCAGTTCGTTGAGCGTCCGGCTGAGGGTGTTGCGGTGCATTCCCAGTTCGCGCGCGGCGCGGCACTGGTTGCCTTTGTTCTCCTGCAACACGGTGAGGATAAATCGCTTTTTGAACTCCCGCATGCCCTCGGAATACAGGATATTGCTTTTGTACATCTGCAGAATAAGCGCTTCCAGTTGATCTTTCACGATGTGTCTCTTTTCTCTTTTTCTATCCGCTCTTCGCGTGATCTCGAAATGTCTCGCCGTAAAGCTACCCAACCCGCCGCAGTTCGATGTCCCCGCCGCCTATTTCTGGGCGGCCGCAGCCGCGCCGGGCAAATCTTTGGGGGCTCGATGCAAAAAATCCAACCCCTCGTTGAAGCGGGCACGAAACGTTGACGGCGCAACCCAGATGGCCGCCCTTCCCGCCACCAAAAAATAAGGCGCCAACTCCGATTTCTCCAGCAATTGCGAGGTCGGGGTGAAGGCCGTCAATCCCATCAGGATCACCGTCACGATCAGCCCGCCCTTTACCGATCCCAACAACGATCCCAGGAAACGATCAAACCCGCTTAGCCCAGCTTCTTTCACCAGCTTGCGCGCAACTCTTCCCGCAATCCCGAAGACCAGCAACACGGCGAAAAAGATGATGAGAAATCCGAGAATCTGGGCCAGCAATTCCGACTTCAAGAACGACATGAACCAGGCCGCCAGGCGCGGGTACTGCCAGGCGGCCACAATATACCCGACGACCAATCCCGCCATGCCGAAAGCTTCGGCAAAGAAGCCATGCATAGCGGCCAACACAACGTTCAGCAGGATGACGGCGAGAATAATCCAATCCACCGCGGTCATGCCGCGCTCCTGCCCGGGTTCGCACGCGCCGGCGTTGGGCGCGCCTCACACATCCAGCTTATGCCCCGTGATTTGCGAATAGACCTCGAGATACTTTTCGCTGGTACGGTTGGCCACTTCGGCCGGCAAAGCGGGCGCGGGCGGCTGTTTGTTCCAGTGAATTTCCTCCAGGTAATCGCGGACATACTGCTTGTCGTAGGACTCCTGCGCCCGCCCCGGTGTGTACTTATCTGCCGGCCAGAAGCGCGAGGAATCCGGCGTCAGCACTTCGTCGGCCAGCGTGATGCCCTTGGGCGTGCGTCCAAACTCAAACTTGGTGTCGGCGATGATGATACCGCGCTGGCGCGCATAGGCAGCAGCTTTTGCGTAAATGCGCAAAGAAATTTCGCGCAAGTGGCTGGCCGCCTCGCTGCCGACGATCTCGCACATCTTGGCGAAGGAAATATTTTCGTCGTGCCCGCTCACGGCTTTGGTCGCGGGAGTGAAAATCGGCTGCGGGAACGCCTCCGATTCGCGCAATCCCGCCGGCAGATCGATGCCGCAAACTTTGCCGCTGGCCTGATATTCCTTCCACGCCGAACCGGATATATAGCCGCGCACCACGCACTCCACAGGAAACATCTCCGCGCGCTCAACCACCATGGAGCGTCCCCGCAATTGTTCCTGATATTTCTGCAAAGCCGCAGGATACTGCTTCACATCGGCGGTGATGACGTGGTGGGGAACCATGTCGGAAAGAAAGTCGAACCAGAATACAGAGGTCTGGGTGAGCACGCTCCCCTTATGAGGGATGCCCGTAGCCAGCACGTAGTCGAACGCCGAAATGCGGTCGGTGGCCACGAACAGAAGGCGCTCGGCGTCGAGCTGGTAAACGTCGCGCACCTTGCCGCTGGCGTGAAGTTGGAGTTCTGGGAAATCGGTTTGCAATACGACGGGATCGAGAAGTTCAGAGTTCATGTTTGAAATCTTACAGGTAAGGAGCGAGGCGTATTTTAGCCCCTCAGAATTTTTTGTCAACGGCAGAGATTCGGGGCGCGGAGAGAAGCCCGTATCTTATTGAACGGGGGAATGTTGAGAGCGGTGAACCCCGGGCGTAAAGAAACCGAGGGGACGGCTTTCGCCGTGGCATTGTGGAAAAGCTGAGGATGGGAGTGGATAAAGTGCCGATTCGGCAGTTTCTCGGTCGCCCACTCTCTACGCCGCCCCGAATCTCACCGAAACCAGCTTCGACACTCCCGGCTCTTGCATGGTCACGCCGTAAAGCACGGGCGCGATGCTCATCGTTTTCTTGCTGTGCGTGATCAGCACAAACTGCGTCTTGACGCTCATCTCGCGCACGAGTTCGGTGAAACGGCCGATGTTGGCCTCGTCGAGCGGCGCGTCGACTTCATCGAGGATGCAGAAAGGACTGGGCGTGTACTGGAAGATTCCGACCAGCAACGATAAAGCGGTCAGCGCCTTCTCGCCGCCAGAGAGCAGCAACACGCTCTGCAGGCGCTTGCCCGGAGGCGACGCCACCACATCGATGCCGCTCTCGGCGGAATTTTCTTCGTCGGTCAGCTTCATGAAGGCATGGCCGCCGCCGAAGAGCTTCTTGAAAGTAGCCTGGAAGTTCTCGTTGATCTTGGTGAAAGCTTCCTGAAATTTCTGCCGCGAAACTTCGTCGATCTCGCGGATGGTCGCGGTCGTGTTTTCGATCGAAGAGATTAAATCCTTGCGCTGGCCGTCGAGGAAACCGTGGCGCTCGGCGGTCTCGCGATATTCCTCCAGCGCCATCATGTTCACCGGACCCATGCTTTCCAGCTTGGCGCGCATCTCTCGATAAGACTGGTCGCAAGCGGCAAGTTCGTCGCCGGTAAGCCGCGCCAGCGTGGTATCCGATAACAAAGCCGCGCGCACGATTCCGAGTTCGTTCCAGCAAGTTTCGGCCATGTACATGCTATCGGCTTGCAGCTTGGCGGCTGCCGCCTGCAATTCGCCGCGCCGGTCGCGCGCCTGGTCGAGCAATTGGCGAGCGCTGCGTAACCATTCGTCGATCTCCGAGAGCCGCGCCCGCAGTTGATCTTTTTCGAATTGCAGCAATCCCTCTCTCGCCTGCCCCACGTTACGCTCGGCTTCGAAGTCGGCGACTTGCTGTTCGAGATTAAGATTCTCCGCCTCGCGCTGCAGTTTTTCGGCAGCCGCCGCCTCGATCTGTGCAGCCAGGGCCTGCACTCGATCGCTCATCTCGCTGAATAGAGAATCGATGCGCGCCAGGACAGCCGTCGCCGAGCGATGCCGCTCTTCCAGCGCCGCCACCCGCGCCACGCGTTGCGAACTGCTCTGTGCCGCGGCTTCGCGCCGCACCCGCAAGGAGCCCAGAGATTCCTGTGCCGACGCAATCTTCTGCTCCAGTTGCGCGCGCGTTTCTTCCAGCGCGGAGATCTCCCCCTGCCGCGCGTTGATAATCGATTCTTGCTCGGCTCTGTCCGCGGCCAGCCGCCCCAACTCCGCTTGGGAGATGCTCATTCGCTCGCGCACCCTCGACATCTCGGAATCAAGCTGCCGCAGCATGTGCCCGGACGTCATCGACTGATGCTCCGCCTCGCGCTTTTCGCCTTCGAGACGTTCCAGCAAGGAGCTGAGATCTTTAATCTCGCGTCCCAGCGTGAGCACCCGCGTCTGTTCATCGCGCAGCGCGCGCTCCAGGTCTTCCATTTGCCGCAGAACTTCGCGCAATTCGCGCTTCATCGAAAGCGGTCCTTCGGCGCGCTGTTTGCCGCCCGTCACGGTCACGTTGTGAAAACATTCTCCCGACTGCGACAAGAAAAAAGCATCCGGATTTTCCAGCGCCAGTCCACGCGCGGTATCGGAGCCAGGCACTATGTAGCCGTCGCGCAGCTTGGGCAGAATCACTTCCAACGACTTGCCAAAACCGTTCAGCACGCGAATCGTATTCTTCAGCGGCACAATCGAAGCCGTAGGCGGCGCGCAGTGGGCCGCTTCGTCGAGGATGAAAGAAAACTTTGCCTGCGAATCTTCGGGATGAACCAGAAAAGTAGCGCGGCCATCCACGTCGCTGCGCAGCAGCCGCAGTCCTTCGTCGGCGGCGTCCCAGGATTTGACTACAATGTAATTCAGTTCATCGCGCAAAAAGTCTTCCACCACGCGCTCGAAGCGGGGCTCAACCTCGAGAAAATCGGCCAGCACTCCCACCGGCGCCAGTCCGCTCTGCATCACTCCCGACTGAAACAGCCGTCGGACGGACTCCGTCGAGTAACCATGCTCGGCGATCACGGCCTCAAGCGAACCTTTCTTCCCGAGCGCCGTGGCGTATTCCGCCCGCAGCAAATCGAGATGAGTCTTGGCTTTGGTTTCATCCAGCCGCTTGCCCTCGATCAACCGCCGCAACTGGCCGATCTCTTCGGTGATCCCAGCCACGCGCTGGGTGACGGTTTCAAACTCCAGCGCAAGCTGCCCGCGCTGTCCGCCGAACCTCTCGACCTGCACATTCGCGCCGCCGATTTCCGTCTGCAAACGCGCGGCTTCGCGATCCGCGCCCGCCCGCCGCTCCTCCGCCTGCGCCAATTGATTGCGCAGCCGCGAAGCCGACGACACCGTGTCGAAAATCGCGACACGAGATTCTTCCTGCTGCAGTTCAAGCTCCGCCAAGGCCGTTGCGGCGGCCGCAACCTCTTGCTGCGACAACATCAGCTCCTGCTGCGCCCCCGCCAGATCGGCCGCCGCCGATTCGAGCACCTGCCGGTTCGAATCGCGCTCGGCCTCAAGCCCACTCAGTCGATGACGCGCCTGCGCCAACTCCGCCTCCGCCGATGCGGATCGCACCACCAGCTCGGCGCAGCGCTCGTCGTTATGTTGCCGCCGCGCATGGGCGCGATCGATTTCCCTCGCCAGCGCGCTCAACCGGTCGCGATTGTCGCGCAACTCGGTCTCAATGGCATAGCCGCGCTCAGTCCCTTCGCCGTGCTCCAACTCCAGTCGCTGCACCGCTTCGGTGCGGTGCTGCATATCCTCGGCAAGCGCGTTCAACTGCGCATCGATCTCCGCGCTCTCGAGTTCGATCGCGGCAAACTTGCTGGCCAGCACGATCCGCAATTGGGATCGCATCTCGTCGCGCAGCTTGGCATAGCGCTCCGCCTTAGCGGCCTGCCGCTTCAAAGAATTCATCTGCCGCGTGACTTCTTCGAAGATGTCGTTCACGCGCGCCAGGTTGAGCTTGGCATCTTCCAGGCGCGCTTCGGCGAGGCGTTTCTTGGTCTTGAACTTCGTGATCCCCGCCGCCTCTTCAAGAATCGCCCGTCGATCCGTGGGACGGCTGCTCAGAATCTGCCCGATGCGTCCCTGTTCGATCAGCGCATAAGTTTCCGGGCCAAGCCCGGTGCCCATGAAAAGTTCCTGAATATCGCGCAGCCGGCAAAGTTTGCCATTGAGCAAATATTCGCTGTCGCCGGAGCGAAACAGCCGCCGCGTGACCACAATTTCCCCAGCACGAAATTGCTGCTGATTAAATTTGCGCCGGCGAATTTTCAGCACCACTTGCGGCGCGCCGCTCACCGCCGCCGAAGAAGCAGTCGGGCCCACGGCGTGCACCGGCAAGGCAAACACCGGTTCGTCCTCCGGGAAGGCGATGGCCAGCGTATTTACTTGCGAGCGGGCGATCTCAACTTCTTCAGTCTTGCCGGGCTGCGCCTCTTCCACCGCACGCTCGGTGTCTTCTGCGGCCCGCGCCCGCACCGCGGCTTCATCCCAATCGTCGGCAGGACGCCGCAACGCGTCTGCCCCAACCGGAAGCTCTTCCTGAATGTCGATCTCGGTGGGCGCATTGACCTCACCGCCTGGATACTGTTCCGGATCGATCAGCGTCAGAGAAACTTCTGCCATGCCGGTCGCCTTGCGATCGCGCGTGCCGGCAAAGATCACATCTTCCATGCGCGAGCCGCGCAGCGTCTTCGCCGACTGCTCGCCCAGCACCCACGAAATAGCGTCGGCAATATTAGACTTGCCGCAGCCGTTCGGCCCGATGATGGCCGCGATTCCGTCCCCGTGAAACTTCAGGTCGGTGCGGTCGCAAAACGATTTAAACCCCAAGATTTGAAGCCGCTTCAGTTTAAGCAACGTAAACTCCTTGGTGAAGAAGTGAGAAGCAGTGGCCTGAAGTCAGTCGTCCGCGGCCAATTATCCAGCATGCGAGCCTGTTTACCACAGGGATACCTCTTCTTCGTCAAAATGCTGCGTTCGGTTCAGCGCCGTCCCAGGCTGGATAAGGCGGGCACAAATTTAAGCAACTGTAACGGTGAAACGGTGCCCGGGTCAAGCAAATAACACCATATATTGTATGGCCTTACGTGCCAGCGCTTTGGGTTGCACACACCATGCAGCACAGGGTCATTTTGCGGATCGGGAAGACCTGCGAGGCGGAAGACGCGCGAGAGCACAACGATCGTAGCGCACTGGAAAGAAGGAAACAACTGAAACGCGCAGCATCCCGGCGCTACCCCTCGACAGCGCGATTCCTGCCGCTGCGCGGCGAAACTTAATCGGCTGAGAGTCTTGCGGCAATCCTTTTCATGGCCGCGATAGCGGCCTATGGTTTCTACACCTCCCTGGGCGGCCAGCCGCTCTTCGGAGGTGCTGTGCTTGAGGAGTGAGGAATGTGTGGCGACGAGCCCTTCGACCGTCCTGCCGAGAGCCGCAGGATCCCCGAAAGACTCGGGTAGTTATACTGTTCGAATGCCGCGCTCCTTTGCCCGCGAACCGGATATCCTCGCCCGCCCCGCGCCCAAGCGCCCGCCGCGCGTCACTTCGCGCCGCATCGGCCTGCACACTTCGACGGCCGGAGGAATTCACACCGCGGCCGAACGGGCCTACCGCCTGGGCTGTAACACGCTGCAGATTTTCTCTTCCAGCCCGCGTCAGTGGGCGCCCTACGAACTGAGTGATCCGCTATGCGAACGGATGCTTAACCTGCGCGCGAAGTACGATCTCAAGCCGCTGGTCATTCATACGAATTATCTGGTGAACCTCGCCAGCACGAATGAGTTGTTTTTGAGGAAATCGATCGAGGCTTTCCGCGGCGAGGTCGAGCGGGCGCTGGCTGTGTGCGCCGACTATCTCGTGTTGCATCCGGGATCGTTTCGCGGCGCCGATCGCGAAACCGGACTGCTGCAGACTGCCGCCGCCATCGCCGCCGCCTGCCAGGGCCTCGACCTCGCCAAAGCCGGACTCGCGATTCTCATTGAAAACACCGCTGGCGCCGAGTTTTCTTTGGGAGGCAGTTTCGAGCAAGTGGCTGAGGTTATCGAGCGGCTGCGCGGTATCGTGCCGGTCGGGGCCTGCATCGATACCTGCCACACTCACGTGGCCGGCTACGACATCGTGAGCCGCGACGGTCTCTACCAGACGCTGCTCCATCTCGATGCTACGGTCGGCCTGAATAATGTTCGCGTGTGGCACTGCAACGACGCTAAGGCGGCGCGCGGCTCGAAGCTCGACCGCCATCAGCAGATCGGCAAGGGGACCATCGGCAAAGAGCCGTTCCGCATTCTGCTCAACGACCTGCGGCTGGCAGGCGCCGCTTTTATCGCCGAAACTCCCATCGAAAAGCCTGGCGACGACCGCAGGAATGTGGATGCATTGAAAAAACTGGTTGCCTGATCTCTAGGCGTTTGTCCGAGCCTGCCGCTGATGTATTCTGGCGGCGCATGATTCGCCTCTTGATCTGGCTGCTGAGCCAGCCCTTGTTTTGGGCCGCGCTTGGCGTAACACTGGGGCCATATTCTTTCTGGCGCGGCTTTCAAATGCTGCAGCGCAAGCGGCTCATCATGGATACGCCCCGCTCCAGCATCCGCGCGGCTGCGTTGGGCCGGGTAGAGTTGAGTGGCCGCGCAGTCGGGCCATATACGGTGGTCGCTGCTTTGAGCCATGACGATTGCCTCTACTACCGGCTGGTGATCGAATCGAATCCGCAGGGCGATCTTAGCAAGGCCATGCGCGAGGTGTGTGCGCCGCTTTTTCTCGACGATGGCACCGGCGCGGTAATGATTTTTCCCAAAGGCGCGGAGTTGCAATTCCCGGCGACGAGTGCGAGGTCCGATTACACCAAGCTCGCCTTCGCCTTCAGCCGGTATTCGGAGGGTACCCCGGAGTTCGCTCAGGAATACGCCATCAAGCCCGGGGACGCGATTTTCGTACTGGGCAGGCTGCGCGAAAATCCTTGGGCGAAAGAAGATCCGATTGCCGAGGGCACCGAGTTGTCGCGCATCGGCCCGGGATTTGTGGGACGAGCGGAAGCCGATTTGATACGCCGCGAGGCTTATCCTTATTTGAACGGAAAGCTGCCGGCGGGAGCGGATACGGCTTTCGCGGAGAAGTTCGACTTGCATCCTCCCGTAATCGTGATGAAGGATGACGGGCCATTTGTAATTTCGACCAGCAGCCAGAAAGAGGTTGTCGCCAAGCTGCATTGGAAATCGCTGCTGTATATCTGGGGAGGGCCGGTGGCGGCGCTCTGGGGGCTGTGGCAGATTCTGAACCGTATCGGACGGGGATAACCGGGCGCCCCGCCGGCGACTGCGGCGTAACGTCGGCCATAGGTATGCGGTTAGACTTGTCACCAATGCTACCAGTCCGTCTAGACCCCGATCTCGACGACCGATTGACGTCCCTCGCCAAAGAGATTGGAGGCAGCAAGAGTTAGTATGGTCGCGAGGCTATCCGTCAATACCTGGAGGATCGTGACGATGATTCGATCGGTATCGCCGCGCTGGAACGGGGCGAGCGCACGATCACGCTCGACGAACTGGAGCGGCGGCTGGGACATCGTCGCTCCGGGCCCGCGAACTAATTCTCCCAAAGATTCTCTTGCCTCATTGTAAAATCTAAGCTTTACTCAGAGTCCTCAGATTCCTTATGCCGCAGCAAGACAAAATTCAGGAAGAAACCATCGCCGTAACCGGCCGGCGCAGCGACGCCGATCGCTCGGACTTCGATCGCAATAATGATAATAATAATAATGATGACCGCGACGATGCCCGCTACGATCCGCGGCGCGTGGAGGCCAAGTGGTCGGAGCGCTGGGCGAGCGACCCGGAGCTTTACGCCGCCGAGACGCACACCACCAAGAAAAAGTATTACGTGCTCGAAATGTTGCCGTATCCCTCAGGCGTGCTGCACATGGGACACGTGCGCAACTACGCCATCGGCGACGCGCTGGCGCGCTACATGTGGATGAATGGATATAACGTGCTTCATCCCATGGGCTGGGATTCCTTCGGCTTGCCCGCGGAAAACGCCGCGATTCAAAATCAGACACCGCCGCGCCAGTGGACTCTCGGCAACATCGCGAAGATGAAGGCGCAGATGAATCGCCTCGGCTTCGCTTACGATTGGTCGCGCGAAGTTACCACATGCCTGCCCGATTACTATCGCTGGAACCAGTGGTTTTTTATCAAGCTTTTCGAGAAAGGCTTGGCCTATCGCAAGAAGAGCAAAGTGAATTGGTGTCCGCAGTGTGCGACCGTGCTGGCTAACGAACAGGTTGTCGACGGCTGTTGCTGGCGGCACGAAGATACACCGGTCGAGCAGCGCGAGCTGGAACAATGGTTCTTGCGCATCACGAATTATGCCGAGGAGTTGTTGCGCGACCTCGACAAACTCGTGGGCTGGCCGGAAAAAGTCCGCACCATGCAGCGCAACTGGATCGGCCGCAGCGAGGGCACGCTGGTCGATTTCAAGCTCGATTACACCCAGCCGCACACGGGCTTCGGTCCGGCGGGCGCGGATATCCCTGTCTTTACCACCCGCGTCGATACGATTTACGGGGCGACCTCGGTAATTCTAGCGCCCGAGCATCCCATCGTCGCCGATCTCGCCGCGGCGAATCCCGAATTGCGCGCCAAGGTCGATCAACTCATCGCCGAGCAGCGCAAAGCCAAAGAAGTCGGCGACATCGGCGAAATTGAAAAGCATGGCGTCGCCACTGGCCGGTACGCCATCAATCCCTTCAACGGCGAAAAGATTCCCATCTGGGTGGCGAACTACATTCTCATGGATTACGGCACCGGCGCCATCATGAGCGTGCCCGCGCACGATGAGCGCGACTACGAATTCGCCAAGAAATACAAACTCGAAATCCGGCTCGTCATTCTTCCCATTGCGAACGATCCGGAAGAAACCGTCACCGAGCCGCCGCTTCCCTTTGTCGGGCACGAGGGTATGCTCATCAACTCCGGGCCCTACAGCGGCATGGAGTGCGCCGACGCCATCCAGAAGATGTCCGCGTTCGCGGAGCAGAACGGCTTCGGCAAGGCCACCATTACCTATCGCTTGAAAGACTGGGGCATCTCTCGCCAGCGCTATTGGGGCACTCCGATTCCCATGCTCTATTGCGCGAAAGACGGGATCGTTGCCGTGCCGGAAAAAGACTTGCCTGTGATTTTGCCGGAGAACGTCGAGATCACGCTCGCCGGCGGATCTCCGCTGAGCAAATTGCCCGATTTCGTCCATACGACGTGCCCCGAGTGCGGCGGCCCGGCGCGGCGCGAAACCGATACCATGGACACGTTCGTCGATTCGTCCTGGTACTTCTATCGCTACACTGACGCGCACAATGACCGCGCGCCTTTCGATACGAATATCGCGCAGTACTGGTTTCCCATCGATCAATACATCGGCGGCGTGGAGCACGCCATCCTGCACTTGATTTACTCGCGCTTCTGGACCAAGTTCATGCGCGATATGGGACTCGTCACCAACGACGAGCCGGTGGATCATCAATTCTCGCAAGGCATGGTGATCAAAGACGGCGCGAAGATGTCGAAGAGCCTCGGCAATGTCGTGAGCCCCGACGAGATGGTCGCCCGCTACGGCGCCGATGCCGCGCGTCTTTACTGTCTTTTCGCCGTTCCGCCCGAGCGCGACATGGACTGGCAGGATTCCGGCATCGAAGGCATCCAGAGATTTTTGGGCCGAGTCTATCGCTTCGTGTTAAGGAACTCCACAGCCGCTGCAGAGACCTCGCGTGAAACCACTCTCTCTCCGGGAGATCGCAAGATTCAACGCAAGCTCCACCAGACCGTCAAGCGCGTGACCGACGAAATGCAGGGCCGCTGGCATTTCAACACCTGCATCTCCGCCGTCATGGAGTTGGTGAACGTACTCTACCGGCAGGAAGCAGATGGACTTTCACCCTCCTTGCTGGCGGAAGCGCAGCGCAGCCTGGTTTTGTTGCTGGCTCCGTTCGCGCCGTATCTTGCTCACGAACTCTGGGAGATGCTCGGCGAGAAGGGAAGCCTGCTCAGAGCGCCGTGGCCGAAGTACGACGCCATGCTCGCCAAAGAAGAAGAGGTCGAAATCCCGGTGCAGATCAACGGCAAGCTCCGTAGCCTCATCGTTGTGTCCGCGGACGCGTCTGACGAGTTTGTAGTGGAACGGGCGCTTGCCGACGAGAAAGTAAAATCCGCGATTGCCGGCAAGCCGATCGTGAAGAAGATCTTCGTCCCCGGCAAGCTGCTCAACTTTGTCGTGCGGTGATGTGGGCGCTGAACCCCGGATACGATTTGGAGGCAAGAATGGCTCACTCCGCTCATTATCTTTATCTTTCTCGGCGTGGCTATCGCTCCCGTTCCCACTTTCGCCGGGCAAGACGAATTTCCTAGGAACATCGCTGACAGTGTCGGTGGCGCGCTCACCTGGAGCGAGGGCCAATTCCTGGCAGTGGCTGAGGCCATGCCAGAAGACAAAGATTCGTTCGCACCGAGCAGCGGCAATTTCGAAGGAGTCCGTCCTTTTGCCGGGCAAGTAAAGCACGTTGCCTGCGCCAATTACGGATTCTTCAATGAAATCGAGGGCAAAACACCTCCCGAGCACTGCGAAAGGGCGGCTCCGCGAAGGCGAAGACCAAGGCGGAGTCGATAAAGTACCTGCGCCACTGCTTCGACTACGGCAACCACATTTTGAGCACCATCAACGCCCGGAACGCGCTGACTCGCGTCGACGGCCCTTATGCGCGACCCAACACACGACCGGGAATTGCTGGAGCCGCTCTCTGGCACGTCGCCGACCCTATGGGCAGGTGGTGGAATACCTGCGCATGAACGGTATCATTCCGCCGACCACGAAGCAGCACGGGCTGGCCGTGCGCTGATATGCTGAGTACACATGTCCCGAGTCTCGCCCACCCTCGAAGGCTTCCGTGCGACCTTCCGCGTACCCTCGCTAACTTTCGCTGAAATCGCTTGGCGTTGGACGATTGGCGCCACAGCCTCCGCCCTAACGCTGTATTCGTTTTTCGAATATCTCGATAGTCTGCCCGTTACCCACGCCGACGCGACTCTGCTCTCCACCCGCCAGCCGGCGCTGATCGGGCGAGCCATTGCCCACATCTTTCACGGTAGCTTAAGCCGCGCTGTGGTCGCGGCCTTGCTCGGCGCGCTGGCGCTGTCGTTTCTGTGGATTATTGCGGCTTCGCTCGGCCGCAGTGCCATCCTCCGCGGACTGGTCGAACATTTTCGCAGCAAGTTTGCGGAAGACATTCCCGCGGACGCACCGAGGACGACAAATCCGCGACCTCTGCGCGTGCTTGCGGCGCTCAACTTCCTGCGCGTTGCCCTGGGGCTGGCGACGATTCTGGCGGTTTTGGGCGCTGCCTTGCTTGCCGGTTTTGCGAGTTCGGACGCACATCCCAAGCCCGGGCTGGTCTTTTTTCTTTTCGTCCCGCTGGCGGGTTTTATCGGGATAGCTGGCTGGGGGCTGAATTGGCTGCTGTCGCTGGCCCCCATATTCGCAGTTCGCGACAACCAAGACGCCCTGGGCGCAATTTCCGCCGCAGTGACTTTTGCGCGCGACCACGTGGGCGCAGTGCTGGCTGTGAGCACCTGGACCGGCCTGGCGCATTTTGTCGCGTTCAGCGTGGCCACGACCGCAGTTTCGATTCCGCTGACTTTTCTTCAGATCGCGCCGTGGCGAGCAGTGGTTGCGGTGATGATTTTCATGACGCTTATCTATTTTGCGTTTGCCGACTGGCTCTACATGGCGCGCCTCGCTGGCTATGTCTGCATCGCGGAAATGCCCGCGCCTCAGATCGCCGCGCCGGTCTTACTTTCTCCGATCTTACTTCCTCCCGACGACCCGGCCGCGCCGCGCATCCCCATTCAAACCACGATCGACCGCGACGAACCGATTCTCAGCGACTTGCCCGGGCTCGCAAATCTGGCCGTAGAAACCTAGCTCGATACGTTCTCGCCTGCCGGGCATCGGAGCGCCGTCTGGCGAGACCGCTGCCAGCTGCGAGACCTCCTACAAAACCTTTCTTCGACATGCTTTACAGCGGTCCAGCGATTTGAGAAACTCATCGGTGGAAACCGAATCCAGGCTCACCCAATCCATCGTCATCCTCGACTTTGGCGCGCAGTATTCCCAACTCATCGCGCGCCGTATCCGCGAACAAAACGTTTTTTCCGTCGTGCTGCCCTGCACCGCTTCGCTCGACGAGATCAAGAGATGCGCTCCCATGGGCATCGTGCTTTCGGGCGCGCCCTGGTCGGTGTATGACAAGGACGCCCCGCCCGCCGATCCGCGCCTATTCGAACTCGGGCTGCCCGTGCTCGGCATCTGCTACGGACTGCAATTCATGGTGCATACGCTCGGCGGACAAGTGCGCCCGGCGGATAAGCGCGAGTACGGGCACGCGGAAATCGACGTGGTCGCCGAGTCGGTGCTCTTCCACGGGCTGGCGAAACGGCAGCCCGTCTGGATGTCGCACGGGGATGAGGCTCTGGTATTGCCTCCCGGATTTGAGTTGATTGCGAAAACTCCACATGCCGTCGCTGGCATTCAGAACGTCGCCAAGAAGTGGTTTGCGGTGCAGTTCCATCCCGAGGTGCATCACACGCGCAACGGTACGGAAATTCTGCGCAATTTTATATTCAAGATCTGCGGCGCAAAAGCCAACTGGACGCCGCAGCACTTCATCGATTCGACAATCGAACAAGTGAAAAGCCAAGTGGGCACGGGACGAGCCATCTGTGCGCTCTCCGGCGGTGTGGATTCTTCGGTGGCAGCGGTGCTGGTGGATCGCGCCTTGCGCGACAAGCGTGGCAAGTCGCGGCTGACCTGCATCTTCGTGAATAACGGAGTGCTGCGCAAGAACGAGTTTGAAAAGGTCCAGAAGACCTTGCACGACAAATTGGGCCTGCACCTCGACGCGGTCGATGCTACGGCGCGTTTCCTGGGCCAGCTGAAAGGCGTCAGCGATCCCGAGAAAAAACGAAAAATCATCGGCAACGGATTCATCAAGGTCTTCGAAAAGGAAGCGCGACGCATCGAGAAAGAAGAAGGCAAGGTGAAGTGGCTGGTGCAGGGGACTCTGTATCCCGACGTGATCGAATCGCGCTCGGTGCGGGGGCCGTCGCAGGTGATCAAGTCGCATCACAACGTGGGCGGGCTGCCGGAAAAGATGAAGCTCAAGCTGATCGAGCCGCTGAAGGATTTATTCAAAGACGAAGTGCGCAAGATCGGCCGCGATCTCGGTATGCCGGAGGAAATCCTGCAGCGGCAGCCTTTCCCCGGTCCAGGCCTCGCCGTGCGAGTGCTGGGGGAAATTACGCCGGAGCGCCTTGCCCTGCTGCGCGAGTGCGATGAGATTGTGGTCAGCGAGATCAAGAATGCGGGGCTCTACACCAAGGTCTGGCAGTCGTTTGCGGTGCTGCTGCCGGTGATGTCGGTGGGCGTAATGGGCGACATGCGCACATACGCTTCCACCTGCGCGATTCGCGCGGTGAGTTCGGAAGATGGCATGACAGCCGACTGGGTGGCGCTGCCGCACGAGGTGCTGAAGACCATCTCGACCCGGATCGTGAACGAAGTGAAAGGCGTGAATCGCGTGGTGTACGACGTGACTTCCAAGCCTCCGGGGACGATTGAGTGGGAGTAAAGTTCTTAGCGTTTGGCTTTTCCTAAACAAAAAACTATGTGGGGACAGCCGCCCTCGGCTGTCCTCCGAGTGTAGCTCAGCTTCTGGATGCTGATTGAGCGCAGCTTTATTCTCCATCCGAAGTCAGCGCGCATCGCGATGCACGGTTTCCATGGAGAACGCTGGCAGGCACACGGCAATGTATTCCGCTCCGCCTTCGTTGGGAGTAGAGTAACGGATCCATTCGCCGGCGTGGACGATGATGGCTTGTCCAGCGTCAACGTCGATCGATCCCTTTGTGTGCTCCACGCGAAGCATGCCCTTTAAGACAATCGTGAATTCGTCGAAGGCGGGAGTCTGACCCGGCTCGAGCCATCCGGCGGGGCTGCGCATGTGGGCCACGCTGGCGGATTCGGTTTTCGAATTGACGCGTCCGATGTATTCGTCGATGAGCTTGGGTTTGGTGCCGGCGGATTGGATGCGTGTGGGCTGCGGGATTAATGTAGGCATGGCTGTCGGCCGCGTGAGTGAACGAATGATCCTATTAAAGCATGCGAGCAGCGTGGACGCGCCTCGTTGCGCTCGGCGGGACGGCCGAGGCGGCCGTCCCCCCATGAGCTACTCCCACACAAGCTGTCCAAAGAGTGCCTTCTTGCCGACTTCGGTCCATATTCTCACGGGCACGGATACGGCGTGGGCGGAGTTCCCGGTGTGCCCGGGATGTCGGTGCCGGGAGTGCCTGGCCTGCCGGGAGTCCAGCATGTGCCATTGTTGGTGTCGGGCGGCGGCGGTTGCGGGCGCTGCGCCACCGGCTGCTCGCGGGCTGGGCGTTTCTCGGCGTCGCGAGTGGCGGCGGCAACTTGATCCCGCTCAACAGTGAGCGGTTGCGGCAAGACCATCTCAAGCGGCGAACCTACATCCAGAAAAAAGTTGTGAGAGCTCCCGACCAGCAGAAGCCCCGCGACTAACCCAACGCCTCCGCCAACCGCGGCGCCGATCACGGTGTCTTTGCCCTTGTCGGGCGGGCCCGTAATGCTTGAAGAAAGGCAACCAGGCGAGCTTGGGGTACAACCCTGCGGAATGCTGCTGGTGAGGGTAGTGCCTTGGGAGCTGGCAACGGAGTGGCCGATCAACGCTCCCAGGCCGGTTCCGGCCAGCGGGCCGGCGATCAGCGCGGCTCCGCGGCCTTTGCCGGGATCTTTCAGGGCATAGCCTTCGTCGCTCTCCAATGTGATGGGACCGGCGATGGGAGCTACATATCCGTCGGGGTACATAATCGACATGGATTGCAGATACAGCTCGCCGCGGTCGCCATGGCGGCCGAGCCGGTCGACCGTTCCTCGCATAAGGATTCCCGCAGGAATCACGACTTGATTGTCCGCCGCGACGGGGGAGATGACTTGGGCGTAGATGTCATCTCCGTGACGGATGTACCGGCTCTGAATCGGATGCGTAAGCACCACCGCGATGCTGGTTCCGGCGGGAACTGTGATGGTGGAGCCCGGGGAGCGGGCGCGCCTACCATTCCGGGCTGCGGGTTTGACTGCGACTGGCTCTGCGCTTGCGCGAGCGATGCGAGCGCGAGGGAAAGCACGATGGTCAAGGTTAGTATTGGGTTGAAAGTTTTGTTGAAGGGAGCTGAAAAACAGGAAACACGAAGAACATTCGGAGACATCGGTGACACCTCCTGAAGGCCGAAGCCTTCCGTTCCGGGCGGGAGAGCTTGAAATCTGCTGTCTGCAGGATTGGACCCAAGCGTGGGGAAAACGTTGTCTAGAGAATAGTGGAGAATCGAAAAGCTATCGTAAGTTTTGTAAAGGCGCTTCAAGAGCTGTGATGGGAGTCACAAGCCACGATTTGCCAAAGATATTGCCAAAACCACGCGGGAAGCGGCTTCGTTTACAATCCTCGCTTATGTTCTATCGCTCCGACAATCGTGCTCCCGACCAACTACGGCCGGTTTTGATTACTCCTGATTTCATTACTACTGCGGAAGGCTCAGTGCTGATCGAAGTAGGGAACACGCGGGTTATTTGCACCGCGTCGATCGAAGAGAGCGTGCCGGCATTTATGCGAAACTCGGGCAAAGGATGGATCTCGAGCGAGTATGCGATGATTCCGCGAGCCACCTTGACTCGCACGGCTCGCGAAGTAGCGAAGGGGAGGCCGAGCGGGCGTACGCATGAAATCCAGCGGCTGATCGGGCGTTCTTTACGGGCGGTTACGGATCTGTCGCGGTTGGGCGAGCGCACGATTTGGATCGATTGCGATGTGATTCAGGCCGATGGCGGAACTCGCACGGCGTCGATCACCGGTGCGTTCGTGGCGCTGGGGCTGGCGCTGGAAAAATTGGTGCAGGCCGGGACTTTGACTTCGGTTCCGCTGAGAGATTTTGTGGCCGCGGTGAGCGCGGGGCTTGTCGACGGAGAAGTGCTGCTCGACCTCTGCTACGAAGAAGATTCGCGCGCCGATGTGGACATGAATTTCGTAATGACAGCGGGTCATAAGATGGTGGAAGTGCAGGCGACAGCCGAGCGGCAGGCGTTCGATGAAGCGCAGTTCGCTAAGATGATGGCGTTTGCCCGGTCGGGCGTGCAGGCGCTGATTGCCAAGCAGCAGGCAGTGTTGAGCGGGCTGACGCTAAGGCAGTGAGCTATCCCCTCCTCCAGCAGTTCTTCCAGCAATTCGTGCCGCTTGGCCGGGAAGGGCAGTTGACAGATGAGTGCTTAGGCGATCGAAACCGTCTTGATATTCATGAACTCGCGGATGCCGTTGGCGGCTAGTTCGCGGCCATGGCCGGATTGTTTGACGCCGCCGAAGGGGATGCGCGGGTCGGAGGCAACCATCTTGTTAATGAAGACCATGCCGGATTCCAGTTCGTTGATGAAGCGCTCGCGTTCTCCCTCGTCTTTGGTCCAGGCACTGGCGCCGAGGCCGAAGCGGCTGTCGTTGGCGAGACGGATGGCCTCGTCGATATTTCTCACGCGGAACAAGGAAGCGACCGGTCCAAAGAATTCTTCGCGGTAGGCGGGGGATTCTTTCGGAATGTCAGTTAAGACGGTCGGGGCATAGTAATTACCCGGCCGCTTCAGAGGATGACCGCCGGTTAGTAACTTGGCTCCGGCTTGCACCGTCTTTTGTACGTCGGCATCGAGCGAAGTAACGGCATCGGCTGTCGCCAACGGACCCAACTCGGTTTTCTCGTCGAAGGGATCGCCGATGCGAAGATTCTTCATGCGTTCCACAAACTTGCGCTCGAATTCGGAGGCGATGGAATCGGCGACGATGAAGCGCTTGGCGGCGATGCAGGATTGACCGTTATTAATGACGCGAGCCTCGACTGCAGTCGAGACCGCCGCGTCAAGGTCGGCGCTGGGCATTACGATAAATGGATCGCTGCCTCCGAGTTCGAGCACCACTTTCTTAATGCGCTTGGCGGCGGCGATTCCAACCTGAATGCCCGCCTGCTCGCTTCCCGTGAGTGTGGCCGCAACCACCCGCGAGTCGTTCAGAATGGCATCGACTTGCGGCGAGCCGATGAGTAGGGTCTGAAATGCGCCGGCGGGAAATCCAGCTTCGAGAAAAATCTCTTCAATCGCCAGCGCGCACTGGGGGACGTTCGAGGCATGCTTTAACAACCCGACATTGCCTGCCATGAGCGCGGGAGCGGCGAAGCGAAACACCTGCCAAAAAGGGAAGTTCCAAGGCATGACCGCGAGGATGGGACCAATGGGTCGATAGCGGACAAAACTTTTCTTGGCCCCGGTTTCGATGATCTCGTCGGTGAGAAATCTTTCCGCATTCTCGGCGTAGTAGCGGCACCCCGACGCTGACTTCACCGCTTCGGCCACAGCGGCTTTGTAGGGCTTGCCCATTTCGAGCGTCATCAGGTGCGCGAATTTATCTTTGTCGCGTTCGAGAATCTCGGCAGCCTGCAGCATGCGGCGGGCGCGCTCCGCGAAAGAGGTCTTGCCTTCGGCGCGAAAGGCCGTGACTGCGAGCCGAATTTTTTGTTCGATCTGGGCCTCCGTGAGTGGCTGGAAGGTCTTAACCACTTCGCCGGTGGCGGGATTAATGGTTGCTATAGGCATGATGAAACTTTCCGTCGCGGAATTTTCTAATGAGTGGGATGACCCGAGGATGCTTTCGCGACACGGTTGATTTTGCCGTCACCAGCGCTTCTAAAGCGCCACGGTCATACCACTATACCATCGCGCAACCAACGGCGGAGCGCCGCGACGAAAGCATGATCTACTTCGCGGCCTGCGAAACGAACAGGCTTGAAACCTGGTAATAAGCGGTGTAGGCGTAGGAGCGCAGGTCGTCGGTGACGATGACTCTCCCTCATGGAAAGAAGCCCCGTGCGATCGGCAGGGGCGAACTCTTTGAACAACGTGCGGCGTCCGCTGGCGAGATCAACGCGCTCCAGTCGGCAGGGCACTTGAGCGCGGCGATAGACCAGCGCCGAGCGCTGATCGGCGCTCCACTGCGAGAGGATGTCGGTTTCGGAGAGGGCTGTCAGCGGCCGCGGATCCCCGTCGACGATTAGGATGGATAAAGTATCTGTTCTCTGGGCCGCGCCCCAGCACGAGTCTTCCATCGGAGGAGAGCCAGCCATCGCGAGTGCCTTCCGGCGTCACTGGTTGCGCCTCTTGCTCGGCGCCCAAATGTTGAATATAGAAGCGAGGTCCTCTGCCGGATTCGTTGCCGCCAATGAGCACGCTCTTGCCGTCCGGAAACCACTGCGCTGAGGAATAATTTTCGATCGCTCCGCGCTTGAGTTGCTGGGTCTGCCCGGCCCCTGTGGGATAAATCACGAGTTGAGGAGGATGCGATTGGATGATGGCGAGCGCCCACTTTCCATCGGCGGAGAGATCTGCAGCCCAACCCTCGCCGAGGCGCACCACAGGAGAGCCATCGGTCTTGCGCAGGCAGACGTCGTAGTTCCCTCCAAGGCCGGTCTCGGTGAATAGAAGGGTCTGGCCGTCCGGCGAGAGGGCGCGCGCGTGCGAGGTGTTAAGCCAGGAGAGATTGCGATCCGCCGTGTCGCCGGGAGTTCGGACCATCGCAGCATAGCGAATCGCCGACGCGGGTCGCGAGCCAGCGTCCGTCGCGAGCCAGGTCTTCGATGGTGAGTCCACCGGGCGGCTGGTACGCCACGCGCAGGCTGCCGGAGGGCGTGACCGCGTAAACGGTGAAGCTGCCACCGCTGCGGCTCGCAGAAAACAAAACTTCGTCTCCGTTGGGCGACCACGCCAGCCCGCGCTCGCTCCAATAGCCATCGGAAAGCACCGTGTTCTTTCGGTTGAGATCGACTAGGTTTACCGACCCGCGGTCATCCCATTTTCGCGGGTGCTCAAAATAGGCGATGCGATCGCCTTTGGGCGAGACGCGCAAGTCACTCATATAACCGCTGACCTCGCGCAGCACGTTGCCGATGGGATACTCGAGCCGATCTTTGCCCGCGACCTCGCGGATGATGGCGAGTTGCGAACCATCCGGCGACCAATCCGCCTGGCGCACGCCTTCCTGAACCTGACGCGGAGCGCCGCCGCTCAGGGGCATACGCGCCAGCGTGCCGGTGAAGAGTCGAAACCACACGTACCGGGCATCCAGAAGGACAGCCAGTTCACCCTTGGATGAAACGGCGAGCAGGTGCGTATCGGGTGGGCCAAGAGCTTGCGGCTCGGGATAATCGGGACGCACGACGAACATTTGAGGTGTGTTGCCGGAGCCCGCTGCACTATAGACAACGGTGTCTTTGTTGCTGGCGAACGCGGCGTTGAAGAGGGCTTCGCGGCGGAAATTCAACTGGCGGAAGGCAAGAGGCGGAGGCACGCGCCGCGAGCCGGTTAGGAGCAGGAGCGCGCCTGCGGCAACGACGATGAGCGCGAAGGCCAAAATAGCGATCCAGCGCATGGTCGTTCGGCTCGCCCGTCGTGTGGGCGCGAGCACGCCGGACTGCGACGGAGTTCGCGCTTCGGAGCCTGACTTGAAGCGGAAAGCCGGATCTGATCCGGCTTTGGAGGAGCCCTCCGAGATCGCGCGCAACTCCTGCCAGAGGTCGCCCGCCGACTGCCAGCGTTCGCCGGGATTCTTGGCCAGGCAAACCTGGATAGTGCGCTCCAGCGCCGGCGAGGTGAGCGGTCGCAGAGTTCGAATTGGCTCGGGATGAGTGTGCAAAATAGCCGAGGCCACGCTGAATTCGTTCTTGCCCTGAAAGGCCCGTTTCCCGGTAACCATTTCGTACAGCACCGCGCCCAGAGAGAAGATGTCGCTGCGCACGTCGACTTCATTGCCTTCCACCTGCTCGGGAGACATGTAAGGAACGGTTCCGATCACGGCGCCATGCTGAGTCATGGGCGTGGCTTGCGGCGTCATATCCGTAAGCGTCGCGCCCGTGGCCGCGGCCGGTTCGGCTTTTGCCAGTCCAAAATCGAGCAGCTTGGCGCCGGATGCGGTCAGCATGATGTTGCCGGGCTTGAGGTCGCGGTGCGTCACCCCGTTGCGATGGGCCTTGTCGAGCGCACTGGCGATCTGGGTTCCATATTGCAGGACCTGCGCCTCCGGCAGCGGCCCCTTGTCCAGCAACTCGGCTAGCGACTCGCCTTCGAGAAATTCCATGACGATAAAATCGACGCTGTCCTTCTGGCCGATGTCGTACAGCGTGCAGATGTGAGGATGGTTCAGGCTGGAGATCACCTTGGCTTCGCGCTCAAAGCGCTGCCAGCGCGAGGCGTCCCCGGAGAGTTCACTGGGAAGAATCTTGATGGCGACGGTTCGGTCGAGGCGAATATCGCACGCCTTGTAAACCTCGCCCATTCCTCCCACGCCCAAAGGCGCAACAATCTCGTACGGACCCAAGCGAGTTCCGGGAGCCAGCGGCATGGGGTATGAACGGTTGTACCGTGGGCGGTGCGAGATTTAGCGCGGAGGCTAACAGGAAAGGTAATCTTGAATGCGATTTGCCTCTAATGAGTCGAGGCAGCGACGCAGCCGAACGTGTTGACCGCGCCTCGCTCTCCAACTTAGAATCAGAGAGGCCGATGCACCGGCTCCAACCGAAAGCAACTGCCCCCTCGTTCAACGGCAGGACAGCTGACTCTGGATCAGCATATCGGGGTTCGAATCCCTGGGGGGCAGCCAGACAATATCCAGTATTTACGCGGTTTTTCTGATTTTATCCCTTTCAGCTCATGTCCGCAGCCCTTGCTGTGTCCGTGCTGTGTCCGCAGCGTGGTAGCTGTGTCCGTGTCATGTCCGTAAGAGCCATCGAGTGGGACCAGGCGCCCTCGGCCGCTCATGGGCGGCTCAACCAACCTAACAGGGCGAGTTAGCGGTCGTCACGCATGCTTGCCGAAAACACACGATGTTTCTGCCGCTCAAGTCGTAGACGAAATCGCGCGTCTGCCCATTCACTGTGGCGCGCACCCGCTGCCCCTGGGCATCATGAACGTAACCCGGTCGCGGTGGAACAGTGGCCCATGGTGCCGTTCACCTGGATGATGCGGTTCTCGGCATCGTAAAAGTAGGTGTTGCCGATGCCGACGCCATCGTTAGTCACGTTGCCGCATCGTAGCGTGAACACAGTGGAGGCTCACCGCAGGATTCGTGCCGACCCTTTTTATTTTGCGCCAGATTGGTTTGTTTATGTTCACCAGCCCATGATCGCCGCCCACGACAAGTACGGTTAGTACACATCCGGCGGCGACCACAACCGTTGGCTGGACGGAGCGCGGCAAGCGCCGTTGAGCGAGGACGATTACGAGAAGCTCAAGGAGGCATTGCATGCGCTGGCGGCGATGCTGGTGCGGCCGCGCAACACGGAGAAGACCAGCGCCGTGT
>JBEKWC010000001.1:0-294067 GCA_049513475.1 Candidatus Sulfotelmatobacter sp. | reverse complement strand
GGATTGTGCTTCGACAAAACTTTCGTGATCGCCGCCGTCAGCGTGGTCTTGCCATGGTCGATGTGGCCTATGGTGCCCACGTTGCAGTGCGGCTTGGTACGATCAAATTTTTCCTTCGCCATTTCTATTCCTTCAGGGGCTCAAGCCCCGGATTCTTCATTCACCTTGAAGGGCGCGACTAAAGCCGCGCCCCGATACGAACCTGTTTCGCCAAGCTCATTTCGTCGTCCCTTGCACCTTGGCGATGATTTCCTCCGCCACCGAGCGCGGAGCCTCCTCGTAGCGCGCGAAGTGCATCGAGTACTCGGCGCGGCCCTGGGTACTCGAACGCATGTGGGTCGCGTAGCCAAACATTTCGGCCAGCGGAACGATGGCTTTGATCACCTGCGAGCCGGCGCGGTGCTCCATGCCTTCGATGCGCCCGCGGCGCGAACTCAGGTCGCCCATGATCACTCCGGCGTAGTCTTCCGGCGTAACTACCTCGACTGCCATCACCGGCTCAAGCAGCACCGGCGAAGCCTTGCGCGCGGCTTCCTTGAAGGCCATCGAACCCGCGATTTTGAACGCCATTTCGTTCGAGTCGACGTCGTGATAGCTGCCGTCGTAGAGCGTGGCCTTCACATCGACCATGGGGTAGCCCGCGAGAATGCCGCCTTCGAGCGCCTCGCGAATTCCCTGATCGATCGGCTTGATGAATTCTTTGGGCACCGAGCCGCCCGTGATGTCGTTCACGAACTCGTAGCCCAGGCCCGGCGGTTGCGGGTCGAGCTTGATCTTAGCGTGGCCGTACTGGCCCTTGCCGCCGGTCTGGCGAATGTATTTGCCCTCGGCTTCGGAGTGCTTGCGGATGGTCTCGCGATACGCCACCTGCGGTTTGCCGACGTTGGCCTCGACTTTATACTCGCGCATCATACGGTCGACGATGATTTCGAGGTGCAACTCGCCCATGCCACTGATGATGGTCTGGCCACTGTCGGGATCGGTGTGAACTTTGAACGTAGGATCTTCCTGGGCCAGGCGGCCGAGCGCCATGCCCATTTTTTCCTGATCGGCTTTGGTCTTGGGTTCGACCGCTACCGAAATTACCGGCACCGCAAAAGTGATCGATTCGAGCGCGATGGGATGCTTCTCGTCGCAAATCGTATCGCCCGTGCTCACGCCCTTGAGGCCGACCGCGGCGCAGATGTCGCCGGCGAGAATCTCGCTAATCTCTTCGCGCTTATTGGCGTGCATTTTGAGCAGGCGCCCGATGCGCTCGGTACGGCTGCGGCCGGTATTCAGGACCGAATCTCCGGTTTTGAGCTGTCCGGAGTAAACGCGGATAAACGTCAACTGGCCGACAAACGGGTCGGCCATAATTTTGAAGGCCAGCGCCGAGAAGGGCTCTTTGTCGTCGGCTTTGCGGAAAATCTTCTCTCCGTTGTCGGGATTCAGGCCGTGGGTTTCGGGCACGTCGAGCGGCGACGGCAGATAGTCGACGACCGCATCCAATAACGGCTGAATGCCCTTGTTTTTGAATGCGGTTCCCACCACCACCGGAAACACCTTCAACGCAATCGTCGATTTGCGCAGCGAGACGCGCAGCGCGTCGGCGCTGATCTCTTCGCCCTCGAGAAACTTGTGCAGGATTTCGTCATCGTTTTCGGCGATGCTCTCGACCAGCTGGGCGTGAAAGGCCTCCGCTTTCTTTTTCAGGTCGGCGGGAATTTCCTCGGTGATGTACTCGGCGCCCATGGTGTCATCGACCCACACGATCGCCTTCATGTTGATCAAGTCGATCACGCCTTTGAACTTGTCTTCCTGGCCGATGGGAATCTGAATGGCAACGGGCTTCGCGCTCAGGCGCTTGCGGATGGTATCGATGGCATGCTCGAAATCGGCGCCCATCTTGTCGATCTTGTTGATGAAGCAAATTCTCGGAACGCCGTATTTATCGGCCTGGCGCCAAACTTTTTCCGACTGCGGCTGCACCCCATGCACGGCGTCAAATACGGCGACCGCGCCGTCGAGCACGCGCAACGAGCGCTCCACCTCGGCGGTGAAATCCACGTGGCCGGGGGTGTCGATAATGTTGATGCGAATGTCGCGCCAGGTGCAGGTGGTGGCGGCGGAGGTAATGGTGATGCCGCGCTCCTGCTCCTGCTCCATCCAGTCCATGGTCGCAGTGCCTTCGTGGACCTCTCCGATGCGGTGCGTCTTTCCCGTATAGAACAGGATGCGCTCCGTCGTAGTGGTCTTACCGGCATCGATGTGGGCCATGATGCCGATGTTCCTGCAGCGATCTAATGGAACGGTTCTGGGCACGACTCTCTAACTCTTTCTGGGCTCCGATACTGCGATTTGGTAATTTTGGAATCGTGTAACTTGGTAATTTTTAAGATCAAAATCTCTCGGGCTTTCAAATTACGAAATTACCCGATTCCCAAATTACAAATTCCTACCACCGGTAATGCGCGAAGGCCTTATTGGCTTCCGCCATGCGGTGTACGTCTTCTTTCTTCTTGATGGCTGCACCTTTGCCGTTGGCGGCGTCCAGCAGCTCGTTGCTCAACTTGTCGACCATGCCGCGTTCCGCCCGCCCGCGCGCATAAGTCAACAGCCAGCGGATGGCAAGCGACGTGCGCCGGTCGGCGTTCACTTCCACCGGGACCTGATAGTTGGCTCCGCCTACTCGCCGCGTCTTCACTTCGAGCAGCGGCTTGGCGTTCTCCACTGCCTTGGTGAACAGCTTCAGAGCGTCGTCGCCGCCGCCTTTTTCCTGCACCTTGGCCAGGGCGTCGTAAAAAATGCCCTCGGCGGTCGAGCGCTTGCCCTGCCACATCATCGAGTTGATGAACTTGGTCACCAGATTCGAGCCATAAACGGCGTCGGCTGGCACGGTCCGCTTGGCGGTATGTCCTTTACGAGGCATTTAAGCTTTTAGCTCCTAGCTCTTAGCTTCTAGCCCGAGCTTTTTTGGGTTAGCGCTTTGCGCTCGCCCTGTATTTCTAAAACCTTGCAGCTAACCCTTCTTCGCTCTCTTTGCGCCGTACTTCGATCTTCCCTGCTGGCGGCCGGCCACGCCCACGGCATCGAGCGTGCCGCGAATCACGTGATAGCGCACCCCGGGCAAATCCTTGACGCGACCGCCGCGGATCAGCACAATCGAGTGCTCCTGCAGGTTGTGACCGACGCCGGGGATGTAAGTCGTAACTTCGATCCCGTTGGTCAAACGCACGCGCGCCACCTTGCGCAGCGCGGAATTCGGCTTCTTCGGGGTCTGCGTATACACGCGGGTGCAAACGCCGCGCTTTTGCGGGCAGCCTTGCAGCGCTGGACTAGCCGTCTTGTAACGGGGCCGCTTTCGGCCTTGAGCTACCAATTGATTAAAAGTAGGCACTCTTTGCCGCTCCTTTTCATCCCGTTGATCTTTATCCGCGTTATCCGCACACCAAGTTAACTGGCACCGGAATCACACAACGCAGCCGCCCGGCTGCGGGCAGCGCAAAGCTCGATCCGCTTTCCCGGCCGCTTTTCTTGGTTCAAGCCGCACGATCCGGGCTGGCTGGTTAGCGACCAGCCATGCTTCCCACCGCAACATTACGGAGAGAGACTCTGGATTCCCAATCTAGATTTATGCTGTCGACGGTGGCACCCGGCCAAGGCTCCGGGGGTGCTCCGTATCGCCAGCTCTGTCCTGCATATCCTTTCGCAGACTAACTCCGCGCCTTCTGCAAGGCGCTCCGCCAGCCCGAGGGCAAAAGGCAGCACAGGAACATTTTCAGCGAGGAAAGTCCCCGATCACAAAATATTTCAGCACCGGAGACGCATTTCTCAAAAGCTCGCGCGCAAGCTCACGCACACACCCGCTCACTCACGCCCACAACAAGCTAGGATTAACTCGCGGAACTCATCTAATATAGCAACACAGCGGAAACATCGTCAACTTAAGTTTTTGCATCCCAGTGGGAGGGCGAGACCTGGCGGGTTTGGTGGCAGAAATTGGTCAGAAAACGAAGTTCGCGCTAGCTCGATTTGAATCTGTTTCGCTGGCGTCATCCTGAGCGTAGCCGTCTTTCAGGCGGAGCGAAGGGTCTCCATTGGCACCTGCTTCGGTAGCAACGGAGATCCCCGCCCCGGCTGAACTGCAACAGGTTTCGGAATGACGCCGATCAAACAGCAAGCCACCAAGAAAAGCCACCAAGAAAAGAGACCGAGTGAAACTGAGCCAATCGCAATTCCAGGGCTGGCTTGCTGAATCCGGCGGCAGCCTCTACACTACGAGTTTTCCATTCCAGTCATGAATTCGCCGACAGATTAGGGTTGGGCGACGAGAGGGTGCATGGGAAGTTTGTCTTGCGGGCAGCGGCTGCGCGTCGTAACCAGGATCTCGTTATCCTCACTCTTGCCGCTATGTTTGGCGCTTTCGTTTTGGTTTTTGCCGGCTTGCGGGGGGCATAAGCCAGCCGGCTCTTCGGTGTTGCCGGTGACCATCAACCTTACCCCCTCGCCGAGTCTTTCTCTGCAACTAGGAACGGTGCAACAATTCACTGCCTCGGCTTTGAATAATACGAACTCTCACATCAGTCCGACCTTCACTTTTGCGTTGAGCCCCAACAGCCAGAGTGGAATTCTCGATGTCGCGCCTAACGGCGCCGCCTGCGCCGGAAGCTGGAATGCTCCTCTTTATTCCATCTGCAGCCCCGGAACTTCGGGTGCGGTGCAGGTCATTGCCTCCGCGCTGGGAGCGTCGAGCGCACCCACCTGGGTTTTCGTCCATCCCGCAATCGCAAAAATTCAGATCAGCGTCGTTCCCCCGGTGAATGCTCCGCCCCCGGCCTGTCCGACGCAGACCTCGCTGCCTGCCGCCTGCGCCATCCAGTTCAATCAGCGGCTCAACTGCTTCTCGCCCGACCAGGCGGAGACTCTAAAAGCCACATCGCTCGACAGCCAGGGAAACGACATCAGCGTCTACGTAGGCCCGGTCACCTGGACCGCGACGAACTTCGGCGTCGCCACGCTCACTCCGATCGTGAATCCCGCCTATAGCGTTTCCACCAATCAGGTCACGGTCACTCCTGGCACTCCCGGCCAGACTGAGATCGTCGCGCAAGCCTCCGGCGTTTACAGCGAGATCACCCCGGCCCCGATGCAGGGATCATTCTTCGAAGCCTGCCCGGTGCAATGCATTGCGCTGGATGTGGGCACAAACGGAACGTACACCGGCGTGACCAGTTTCACGGTACCCAAAGGAACGGCAGAGACCATCACGGCTTATGCGGTCGACATCCAGGGCTGCCTTTTGCCCAAGCCCCCGCTGACCTGGACATCCACGGAGCCGGCGTCCATCGCGGCCGGCAGTTCCACCGTTGCGTGCACCGCCGGACCGACCTGCGCACTTTCCACAACTCAGGCGGGAGCAGCCGCCGTCACGGCATCTTGCACTCCGCCCAACTGCAACGTCGGATACCCGCTGAACTTGAGTCCAGGGCTTGTGGCGCCTTACATTCCGCAGCCGGTGTATCCCGTGACAGCCATCTCCGGCCTCGTGACTGGCACCACATCGGCGAGCAGCGTCCTGGCCACCAGTCAGGACTGTTACAGCAATCCTCTGTGCGGTGTGGCTATGTATAGCATTCCGACATCTACCGATGTCGCGGGCAGTCCGCTTTCCCTTCCCACACCACCGAACTCTCTTCTGTTCGATGGAGCCGGGGATAAGGCTTACGTGGGCAGCGAGTTTGGCGCCCAACTCATCACCGTCTCCAACATCGGATCGAACACCATGAATCCGTTCTCGCCCCTGCCCGCGCCGGCGACTACACTGGGCGCGCTCACCGGAAAAATCCTGGCGGTTTCGCCGAATGGCAATCTTGCTCTGTTCGCAGACAACGTCTCTAATCCGAATCAGGTGTATCTGGTGAATACCGGTGCCAGCCCAGTTACTACCACCCCGCTGAATATCAGCAGCGCCATCACGGCGGCGTTTTCGCCCGACGGACTAAAAGCCTTCATCCTGGGAAATGGTGGCGACACGCTTTATATTTACTCGACTCTGCAGGCCCTGCAGCCCGCCATCACTCTGCCGGCGCCCGCCACCGCTGTGGTTTTCAACTCCACCGGATCTTTTGCTTTGCTGGCGGGCGGAAGTGCCCCGGGGGCCGTGTCCGTCTACAACACCTGTGACAATTCCACTCTAACGCTGAATCCGGCGACGCTGGTGCCGCCGCCCACTCCGCTGCCGGCAACACCCATATTTCTGAAGCTGGTCCCCGGGGGCAATGTCACCCAGGGCACCGCATTCATCCCGGATCTCAACCCCGTGGGCCTGGATTTTTTCTTTGGTGTCGACAACACCGGCGTCGACATCTTCGCCACCAACTCCACGCAGCCGCCCACCACTGCCCTCTGCCCGCAGAGCGTTGCGCTGGCGGCCAGCACCACGAAGAACCTGCCCGTGCACATTCCTCTCGATCAGGGCACGTTCCATCCCATCAACTTTTTTGTCTCGCCTGATGTCACGCAGGTTTACATCGTCACCAGCGACCTGGGCGTGCTGCTCTATAACTTCAGCACGGGCGCGGTACAGAAGATCCCTCTCAGCGGAGACGCCGCTCCGGTGGCAGCCGACATCACCGTCGACGGCTCGCTGATTTATGTCGCGGGCACCGACGGCAAGCTGCACCAACTCGTCACCGCCACGGCCACCGAGCAGGAGATGCCGGTTTCGTTTTTCGCGCTGCCCGACTCCAGCAACAGCTTTTGCTATTCCTCGATCAACTGCGCGTTAAACATAGTGGCCGTGAAACCGTAAGAATTGAGTGAGTGTGTGTGTGATCGGGCGATTGAAGACAACCGGTGTAAGGTTTTGAATCGCAAAATCACGCGATCACAATATCACCAAATTCTCCTTCAGGCGGGCTTGCCGAGATCTTTGGCCACGCTGTCGAGCACGCCATTCACGAACTGCACGGATTCCAGGCTGGAGAATTTTCGCGCGATCTCGAGCGCTTCATTGATGATGACGGCGCGCGGCGTCTCCGGATAAGCCAAAAACTCCGCGACTCCGGCGCGCAACAAGTTACGATCGACCGCCGCCATGCGCTCCATGCGCCAGTGTTCGGCGTGGCCCTCGATCAGCTTGTCGATCTCGGCGCTGCGGTCGGTGGCCACGCGAAACAAATCCTCGGCAAATCCTCTCACCTCGGCGCTGGTTCCGGCATGCTCCGCCCAAAACGTCCGCTGCACGTGGTCGACCGTCTGCTTGCCCATGTCGGCTTGAAACAGCATCTGCAGAGCCAGTTCCCGAGATTTACGGCGAGTACCCATAGAGGTAGTTTCCAGCGGGCAGGGGTCCGTTGCCAGTTTACTGTAGCGGAAGGATTATTTGCGCTTGGTCTTTGCTTGGCTCGTCTTACGCTTGTCATTCCGAGCGGAGCGAGGAACCTTGGTTTTGCTGACGGCTGAGGGCTGAGGGCTGATCGCTGCTTTCAGCGACACCATCTCCACCGCCGCCAGCGCCGCCTCGAATCCTTTGTTGCCCATCTTCAACCCGGCACGGTCGATGGCCTGCTCCAGAGTTTCGCACGTGAGCACGCCAAACGCATGCGGAACACCGGTCTCCTGCGCCGACTGCCCAATCCCGCGCGCCACTTCGTTTACGATCACGTCATAGTGAGCCGTGTCGCCGCGCAGCAGGCAGCCAATGCAGATGATCGCGTCATACTTTTTGGTTTCTGCCAACTTCCGCGCGGCCAATGGAATTTCGAACGCTCCCGGCACGCGTGCGACTCTGATGTCTCTGAGACCGTTGGCGCCACAGCGAACCAGCCCATCGAGCGTACCCTGAAGCAGCCTCTCCGTGATGAAGGAATTAAATCGGCTCACCACCACTGCGAAGCGTTTGCCACTCGCGTTCAATCCTCCTTCAAGAGCACCGCGCCCACCATTGGTCCCGACGTCACGATGGCCCATCAGAGAGACTTTCGTCCCGCCTGGAAACTGCACACGCAGATTACGGTAGCCGTTGGTCGGCTCCGGCCCAGACTGATCCTCCGTGATGTCGAGTCCGAGTTTCCTAACGATAGCAGCGGCTGAATCCGGATCAGAAACCACCAAGCTCAAGTCGCTATCATCCCAGGGGCCCTCGCGTGGCGATAGATCAAGTCGAAAGCTCAAAGGAAGGAATTCCTGCCACCGATCGGTTCCATCGGCTCCGCCGAAGCCCCTGCGGACCCCCAATGAATCCAGGAAGCGGACCATGAGATCAAAGTCTTTTTTGTTCTTTGCGACTCCTGTGAGCTGGATGTTCTTGATCAAGAATTGTAAGTGCCTCTGTGTCTGGATGGTGGATTTTACCCTGTGTTCCCCGGTGTTCTCTGTGGTAAAGATTGCGGCTTACTTGCCTTTGAACGCCGCCGGCCGCTTCTCCAAAAACGCCGCAGTCCCTTCCTTCTTATCCTCGGTCGAGCAGGCGACGGAGAAAAGTACAGCCTCCAGATACAAGCCTTCGCTCAAAGGCATCTCCAGGCCTTTGTTCACGGCCTCCATCGTGTACTGCACGGCCAGGGGAGCGTTGACAATAATCTTCGCCGCAATTGCCTCCGCGCGCGGAATCAATTCGGCCGCCGCCGTAACCTCATTCACCAGCCCGATGCGGTGCGCTTCCTGCGCGGTAATCATCTCGCCGGTTAGCAGCAACTGCAGAGCGATGCCTTTACCCACCAGCCGCGGCAGCCGCTGGGTTCCGCCGTAGCCCGGAATAATTCCGAGCTTCACCTCGGGCTGCCCCAGCTTGGCATTCTCGCTGGCCAGCCGCACGGTGCAAGCCAGCGCCATCTCGCAGCCGCCGCCAAGAGCAAATCCGTTGATGCAGGCAAGCACCGGCTTGCCCAGATTCTCGATGAGGTTGAGCACATTCTGCCCGCGATGCGTATACTCCTTGCCGGTAACGGCATCCTGCTTGGCCAGCTCGCCAATGTCAGCCCCGGCGATAAAAGCCTTCTCGCCCGCCCCGGTAAAAATGACCGCACGAATCGCGGGATCGTTCTTAATGTCATGAAACGCCGCCCGCAACTCTTCCATCATCGCCATGTTGAGCGCATTCAAAACCTTCGGACGGTTGGCGGTGACGTACGCGATCGCGTTTTTCTTTTCAAGAAGAATGTTTTCGAAATTCATAAGATTAAAGTGTTGGGTCCAAGAAGTGATTGCCATTCCGAGCGAAGCGAAGAACCCATGCAACTTGCTGGAGGCGCTGGAATGTCTTCTCTATCAACCGCTGCTATAACTGTATAGCACGAGGTAATCCCTGCTAGCTATCCGCCTTCCCGAAAAAATCGAAAAGCGCCTGGCCCGGCTGGCTAAGCAAACCGGCCGCAGCAAAACCTACTACGCCCGCGAGGCCATCCTGAAGCACCTGGACGATCTGGAAGACGTTTATCTGACCGAGAAGCGGATGGAAGCGATTGAATCGGGCCGGGTAAACACCGTTCCGCTCGAAGACGTTATGCGCCAACATGGCCTGGAGTATTGAATTCGACCCTGAGGCCCGCCGCGAACTGGAAAAGCTCGACAAGCCGGTCTCCGATCGTATCCTCAAGTTCCTGCGGGAACGAGTTGCCCCCCTCGACGATCCCCGCTCCATCGGCGGACGGCTTCATGCGCCGCTAAGGCAGTACTGGAAGCACCGGATCGGAGACTCCTGCTTGATCGGTTCCCTCAAAGAAGACCCCTTGGTCATGCTCGTCGTTCGCCTGGACCATCGGCGGGAGAGATACAAACGTTGAAACATGTCTTTCGGCGCGAATTCAAGGGTGCAAATCCGCGCCCAGGAATCACTTCCCGCGCGCCGCCGCCGCCACTGCCTCTTTGCTCAAGTCGCAATTGATGCAGCGCTGAGTCCACAGCCGGTGCCCAAACACCTTGCCGCAGCGCGGACACTTCCACTCCGTGAGCCACCACCCGCCGGCGAGATACACACCGACCCAGCCGATCAGAATCGCTAAGTCTGCGGGCTCTCCCAACTTCAGCTTGCCCACCGCGAAGCCCAGAAACAGAAAACTGACAAACAGCACCACGACCAGATTGCGCCGCGCCACGTAGCTGTGCCAGGCGCGGCGATAGCGCTCCGCCTCGCTGGGGCCGCCTTCTCCCGGCGGCTTGTCGGTTTGTCTTCGTCGATGTAAAAGGCTCATGGAGAGAAGCGGCGTATTCGCCCATCAGAGGCGCTGAGAAAATTCGAGACGGACCCGAACCTACTCTCTACAGTTTATTCGCCTTGGGATTGTTCGCGTCGGAATAATCGTAGAATCCTTTACCACTTTTGCGACCGTACCATCCTGCCATCACCAACCGCTTCAGCAGCGGGGGCGAAGCAAAGCGCCGCTCTTTGAATTCGTCGTACATCACGTGCGTGATGTAATACGTGGTGTCGAGGCCGACGAAATCGAGCAAAGTAAACGGCCCCATGGGGTAGCCGCAGCCGAGTTTCATCGCGTTGTCGATATCTTCAATCGACCCCACGCCCTCTTCATAGGCGCGAACGGCGTCGAGCAAATACGGCACCAGCAGCCGGTTGACGATGAACCCGGTCTTATCCGAAGTGCGCACCGGGACCTTGCCCAGCTTCTTTCCGAACTCATAAGCGGTTTTGTAAACATCATCGGCAGTAGCGATCGTGCGCACCACTTCGACCAACTTCATGAGCGGCACGGGATTAAAAAAATGCAATCCGATGAAGCGCTCCGGGCGCTTCACCGAAGTCAAGAGCTCGGTCACCGAAATCGAAGACGTGTTCGAAGCGAAGATCGCACTTTTCTTTACTACGTCATCCAGCGAAGCATACATCTTCTTCTTTTCTTCCAGGTTCTCGATGATGGCTTCGATAATAATGTCGCAGTCGGCGAGATCAGCCTTGCCGGTCGTGCCCTTCAGCCGCGCGCGGATCGCTTCTTTTTGCTGGGACGTGATCCCGCCCTTTTCGACCGGACGCTCGGCAAACTTCGCCAGAGATTTTTCGATGCCGGCAAAGCCCTTGTCGAGAAACTTCTGTTCGACCTCGAGCACGGTGACGTCGAACCCAGCCGTCGCACAGACCTGCGCGATGCCAGAACCCATCAGGCCACAACCGAGAACTCCAACTTTCTTGATTTCCATCACCCTTCTCGCTTACGTTCTAATTCGGATTGTCGAGGGCCAATTTCGTTACCAGCCTGGTGCGGGAAGAGAACATGGTACTGGCAAACTATTTTTTCTGTTTGCTGAATTGGCAACAGGTCCATATTTATGGCACACATGGGATACTAACCGTTATGAAGCAGGATTGCATTCGCACCACGGTCGACATACCCGCTCCGCTCTACCGGAGGCTCAAAGCGCAGGCCGCTGCGAACGGGAGCTCGGTGCGCGACTGGTCCTTGCCGGGGTGCAGAGCGTACTGCTTCAAGCGCGGCGGCCGCGCCCGAAACGAGTGCAATTCCCGCTGATCGCCTCCTCCGGCCCCAAGGTCGACCTCACCAACGAACAAATGTATGAACACGTTGAATTTCCTTGATTCGAACGTTTGGCTGGCCCTGATTTGGAGCCGGCGCTTTTTTCTGCCGTTTCACTCAGCTCACCGTCCTCCGCTTGCTTACCACTGAGTCGGTCATGGCCAAAGAAACCAAGACCATGGCCGAAGCCTGGTCCTTGTGGGACCGCGTATGGGCCGACCCGCGCATCGCCTCCCTGCCCGAGCCCGACCATCTCGAAAAAGAATTTCGTTCACGTTCGAAGATTTCGAGCCGATCCCACAAGCTTTGGGCCGACGCCTACCTTCTCGCCTTCGCAGCCGCCTCCGGCTTGAAGTTCGTCACCCTTGACCGAGCCCTTCACGCCCGAAGCGACGACGTGCTCGTCTTATAGACTCAGCGTGACGATTTGAGTGTGCGGTGAGGGAGCTGTCGCGCAAACCTGCGCCATGCCGGAACCCATCAGGCCACAACCGAGTATGCCTTCCTTCTGAATTTCCGTCGGGATTCCCACCTCAGAAAAGATCAAGATCACTGGGCGCCATGCCCAAGCTTGCGCGATTTCTCCATGGCCCCCGGTTTCGCAGCACGAGCCAACAAGCCACTGCGAAGGACGCAGCAATAGCGCTCATGGCAATCACGACCGTCACGCCGGATTCTTCAAACCCGAGTCCCAAGCTTCAGGCGACCAACTCAAACATTGACTCGCAAGCGTGGGAATCTATTTTGCATAAGACGTACAGAAAGCCGGCACTCAATCATGGGCCGAGGATTCAGGCAAAAACTTCCTAAGAAAACTGATCTACGTTTGTTGTTTCACGCGACTCAGCCCCGCCCACTAGTTGAAGCTCTCGACAATCATCGCAATCCCCTGCCCGCCGCCGATGCAGGCCGTAGCTAGCCCATACTTTTTCTTCCGTCGGCGCAATTCGTATAGCAACGTAATCACGAGCCGCGTCCCGGTTGCGCCCAGCGGATGCCCCAGCGCAATCGCGCCGCCATTCACATTTACTTTTTCGCGATCGAGGCTCAACTCTTTCTCGACGGCGAGATACTGCGCCGCGAAGGCTTCATTCACTTCCATCAGATCGATGTAATCCAAATTCAGCCCAGCCTTTTGCAGCGCCAGCTTCGTCGCCGGCACCGGACCGCGCCCCATCAGCTTGGGCTCGACTCCGGCGATGCCCCAGCTCACAATTCGCCCCAGCGGTTGAATGCTTCGCTTGCGCGCTTCTTCGAGCGGCATCAACACCACGGCCGCCGCGCCATCCACGATGCCGCTCGCGTTGCCTGCCGTCACTGTGCCATTCTTGCCGAACGCCGCTTTCAGCTTGGCTAGACCCTCCATCGTGGTCTGAGGACGCCGGTGATCATCTTCCGTCAGCGCCTCTCCCGTAGGCTCGCCTTTCGAATTGCGCAGCGGCACGGGAACCAACTCCTCCTGAATTCTGCCTGCCTTGTAGGCCTCGTCGGCTTTCTGCTGAGAGCGTAGCGCCAATTCATCCTGGGCCTGCCGCGTAATGCCCTGCTGCTCGCCGTACAACTCGGCCGTGTTCGCCATGTACAAGCCGCAATAGCTGTCCAGCAGCGCCACCATGAGCGAATCTTCCATCTTGCCGCCGGGGGCCAGCGTAAAGCCGTCGCGGCCGCGGATGGTAAACGGAGCCTGCGACATGGCCTCCATCCCGCCGGCCAGCACAATCTTCGCTTCGTCCAGTTGAATCATCTGGGCTGCACTTACAATCGACTGCATCCCCGAGCCGCACAGCCGGTTTACCGTGAGCGCCGGAGTTTCAATCGGCAGCCCGGCGCGCAATCCCACGTGCCGCGCCCCGTAGAGCGCATCGCCCGTGGTCTGCTGCGCGTTGCCGAAGACGGCATGATCGAATTCTTTGGGATCGATTCCCGCGCGCTCGATCGCGCCCTTGGCCGCGACCGCGCCTAACTCCTGGGCCGAGAAATCTTTCAACTTACCGCAGTAGCGGCCGAAGGCCGTGCGCGCTCCACTTACGATTGCAATGTCACCCGGTTTCAACATGATTTTCTTGGCTACCCTTTTCCTGACACACAAGTCCTCGGAGCGGATCAAAAGCGATCATCAAACTGGTTAGTGTAGCAGCGGGTGAGGAGATTTGACCACCGATCTGCTCAATCCTTTCGCGGCTTTTCTCAGCGGGACGGCGCGGATTTTCTCCAAAGCAAAATCTTAGGCGCGGAGTTCACCCAGAACATCGGCGCGGCGCATACTGAGGTAGGCATAGCTGCGCGATTCAGTCTTCAAATATTTTTCTCCGCGGCTCGGCGTTCCTGTGTTGCACTCGGATCACGCCACCGCACCCGCCGCCAGCGCCGCCTTTAGCGCCACGATTTTGCCCGGCCCCTGCGCCAGCGAGGTCGCAAGCGCGAATTCCGCGCGGTTGATCACTTCGGTCACAATGTCTTCGGGATCGTAAGTCTCTTGCACCACGGCCTCGGCCAGACCCGCGGAAAATTCCATGGCGTGGCCTTTCTCGGCGCCTTCTTTCGGCGCCAAGAACACGCCCGCGATCAGCTTGCGCAGCTTCTCGACTGCCATCATGGCTTCCTTCTCGGGCGTGTCGCCTAGAACGATGGCGATGGTGGTCGTGTCGTAGCGGAAGGCTAGATCGTTGGTGCGGATGTTGGCGGTACATTGCTGCCCGATCTTTTCCATCGCGTTTTCGATGGCGGCGTCTCCATATTCTTTGGTCAGGGCCACGCTCTTGCCGAACTGCAGCAAGAGCACGGAGAAAGGCGTGGCATTCTGCACCGCGCGTTTGCTCTCGGCCAGGAGCAAGTCGAGATAGGACCCGCGCTTCAGCAGGCCTGATTTCTCGTCGGTGACCGAAAGATTTTTTACCAAGCGCCGCAGACCCGCGTTATTGAGCGCAATCACCATCTGATCGGCCAGCGTCTTCAGCACAACCGTATCGGTATGCGGCCAGGCCCGGGGCTTGTTGTGCAGCAGGGCCAGCATGCCCACGGAATCCTCTCCGTTGCTGAGAGGAAACGCCAGCAACGATATTGTCCCAAGTTCCGCCAGCGCGAGGCGCACAGCTTCCAAACCAACCGCCTTCTGAGCATCGGGAAGATTGAGCGGTTCGCCCGAAGCGGCAGAGCGAGATAGGTATAGATCTTGTAGGGCGCACATTACGTCTTTCATGCTCGTGGCTATGCTGCTCGAAGAATCGCTGCCTTTGATTCCTTTGCCGCAAAAATCTTGCACCGCCGTGGGAGTCTGGCCGGGAGTTCGCATCGCCGCCACGCACCGCGAAACTTCCCAGTGGGCGCCAATCTCGTTGACCGCAGTGCTCAGCACCGCCGCCGCGGTGGCCTGGTGGTACAGTTTGCGCGTGATTTCGGCCACGCGCGTGACGTTGCGCATCTCGGAGGAGGGATCGCCGGCCGCCGCCGCTTGCGCCACCGCCGGAGCCGAAACCGGTGCGGGCGAAGACGCCGGGGCGGCGGGCGCCGCTCCCGCATAACTCGGAGTGAGTCCCGCCGCCAGATAGAGCCGCTGCAAGTCTTCGTTGCGTTCTTCTTCGCGCGGAAATAATTCCTGAATGCGCTGCAGCCTCTCGACCGCTTTGTTGCGCATACCATATTGCACGAGAATTTCGGCCTGCAGCATCAGATCCTGAAGAGTGCCTGCGCCCAGAGTCGCCTCGCGTTGCTGATGCGGCTCGGGAGCCGCCTGGCTCGTCGCCGTGAATCGCGACGCGATGGCGCTGAATTTCTTTTCGTCAACCTTGCCTTTCAGCAGATCCAAGCGCTTGGCGTGCCCGGGCTCGTACGGATCCACCTCCGCGGCCCGATCCAGGCACTCGGCGGCTTTGACGAAATCTCCGGTGCTGCAATAAAGATCGAAGAGTTTGATCAGGGTCTGGCAATAATCGGCTTCGCGGTTGGAACCGTTGAAAAGCTCGCTGAGAAATTCGAGCATCTGGGTTGACGCGCGCCGGGTGCCGGCAATCTCCTGCATCACCGAAACAAATTGCCGGCGCTCGCCGCGCTTGGCCTGGAACTGCCCCAACTTTCGAGCCAAAGATACGGCAGCCTCGTCTTGATCGGCATCCACCAACTGTCCAATCAGGGCGGTCACTTGCTGCATGCGGGAGGGATTTTGCTCAAACAGCCGCCACACCACCGGCTCCGCTTCGGCGAAGCGGCCCGCGGCCAGCAGAGCTTCGGCATAAGTATCCTGCAGTTCGGGAGACTTGTGGCCCGCATTCACCTGCGATTCAAGAATGAAGATGGCCGCGCCGATCTGCCCCTGACCGAGCAGGCTGGTGCCATAAGCCAGGGCGATATCTGGGTCGGAGGAATCTTCCTGATAGGCGCGCTCGTACCAGGGGGCTGGATCGGCCCCGCCGGCTGCGGCAAGTTGCGCGACCTGCGAGAAGGCCGCGGCCGCGTCTTTGCCCTCGCCGACCTCCGACGATAGTTCGGCGAAGCGGAGCACGTTGGCCTGGTTGGGATCGAGGGTCACCACACGCTGCAGCACCTGCATCGCGGCTTCCTTGTTGTCCAGTTTCGCCAGGTCGCTTAACGCGGATTCATACGTGCCTACCGCCAGCTTTTTGTTCGAGCCTTCCAGTAACTGGCCGAAGCGGAATTTCTGCTCCCAAGTCGGATTGGCGTGCCGCGCCAGTTTTTTATAAGTGAGGCTGGCGCGGGTAGCATCCCCCGCCCTCACCTGGCGCTCAAACAACTCTCCCAGCAGGAGTTCCGCATCGCGCGTGCGGTTCTGCGACAGACACAAGTCTGCCGCCAACTGCCGCACCGTGTCGTTTTCCGGATCGTCGCGCAGGACCAGCAGATACTCTTCCAGGGCCTCCGCAGCTTTCCCCTTCTGCAGGAGCTTTTCCGCGCGTTCCACACGCCGCGTCAGTTCAGCTCGGTCGGCGCGGGTTATGTTCTCGGACATGGGCACTCTCTGGGCAGAGTACTGCTCCCTCGATTCTAGGAGGCGGCGATCGTGCCAGCAATCCGCAAGGCGCCGCCAGAGATTACGAAAGTCATCACCTTGCGATAGCGGTCTACCCTGCGAGCCTTTGTGACCCCTGTGGTTCAAGGTTTTGAATCTGGCCGGGGAAAGGTTGGGAGGACACCCGAACTTTTGCTATCGTGCCCCATGCATCTTGAAGGATCGGGCCCACCAGTGACGCTCGAACCGGCCCAGGAACAAGGTCTTCACCATCAACTCAGCGCCGGCCAGATGACCATGGTGGCGGTGGGCGGTTCGGTCGGTACCGGACTTCTTCTAGGCTCGGCCGCGGCGCTTGAGATTGCCGGCCCCAGCGTCATCCTGAGCTACGTCGTCGCCGCCTTCATCGCCTATACGGTCGCCATGGCACTCGGGGAACTGGCCAGCGTGCACCCCGGCGCGGGATCGTTCGGCCTTTACGGCCAACTTTATTTGAACCAGTATCTGGGATTTCTTTGCCGCGCGGGCTATTGGGCTTCGATTGCGTTCTCGATCGGAGCCGAACTCGTCGCCTCTGCCGCCTACATGGGCTACTGGCTCCCGGCGGTGCCCGCGGTGCTGTGGGTGCTGGTGTTTTCCCTGCTATTGATCGTCGTCAATCTGCGGAGCGTCGGCACCTTCGGACGCTTCGAGTTTTGGTTTTCCATGATCAAGTTTGCCACCGTGGTCGCGTTCATTTTGGCGGGCGCGGCCTTGCTCTTCAGCGGACGCGTCGCCCCCCAATACACCGCTCACGGCGGATTCTTTCCCGAGGGCCCAGTCGCCCCACTGCTGGCGGTATTCCTTGCCATCTATGCCTTCGGCGGAGTCGAGATGCTCGCCGTGACCACCGGCGAGTCGCGCTCCGCGAAAGATATCCCACGCGCCGCGCGCCTCACTTTCTTCCTGCTCGCCGGTTTGTATCTTGGCGCGATCGTTGTTCTGGTTGGCGTGATGCCGTGGAATCACGCCGGCGTAAGCGAGAGTCCGTTCGTCAGCGTGTTAAGGCTCGCCAAAATTCCGGCCGCGGCCTACTTCATGAACTTCGTGGTGCTCACGGCCGCACTTTCGGGGGCCAATGCCAAGCTCTATGTCGCTTCCCGCCTGCTGTTTTCCATGGGCCGCTCTGGATGGGCTCCGGCGCAAATGGGAAGATTGAATGCATCGGGCTCGCCCACATGGGCGCTTCTGGTCTCTTCCTTCGGCCTGGTAAGCGCGCCCATCATCGAGTACCTGGCTCCGAAGCAAGCCTTCCTCTACATTATGGGGGCCGCATTTTCGGGCCTCATTTTGTCCTGGGTGGTGTCGTTGGCCGCGCACGTCAGCTTCCGCTGGCGGCTCACGGCGGAACAAGTCCGAGCCTTGCCCATGCGCTCCCCGTTGGGAATTTGGGGATCGACGATCGGATTGGTCATGGTTTCGATCGCTATCACTCACACTTTGATAGCCTCGCGCGTGAATCGAATCGGTGGACTGATATTTTTTGTGGGACTGACGGCAGCCTACATCCTGCGAAAGCGCGCCCGGCAAGCCTCATAGGCCCCATAGAATGTAGAGACAGCCGAGGCGGCTGTCCAGACAAGCGCAGCGAGTCGCCGATCGCAGCCGGGCCTCAGTCTTGGCCGCAACCCCATTACCAACGTAAGGCCATCCAGATTTTTCCGCGACCCGCCGCTTCTCCGCTCGATTAGCCTTGATGCGGAGCACTTTCTCCAACTTTGATTCTCGCTGCCCCATTGATTCGCGCGCACGGCCGCCCCATCGAGTGGTGTGTCGTCGGCATCGGCGTCGGGATCTACCTCTTCTATCGCGGCTTTCGTTTATTGCAGCGGCGGCAACTTCTGCAGAACACGCCGATTTCCAAAATCCGCAGCGCCTCCATGGGCATAGTGCAACTCAGCGGCCTCGCGGTCGGTCCTTACACCCTGACTTCTCCGGTCACTGCCAGAGCCTGCTATTACTATCGGACGATCGTGTGGGAGTGGCGGCAGTGCGGCAGGAGTAAGCAGGAGGTCAAAATCGCCGCCGAATCCATGCATGTCCCTTTCTTTCTAGACGACAATACCGGCAAGATGATGATCGACCCCCGCGGCGCCGACCTCGATTTGCACTGCGACTTCCGGCAGGAATTCAGCGATTCGTTTTTTACCACGAAAGAAGCAGTTCCCGGTCCGGTGCGACTTTTCCTTTCGCGCCACGGCGTCAGCACTACGAACAAGATCAGGGTGGAAGAGTACTGCATCAAGCCCAAGAACGCGCTCTTCGTGCTAGGAACGCTGGCTGTCAACCCGGGGCTCGAACTGACTCGCGAGCCGTTTTACGATGAAAGTACAACTTCGCCCAGGATCGCGAGCGCGCTTTCGATTTCGTTCCGATCGATTCGAAGCGCAGCTCACATGGAGACGGCCGCTCCAGGAGCCGGCCCGGAGCGGAGCCGTGGGGTCCAACCGGCCGGAGCGAGGCGTCCCGAGGCATCGGTGCAAACGATTCGGCTTTCCGCCGCGACCGGCCCAAGCCAAGTCGCCGCCATGACCCAGCAGCAGAAGATCTCTGCGGCGCTCGTGAAGGCGGGAATTTCAAGCCCGGCAGCGTGGACGGCGGCGGGAGTGACAAATTCACCGGCGACCGCGAATGAAAATCCTGAGATCTCCCAGCCCGGCTTCGATCCGCATCCCGCAGTGGTGCTGAAGAAGGGCGAGAACAATCCCGCCTTCCTTATCTCCTGGCGCAGCCAGCGCGAACTCGCCGCCTCTTTGGGATGGAAGTGCGCGCTCATGATCCTGGGCGGACCCGCGCTCGCGCTGGTGAGCCTGTACGGCTTGCTCGTCATAATCCGTTGAACGAAATGGATGACTGTCTTCGTGGCGAGGGTCGCAGCTACGCTCCCCGCTTGGTTTTCAACTCTGCCAGCAACTGCTCGATGCGATCTTCCTTTTCCAGCGCCGCGAGGCGGTCCTCCATGTTGTCGCCGGCAATCTCTGCCTTCGCCTGACCGACCGCTTCCGAGTGCGCCACCTTGCGCTTCATGCGGTCAAAGGCCGCGGCCTTCGAGCCGTCGCCCATGGCGAGGCGGGCGTCGCTGGCCTTGCCCACGGCGCGGGCGCGGCGATGCTGCGCGATCAGCAGATCGGCCTTGGCCTGCGCTTCCGTTAGTTTCTGCTCGAGCTGGCGTAGCGCCGACTTCAAGTTCTCCACCTGCGCCTTCTGATCGGCGACCTGCTGTTTGAAGTTCTCGGTCAATTCGCGATAGCTTTCGACGCGCTGCAGCGAGGCCCGCGCCAGGTCGTCCTGTTTCTTATCTACGGACAACTCGGCCTTGCGCATCCACTCCGCCACTTTGTCTTCGTTCTCTTTCTGCTTTTTTTCCAGCAGGTGCTGATCCGCGATCGCGATCGCCACCTGCGTCTTCACTTGCAGAAGCTGGTTCTGCATGTCGAGAATTACCTGCTTGATCATCTTCTCCGGCTCTTCGGCCCGGTCGATCAGGTCGTTAAGGTTGGCCCGGACTAATGTGGAAACGCGCTCTAGTAATGCCATGATGGACTCCTTTTTGTGAACAGCTTTCAGCTTCGATCTCCTGATTTCGTTTTGCCGCTTCACATTTGGGGCAGGTCTTTTGCCGCAAACGCACCGTGCTGCCGATGGCCATACCCATGCCCAGGCCAGTCCCGATCCAGATTGCCGCGTGACCCGCCATGACTCCTAACGCCACGCCCAGGGCTGCTCCTAGCGCGATGCCGAGCCCCATTCCTTTCGATTTGTTGGTCATAACTTCGCTCCAAGTACTGCGCCTCGCTGCTCTCGGCGGGACGGGCGAGGCGCCCGTCCCCATACGAACTGTTTCCACTCGAGCCATCTGACTCTTACTTCGCCACGTCCACGGCCGGCGGCTTCGGCCCGTGATCGCCGAGCTGGCGCACCTTGCCCAGCAAGTCGGCCAGCGGCATGCCCGAGAGCGTCTCGAACAGCGCCGGCACCTGCGCTGCCATCTTGGCGATGTCGCCGGTGATCTTGTTCATCCCGGAGGCATCGCCGTTGCCCGTCGAGACGATCGTGATCTTGTCGACGTTCGCCAGCGGACTGGCCAGCGCCTTCACGATCTCGGGCATGCTCGTGAATAAGCGATCGATCACCGCGGCTTGGTTGTACTCCTGGTAGGCCTCGGCTTTCACGTTCATAGCCTTGGCTTCGGATTCACCCTTCTTGAAGATGATCTCGGCTTCTGCCTCGCCCTGCGCGCGTATCGAGGACGCGTGGCCTTCGGCCTCAGCGATCAGGCGCTGCTTTTCGGCCGCCGCCAGCGTTTCGATGCGCTGACGCTCGATCTCCGCACCTTTCAACACAGTCGCGATCAATTCTTTCTCGCGGCGATTGATTTCGGCCTCCTGCACCTTCACCTGCTGCTCTTTCTCGATCTGCTGCACCTTGACCTGCTCGGCAACCACCTGCTGCTGCATGATGTTGGCCTGGATGTCATAGGCCTTGTCGGCCTGCGCCTGCTGGCGCTTGGTGACTTCCAGGAATTGTGCCTTCTTCACTTCGAGGTCGCGTTGCGACTCCGCCTGTTTGGCAAGAGACAGCGTCTCCGCCAGCACACGCTCCTGATCGGCCTGTGCCTTGGCGACAGCGGATTCGCGCTGGGCCAGCGCGCGCTTGATCGCGGTATCGCGGTCGGCTTCCGCCGTTGCAACGTCGGCGTCGCGCTTGATGCGCGCCACATCGGGCTTGCCCATGTTGGTGATGTACTCGTTCTTGTCACGCACTTCTTTGATGGTGAACGAAATCACCTCCAGCCCCATCTTGTTCATGTCTTCGGCGCAAGTGCCGCGCATGCGGTCGGAAACCATCTCCGGCTGCTTCACGATTTCTTCCACCGTGAGTTGCCCGATGATGCCGCGCAGGTGGCCTTCCATCACCAGCCGGATCAGCCCTTCGCGCTCCTGATCGCTCTTGGTGAGAAATTGTTCGGCCGCCGTCAGCACCGACTCGCGATCGGACTTCACCTTGATCTGCGCCACCGCTTCGACCGTCACGGCGACGCCTTGCTTGGTGTAAAGGTCCTGCTGTGGCGCGACGTCGAACGACATCAGTTCGAGCGACAGATCTTTGCAGATCTGCACCATGGGAAGCACCAGCGTCCCGTGCCCCTGCACCACGCGCGTGCCGCCCAGGCCATACACGATCAGCGCCTCGTGCGGCCCCGCCTTGCGATAGAGCCTGGCCATCGCGCTCATCAGGAACAGGATGACCATCACGCCCAGCCCAACGAAAATCCAAATCTCCACCATCCGCGACATCTCTGGCATAACGCCTCCTCTACGAATGCATATCCTGCGAACCACTCAAGACTATTAATCCCACTGGCTAACGCAATACCGACGTATGCGACGGCTGCCGATTGAGGTTGTATTCGATCACCCAATTTCCCAAGTGGCTCACAAACCCGATCGTCAAATAGAAAACGCCGAGGAAGATCGGGGCGGCGAGCGCCGGCTTGACGGCGGCCTTCCCCACATCGCCTGCGATTGCGAACGCCACCCACAGGAAAGCCGTAATGCCCAGCGCCGGCCCCCAGGAATTTCCGCGCGCGGCCCAACCCTCGGCCTGCCAGATTGCGAATTGCGTTGGTTTTCGATTCATGGTTCCTCGCTACTCGTCGCCCGACATCTCAGTCCACAGGCGCACGTAGGCAATTCCCTTCTCGTAACGCGTGACCACAACCTCGGTCCCCTTCGCGATGGCGGAGCCATCGTCACTGCGCGCGCCGCACACGCGCCGCGTTCTCATTTGCGTGTAGATCATCTCGCCGGTTCCGCCGGCGCGGACGGAACTCGATATACGCCCCAGCACTCCCACCATCTCGTAATCCGCCGGATCCATATTCTCTTCGCCCGAGATCAGCACTTTGCTGAGGAACAAAAAAACAATGCCTCCGCCAACCAATCCGATCGCCACCGAAGCCAGCAAACCAAAACCAACCCACAACGTGGAATAGCGAGTCAGCAAATACCCTGCGCCGCCAAACCAGGCCAAGAAGGCCGTTAGGGTGACGAAGTTGAAAGGCGAAACGCTGTTCCCTTGCGCGTGCGCGAAAGCCGAATTGGCGCTAGCCGTTCGAGCGGCCGCCGCATGACTCGAAAGCGCAGACGCGGGCGCCGCGTCAGCGCCTGCCGGAGGCAAACGCGCTCCGCCCACGTGGGCGTGAGAGTGCGGCAGATGCAGCCGGCCGGTGCGCGCGCCCCCGAAAACGAACGAGAAAAAACTAAAGCAGAAGCCGACCGCAAAACAGATCAGGTAGAAATCCGCCCACGTCATCGAATCGTTCATCGGATGCTCCTCCCCTCCGCCTTGGCGGCGCGACCGCGGCCCGCACCGGGAAGATTCTCGCGCTGATTCTGGCGACGGCCCGGGCTTGCCGCCAACTCCGGCTTCAGGGCCTCAAGCAGCCGCTCAGCCAGGCCGGGCGTATCCAAAATCGCGCCCAGCAGCAGCAGGCAGCGGCGGGTATCTTTTTCGCGCGCAGCCTTGATCAAAACTTCACTCACCTCCGGGTCGCTCACGAAGCGCTCCGACCCCTGCAACAGCCAGACATCGAGCTGGCCTTCGGTCGTGCGCAGGTCGGAAGTCAACTCCGTGTGATAACCCTCAGGGTCATCCACCAGAAAGCCGGGATGCACCTGGAAGAACCTTGCCAGCAGCGCGCGCGACGACTGCGTCATGTGGGGGCGGGCCCCACTTTCGATCTGCGACAAATAGGACTGGCTGATGCCCTGGCGCAGTTGCTGGCGAATGGCCTTCACCAGTTCCTGCTGGGTCATGGGCCGGCCCAGTCCGCGCAACGAGCCTTCCACCTCGCGCAGGTAACGAATTTTCTCCCCCAGCTTCATATTGTATATCGCGATATTTATATTGCAATATGCGATATATGTCAAGAATTCGATTTGGCGTGTTTTGAGCGGGTTGCAAAGGCAGCAAACGCTGGGGAGCTTAGAGTCCGGCCTCGATGCGGGCGCGGGGATCGAGATAGTCGCGCAGCGCGTCGCCGATAAAGTTGAACGAGAGCACGGCCAGCATCACGGCCAGCGCGGGAAACAGCACCAGATGCGGCGCGTCGAACAGGTGCGCGCGCCCGTCGTTGAGCATGGCGCCCCAGCTTGCGGTCGGAGGCGGCACGCCCAGCCCGAGAAAGCTCATGGTGGCCTCGGCGAGAATGGCTCCCGCCATGCCGATCGCGGCCTGCACGATCACCGGCTGAATTATGTTCGGCAGAATATGGCGGACAATCACGTGCAGATCGCTTGCGCCCAGAGCGCGCGCGGCCTCAACGAACTCACGCTCCCGCGCGGCCAACACTTGCCCGCGAACCAGACGGGCATAGCCCACCCAGCCTCCGAGCGACAGCGCGAGAACCAGGTTGAATATGCCGGGCCCGCGAAACGCCACGAAGGCGATGGCCAGCAGAATCCCCGGAAAAGACAGGAACGCATTCATCAGAATGATATTCACGAAGCGATCAATGCCTCCGCCGTAGTAGCCGGCGATCGAGCCGATGATGAGGCCGAGGCCGAGCGAGGCCAGCACCACGCAGCTTCCCACCAGCATCGAGATGCGCGCGCCGTAGATGATGCGCGAGAGAATGTCACGGCCCAGTTCATCGGTGCCGAACCAGTGCGCGTGAGAGGGAGGATCGAGGCGCGCGGGCAGATTGATGGAGGCGGGATCCTGGGGCGCGATCCAGGGAGCGAAGAGCGCGAAGATCACGAATAGTACGACCAGCACAACGCCAGTTGCCGCCAGCGGATTATGGCGGACATTGACAGCAATCGACCGGCGGAACGTGATGTTGGTCGCAGACATGACGCCAAATATTAAATCTGCAATGCGGCCTTGAGGCCGCGTAGAAGTTGTGTTCTCATTGTGGGATGCTGGCGTGTAGGATCAGCATGCGCGCCAATCACTCCGCCTCTAGCTTACATTCTCAAGGAGAAAAATCATGAGCAAAGTCTCGTATATCCCGAAAGATTACAACTCGGTTACGCCGTACCTCGTGATCAAAGGCGCGGCCCAAGCTATTGAGTATTACAAGAAAGTCTTCGGAGCGACCGAAACCGTTCGCATGAACGGCCCGGACGGCAAGATCGGCCACGCCGAGTTGAAGATCGGCGACTCGCACATCATGCTGGCCGACGAAAACCCCAGCATGGGCGAGGGACACACCAGCGCGACTACCGTTGGCGGCAGCCCGGTGAGCCTCTACGTGTATCTTCCCGACGTCGACAGCGTGGTCAAGCGCGCCGCGGACGAGGGTGCGAAAATCCTGAAACCGGTGCAGAACCAGTTCTACGGAGACCGCAATGGCTTTATTCGAGACCCGTTCGGACATCTATGGGGCATCGCCACGCACGTGGAAGATGTTTCGCCGGAAGAGATGAAAGAACGGATGAAGAAGATGATGCCGGCGGCGTAGGGTGGTTTGGACTGGAGGCGGGGGAAATGTCCCGCCTCTCTATGTTATCGCTCGTGCCCCTCGTCCCGATTGGCGCGAGTTGCCCCCAAGTGGAAGCCTGCGTCGAGCAGGGTTGTGGCTTGACGTGGGCGCGCTCCTAAGTTCCTTCCTCCATATGTCGCAGGAGCATTGCATTCGCAGGAGCGTGTCCATTTTCACGCCAAACGCTTTTTCGATGCGGAGCGCCATGTCGCTGGAGAGGTCGGCCTTACCATTCAGCAGGCTGGACAGCGCAGGCCGGGCAACCTTAATTAAGCGCCCTCCCAGGGGGCGGTCACCGACCGGCCTGCGGGCTCAATGATTTCAGTTCGAATGAGGCCTCCGGGGTGGGGTGGATCTTCAGGGGAATAGCCCCGTTCCCTCTGCGCTCATGGTGTCTTCGGCAGAAGACACGGCGCTCGTGAGGTAAATTAGCCTAGAGCTGGAGAATTCTATCGGACGAAGGCTGACCGATAAGGCTAACCCAATCGAAACGAATGAGTACTTTGCCGCGAGAACGCGGCCGGCCAATCCGGCGAAGATCGCGCGGACTCTGAAGCGCGTGGGCAAGGGGAATGCTCCCGTTGAGGGAGATGAGCTTCGACCAGATTTCGCCGTTAAGCGGAAAAAGGGAGCGAGCAGAAGTTAGGCAACTCTTCGGACAAGCCGGTCTCGGGTTGATCGGATTCTCGTAATTCCCAGACAGCATCGTTGCTAACCCAATTCTCGCAAAAGACGCGAGAAATGGGGCACCCGGCGTCATTGCGACGGATCGCACTTTATGAATGCGCATCCTGCGCGACTCAAACGTGTCGAGTATGCCTCGTGGGGGCCCAAGGGGTGTTCCGACAAGTTACAGAGAAAATCGAGGAATCATAGCCACCAACCGCCATCTTCACTGCCTGATCCTAGGGTTCGCCACCGAGTACAGCACATCGGTCAGAAAGTTCACCGCGACGTACGTCAATCCAATCGCCAGGATGCAGCCTTGGACCAGGTAGTAGTCGCGGTTTGAGATGGCTTGGATGGTTAGGCGGCCGATGCCGGGCCAGGAGAAGATTGTTTCCGTTACGATTGCTCCCGCCAGTAGAGCGCCGAATTGCAGGCCCAGCACGGTGATGATGGGGATCATAGCGTTGCGCAGGGCGTGGCCATAGACTACCGTGCGCTGGGGCAGGCCTTTGGCGCGTGCCGTGCGGATGTAGTCCTGGCTTAGCTCTTCGAGCATGGAGGTGCGGACCATGCGGGTTAGGATGGCGGCTAGGGCTCCGCCCATGGTGATTGCCGGGAGGATTAGATTTGCTGGTGAGCCTGCGCCGGAGACGGGGAGCCATCCTAGTTTTATGGCGAAGAGAAGAATCAGAATCGGCCCTAGCGCGAAGTTAGGGAACGACAAGCCGAAGAGGCTTACTACGCTGAGCAGGCGGTCGTCCCAGCGGTTGCGATGCTGCGCGGAGCGCACGCCGGCAGGAATCGAAAGGATGATCGCTACGAAGAGCGATGCCAGCGTCAATTGCAGGGTGTAAGGATAGCGCTGGGCCAGCAGGCGAGTCACGCTCTGGTTGTAGCGGAACGACGGGCCCAGGTCACCGTGCAGGACTCCTTTCCAGTAGTGGATGTATTGCTCGCCAATCGGGGCATCGAGGCCGTAGAGGTGGCGCGTGGCTGCGATATCGGCTGGGGGCGCGCCTTCGCCGAGCATTTGCTGGATGGGGTCTCCCGGAACCAGGTGGATTAGCAGGAAGACCAGGCTCACCACCAGCCAGATTACTGGCAGAGTGTAGAGGACGCGTTGGAGGAGAGCTCGCAGCATTTGGGCTCCCGGCTTTCGGATCGAAATTGTAATTCTAGAGCAAAGGCGAAGCCGTGATCTCGGAGCCAACGCTCAACAGATGGCTCGTAGCACCACCGAGGGGCATCGGTCCTGCGGCCCGCAAAGGACGCGGGACTCCGGGTGACAAATCAAACACACCCCCCCGACGAAAAATGTCTTGTCCGCAGCCCGAAAGCCGAAGCCCGAAGCCCGCTCCTCAGTCTCCCGACTGCTTTGCGGTTTCGGCTTTGCCTTCGACGTTTTCCAGCTTTTCGATTTTTACTCGGGCGATGCGGTGGCCTTCCATTTCTTCGACCGTGTAGCGATGGCCTTCGTATTCGAAGGATTCGCCGGGGCCCGGGATTTCCTGCAGGCGCGCCAGAACGAATCCTGCCAGGGTTTCGAAACCGGCGTCGCGCGGCAGAATCAGTCCGTGTTGAGTTTCGAGGTCGCGGATGTTCACCGAGCCTTCGAGCAACAGAAGCGATTCATCCTGCAATTCGGGCTGCGGCGCGGCGATGTCGAATTCGTCTTCGATATCTCCGACTAGCTGCTCAAGAATATCTTCAACCGTGATTACGCCGGCGGTCGATCCGAACTCGTCGACTACTACGGCAAGATGCCGGCGGCGCTGTTTGAATTCATCCAGCAGTTCGGCCAGCACTTTGGTTTCGGGGACCACCAGCACGTCGTGCATGATCTGACCAATTTGAGTACGGGCAATGCGCGTGGCCAGAGGCTGTCCCAGATTGACCAGCCTTAGCCGCACCCAGCGGACCAGCTCTTTATAGTAGAGAACTCCGACGATGTGCTCAGGGCCGCGCTGCGGATCGTAGACCGGGATGCGCGAGTGCTGGCCTTCGACCACGCGGCTCAGGGCTTCATCGAGCATTAAATCGGAGGGCAGCGAAAAAATATCGGGGCGCGCGACCATGACCTCGCGGACGGTGATGTTGTCGAGTTCGATGGCGTTGTGGATCATCTCCTCCTGCGACTCGGGAATCTGGCCGAGTTGGCGGCTGGCGGTGACGATGAGCTTGAGTTCGTCGGGGGAGTGGATGGGTCCGCCGCGGCGGCCGTCGCGGGCGCCGAAAGCCCGCAACACCAGACCTCCGGAGCGTCGCATAAAATACAGCAAGGGCCGCGTGAGCGTGAGAAAGGCTTCCATGGGCGCGGCCACCGCGAGCGCAATTTGTTCCGAGCGCTGCAGGGCCAGCGTCTTGGGGACGAGTTCTCCGAGCAGCACGTGCAGGTAGGTGATCAGGCTGAAGGCGATGACGATGGCGATGCCGTGGGCGTAGACGGCCGCGTGCGGAATTTCCTGCACGAAGCGCAGCGATCCGACCAGTTGCGCAACCATGGGTTCGCCGATCCAGCCCAGAGTTAGGCTGACCATGGTGATGCCGAGTTGGACGCCGTTCACGACTTCGTCGAGATGCTGGTGCAGGCGTTGCACGATGCGGGCGCCGGTGCGGCCCGAGGCGATAAGTTGTTGAATGCGGGTATCGCGCACGCTGACCAGCGCGAATTCCGCCGCCGCGAAAAACGCATTCGCCGCCACCAGGAGGAAGATCAGCAACACCCGGAGCAGCACAAAGGCGATCATGGATTGGGTAATTTTAGCATTCCAGAAGACGTGGGGACCTTCGTGGCCCTGCTTTAAAAGCTTAAATACGGGGGGACGCTGGGGTTCACAGGGTAAAACTATTCGCGCACGGGCTAACCTTTTCTCGGTGAGGATGGTCTAATTTAAGCGAGTCGTGAATCGCGGCGATCGTTCTTTCTTTGCTCACGAGCTTTCTTCGGTCATAAATCTCTGGAACTAATAGAACTCAGGCTGCGTACAAGAGAGTGCAGAGATCCTTCGGGGCCGCAAAACACGGTCCTTCAGGATGACAAATTCAGGGCTCGAAGCGCATTCAGGAGGCGGTTGTGAACGGGAACGGAACGAAGAAGAAGCGGCGCAAACTTTTCATTTGGGGCGGCATTGGCTTGGCGATCGTGCTGCTGATCGCAATCGGAGTCTTCGCGGCCACGCGCGGCGGCACCAAGATCGATCCGACCAAGCTGGCGAAGGTGGAGCGGGGAGACTTGGCCAAAAGCGTGGTTGCGACCGGCAAGGTCACGCCCATCACCAAGGTCGAGGTGAAGTCGAAGGCCAGCGGCATCGTGAAGAAGTTGCTGGTGGAATACGGCGACACGGTCAAAAAAGGGCAACTGCTGGCGCAACTCGACAAGGTCGAAATTGAGGCGCAAGTGGCCCAATCGCGCGCGGCTCTGGATGCGGCCGACGCTAACTTGACCAGCTCGCAGGCGGATTACGAACGGTCCAAAGTGGACGCCGAGGGGCCGGACGTTCCGCTGCTCAAGCGCGCCTATGACCGCGCCGTGGGCATGGCAAAGGATGGAGTGGTTTCCGCCTCCGCACTCGACGACGCCGAGAAAAACTACGAGATGGCGCTGAACAAGCAGAACGTCTCCAAGGCGCAGATGACGGTGCTGAAGGCGAAGATCGCGCAATCCCGCGCGCAGGTGGCGCAGGATCAGGCCAATCTGAAGCAGTTGGAGGAGCAACTCAGCTACACCGATATTGTTTCGCCCATCGATGGCATCGTGCTCTCGCGCGACGTGGAGATGGGCGATGCGGTCAGTTCGATTCTCGTGCTCGGCTCTTCGGCCACGCTGGTGATGACGCTCGGCGATACCAGCGAGGTCTATGTGAAGGGTAAGGTGGACGAGAGCGATATTGGCAAGGTCTATCTCGGCCAGCCCGCGCGCATCAAGGTGGAGTCGTTCAAAGACAAAACTTTCACCGGCAAGGTCACGAAGATTTCTCCCATGGGCGTCGAGAAGGACAACGTCACTACGTTTGAAGTGCGGGTTTCGATTCAGAATCCCGGCGGCGAACTGAAAGCTGAGATGACCGCCAACGCTGAAATTATTCTCGAAGAGCACAAGAACGTGCTGCAAATCCCAGAAGGCGCGATTCTCTACGATAAAGATAAGCAGGCTTCGGTCGAGATCCCAGATCCGAAGGGTAAAGAGGGCAAAGACAAAATAGCGGTGACGATTGGTATTTCGAACGGAGCCAAGACCGAAGTGCTGAGCGGATTGAAAGAGAGCGATCAGGTCGTACTGCAGTAAAGCGGGCTTCGGGCTTTGGCTTTTGACTCGACTTTCGGCTCTTCGGGGCGATGCTCTATGCATAGGCTTCAGACCTTCCGCTTCACGATTCGGTTTCGATTCTACTTCGCGTTGCTGGCGATTGCGGCTGTGCTGCTGGTTACTGGCGCGGCGTTCGCCTCTACGCCGCAAGGCACATTCGACAAATCTTTTGCGGTGGGCGGGCCGGTGAATCTGGAAGTGTTCACGCACTCGGGCGACGTTGCGGTGCACCGCGGACCGGCCGGTTCGGTTTCGATTCACGGCAAGATTTTCGTCGGAGACCGCTGGCTCTTCGGCAACCGGCACGGCGATGTGAGCGAGATTGAGCACCATCCTCCACTGCGGCAGGAGGGAAATAGCATCCGCGTGGATTACGTGAATGATCGCAATATCTCGGTGGACTATGAAATCACCGTGCCCGAGGAAACGGCGGTCCGGATTACCAGCGGGTCAGGGGATTTAACCATTGATGGAACACGCGGCAAAGTCGAGTTGCAGAGTGGGTCGGGTGACGTGAAGCTCTGGCGCGTGACGGGAGAAATTCGCCTGCAAAGCGGATCGGGCGACGTGCGGGCGCGTGAGATCGCCGGCGCAGTGCGGGGCAGCACCGGCAGCGGCGAGGTTGAACTGGAAGAAACTGGAGCGGGCGATATCGATCTCCATACCGGCTCGGGCAACATTACGGCTCGCGGAATTCATGGGGCATTTCATGCCGACACGGGCAGCGGAGACATTACGGCCGAGGGTACACAGGCCGGCGCCTGGGAAATCCGCACCGGATCGGGGAACGTGCACGTGCGCTTGCCCGCGAGCGCCGCCTTCGATGCCGATCTTTCCAGCAGTTCGGGCACGATCGAGGTCGTTCCTGCGCTTACGACGACCGTGCAGGGGCGCGTACAGGAGGACCGCAAGAGGATCGCCGGCAAAGTGCGCGGCGGAGGCCCTGTGGTGAAAGTACACACCTCCTCGGGCGATATACATCTTGAGTAAGGGTTTGGCGCGTCATCCCGAAACCCGGCGCACTTCAGCCGGGTAAGGGATCTGCCTTCGGACAAAGGCCCGCGCGTTGGAGATCCTTCGCTCCACCTGAAAAGCGGCTAGGCTCAGCCGACGCCACCGGGAGAAATCCAAATTAAGCCAGCGCCAATTACCTCCGTGCCTTGACGGATGGTTACGCTCCGGTTACTTTCGATGCACTGGGAAGATTTTGTCTTCCATTCATGAGGGAGCTTTGGCGCACCGTCCGATTATTACTCTGACCACCGACTTTGGCAGCAACGATCACTTTGTGGGCGTGATGAAGGGCGTCATCCTGGACATTGTGCCGGAGGCGGAGATTGTCGATATCTGCCATTCGGTGCAGGCCTTCGATGTGCTCGATGGCGCGCTCACCATCTCGCAAGCCTATTCTTATTTTCCTTCGCACACCGTGCACATCGTGGTCGTCGATCCGGGCGTGGGCACGGCGCGGCGGCCGATCTTGGCCTCGAGCGACAAATATCATTTCGTGGCTCCCGACAACGGAGTTCTTTCTCTTGTCTACGCGCGCGAGAGCCGCATGCACGTGCGCCATATCACAGCCGAGCACTACTTTCTGCAGCCCATAAGCAACACCTTTCACGCTCGCGATATCTTTTCTCCGGTCGCCGCCTATTTGGCCAAAGAGGTTGACGCGCTCAAGTTCGGCGAGGAAATCGAAGAATACGTCAAGTTCGCTGCGCCGAAGCCGCGAGCGCTCGATGAGAACCGCTTGCGCGGAGTCGTACTGAAAGTGGATCGCTTCGGCAACCTGGTCACCAACATTACGCCGCAAGACGCTCCCATGCTTTTCGAAGCCGGCGCCAGCGGCTTCAAAATCGTGGTCGGCTCGCGCGAGATTACCGAACTGCGCCATGCCTACGCCGAGGGCGCTCCCGGAGAAGTCATCGCTATTCTCGGCAGCATGGGCTTTCTCGAGATCGCGGCCAACCGCAGCGCAGCTGCGCAATTGACCGGTGTGGGCAAGGGCAACGAGGTGATCGTCGTTCTCGGCGAAGCCGCCGCGGCCGGCAAGGGCGCTTAGCTTTTTCTTTAACTCGCCCTTATAAGCTCTTCGGCTTGGGATGGACATAACGCTCCATCTCGCCGGTCCATTTCAGAAAGCGCCAGAGACTGGCGCGCTCCCGCCACATGAACTCCCAAAACTCCAGAAAGCCGATCTGCGTCATCTTGACCCCGCAGTAAGTCTCGATGCGCCACAGCAGATAGGGACTTCGCCACGGAGTCAGGCGATGGCCTTTGGTGGCGTTCCACAGGAAACGGAGCGAGTAGCGCATGAGTCATGATAACCACAAGCGAGAGAGCATTGTCATCCCTCGCGTTGCTCGGGATGACCGCAGGTTAGCCAGGTTAGCAGGTTAGCGTGCGCGCTTTCGGGGCAGCGTCGGCATGATAAAATCCTCACGCCGCTGGGGATTTCCATTTCATGTCCAACGCAGATGCCCGCCAGAAAGCCGAAGGCTGCTACTATGCCGCGCTCGATCTGATGGCGGATGGCAAGCCGGACGAAGCGGTCGCCGCCTATCGGGAAGCGTTAGCGATCGATCCCACTTTGACCGACGCTCGGCATGGGCTCGCGCGCGCGCTGCAAGATTTGCAGCGATACGACGAAGCTATCGTTGTGGCGCAGCGGATTACCGAACTCGATCCCGACGATGTGCTGGCGCACACCAGCCTGTCGGTGCTTTATCAGAAAAAGGGAATGATTCCGGAAGCGGAGGCTGAAGGAGCCAAGGCGCGAGTATTGGGATGGAAGCAGCACTTGAAGAAGAGCTAGCTGTCCGCGGTCAGCTCTGAGGCCTCAGCTTTCGGCGTTCCGCAGCGGCACTGGCGCCGTTCGTACGAATGAAGCTGACGGCTGACGGCCCCTACAGTTCGTACTTCTTCATCAAGTGCCGGAACGAGCGATAAGAAATGCCGAGCAGGTCGGCAGCTTTGGTCTGCACTCCGTTGGAGCGGTCGAGCGAACTTTGCAAGAGCGCTCGCTCAATGTTGGCTATGTAGTTTTCCATGCCGACGCCTTGGGGTAGAACGGCATCGGGGGCGATCTCGCCCATGCCTCCCGGAATTCCCGCGCCGGCGGCCGCAGCCTTGGCCTTGGGGCGTTCCACGGGCAGTTCCACGTGCAACTCGTTCGACATCTCAAGGGCCACGGCGCGCTCCACAGTATTTTCCAGTTGGCGCACATTGCCGGGCCATTCGTAACCGCACAGCGAGTCGAACGAATTTTTGTCGACGCGCAGGATGCTGCGGCCGGCAGCGCTGGCATATTTTTTTAGAAAATGATTTACCAGCAGCGGAATATCTTCCCGGCGCTCGCGCAGGTTCGGCACTCTAATGGGAATTACGTTCAGCCGGTAGTAGAGGTCTTCACGAAAGAGATTTTCAGCGACGGCCCTATCGAGATCGCGATTGGTCGCCGCGATCACGCGCACATCGATCTGAATCTCGCTGGTGCCGCCCACCGGGCGCACGCTGCGCTCCTGCAGCACGCGCAGAAGTTTCACCTGCATGGCGAGAGTCATCTCGCTGATTTCATCGAGAAAGATCGTGCCGCCGTCGGCCACTTCGAAGAGCCCGCGCTTGTTCTGGTTGGCGCCGGTGAATGCTCCCTTCAAATAACCGAAGAGTTCGCTTTCCAGTAGCGTCTCGGGAAAAGCTCCGCAGTTCACCGAGACGAAGGGCTGCGTCGCGCGCGGCGAGCAGATGTGGACGGCGCGCGCCACAAGCTCTTTTCCCGTGCCGCTCTCGCCGTGAATCAAGACCGTACTCGCTGTGGAAGCAACCGTACGTACGGTTTGCTTCAGCTTTTCCATGGCCGGGCTGGAGCCGATGATGTTGTCGAGCGAATTGTGCGCAGCGGCGTCGCGGCGCAAGGCGAAGTTCTGCTTGCTCAGCACGATTTTTTCGAGCGAGCGGTTGACGGCTAATTTAATTTCGTCCACTAGGCCGGGGCTCTTGCGAATGTAGTCCGAGGCGCCCCCGGCTTTCACGGCTTCGACGGCGGCTTCATAGTCTTCGACCGCGGTGATCAGAATTACGGAAGAATCGGGCGAGACCCGGTGCGCGTGGCGCAGGACCTCGATGCCATCGATGTTCGGCATCTTGATGTCGGTGATGATGAGATCGTAAAGTGCGCCATCGATCTTATTTTTCGCCGCCTGCCCCGACTGCACGGTTTCGACTTTATGGCCCTCGCGGCGCAGGGCGATATCAAGCATTTCGCAGATGGAGCGCTCGTCGTCGCAGACCAGAATGTTAGCCACGCCGCCCTCCTTCCGCTGCCGCCGCGGTGGCCGGCCCGGTAGAGTGCATGACAGGCAACGAAGATGCATTGACATCCGTAGTTTGAGGCGCGGCTTTCCGCTCCGCATCCAATCGACGCAGCTTGAGGATGAAAGTTGTTCCCTGCCCCGTCCGAGAGCGGGCCCACACCTTGCCTTCGTGAGCTTGCACGATCTGATACACGATGGCCAAGCCCAATCCGGTCCCGCCCTCGAATGTCGATTGAAAGGGTTCGAATACTTTCTCGGTCTGCTTCGGTGTCATGCCCATGCCGGTATCGGCAAAACTGATCTGCCAATCGTCGCCGGAGATCTCGATGTCTACGCGCAGCGTGCCGCCCTTGCGCATGGCGCGGACAGCATTCTCGCTGAAGTTCCAGAAGACCTGCTTGAGCCGGTCTCCGTCGGCCAGCACCCAGGCCTCGGGAACAGAGTAATGGCTCTCGACCGTGATACCAGTATTTTCGGCGGTCATGCGATGGCGCACCAGAGTGAGCGTGTCTTCTAATAAGCGAACCAGATCGGCTCTGTCGAAGCGGTACTGTTTCCCGCGGGAGTAAGCCAGAAAATCGGTGATGATGGCGTTCAGCCGCTGCGATTCGCGAGTTACGATGTCGAGCAGTTGCCGATGTTCCGCGTTAAGGTCGGGAATGCCAGAGAGCATGCTGACCGAGCCGGCGATGGAAGTAAGCGGATTGCGAATCTCGTGCGCAATGGCGGCGGCCAGGCGGCCAACCGCGGCCAGACGGTCCTGCATGCGGACTTCGCGCTCCAGCCGCCGGATGCCGGTGAGATCGTCCAATACGTAAACATAGCCGAGCGCGCCGCGCTTGGGCACGTTTAACGCGGCCACCCGCACCCGAAATGTCTTGCGGAATTTTCCGGCCGCATCGAAGCGCACTTCGGCATGCGCGTCTTCCGATTCGGCGTTGGGTAGCGCATCGAGGAATAACTGGTTGACGGCCGTTCCCAGTAGCTCTTCCGGGGCGCACTCCAGGAACTTCTGCGCCGCGCTGTTGACCAGGGTTATGCGGCCATCCAGTCCCGTGGTAATCAATCCGCTGCTGATGGATTGAATGATATTTTCGTGCAGAATCTGGAGATTCTCCAGCGCGCCACTGGCGTCTTTGAGTTGCACTCGCGCCTGTCGCAACTTGGCCGCCAGCAAACCCGCAAGGTAGGACACCGCAAGGAACGCGAACAGGTTTACAAAAATAATAGCCTGCAGCGCCTTGAGCCCGGGGTGCGTGATGCAGTAGGAGCGCACGACTCCGTAGTAGTTGAGTTCGAGAACTGCGCCGTACAAAATAAACGCCAGCGCCGCCACCAGATACGCCCACACTTGCGGAAGCAAAATACCGGCCACGATGATGACCAGCGGGTAGAGAAAATTCAGCGAGCTGTCCCAGCCCCCCGTCTCGTGGACGACCAGGCTGACCAGGAACAGATCGGTGAGGACCTGCAAAGACGCCTGCAAGCGATGCTCCCGCCAGAAAGAAAGCAGCATCGCGTAGAAAAGAGAAACGGTGTACCAGAGCAGGATGGTGCTGACAAAAAGCCGGAGGGGCAGTGAGGTGGGCGTTAAGCGAGCCACCGCCAGCTGGATGCCGAGCAAAAAGGTAAGGATGAGAATCCGTACTTTGACCAGCCACGCCAGCCAACTGCGCTCGTCGAACGTCGATTGCATTGAGGTCCCGATGGTCCGAACACAGATCCGAAGACGGATCAAAAAAAAGCATCCGCAACGTTGGAAACATCCGGCGAAGGTCAGGGCCGCACCGGACAATCGCTTGATCTTTCGTCCCGCCTGCCAGACGAACGAACCCTTGAGCTCTCGGCGCTGGAGTGGGAAGGCTGCGCTGATCTGGCCTTCCAAGCAGGTTTCTCCACGGAGCCGCAGTTCCCCTAGCCGGCTAACTTGGCGATCATGGCGAAGAGCGGCATGTAGAGCGAAATCACGATGCCGCCGACGGTGACACCCAGCACTCCGATGATCGCGGGTTCGAGCATGGCGAGCATATCTTTGGTGGCCGCATCCACTTCCTCTTCGTAGAAGTCGGCGATCTTCTGCAGCATGTTGTCCATGGCGCCGGTCGCTTCGCCCACGCCGATCATCTGTGTCACCATGTTGGGGAACACGCCGCACTCGCGCAGTGGGTCGACGATGGTACGGCCTTCTTCGATGGCCTTGCGCACCTTCATCAGCGCCTCTTCCAGCACGGCGTTACCGGAGGTTTTTGCAGTAATGGCGAGTCCTTCAAGAATCGGCACGCCTGAGGTGATCAGAGTACCGAGGGTGCGAGTGAATCTTCCCACGGCGATCTTGCGCAACAGGCTCCCGATAATCGGGATGTAAAGCAACATTTTGTCGAAGTAATAGCGACCGCGCGGGTGCTTGCGGATTTGCTTAATGCCGAAGACCAGGCCGATCGTGCCGCCAATAAACACCCACCAGAAACTCCCCACGAACGCGCTGAGTCCGACCACGATGCGAGTTGGAAGAGGCAGCGCGACGTTCAGTCCGGCAAAGAGGTTGGCGAAAATAGGCACGACCCACTTCAGCAGCGCACCGACAATCAAGGTCGCAATGCTGACGACGGCCACCGGATAAATCAGGGCCGACTTGACGGCCCCGCGCAGGCGAACGGCCTTCTCCACGTAGGTTGCCAGGCGCTGCAGAATGATGTCGAGAATACCGCCGGTTTCGCCGGCTTCGATCATGTTGGTGGTGAGGTCATCAAAGACGTTGGGGTACTGGCGCATGGCATTGGCCAAGGTTGCGCCACCCTCCACCGTGGTGCGGACCCCGGTGAGAACCTTCATGAAAGCCTGATTCTCCTGATTGGCGGCGAGGATTTCGAGACACTGCACCAGGGGCAAGCCGGCATCGATCATCACCGAGAACTGACGGAAGAAAATCGCGATATCTTTGGTCGCGACTTTGCTGCTTCCGAAGGTGGGCATGACAAATTCTTTGCCCTTTTCGCGGATTGCTCCCGGCGTAATGCGCTCGCGCCGCAATTGCTGGGTGAGAATCTGCTTGTTGGGTGCCGACCGCTCTCCGGAAATCTTTTGTCCGGTAGCATCTTTGCCGGAAAATGTGAACACTGGCATGGTTTTAGCCTCTCCTCAACGTTCGTCGCTAATTTCTGAAAACCTTCGCAGCTGCTCTTAACCCGCTATGGTTGCTGCTTTCGTCGTGCATTCTTTTGCGTGATCTTCCCTACCGCTTGCCTACCGCTTGGCTGGTGCCGCTCCACGCGCCATCGCCGGCGCAGTCCCAGCCCCACGGTTGGTCAAACTGGCGCCGCGGTTAATCATTTCTTGCAGCTCATCCGGATTGCTCGACCGCTGCAGGGCAACTTCCAGGGCTATCTGCTTTTGGAAGTAGGCCGTCGCCAGCGCCTGGTTGAAGGTCTGCATGCCGAACTTATCCTGTCCCGACTGCATCGCCGAATAGACCTGGTGAATTTTGTCTTCACGAATCAGGTTGCGCACGGCGGGGTTGGGAATCAGAATCTCCATGATCATCGAGCGGCCCTTGCCGCTGATGGTAGGCAGCAGGGTTTGGCACATGACGCCTTCGAGCACCAGCGAAAGCTGGGCGCGAATCTGGGGCTGCTGGTGCGCCGGGAACACGTCGATGATGCGGTTGATGGTGGAAGTCGCCGAGTTGGTGTGGAGCGTGCCGAAGGTTAAGTGGCCGGTTTCGGCGATGCGCAGGGCCGATTCGATGGTTTCCAAGTCGCGCATTTCGCCGATCAGCACCACGTCTGGATCTTCACGAAGAGCGGCGCGCAGAGCGTCGGTAAAGCTTTTGGTATCGGCGTGGAGTTCACGCTGGTTGACCACGCAATTTTTATTCATGTGCACGAACTCGATTGGGTCCTCGATGGTGAGGATGTGGTCGTGGCGCTCGCTGTTGATCTTGTCGATCATCGCCGCCAGCGTGGTGGACTTGCCGGAGCCGGTGGGCCCGGTGACCAACACGAGGCCGCGAGGCTTGTCGCACAGCTTGCTGACTACCGCCGGCAGACCGAGCTGGTTGAACGATTTGATTTCGAACGGAATCAGGCGGAAGACCGCCGCGCTGGCACCGCGCTGATTAAATACGTTGGCGCGGAAGCGGGCCAGGCCTTTCAATCCGAAAGAAAAATCGAGCTCCAGGCTCTCTTCGAAGCGGTGCTTCTGCGCATCGGTCATCACGCTGTAGGCCAACTGCTTGGTCTCGGCGGGCGTCAGTTGCGGCAAGTCGAGCGGCACCAGATGGCCGTGCACGCGAATCTGCGGCGGCGAATTCGTGGTGATGTGCAAATCGCTACCGTTCATCTCCAGCATTCTTTTCAGCAAATCGCTTAACGACAGGCCCATGATCGTGTTTCCTTCCTCATCTTCAATTCTGCGAATTTAGTGGATCGTCTCGCGCGCCACTTCTTCCAAGGTGGTGATGCCCGCGGCCACTTTGATCAAACCGCTGCGCCGCAGCGTAATCATCCCTCTCTCGATGGCTTTCTTTTTCAGTTCGACCGCGGAAGCTCCCACCAGCACAAGCTCCCGAATTTCGTCATCCACTTCCATTACTTCGTACAAACCACAGCGGCCCTTGTATCCGGTGTTGTTGCAAATCCCGCAGCCTTTGCCTTTCTGAATCTGAATGGTCTTGGCCTCTTCCGGTGAAAACCCCTCTTCGATCAAAGTCTGAACGGGAACCTCGACCGGCTCGGAACACTCCTTGCAAATTCTGCGAATCAGACGCTGGGCGCAGATCAGGTGCACCGACGTGGCCACCAGGAAAGGCTCGATGCCCATGTTCATCAAACGCGTGATCGTTTCCGGCGCGCCGTTGGTGTGCAGCGTCGAGAGCACAAGGTGGCCGGTGAGCGCGGCCTTGATGGCGATCTCGGCGGTTTCGAAGTCGCGGATTTCGCCGACCAGGATGATGTTGGGATCCTGACGCAAGAAGGATCGCAAGGCCGCGGCAAAGTTCAGCCCGATCTGCTCCTTCATCTGCACCTGGTTGACCCCCCCCAACTGAAATTCGACCGGGTCTTCGGCCGTCATAATGTTGGTGTCGGGCTGGTTGAGGCGCGAGATGGAAGAATAAAGAGTGTTGGTTTTTCCTGAACCCGTAGGCCCGGTGACCAGCACCATGCCGTAAGGCTTGAGAATCGCCTTCTCGAACTTAACCAGCGACTCCGGCTCGAAGCCCAGCTTCGTCATGTCGAGGCGCAGATTTTCTTTATCGAGCAAACGGAGCACGATCTTCTCGCCCCACAAGGTTGGCAGCGTGCTGACGCGGAAATCGAGCTGCTTTTTGCGCCCGCCAATATTCATCTTCAGCATGATGCGGCCGTCCTGCGGCAGCCGCTTTTCGCTGATGTCGAGCTTGGCCATGATTTTCAGGCGCGAGGTGATGGCATCCTTCAACTTCATGGGCGGCGACATGATCGCCTGCAGAACGCCGTCAATGCGGAAGCGAACGCGGAATTCCTTTTCGTAAGGCTCGATGTGAATGTCGCTGGCTCCGCGCTTGACCGCGTCGGTAAGCACCAGGTTCACCAGCTTTACGACGGGAGCTTCATCGGCAGCCTTCTCCAACTGGGAGAGCTCCATCTCCTGCTCTTCAGCCTGCACTTCGATGTCGCTCTCGCTCATCTCCGACATCGACTGCATCACGGTTTCGAGATCTTCTTCTTTGGTGCCTGCGCCGTAAGACTTGTCGATGCCCGCCAAAATCGAGCTTTCCGACGCCACCACCGGTTCGATGTTGAAGCCGGTCATGAACTTGATGTCGTCCATGGCGAAGACGTTGGTGGGATCGACCATGGCGATGGTCAGCGACGCGCCCACGCGGCTCAGCGGCAGAATCTGGTAGCGCTTCGCGGTCTCGAAGGGAATCAGCTTGACCACGGCCGGGTCGATTTCAAAATAAGAAAGATTGATGGCGGGCACGCCATATTGGCGCGAGAGAAAATTGGTGACGTCCTCATCGCTGAGGAAGCCGAGCTTCACCAGCGCCGAACCAAGGCGGCAGTTCTGCTCCTTCTGGGCCTTATTGGCCTGTTCCAACTGCTCTGGGGTAATGATCTTCTCTTTGACGAGAAGGTCACCCAGCCGTTGAGACATACGTCGATCTCCTATCCACTTTGTGGACCATGCCTGCGAACCTTCGCCGCATTCACCCAAAGCGCCGTGTTTTCTATGGTGGGAGAGCGGCGTCTTTGTGTTGACACAAATTGTCAACGCAAGTCGATTACCTTACCAGTTACCGTAGTGCTTGAACTCAGCGATATCGCTCGAAGCCGCAAGCGGCGTCGCAAAACCCGCGCCAAATGAGCTTTTGCAAAGAGCTTTCCCAAATATGCGCCGGAGTGCATACACTTTAGTAAGCGCCGGACGACCCAAGGCTTAGCGATCAAACTCCGCTTTGATCTCTGGCTACACTCGAGCGTGAGGAGTTTCGAAATTGCAGTTGGATCGCCAGCAACAAGAGATTCGCAAGTATTACCGTGTTCTCTTTCGCACCTGGGGGCCGCAACATTGGTGGCCGGCGCAGTCTCGCTTCGAGGTGATTCTGGGCGCTTTCCTAACCCAGAACACGGCGTGGACCAATGTGGAGAAAGCTTTGGCGAATCTGCGCGCGGCGCACTTGTTGAGTGCCGAAGGCATTCGGCGCGTGCCGTTATCCAAGCTCGAGCGCTTGATTCGGCCGTCGGGATATTTCCGCCAGAAAGCGAAACGTCTGAAATTGTTCGTCGAGTTTCTCGATAAGCGGTATGCCGGGTCGCTGCAGAGATTGTTCTCGGGTACGACCCCGGAGCTTCGAGAAGAACTGCTAAGTCTGAATGGAGTGGGTCGGGAGACTGCGGATTCTATTCTGCTCTTTGCCGGCAACCATCCGGTGTTTGTGGTCGATGCTTACACGCGGCGCATTCTGCTTCGTCACGGGATTTTGCCGGAAGAATCTTCGCATGAAGAAATTCGAGGGCTGCTGGAGCGGGCGCTCGCGCCCGTGGCGGATTCGGTGACTGAATTCAGCGCGAAGCGTGACGTTTTGGCCGCCGGCCTTCCCGGCGCCGCGCACCCTCCCTCGACCATCAGCACGGCCAAGCGCACCACTCTCACTCAGGTTTACAACGAGATGCACGGGCTGATCGTTGGCGTGGGAAAGCACTACTGCAGAAAATCACAGCCCCGTTGTGACCGATGCCCTTTACGAAATTTTCTTCCTCCTGTTAAGTGAAGGACGATATGCGTGTCGAACTTAGCGGGATGGCAGTGTTGCGGGTTTTAACTTTTGTTTTCCCCGAATCGTCTCCCTCGCTGCGGCGCGAAGCCGAGCGCGCGGATTTGCTCCTCGGTGCAGTGTGCGCCCCACACCATTTTCGGAATCCCCTTACGCTTCCCCTCTGGCTCGCCAGTTCAACATGGTCGAAGCGGAAGATGCCAGGCAGTGGTTGATCTTGCACCCTGACGCCGCCGCCTACGATTTTCGCCAGGGAGACGCCGTAGTACGCTTCGCCCAGGAACGCCGAATGAAAATCGGCGGCCATTGCCTGGCCTGGATCACCATCATCCGGAGTAGCGACGCAAAGTTATTGCACGACCGAGCAGTTGTCCCATCTTCTTCACGAGCACATCACGCGCGTGATGTGGCATTACGCTGGCCAGGTTTTCGCCGGGGACGTGATCGAGGAAGCGATCGACGAGAATGGCAAGTCCCCGACTCTCTCTGTTACAACCAGACCGGAATCGGTCTTGCAGAAAAAGGCGCCGCCTGTATCGAGCAGGTGCGCGACGCTCGCAGACCATAGCGCGCGACTCACCGAGCTAGGGGTGCAGGTTCATAACACCGAGCTTGACGTCTCGCTCCCGTGGATTCCAGCGGCTCCGCGCTGCCTGCCCACTTGGCACGCCAGGCGGAAATCTACCGCGGCATCGCCCGCGGCGCATCTGCATCTATAATGACTGCGGTTCTTCTGCCGCAGTCACGGGCGTGCGACCCTCTGAATTGACGTGAGCCATACCCTCCCAACCCGGCCCGTAAAGACTTCCAACCGCAAGCGGGTGATCGTTCTGCTGGCGATTTCGGTCTTCGTTCTCCTCGCCGTGTTGGTCTCCCAAACCGCCTTCGACCTGACTTTCCTGCGTCCGGGAAATAATCAGCAGATCGTCGTATTTGCCGCCCTCTCGGCGCTGATTTTTTTATTGTTCGTGGCGCTGACCTTTGTCCTGTTTCGCAACTTGCTCAAGTTGTTTGCCGAGCGGCGACTCGGAGTTTTAGGGTCGAAGTTTCGCACCCGCATGGTGGCGGGCGCGCTGCTGCTCTCCTTCGTGCCGGTGATGGTGATGTACTGGTTTGCCTACGGGCTGCTCAATCGCTCGATCGATAAATGGTTTTCCACGCCGGTGGAGGCGGTGCGCGCCGATACGCAAGCCATGGCATCGTTGCTCGATGAATATGCCGCTCAGGATGCGCGGGCCGAGGCTCAGGCCATCGCGGCCGTTTCAGAAACTCAGCGCGGTTTTTCCGGACACGGCTTCTCTCCGGTGGAAACTGAATTCAAGAATCGCGAGATCACCCTGCGCGGCGGCTTCGCCGTCGCTCTGCTCGATGACAATGCCGAGGCCAGCTTTAATGCCCCCGCAGCCTGGCCGCTTCTAAAGCCGACGCTCCCGTTGAAAGCGGTGGCCTCCGGGAGTCCGGCGCACTTCACCTGGCAGCAAACGGAATACACTCTGGGCGGCGCTCGTGTGGGATCTGACGGCCTGATTTTGGTGGCGATTCCCCTTCCCAAAGAATTTTCCCAAATGGTGAAGCAGGTGGAGGCCAGCCAGCAGCAGTATTTTGAACTGGCCCACGAGCGCCGCCTGGTCCGCCGCACCTACCTGATCCAACTCTTGTTTTTGACCATGATCGTGTTGTTTGTAACCACGTGGCTGGCGTTGTTCTTATCGAAGCTGGTTACGCGCCCGCTGGCGGCGCTCGCCGAAGCGACCCAGGAGATCTCGCGCGGCCGCCTCGACTATCGCATCGACGTGAGCGCAGCCGATGAGATGGGCGATCTGGTGCGCTCCTTCAATCGCATGGCCGAGGAACTTGAGATTAGCCGCCGACAGACCGAAGCTTCCAGCCGCGATGCCAGCGCGGCCAACGCGGAACTTGACCAGCGCCGCCGCCAGATGGAAACCATTCTCGAGAGCATTCCCACCGGAGTGCTTTCGCTCGACGGCTCGCGTTGCGTAACTCACGTGAATCAGGCGTTGCTACGCATTTTTCACCCCGAAGGTTTCGCCGATGGACAACATATGCTGCGCGGAGCGCGGCTGGCGGACGTTTTCCCAAGCGAGGTGCTGCAAGATCTGGAGCCGCTGCTGCGCCGGGCCGACCGCATGGGCATGACCACCAGCCAAATGGAAATGCCGCTGCAGCGAACCTCGCTGAACGTCGCGGTGACGGTTGCCACTTTGCGGCATCACGGCGAGGGGTCGGGCTACGTGCTGGTTTTCGAGGATCTGTCCGATCTCCTTAAAGCCCAGAAGCAGGCGGCCTGGCGCGAGGTGGCGCGGCGTGTAGCTCACGAGATTAAGAACCCGCTGACCCCGATCGCGCTTTCGGCGGAGCGTATTCAGCGGCATTTGGAGCGGGCTACGCCCTCCGATCCGGCCTCGTCCGAAGTAATCCGCTCTTGCGCAGCGACGATTGCGGGAGCGGTCGAAACCGTCCGCCGCCTGGTCGATGAATTTTCTACGTTGGCGCGCTTCCCCGCGCCCAATCCGCATCCCGCCGATATCAACCAGGTAATTGCGTCGGCTCTGTCCATGTTCAATGGGCGCCTCGACGGCATCAGCGTGCGCCAATCGTTGGCTCCCGATCTTCCCAAGGTTCTTGCGGATGCGGAGGCGATCAAACGAGCGGTCGCGAATCTCGTCGATAACGCGGCCGAAGCGCTGCAAGGCGCGATGGTGCGCGAGATACAGATTTCAACCTGCCTGGTAGCCAGCCGCGACGCGGTCGAAATCAGCATCGGCGACACTGGTCACGGCGTGACTCGCGAGCTCAAAGAAAAACTTTTTCTGCCGTATTTTTCCACCAAGAAGCGCGGCACCGGCCTTGGACTGGCGATCGTGAGTCGCGTGATTGAAGATCATCACGGTTCAATTCGCGTGGAAGAAAACCAGCCCGTGGGCGCACGTTTCGTAGTAGAGTTGCCCATCGTTTTCGAGAGCGTCCAACCTAACTCAATCGTCCAGCATGCCTAAGATTCTGATCGTTGACGACGAGACCGGAATTCGCGAATCCCTGCAAGGCGTATTGGCCGACGAGGGCTACGACGCGGTGACCGTCGAGAGCGGCGAAGAATGCCTCAAATTACTCCGCCGGGATCACACCTTCGAAGTGGTGTTGCTCGACATTTGGCTGCCCGGCATCGACGGCATGGAGGCGCTCGAAACCATTCGCGGCATGGACAATCCGCCCGAAGTGATTATGATCTCCGGCCACGGCACCATCGAAACCGCGGTCCGCGCCACCAAACTCGGAGCCTATGATTTCCTCGAAAAGCCGCTCTCCATCGACAAGACGCTGATTTTGGTCAAGAACGCCATCGAAGCCAAGAAACTGCGCCACGAAAATATCGATCTCAAAAAACAACTGCACGCCAAGAGCGTAATCGTGGGCGACAGCATTCCCATGAAAGCCCTGCGGCAGCAGATCGGCCTGATGGCGCCCACCAACGGCCGCGTGCTCATTTACGGCGAGTCCGGCACGGGCAAGGAATTGGTCGCTCATGCCATCCACGCGCAAAGCTTGCGCAAAGACGAAACTTTCGTCGAAGTCAACTGCGCCGCGATTCCCGAAGATCTCATCGAGAGCGAACTCTTCGGCCACTACAAAGGCTCATTTCAAGGGGCAACCACCGACAAAGAGGGCAAGTTTCAAAAGGCCAACGGCGGCACGCTCTTTCTCGACGAAGTCGGCGACATGAGCCTGCGCACGCAGTCGAAGGTGTTGCGCACTCTCGATGAGCAACGCGTAGCCCCGCTCGGCAGCGACGAAACTATCGTGGTGGACGCCCGTATCATCGCCTCCACCAACAAGGATTTGGATGAGGAAATCTCCAAGGGAAATTTTCGTGAAGACTTGTTCTACCGGTTGAACGTGATTCCTTTTTTTGTTCCTCCGCTGCGCGACCGCAAAGAGGATATTCCGCTCTTTGCGCGGCATTTCCTCAAAGAACTGGCCGCAACCTACGGCCGGCGCCCCCGCGAAATCACCGACGACTCAGTCGAAGCTCTGATGCGTTATTCGTGGCCGGGGAACGTCCGGGAACTGCGCAACGTGATCGAGCGCATTGTGATCATGAATCCCATGACCACCAAATTCGACCGCAAGCACCTGCCTCCGCTGGTGTACCGGGACGGCCATCGCAGGGCGGCGCGCAGCGAGTTTTCTACGTTACATCAGGCCCGCGACGCCTACGAGCGAGATTTCATTCTCAAGAAGCTCGATGAAAACCACGGCAACGTTTCCCGCGCCGCCGAAGTCTTGGGGCTCGAACGCAGCCATCTCTACCGGAAGATGAAAACTCTCGGGATCGCAACGAAAGAATAGGGCTGCATCAGCTTCAGTTGTCATCCCGAGCGAAGCGAGGAACCTGGGTTTGGCCCGCGATAGCGCTTCGCTCTACTTCCAGAACGGATTGCGCAAACCGGCAGGCCGGAGCGCGCTGTCCGATTGAGCTTCCGTCCCGGTGTCGTCCGAGATCTTCTCATCGGTCAGCCGAGACGAGGGTGCTTTAAGCTCGTTATCCTGGTAAGCCGGCTTGGGAGTGGACGGGCAATCTGAGTTCATGGGAACCTCCAAAGCAAATAGCGCTGTAACTGCATTGAAACACTCTTAATCAACTCTGCGTGCCGCATAATTTCGATTCTTCGCATCGAAAAAACAGAAGGGGGCTTGACCCGCCGCCATTCGCTCATTTCGATCTCCTGCATTTCGGGAGGCCCGCAGAACTGCTAGGATGTCCCCGCACGGCGGCATCGAAACGAATCTATCCGAGGACGAATTTCATGAAATACCGCAAGCTCGGTCGCACCGGTTTTGAAGTCAGCGACATCGCCTATGGGCTCTGGGGCATGAGCGGCTGGAGCGGCTCCGATGACCAGCAGTCGCTCGACTCACTACAACTGTCGGTCGACTCGGGCTGCAACTTCTTCGATACAGCCTGGGCTTACGGCGAGGGCAAGAGTGATGGCTTGCTCGGCGAAACCATGCAGCGCAATGCGACCAAGCGCCTGTATGCCGCGTCGAAAATTCCTCCGGCGAACGGCAAATGGCCGGCTCGTTCCAAATATAAATATCACGACGTCTTTTCTGCGGAGCACGTGCTCAAGTACACCGACCTGATTCGCAAACAACTGCGAGTGGACGCGATCGATCTGCTGCAATTTCACGTCTGGGATGACAGTTGGACCGACGAACCGGAATTCCGCTCCACGGTCGAGAAGTTGAAAGATGGCGGCTGGATTCGCCACTTCGGCCTCAGCCTAAATCGCTGGGAGCCGGAGAACGGCCTGAAAGCGCTGCATACAGGTCTGATCGACGCCGTGCAGGTGATCTACAACCTCTTCGATCAAGCGCCGGAAGACAAATTATTTCCGCTCTGCCAGGAACTCAACATAGGCGTGATCGCGCGCGTGCCTCTTGACGAAGGCAGTTTGGGCGGTAAGATGACGCTCGAAACCAGCTTCCCCAAAACCGATTGGCGCTCCGGCTACTTCGGCCCGGAAAATCTTGCGAACACCTTGCAGCACGTCGATAAGCTGAAGAAAATTCTTCCCGAAGGCATGTCGCTGCCGGAAATGTCTCTGCGCTTCATTCTTTCGCATCCCGCAGTCGGCACCACGATCGTGGGCATGCGCGATCCGCGGCACGTGCGGCAGAACGTTGCGGCCAGCGATGCCGGCCCGCTCGACGCGGCATTGCTCGCAGAGTTGAAGAAACATCGCTGGGACCGCAAGCCGCAGCGCTGGTCGGATTGAGTTCGGTTTGTGACCAACGCGATCGCCATCCGCCGAGGGCCAGGTTTCCGAGTAGCCGATCTGGACGTCGTTGCGGGGAGAAGCGGAAGCATTTTCTGCGCTCACAGTTTACCTCTGACTCGTCGAAACAGTAGCAGGAGCATGCTCACAATTCGCTTTGCCGGGGCGCCGCTTTTGTATCATCCGCAAGATACCGTAACCGGCTGCGGCAGCAGCACGATGCTTGAGGGTGTGACACTAACGATGTGTCCAGCCGCGGAGATTGGTTTGTCGAGGGCCTGCAAAACCTTCGCCAGCGCATAGAAACTGACCACCATGGCCAAATCGGATCCTCGTGTGGATGTTGGGTCTGCGCTCAGCGTGATCGCGAGCGCAATATTGCTACCCTCGAAGACGCGCCCCCTGAGCTCAAGAATTTCTCCGTCCGGTTGCGTCCCATGCGGGTTGGGATCGGGGCGGCTCCGGAGGCGGGACAGCCACACCTTGGAGATGCACTTGCGCTGCAAGGCGACGGAGAGCTAAACGGCAACGCCCTGGAAACCTCAATGGATATCGAATTCAGCGTTGACGTGCAGCGCGAAAAGAACATAGGCGGGCCCCGGGTTGAGAACCACGATGACATTATGGCGATTGGCCTGGCAGGATCGCTGGACGCCGCGATCCGGCTTGCCACCTCAGATTTGGCACGATGGATAAAAGATAACTCCAAGCTCACGGGACCGGGCGTTGCCCCTGCCCGGGGGACATCGACCGAATACACCGTTTCTGAAATGCCTGATCGGAACGTCGGTATCGTGGTCAAACTGCGCCAGCAAGCGCTCGCCATGATTCACCGAACGCCGTGACGGATAGATTTTGGTGGGACTGTCCCCTTCGCAGTCAAATCGGGCCTCCCGGATTGCGCTTGCGCCCGTGCGGGCAATCCACAGGGGTTCCGATCGCCGGACGCCTACGACCTTTGGTAGTAGCTAATCTCCCGGTCTAATCTGCTGGTTACCCAAATAATTAATCGTAGGTTGCATCTGCCGGCACAAATGAAAAACAATTCTTGCCAGACTGCATTTGCCCTAACGTTTTTCGCTATCCTAGTCGCGGCAAGCCTCCACGCCCAGAACTCGCGTGGCTCGCTGCGCGGCACGGTGCAGGATGCCACCGGCGCACGCATTGCCTCCGCCGGGATCGTCGCGCAATTGGCGGGATCCTCACTGCAGCGCGAAGCCAACAGCGAAGACCGAGGAGAATTTCGTCTCGACGACCTTCAGCCTGGCAGTTACCGGATCTCGATAACGGCTGCGGGCTTTGCCCCGGCGCACGCGGATGTTTCGATTGCGGTCACCACCGTGCGCGACATTACGGTGACACTTCAACCTGCGCCCACTTCGGAAACCATCAACGTGCAGGCGAACTCCTCCTCGATCACGACACAAACCCTTGACACCTCGGACGCGGTGCGCGGAGGCGTGGTGGGCAGCCACGACCTGGAAACTCTGCCGCTCCCGGCGCGAAGTTTTGCCAATATTGCTTATCTTGTGCCCGGAACCGAGCCGGTCGAACCCTCCGACCCCACCAAGGCGCGCATCACCGCAGTCTCGACCGGCGGAAGCTCCGGCCTGAACAATGAGTTGTCGGTGGATGGCGCGGAAAACTCCGACGACTGGATCGGTGGCTTCCTGCAAAACTTCTCGCCCGATGGCATTCAGGAATTTGCGGTGCGCACCTCGAATGAAGAAGCCGACACGGGTTGGACTACGGCGGGTTCGGTCGTCATCACAACCAAGCATGGGACCAACGAATGGCACGGCAGTGGGGCGTTTTATGACCGCCAAGCGGCGCTGAATGCGCGCTTCCCCATCGAGAATCCGGCGCCGAATCCGAAGCAACCCTTCTCCCGCCAGAATTATGTGGGAACCTTCGGCGGTCCCATCGCGACCAATAAAGTCTGGTTCTTCACTTCCTTCGAGGGCGTGCACGAGAACGCGAGCATCGCCTACAGCCCGGCCAGCACCACGCAGTTTGACGCCCTGGCGCAATTGGCGTCCGAGGGATTGATTACCGGAGTTCCTTCGATCCCGGTTCCGGCAACGGTTCCGATTCCCTTTCGCGACTATCTCGGTTCTCTGCGCTTTGACTGGGCGCAATCGTCGAAATCGAACTGGTTCCTGCGCATCTCGGAGGACAGCTATCTCACCCACAACGCCCTGGTGCAGCAAGCCACGCTGCCTTCGACCGGCCTGATCACGCACAACAATTATTGGAACGTGGCGCTCAGCAATAGCTATACCTTCAATTCCACATGGCTGGGAAATCTGGTGCTCGACGCCAGCTTGTTGCATCTGACGCAGACGCGGAATTCCGATCTCGGCTTCGCCATACAATTTCCGTTCAGCGTGACCGCGCTCACTGTCTCCGGCTTCGAAACTTTCGGGGATAATCAATTTGCCACTCCCATCACGCTTTTCCCCGACCTGCGCAATCAGGACAAATATCAATTTCGCTATGACCTGAGCCACGTTTGGCGTGACCATGCCTTCAAGTTTGGAGTCGACTTCATCCACGAACCGGTGCTGAGTGGCGCCTTCGCGGCGACGGCGGAGCAGTTCACTACTTATCCCTCGAACCCGGATTGCTACATTAATCCTCCCGGACCCGATTGCGGCGGCATCACCACCGCCTTGCCGTTTTATTACACCCAGCCGAGCGCGATGTGTAATCCGGAACCTTCGATGAGCAGCGGTATCAGTTGCGGTTTTACGCCTGCCGGCGACGGCAGCTTTTCGCAGAATGTTCAGCGCCTCGGGCTCTATGCCGAGGACTCCTGGCGCGTCTCGCGCCAGCTCACGGTCAACTCCGGGCTGCGCTATCAGACGACTTGGGGACTGTTCACAGGCTCGGGGCGAAGCCAAGCCGACAACCCGGCGTACGTGACGCTGCAAGCGTTGCAGATTCCACTTGTGCCCAGCGTTCCGAGTGACGATCACAAACAAATCGCGCCACGCCTGGGGGTCGCCTACTCGCCTGGCAACAATGGGAAGATTGTGATTCGCGCCGGATTCGGACTCTATTACGACGATCTCGCGCAGAATGGATGGGCGACGGCGTTTCAGGGCGTCAACGGTAGGAATTACGCCACCGGACCGTGCAGCTTCTCGGGCGGCGCGTTGACCGGCGCGGGCTGCCTGATGGGCGGCGCGGGTGCCACGGGGAATCTGATTGGCTCCCCTTACAAAACTCCTTATGCGATTCACACCGCGGCTGGAGTCGAGCACGCGTTCAATGAACGCTGGCTGGCCAGCGCCGATTACGTCCACGAGCAGGGCAATCACGGCTACCGCGGCTTCTCCTATAGCAGCGGCGCGAACCTGTTCACTCCTCTATTTCCTTCGACGGACACCACCGATCAGACGGCTGTAGTCCCGAACGTGAATGTGTTCGAAGCCGACAACCGTTCCAGCTACAACGGACTGATGCTGCATCTGCAAGGCAATATGCGCCGCTTCAATCTGGTGGCGAACTACACGCTCTCCAAGGCGCAGACTTGGGGATGCCTGCTGGGCGAGCTGTTTGACTACGTAGATGGCGTGTGCCCCAACGAACCCGGCCAACCGAATGCCGGATTCCTGAACGCTTTCGGAAAAGGCGACTATGGCCCCTCCGGCGAAGACGTTCGCCATCGCTTCGTGCTCGCCGGCACGGTGCACGTCCCCGGCGGTTTCGAGTTGAGCACAATCAACCAGTTTGAGAGCGCCCGCCCCATCACCATCACCAACGCCGACAACACCGACCGCATCTACGTAAACGGAGCGTATACCGGCCTCGACGTATTTCGGGGCAGGCCTTACATTCAGTCGGACCTGCGGGTCACGCGCCCTTTCAAGATCAACGAGCGCTGGCAAGTCGACCCATTCATCGAGTTTTTTAACCTGTTTGACCGCAACAATCCCGGCGCAAACTTCGCGGTGAATGTGGCGCAGCTTCCGGTTCCAGGGGTCCAGATGGCGCCGAATGCGCAAGGCATCACCAACGTCACCAGCATTTGCGCGAATGCCGCTTGCTCCCAAACCACGCCCATCAAAAGCTTGAAACAACTTGAGATCCCCGAGGGAGCGCTAGGAGATTTCTTCGGGCCGGGGACTACGGTGGGCATTCCCTTTGCGGCGCAGATCGGCGTGCGGGCTACTTTCTAAACCGAAATCGGCGCGTTAATCGAAGTCGATCTTCTCGAATCCCAAGCCCTGCAACAGACTCGTAATCGTGGAAGTCGCATTGGTCTGTGCATTGCGCAAAATGCCGCCGAAGAGGGCGGCTTCTTGCAGCTCCCGTTCCGCCTCCTGTCTGACCTGGGTTTCGAGATTCGGATCGGTGGGCACCAGCAGCCCGGTTTGCCGCGAATAGACCTGCGTCTTGGCGCTGTCGAGGCGTGTCGTGAAGACCTGCGCTGCGGGCAGGTGCAGCCGGATATTCTTGCCCTCCACTCTGACGTCGCCCGCCTTCAGATGCGCAAAGTCGATCCCTGCGACGACTTCCCCGTGCACCATCATCAACAGCCGGTCTCCCGCCAGAAAATCCGGCAGGATCGCGTTTTCTTTGGCGCCAGTCACCAGCTTGTCCATGGTGTAGACCACGGTCTCCAGCCGCTGCAGGCGCTGAATGCGGTCAACCACGGTGGGCTGGCTTAGGTCGATGCGAAGAGTTCTGCCAGTCATTGCCGACCACAAATGGCTCAGCAGTGATCGCCCCGAATCCCTCGTCAACATCGCAAACGCAATCGCGCCAATCGACAGTGCACTCAGCAGCGCTCCGAGGATTACGGCGGAAAAAAGCGTGGCCTTCGAGCATCGAGCAGGAGTTGGAGGGCGAACGGCGGGATGGGAAGGCATGCCTAAAGGTTATCACTGGGGAAGAGCACGATTCGGGGGATCCGATCAGGCCAGCGACTGAGACGGCAAATCAAAAAAATCTCCGCGAACTCCGCGCGGCAGTCCTCAGCGATCTCCGCGATAAGGTTTTTGCAGGGCCGAGAAAAAGCTATTAACGCGGAGACTGCGGAGGAAATCCGCGCGGAGTTCGATTAGAAAGCCCGAGGAAGGGCTTCCGCTTTCGAGGCTTAACGCACCAGCCACTCGGTGGCTGCGTGCACGCGCACCAGCAGTGCGCTGTAAGTTACGGCTAGAGTGGCCGTGACCGCAAGGCCGGCACATAGCGCGTAGACCAGCGAAGGTTTCTCGCCCGGGGCTTGCTGCCGCTCTGGCCAAGCAATCAGCCGTTCCACGCGCGCATTCACCGATTCCGCCGGGCTGTGAACCAGCGCCGTAGTCAGCTCCTCCGGCGGTTGCAGCGGGGCCAGCCGCGACAACGTAAGCACTGCCGACGCCAGATCCAGAGCCTCTGCGGCACTCGAAACCGCAGCGTCGTCGGCCGCCATTTCGCTGGCTTCGCGCCACACGTTCTCCATCGCCGCCATACCCGGAAACTCCAACAAGCGCAGAAGCAGTTTGCGCAGGTTATCGCGACGCCGTACATGCACCGCTTCATGGCGAAGCGCCGTACGCAATTCTTTCTCGCTCAGCACAAACTCGGCCGCGCCCGACAACCACACGCTGGGACGAAAGATGCCAGCCGCGGTCAGCGGAGGCGCGCCCGCGGAGTTTCGCAGCACCGAGATGGCAATTCGAGAATTGCGGATCGACTCCAGAGCAGCGGAATTGGCCGCGCTTGCCTCGCGGGACCAGCGCGCGATCGCGCGCGAAGCCCGCGCCCAGGACGCAACCGCTTTCCCCACCCCCGCAGCCAGCACCGCCACACCGCACAATCCGAGCAGCCAAGCCGCAAACCCCACCGGCTCGTTACCGGAGCGCGGTTCGAGCCACAAAAATGAAGGCACCGCGAAGAACACAGTGACTGCCGTTGCAATCGCAAAGGGAGCGACCCGCAGAGCAAACAGCAAATCCGCGCCGCGTTCGGCGGGGCGCTTCTCGGCATAAGACCATATCCAGCGCCAGGCGCCGGAGACCGTCGCCGACAAAACGACGTATAAGATTACGAAAATCGAGAACGAGACTGCGACTCCGCGCACGGCGAACATTATTTTTTCGCCTCCGCATCACCATCCCGTTGCCCGGCTTCGCGTTGTGTTAATTCCCGACGCTTGCGCGCCACCAGCTTCTGCAGATCGTCGAGCAGCTGCGCGTCGCGCTCTCCCAAGATTTCCACGAGAAACGAAAGCGGCAGCGAAGCCGACGGACTCGCCTCCAGCAATTGCCGAAAAGCGTGTCCCGCGGCCTCGCGCTGCAACTCCTCGCGGCTGAAGCGCGGAGCGTAGCGAAACGCCCTGCCTTCGGCAGAGCGCAGCAATATATTTTTCTTGTAAAGGCGGTCGAGCGTGGTCATCACCGTGGTGTAGGCCAGATCCCGGTAGCCGTGATCCAGCAACTCGCGCACGGTGGCATTTCCCCGCGCCCACAAAGCGTCCAGCAGACGCTGTTCCAGCGGGCCCAGCCCGCGCGCCGCATTGCGAAAGGGATGGAAGATTCGCCGCATACCTGGCCCGGAGTATGCATTTTACCCTGAGTTTTTCTTGGGACCAAGTGAACTTCCGCCCGGCCCGCCCGGCCGCCGTTTGGCCTCTCCCGCCGGCAGTCCTAGTCTCCCGCTCTACGGGGGTGGCGCCGCTGTCCCGGCGGCTGTCCGGCGGGCGTCACGCCCGACGCGCCAAGGGCAGGACGCCCCCTCGGCTCTCTAGAGGCCAAACGTGTAAGTCGTTTAGTTTCTGACTATCACCGACCATTAACAACGGTCCACGGCTCGGGGCAGCTCTCGGGACAGGCGGCAAGGATAGGCGCTACTCGTTATGCTGCCCCGTTGCGGTGGCTCTCGGTGACATCCTCGATCGCCAGCAAGATAAACGGATGCCCTTTCTGCATCTCGACCCGGCGCGCATTCAAAACCAGGTCGCGCTCTCCCAGTTGCGGGACCGCTTGCCTCATCTCGAAATCGTCCACCCGGGAGTTGCGCGGGACAATTTCCTCCAGCAGTTTACGCAACTGCGGGGCGTCCCATTGCCCGCCGCCCAGATCGTAGATCAGCTTCTTTTCGGTCTCCGCTGCGATCAAACCGAATACCCGATAAAACGCAGGATTCGCGACCGTGATGCGCAATTCGCCATCCAGCACCAGGGTTGGCACTCGGGCATTTTCAATCACCGCGTCCGCATATTGCCGGGTCTGGTCGGCCACGCGCTTGAGGGCGTCTACATTTTGCAGGCTGATTACCGCGCCTTCGATTTTATGGTCCCAGGTTTCGTAGGGCCGCACGTGCAGTATGTGCCATATTCCTTCTTTGGTGCGAACCTCGCGCTGCAGCGGAACCTCGCGTTCGATCACTTCATGGACAATGGGCTCCAGATCCTGCAAGTCGAGATTCGGCCGAATCTGCCCCAGCCGCCGCCCCACATCGTTCGGCATCAGGTTGAGAATTTTGTGCGCCGGCGGGCTGAAGCGGCGGATGCGCATGTCATTGCTCACCATCACCACCGGAATATCCACCTGCCCCAGCAGATTGAGCAAATCGTTATTCGCCGAACTCAACTCCGCGTTGCGGTTCTGCATCTCCTCGTTCAACGTGGTCAGTTCCTCGTTGGTGGATTGCAGCTCTTCCTTCGCCGTCTCCATCTCTTCGTTCGTGCTCTGCAATTCTTCGTTGGCCGACAACACCTCCTCGTTCACCGATTTGAACTCTTCCATGGTGTTTTCATGGTCTTCGATCAGGGTTCGCAGTTGCTGCTTTAACTGCGCGATCTCGCGCTTCAGAGAATCGTTCTGCCGCGCCGTGACCGGGTCTGGCTTCCTTCCTTTGGCGAAGGCCTTGACCGCCGCTGCCCGCACCGGAACACTTTCGTGGAACACCACTACATAGTAACTTTCCTGCGAGGCGGTCCCCGGCAGGGGAAGCACCTCCAGGTTCACTTCGCGCACCCCATTGTCGGAACGAATCTGTACGCCTTCTTTCCGCACCGGCGCTTTGGTCTTCTTGGCGGCGCTCAAAGCTGCGCGCAAGTCCACCAACAAGCCCTCCCGTGCCATCTTTGACAGGTTGAAGGTAGGGTGCCCGGCCGCCGGCTCCAGATACGCTCCAGTTTTGCCCTGGAACTGAACGATATCCATCTGGTCGTTGACCACGATGCTGGCCGGCACATAGCGGTTGATGAGCACTTGCTCCACTTCGTTTTCTACGGTATAAGGAGCCGGCAAATGCCTGCCCATCTTTGCGTCCTCGAGTCTGCGCGGAGAATACTCGGTGCCGGCAAAATAGGTTGCCAGGCGAGCCGTCGTATTCCGCTTCTGATAAATCTTGTCCTTCTTGTCGACCAGCGCGAAGTGATCGCCAAACCCTCCCAGGCCCTCCGCCTCGCCCAGCATGAGGTGGCCGCCGGGCTTCAGGGAATAGTGCAGGGTCGGGATCACCCTTCTCTGCAAAATCGGGCCGAGATAGATGAGGACATTGCGGCAGCTGACCAGGTCGAGATTCGAAAAGGGAGGATCCTTGACCAGGTTTTGCCGGGCAAAGATGCACATGTCGCGCACCGACTTGTTCACCTGATAGCCGCCATCCTGGCGCACAAAAAAGCGCTTCAGCCGCTCCGGCGAGATCTCCGCCACGGCCGCCTCTGTATAGACTCCGGTGCGAGCGCGCTCCAGGGCGCTCTCGCTTATATCGGTGGCGAAAATCTGGATGCCGGTGGCCGCCTGCGAAATGTTACGGGTGTGCGACCACAAATATTCCAGCAAGGTGATGGCGATGGAGTAAGCCTCTTCGCCCGTAGAGCATCCCGGCACCCAGACGCGGATGGGATTATCCGGCTTGCGGCCCTCAAACAGCCGGGGATAAACATGCTTGCGCAAAGCCGCAAAGGACTCCGGTTCGCGGAAAAAGCCGGTCACGTGGATCAGCAGATCACGGTAAAGCTCCTCTAATTCCTCCGGCTTCTTTCCGATGTAGCGGACGTACTCGCGCAGCTTTTCGATCTTATGGACCACCATGCGCCGCTTGATGCGCCGCTGCAGCGTGGTGTGCTTATAGTTGGTGAAGTCCACTCCGGTCGATTCCCGCAGCATGCCAAAAAGCGCATCCAGATCGGCCCCGACCATGCCCTTGAATTCGTTGTCACCTGATAAAACCCGGGCTACATATGGATGCTGGCTGATGCCGCCCAACTCGCGCGCAATATTCTTGGGGCTGAGAATGAAATCGATGCTGCCGGAGTTGATAGCGCTCCGCGGCATGCCGTCATACTTCGCCGACTCTTCATCCTGGGCAAAGGTCAGGCCGCCTGCGGCCTTGATGACGCGGCAGCCTTCGGTGCCATCGCACGCGGTGCCCGACAAAACCACGCCGATCCCGCGCTGCCCCGCCTCCGCCGCCAGGGAACGGAAAAAATGGTCGACGGGCAGGTGCTGCCCGTGTACCAAAACGCGCTCGCCCAGGTGCAGGGTGCCGCCCTTGATGCTCAGGTTGGTGTTGGCCGGAATCACGTAGACGTGGTCCGGCTGCACCACCGCGCTCTGCGTCGCTTCACTCACTGGGATCTTGGTGGTGCGGGCGAGAATCTCAGTCAGTCCGCTGTCATGCTTGGGATCGAGATGCTGCACCAGCACATAGGCCATGCCGCTTTTTTCCGGCAGGTGGTGGAGCAACTCGGAGAAGGCCTCCAAGCCGCCCGCCGAAGCTCCGATGCCCACGATCGGAAATGTTCCGGGAAAGCTCTTGAGCTTTCCGCCATCCGTGGCCTTGCGAATTCGCCGGCCGGTCGTTCGCGCCGAACTTTTCATGAAGCTCCTCCTGCTACAACGATTTCAGGAGCATAAGTCGCGGTGACGTCGCGATCAACGCGCGCCCAAGACTGGAGTCCAAACTCATCCGCCAGCCCCGGCACACGCAACCGCGCACGAATCGGCAGTCGTGGGGATTCTAGCCCCGCTGGGTGGAGTGGTCAACGAATACCAATAGGGAAGACATAAGCAGTCAATTCCCGTTCCCAAAACGGGAAAACCCAAGTACAACCATCTCCAACCAGAATCACCTGCCCAGCCGCCCCTCCCACTGTTGGGTTGCCCGGCGCTGCCGATAGGAAAAGTGATAACGGGAAGACTCAGAACTTCTCTTTTTGAGGGTCACCCCGAAACCCGGCGCAGTTCAGCCGGGTGAGCGATCTCGCACGCTGCAAAGCCATGCGGTATGGAAGATCCTTCGCTCCGCCTGAACAGGCGGCTACGCTCAGGGTGACGCCATCGGAAAAAATTCGAATTGAGCCACTACCAAAAGGACGCGATACTTATGACCAGGAATGAAACTGTGGAGGCCGTTTGCTGGGTGCGTTTAGAGAGAGCGTCGCTGAGCCTTCTGCTTACCCTTCTCTTGATTTCCGTTGCCAGTCCGGCGCAGGCCCCTCCCGAGCTACAAGCCAAGCTCAACACCGAGCTAAAAACCCTAGAGCAGGACAGCGTCGATCCCCAAGTGGTGAGCGCGGTCGAGGCTTACAACTCAACCCCACCCTCGGCCGACGCCCAGGCCATGAACAATGATAAAGTGGCATGGCCTCACCCTCTTCGACCCGTTCGTGCGCGCCCTTGGCAAAAACGCTCTCTCCGAGCACTTGAAGAGTATGTGCAACGACGAGATTATCAAAATCTTCGTCAACGGAAGAGATGGCGGCAAGGTCGGCTACAACGCCAAAACCGAACATTGGAACCACAAGGGCATGCCTAAACACGATGTCCCAATGCAGGGTAAGACCTGGATTGGCACCGTCAAGCTCGACGAGTCCACCGGCATGCAATTGATCCAGGTAGCCCTACCCGTGAGGAGCGCAGGCAAGCCCATCGGTTCGATTGTCTTCGGCCTGCGCGCCGACAAGCTTCGCTAAGGCCATTGGGGAGAAAGGCTCGGTGAAAAACCTGACGATTGTCCGCAGAATGATTTTGGCGCTCGGAGGCTCGCTCGCCGTCACGGTCGTGGCCGTACTGGGCTTGTCTTATCTTCTCCGGGAATCTTCCGCCTTGTCGCGCGACTTGGCCTCGACCTCTCGCATGCAAAGCCAGGCCTCGTTTCAACTCATGGATCTGGCGGTGAAATTTCAGGGCGTGACCCAAAAGATGGTGCAGGAAAAAGATCCCGACGCCATCGAAGCTCTCATGCAGGAAAACGCAGCCCTGGTAAAAAAAGTGCAAGGGTCGCTCAAAGCCAGGGAGGGCACGGAAGAAATTTCCGCCGCCTTCGAAAAACTGGCGAGCGCCAACGCCGAAGTCACCGATCTTCTGCTGCACGCGCACAATGTCGAGTCGCATCAGGTCATCATCGAAAAGTCGAATCCGGCCTTCGAGTCGCTTCTGCGCGCCGTTTCCGCCCATCAGGACAACTTGGGCCAAAAGCTCGACACCGAAGCCAGCCAGACCTACGCCCGCAGCACTCGTCTCGCGTTCGTGGTCTATGTGCTGGTGGCGGGTGCTGTCCTGCTGATTGGTCTGGGAAGTTTCACCTTGGTGCGCTCGATTTCCCTGGCGCTGCAGCGGCTCACCCGCATGATCGAGGACATAGCCGAGGGCGAGGGCGACGTCACCAAGCGCCTCGAAGTTGCCAGTAATTTTTCCCAGGACGAACTGGGCAACGTCAGCCGCCTCTTCAACCTCTTCATGGATAAACTCCAGGAACTTTTGCGCGGAGTCGGCGCCCATACTCATAAATTAGGGGCGGCCAGTCAGCAACTGCTCGCCGCCAGCCAGCAGATCACCACCAACTCGGGCGAAACCGCGGTGCAGGCCAACGCCGTCTGCCGCGTGACTCAGCAGGTGAGCCAAAATCTGCAAAGCCTTTCCACCGGGGCCGGCGAAATGACTTCCACCATCCAGAGCATCGCCGCCAACGCCAACGATGCCGCCAAAGTGGCCTCCAGCGCCGTGACTACAGCCCAGGACGCTAACACGACCGTAGCTAAATTGGGCGAATCCAGCGCCGAAATCGGCGTCGTCATCAAAGTCATCAAGTCCATCGCCCAGAAGACGAACCTGCTAGCCTTGAATGCCACCATCGAGGCTGCCCGCGCCGGCGAAGCCGGCAAAGGCTTCGCCGTCGTGGCCAACGAAGTCAAAGAACTGGCCAAGCAAACCGCCAAAGCCACCGAAGACATCAGCCACAAAATTACCGCGATTCAAGGGGATACCCAGGACGCCATCCGAGCCATCGGCACCGTGAGCGGCGTCATTCACCAGATCAACGATATCTCCTCCACCATCGCCGCCGCGGTCGAACAGCAGAGCGCTACCACCAACGAGATGACCCGCAACGCCAGCGAAGCGGCTCATGGCGCCAGCAACATCTCCGAGAACATTGACGGCGTGGCGCAGGCCGCCGACGGCACCTCGGCGCGGGCTCAGGAATCCCAAACCGCGGCGCAGGATCTCGCTTCCATCGCCGCCGAGTTGAGCCAACTGATGGCCCAGTTCAAAATCGAGCGCCGCGATCGGCGCATCGATATCGCCATACCCCTGCGGCTAACCGCAACCGACGGCGCTGGTTCACCTCTGGACCAGCCGGTTACCACCATCAACATCAGCCGCGGCGGGGCTCTGTTGCGCGGCATCCGCGGGCAGCTGCGACTGGGCGACAAAGTCTCTCTCGTCCGCGCCAACCGGCAGGAAGAATTTCTGGTGGCATGGGTCGGGCAGAGCCATACCGCCGATGCCGGCCAGATCGGCGTCTCCGCCATCCAGGCCAACAGCGTCTTGTGGGATGACCTGCTCGGGGCAGACCCGCGGCTTAATCAGCGTGCCATGGTGGACCCTCAGCCCCCTTCCCTTCCGCCCAAGGCCCGCGCTCAGTGGGCCTAGGCACTATTGCCTTCCCGCCGCTTGCCGATAGGACAACTGAGAACCGTTCTGCGCCCGGCACAAGTGCGGACATTAGGCGCCCCTAATCCAGCGCTCCTGATCCAGCGCTCACGCGAGTCGAGGTATCGAGAATGAGATGGACGATTAAGCGAAGATTGTTTGGACTGTCAATCATTGGAATCATCTTTCTCGCCTGTGTCAGTGCGACTGGCTATTGGGGGATCAGCTCAGTCCAAAAGACGACCACCCAGGTCGCTGCCATTGGCATGGCGACCCGCAATCACATCGAAGCCGGCATGTATAACGATATGACTCGGGAAGACGTTTACGCCATCTGCACGAAAAAAGGCCAGGATCAGCAGGATGCCATCGCCAACTGGACGGCGCACTCCAAGCTACTCTCCGAACGCACCACCGCCGCGCGCACGGCGATCACGGATCCCGCTCTTCAGGCCACGCTGGATGGAGAGCTGCGCCTGGTCAGCGATTATCAGAGCGCCGGCGATTCTCTCTCCACGACCATCGTGAAGGACCCAGCAGCGGCGGTGGCCGTGGCCGGCAAAACTCTCGAACTCTATACCGGCCTGCAGCAAGAGATGCAAGCCACCGCTGATCAACTCGATACCGGCGCGAAAGCAGCCGAGCTGAGTTCGGGCAAAAAAGGCGCTCGCGCCAGCGCCGCCATGTTCACCATCTTTGGCTTTTCGCTGGTCTTCCTCCTCGTCGGCGGCTGGGCATTGATGCTTACCATCACTCGTTCGCTGGATCGCCTGACCCACATGATCCGCGACATCGCGCAGGGCGAAGGCGATGTTACAAAACGCCTCGAGGTCTCCGGCACCTTCGGCGACGACGAACTGGGCGAGGTCAGCCGCCTCTTCAATCTATTCATGGATAAACTGCAGGAACTCCTACGCGGAGTCGTCGCCCATACCCATAAGCTGTCCAAAGCCAGTCAACAGGTGCTAGCCGCCAGCCAGCAGATCACCATCAACTCGGGCGAGACTGCGGTACAGGCCAATGCCGTCTCCCGCGTCACCCAGCAGGTCAGCCAGAATCTGCAGAGCCTCTCGACCGGCGCCGGCGAGATGACGTCGACGATTCAAAGCATTGCCGCCAACGCCCACGACGCCGCCAAAGTGGCCTCCAGCGCCGTGACCACAGCCCAGGACGCCACCACGACCGTCGCCAAGTTAGGCCAGTCCAGCGCCGAGATCGGCGTTGTCATCAAGGTCATCACTTCCATCGCGCAGAAGACCAACCTGCTCGCCCTCAACGCCACCATCGAAGCCGCCCGCGCCGGCGAAGCCGGCAAGGGCTTTGCCGTGGTCGCCAACGAAGTCAAAGAACTGGCCAAGCAAACCGCCAAAGCCACCGAAGACATCAGCCACAAAATCACGGCCATACAAGGCGACACCAAGGGCGCCATCAAGGCCATCGGCACCGTCAGCGGCGTCATCAATCAGATCAACGACATTTCCGCGACCATCGCCGCCGCAGTCGAAGAGCAGAGCGCCACCACCAACGAGATGACCCGCAACGCCAGCGAAGCCGCCACCGGAGCCGGCAACATCTCCGAGAACATCGGCGGTGTGGCCGAGGCTGCCGACGGCACCTCGGCAAAGGCGCAGGAGTCGCAAAAAGCGGCGCAGGAGTTGTCCGCGATTGCCGCCGAACTCAGCCAACTCATGAAGCAGTTCAAAATCGAGCGCAAGGAGAAGCGCATCCAGGTCGCCTTGCCCGTCCGGCTTATCGCAACCGAGCCGGCGATGGACCAGACTGCGACCACCATCAACATCAGCCGAGGCGGGGCCTTGCTGAAGGGCATCCGCGGACAACTTCACCTGGGCGACAAGGTCTCTCTCGCGCGCGCCAACCAGCAGGAGGATTTCCTGGTGGTATGGGCGGGGCAGGAGAATACTACCGACGCCGGTGAGATCGGTCTCTCCGCCGTCAAGCCTGATAGTTTGTTCTGGGAAGACGTGCTGCGGGAGCAACCCGAAGCGATCAACGATGGTCAGATGCGTTCAAAGTACAAAGCCAAAGCCCAGGGAGCGGGACGCTGACCGGGCGGCGCGAAAAAAAAACGGAAATCGAAGCACCTCAAACCCTGAACAGAACAACATGTAGAGCGCCGGGACGCTCTAAAAACGCTGTAAGGCGCTGTAGGAATCGCAAACAGTCAGTAAATAGTCAGTACGGAAGCCTGTGGGTTTCTCGCCCTCTTCTCCCCAGCACGCGGATGACTCGGACGCTGCTACCGACCGAGGGGTCCCGGCAGCGCGGTTCAGTCCATCATCGCCCTGCCGCAGCACCGCTTGTATTCCTTGCCGCACCAGCCTTCAGGCCCCGACCCTCGCGGTGGGCTTAGCGTCGATCGTCGAGACAACGTTTGCCACCCGCCTGTACGACTCCAGCCTGTCCGCATGCTTGTACGTATCGGTCACAATGATTATTTCGTCAGCCTCGGTGTCATCCACCAACTTTTCCAGTCCCACCTTCACCGTTGCATTCGATCCCACAATCGCTGCCCGCAGTTTGCTCTCAACGGCTACCCGCTCCCCGTCGTCTTGCCAGAGCCCCTCCATAGAATCCACGGGGGGCAACAATTCCACTGGCTGATTTCGGACTAGTCGCAGGAATCGCTGTTGCGACGTTGTGAATAGACGCTGGGCTGCCGCATCCGTCTCGGATGCGATCACCTGAACCGCGACTATCAGATAGGGCTCTTGTAAGACTTTGCTCGGCCGAAAGTGTTCGTGGTAAAGCTGCGCGGCGAGGTACAGATATTCAGGAGCGAAGTGCGCGGCGAATGCAAACGGCAACCCCAGTGTTCCCGCCAGTTGTGCGCTGAAACCGCTCGATCCCAGTAAGGTGATGGGTACATTGCTTCCCTGTCCGGGAATCGCTTTCACCACTTGCCCCGCCTTCTCCGGCCCTAGATAGGTGCGCAGTTCCTCCAACAGCAATGGGAAATCGTCCCCGCTCTGCTGCAAATCTCGCCTGAGCGCCCGCATGGTTTGAAAGGCACCGCCCGGAGCACGTCCCAGCCCAAGATCGATTCGCCCTGGATAGATCGCCTCCAAGGTTCCAAACTGTTCCGCGACGACTAAGGGTGAATGATTCGGCAGCATGACTCCGCCGCTGCCAACTCGAATCGTCTTTGTCGCTCCCGCCACATGCCCAATCAGAACCGCCGTGGCCGAACAGGCCAGTCCTGAAATCGAGTGATGTTCGGCCAGCCAATAGCGTTTGTATCCCCACTGCTCGACGTGCTGTGCCAAGTCTACCGACCGAGCGATGGCGCTGCCCGCTGGTTCGCTTACCCGCATGCCCACCAGATCAAGAACTGAAACCGCTAATTCCTTGTCCATGCTGGGTTAGATGAGATGGAAGGGGAGAGTGATGCGTGCGGAAGCCACTAGTCTAGAAGCACTCAAATCGCCGTCGTTCGCCATTCCGATGTTCTAAATTAGCCGAAGTGTGAAGGGAACCCCCGAGTTGCGACCAATATTCCGAGCGTTCATACTCCGAGCATTAGACTCAAAAATGCGGCGCTGCTGGCTCTCCTCGGGACGGTCGTGATGACAGCTCTTTTGCTGTGCAACTTGGTCCTCACTTTTCTCAACGTGGTGCGTGGCTTGGTCCCGGCGGTAACGCTATTCTCGTCATTCATTTATGCACTTGGCTGCTTCACCGTGATGGTGTTCTTTTTCGTATTCCACAGAAGCGTAGTGGTAGTCGGGATTTGGCCAAGGAGGGTTTGGGCCGACGCGACCCACGGGAGAGCGTGCTGCTGCGATTTGGCTTCTCCCCGGGGGGCTCAGGTCGGCTCCGGCGTATCCGAGGCCCGGGCAGCTTTGTGGCCACCGTGGCGGGCATGGTGGGCGCAACGGCTCGGAGTGCAAGCCATTTTGAAGCCCTGTCTGCGGACGCCTTGGATTGGCGCACCGATTTGAGTACGGATGCGGGAGTGGGTCACAACTCTTCACTTTTATCCTTGATCGTCAGTTTGAACTGCCAGCCCTCGAAACTCATCAACATGCGGCCAAACTCGTCCCAGGCGATTTCTCGACCGTCGATCAGGAGAACTGGCACCCGCCCATTGCGAGCATCGTCGCACTCAACCCGACCACGCACGATTCGTTCGCCCGAGATTTGCAGTCCGCGCTCTCCGTTCGTGAGATGTTTGGTCGACAGAGCACGGCGCATTTTTTCGAGCAATCGCCCGAGCAGAACCAGCAGGTCTTCCTCCGGATCGCCGATGATCTGGAAGTGGTAGCCAGATGGATGTCCATGGCAAAGCTCGAAAGCATCGAGCGCGACTCCAGTGACGAACAAATAGGTACGAAAGTGAAACTCGCGGACTTCTCCAGAGGAATCAACGAGACCCACAGGCTCCAACCTGGCGTCTTCGAATCCTATCAGCCCAGCCGATTCGGCCACTTCCTTGTTGAAGCATTGGCTACAGAGATGCCTGTACCCGCTTTCCATGGAACCGTAATTGACGATGTCATAGTCCGGTGTCGTCCGGGCGCAACTGTCGCAGCGAGTTTCCCGGCTTCGTGTCAATGGAGTTGGATCATTCATTTTCAGTGAGCATAGCAGACGGTCAAACCCGACAAGCGGTCGCACAATGCGCTCTTGCCGCTCAGGTCTCTTCGACAGGCCAACAGATGCCAGCGGCCTCTCGCAACTTCGCTCCCAGCTTCTCGCGAATCCGCAAATGGATTCCCAGTTCGTGCCCCATCGTGAATATCACGTACTCGAAAACCCAGCCCCTCTTCCTTCGCACTTTGATCTCGCTCCACGGAACAAGCAGCGGAGGGTGCATGAATCGAAAAAGGAACATGCTGGCCAAATACAAACCCTGCGGACTGACTCCAATCGTCAGCATGTTGTTGTAGTTCGCCAGCCACCGCATCTGTCCGCTCTGCATTCTCCATTTCGTTCCGTTGAACGGCACCCGCGTGCGATAGAGTTTCGCCAGCGAGAACCAGCCGCCAACGAAGCTGATGGTTGCAGCGACCAGAAACCACAAACAGAGAAAGTAGATCGGGAAGATCGCCGCAAACACGGAGGGGTGTCGGTCAATCAACCGTTGGAGATTCATGCTTGTCAGTTGAACGGTAGACCGTTGTCCGGCTCTAAGCGCTTACTTCTTCGCCGCCTTCAGCTTCGCCCATCGCGCCTTTTGCGCCTGCGCCATTTTCCGGCGTGACGCTGCCGAAATTGTGCGCCTTGCGGGGGCAGACACAGCAGTTTTCTTTTCCACGTTACCTGACGGCGCTCCCCTTCGAGCCTTCGCCCATCGCAATTTTTGTGCCCGCGCCATCTTCCGCCGTGAAGCTGCCGAAACTACTCTGACTGGGCGCGTTGTTTTGTGAGAAGTTCCCTTAGGCGCGCCAGTACCATTTAATGACACGAGCAGTGAAATTGCTCGATCTAGCTTTTCAACTTGTGACTGCGTTCTAGTACGCTCCGCACGAAGTTCCTGGAGCGCATTGGTTAGACCTGCCATTGGTTGCCCCCTTTATATGTGATAGCGAATTTGATTGTATCGCGCCGACAAGGATGGCGGTGAGAACGAAGGCATCAGTGGGCGCGGGATTAGTACCATTCTGGCCTCGATACAGTCGGGGCGACCGAAACTACCACAGTATCACAGCGGGGCAACGGCTCCTGCCACTCTTAGCACCATCGCAGACGCGAGCGGATCGTAAAGAAAATTGATCTTCGGTGGCCGATGAGGAGAAGGATAGAATTGGTGATGCCGAACCAATACTTTCCAAACAGGCTCAACTTGCGGAAGCGGAAGACGCATACGGCATCGTCCGGGATTCGGCATAGTGTCGGGCATGGCTGGATAAACTCGGAACCCCCACTAGCATTCAGCAGCTGGCGATGCGTCACGGAGACATCCGGGGAACGATGAACGTCTACGGCGATCCGTTTGAACGATGCTCTCAGAGACGCAAGCTCGAAAATTGCAGGGCGGGCAAGCAGTCAGTTACTGACCAAAAAGCGTGAGCTAAGCTTTTTAAATTTGGGGTGGGAAACGGGAATCGAACCCGCAACCGTCGGAGCCACAGTCCGGTGCTCTGCCAGTTGAGCTATTCCCACCGCCACGCTGATTATACAACCGCACTACGGTTTGAGTTCGAAGACTACCCCGGAGTTGTCCGCGCCTCCGCCGAGAGCAGTCCCGTACAACTTTCCCGACGGACCGACAAGCAAACCTGCCTGTGGCAGATACCCGTCCTCACCGCTGTTGCTGAACTCATGCAGAACCTTTTCGGACCAACTACCGTCCTTTGGCGCCAACTTGAAAACGGTGCCGCAACCGTCAACACAATTCCCGCCACTGCCACCGTGCTGCGTGCTGCCGTAAAGATTACCGGAGGCGTCCAAAACCAGGCCGGCGTAAGGTTCGTACCCATCCACCCCGTGGTTAGCAAAATTGTGCAAAATCTTCTCACCCCAATTCCCCTTGCCTTTGGGACTCAGCTCGAATACCGCGCCGCAGCCATTGTCTCCGCAGGTTGTCGAACTGCCACCTATGGAAAGCGTGCCGTAAAGATTGCCGGACGAGTCGACCACCAGGCCGCCCACAGGTTCTTGACCGTCCGCGCTGACGTTACCGAACGAATGCAGGATTTTTTTCTTCCAGACTCCGGGCTGGGTTTGCACCAACTCGAAGGCGGATCCCTCGCCGATGCCTATTCCGCCAAAAAATGTGAGGCCGTAGAGGTTTCCAGAAGCATCCAGGATCAAGCTGCCGTTGGGCGAATAGCCATCAAGACTGTGGAAGGTGTAAATCACGCTTTCGGTCCAGCCTCCGCCGACCATGGGCGACAACTCAAACACGGTCCCACAGGTTGGGCAACTGCCCGTGCCTCCCGCTTGGGTCGTGCCATAAAGATTGCCGAAAGCATCGAAAACCAGGCTCCCGCTTGGCTTGGCACCGTCAGCGCCGCTGCCGAACACGTGCAGCACCGTCTCCGTCCACGCTCCGCCCGTCGACGGTGACAACTCAAACACGATGCCGGCGTCGTCGGCTCCATTCCCCTGAAAGGTCGTGCCGTAAAGATTGCCGGTCTTATCGAAGACCAGGCCGCCAGACGGGAAAGCGCCGTCCGTGCCATTGCCGAAGGAATGCAGCACGCTCTCGGTCCATCCTCCGCCACTCTTGGGAGCCAATTTAAACACCGTGCCCCCGTTGTAAGCTCCGCCGCTATAGGTTGTTCCGTAAAGATTGCCCCCAGTGTCGGCGATCAGGCCGGCATAGGGTGCAATTCCGTCTATGTGGTTATTCTTGAAACTGTGCAGCACGATATCGTCCTCGGCGGCTGCGTGACTAACCGTACCGAATAGCACCATCGTCAAGATGACCAACGCCCCAATCGATGCGGTGGAAAGTTTCTTGCTGGGCATCTTATTGCTCCTTTTATTGATCGTTTTATTGATCGTTGAATTTTGCTTGCTGGGCTGGTAACCCGCCCGGCTGCGGGAGCGTGTTCGAGTTATCCCCGCTGGGCAACCTCTACGGCACGACGATCCCAAACGGCACCGGTTCGTGCTCTCCCTTCTATCAGGGCGACCCCGTCGCATCGGCCATCAAGCTGCTGTAGGGCGCATACCCGTCCTTGCCGTTCTTATCGAAGGGATGTCAGGATCTTTTGCTGCCGAGCGACCGCGCGCGCCGGTCGCGAACACGGCAATGGTGAAAATCGCCAGTACGAATGTCGATGCGATGGAAAATTTATTGCGGGGCATGGAGCGCTCCCTCTCGCTCACCAGCCGCTCGCTAAATTCCGCCGCGGAATGTGCAACGAAAAGAACGGGAGAAACACAGAACTCAGGGTAGGGGTCTCTGAGTAGCACAACTGTACTGCGGGAAATTTCGGCTGTCAAGACCTAGTTGCTAAATTCTGAATGACAAGGGCCAGGATTCTTATGCCGACTGTGCAAGATGTTGCCTATTCGGGACGCGGCCTGAGGCATTACTCGTCGGCAGAAAAGCGGTACCAGACCGCGCCGAGCGCATGCTTTAGGCTGGAGTAGGACAAGCAGAAAAGACTGAACGAAATACTATCCAGAGCTCCGGCGAGCAAGAGAGAAAGGCGGGAAGGCGGCGATGTGTTCTCGGGTTCCGGTGCGGGCGTGAAAATTTCTTCGTTCAAGGTTCGTAGTCACAGTCGGTGGCCCGCAGATCGTAGCGCCGCCGTTCGGCGGTTCGATCACCCGCGCCCTACACCCACGTACTCAAATCCCATCGCCCGCAGCCGTGAGGCGTCGAGCAGGTTCTTGGTATCAACGATGATCGGCTTCTTGAGCAAGTGCTTGATGCGGTCGAAATCGAGGGCGCGAAACTCCGGCCAGCCGGTTCCAACCACCAGCGCATCCATGCCTTCGGCCGCGGTATAAGCGGACTCGCAGTAGCGCACTGAGCCATTCAGCCGCACCTTGGCATCGGCCAGCGCCACCGGGTCATAGGCCCGCACTCGCGCGCCTTTGGCCACCAGCGATTCCGCCAGGCGAATCGCTGACGATCCCGCCACCGAATTCGTATTGGGCTTGAACGCCAAGCCGAGAATTCCTACATCTTTGTTCTCGACCGAATTCAAGACCAGAGCAATCTTGTCGAGCAGGCGATCAGCGAGGGTATGGTTCACATCGCGCGCGGCGCCCAGTACTTTCAATGAGACGCCATTCAACTGCGCCAACTCGGCCAGCGAATCCATATCCGACTCGGCAAACACGCCGCCCATGCCCGCTCCCGGCTGCAGGCAGCGGGGAGCGATTTTCTTATCGAGGCCGAGAGCCAGAGCAAGATTCACCGCGTCGGCGCCCACGCGCTCGCACAACGTGGCAACCTCGTTGATGAAAGAAATCTTGGTCGCGACGAACGCCGTCGCCGCTTCCCGCACCAGCTCCGCCGTAGCCTGATTGGTCACGATCACCGGCACGCCGCGCATCACCAGGGGATGAAAAATCTGTTTGAGAATCTGCACCGCTTCGTTGGAAGTCGAACCCAGAATCAGCCGGTCTGGCCAGTTGAAATCTTCCACGGCGCAACCATCCGTGAAAAACATGGGCTGCGAAACGATCGTGCCGTGCAAGCCCGCGTCCTTCAAACTCTTCTCAATCGCCGAAGCCGTGCCCACCGGGACCGGCGTGACGATTGTCAATATCGGAGGCTTCGGCGCCAGCCGCGCGATGCGCATCACCACGTCCGACAAATTTTCGGCGCCGTCTTCGGCCAGAAAAATCACCTGCGTCTTGCGCGCAAACGATTCGATGTCGGTGGAATACGCCAGACGCCCAGCCCGCACGTTGCGCCGGATGATCTCTTTCAGATTTTTTTCGTGATAAGGAATATTGCCTTGCGCCATCTCCACCATGCGCGTGCGATCGGGATGGCAACACGAAACTGGAGTTCCAAAATCCGCCAGGCACGCCGAAATCACCGTCCCCAAATAACCCGAACCGTAGACCCCGATCTGCATGCTGCGTTCCTCCGGCCGAAATCCGCGCCCTGAAGTGGCTACCGGCGCGGCATTCAGCACATTTCCCTGTCTTTGGTTTACAGTGCGGTCCACGGCTCCGCAACGCACGGGAGGGAAATGTACCTGGGTCCATCTACGACCGGCCGGGGTAACGTAATAGGGGTAACGTAATGGCGGGAAGGTAATGCTCGGGTAACCGGAGGGGCTCGCGAAGAAAGCCGCGGTTGACGCTTCAAGTGTTCAGGCTTGCTGAAAACCGGCTGCCGCTTCGGTCACCGTCGGGTCCCACGCGACCAGCTTATCGATGCTGGTCAGCTTCAGAACCTGTTCGACGTGCTTGTTTGCGCCTGCCAGCCGCAACTCCCCTCCGGCCTGCTTCACTTGACCGACCGACATCACAATGATCCCGATCCCGGTGCTATCAATATGGGTCACGCCGGTCAGATCGAAAATGATTTTCTTTTGCTGTTTCTCTCGCACCAGAGTTTCGGTGGCCCACTCCAGTTGCTTGCATTCCCGTCCGATCGTGATGCGCCCGTTTATTTCCAACACAACGACGTCAGGGTCTATCTGCCGGGTGTGAATCTCCAGCATAAGAAACACTTCCTTTCCGGCCTGCAAGATAGCCTCAGGGCGAAACCAGGCTGCCGCCGAGAGGAACCGGAGCCAGATCCACCCAGCAATCTTCCGCATCTTCGCGCACAAAAGTGAGCCGGTCAAGCAAGATGCGCCGGCTCCCGGAATATTCGCGCCAGCGTTCGCGAGCGGTCCGTAAAGCCTGTTCCGCGGCCGGTTCCGTCGGCATTTTCACGATTGTGAGATGGGGAACATAGGGCCACTGCTCACAAAAAGAAAGAGACTGCGTGTTCAACCGGTCATGCAGCTCTTGCAGCCGCGACGCCCCCCGCGCCACGCGGATGTAAACCGTGGCCGTGGTCGGAACAAACGTCTCCATTTCGCCTAAGCTAACTTCAAAGGGCTCGGTCCGGCCGCAGATTTCAGCCAGCACTTGCAACGCCGCCTGTTCCGCCCCGTGCAGAGGACGCGGGGGCAACAGAGTGAGGTGGGCTGCCAGATGAGGCAAGTCAGGATGCAGCTCCCGCCGGAGCTTCTCCACAAACTCCCCCACTGGACTTCTAACGTAGGCGACCAACGCATACCGCAGGCTCGGCATATCCGTGGAAAATTATATCCTGCTTCGGCAGTCAGCATCGAAGAAGAGGTTCAGGCCTGTCGCGCCGGCGTCCTCGCCCGCTCACCCATGCAGCGCGGCGCTCTTTCTAGCGTTGCACCCGTCCCGAGCCCCCGCCCTTCAGCAGAGCCTCCACTTCCTCCACGCTGCAGCGGTGAAAATCCCCGGGGATGGAATGTTTCAAACAACTCGCAGCCACCGCAAACTCAAGCGCATCGATGTGACGTGGCAATTTCTGCAAGCCATAAATGAGCCCCGCGGCGAAGCTGTCGCCCGTGCCCACGCGATCCACGATATGCGTAATCTCGTAGGCCCGGCTCACCATAAAACTCTCGCGATCGTTCAGGCAAGCCGACCACCCGTTGTGCGAAGCGCTCTTCGACTCCCGCAAGGTAATGGCAATCGCTCTTAAGTTGGGAAACTCGGCCAGCACTTTTGCCGTTAACTTCTCATACTGCGCACGATCCAGTTGGCCGGCATGCACATCCACATCGGCCTTGATCCCCAGCGCCATCTGCACATCCTCTTCATTGGCAATGGCAACATCTACGGACTTCATCAGCTCGCTCATCACCGCCGCGGCTGGCTTTCCCCACTTCCAAAGATTCTTGCGGTAATTCAGATCGCAGGAAACCGTAATCCCTTTCTCTCGCGCGCGGCGAACCGCTTCCAGCGCCAGATCGGCCGCAGACGCGCTGATTGCCGGAGTAATACCGGTGATGTGAAACCAACCGGCATTCTCGAAAACGTCATCCCAACGAATGTCCCCAAGTTTGGCCAAAGCAATCGCGCTGAATTCGCGGTCATAGATAACTTTCGACGGACGCTGGTTCGCGCCCGCTTCCAAGAAATAAATTCCCATGCGTCCTTTGCCGGGGACGACGCTGGAAGTATCCACGCCAAAACGCCGCAACTCCCCTATGGCCGCGTCTGCGATCGGGTTCTTCTCGGGAAGAAGAGTTGCGAACGCCGCAGGCAAACCAAAGCCCGCGAGCGCTACTGCGACATTCGCCTCGCCGCCGCCAAACGTAGCCGCCAGCAGCGGACTCTGCAGGAAGCGCTCAAAGCCAGGCGGGGCCAGGCGCAACATAATCTCACCAAACGTTACGGTAGTCTTCATTTCCATGAACGCGCCCGAGAAGTTTACACTGGCCAGTACACTCTCGCAGAAATTTCCTTTGTGTTACCTTGTCAACTTCGCGACCGAGAAAGTGAACCATTGAAGATCATTCGCCTCAAGACTGCGGTCGTAGAAGGAAATTTCGATTGGACCTTCGTCCGCATAGAGACCGACGAAGCCATCACGGGCTTGGGCGAATGTTTTTTCGCTCCCGGCCTCACCTCGATTCTGCGCTCGCTCGAACCGTTATTACTGGGCGAAGACCCGCGCGACATTCATCGCCTTTTCCGCAAAATGCAGCTCGCGACTTCGGGCGCAGGCTCGGTTGCAGGCATCCTCTATAACGCGATCAGCGGCATCGAAGCCGCGCTGTGGGATGTTCTCGGCCAATGGCTCGAAGTCCCCATCTATCGCCTGCTGGGAGGAAAATTTCGCGATCGCATCCGGGTTTACGCCGATTGCCACGGCGGCGAAGCCCTCGAAAGCCTCGATGAAATCTTGCGCTCGCGTCCAGCTTCCTGGGACCCAAAAGCTAACCCGCACGCGGGCCGCGACTATTACGGCGAAATCGCCGACGGGCCTCCCGCCTCTCCCGAAGACTATCGCCGCCAGGCGCTTAAGAAAAGAGCGCAAGGCTTCACCGCGCTGAAATTCGATCTCGACGTCCCGGGCACCGAAGGCCCCGATCCGCACAACCGCGCGTTGAGCAATCGCGCCATCGATCACATGGTGAGTTTGATCGGCGCGGTGCACGACGCGGTCGGCCACGATACCGACATCGCGGTCGATTGCCATTGGCGCTACAATGCCAGCGACGTTGTGAAAGTGGCCCGCGAACTCGAGCCCTTCCGCCTGATGTGGCTGGAGGACCCGGTCCCGCCCAGCAATATCGCAGCCTTAAAAGAGGTAAGCTCCAAAGTGCGCGTACCCATCGCGACCGGAGAAAATTTATTTCTCTTCGGAGGCTTCGAAGAAATCATCGCGCAGCATGCCTTGAGCGTGGTGACGCCCGACTTGCAAAAAGTCGGTGGTCTCAGCATCGCGCAAAGCATTGCACAATTTGCCGACGCCCATACTATGCCCATCGCTCCGCACAACATCAGCAGCCCGGTGGGAACGATAGCGTCGGCGCACTTCTGCGCCGCGATCCCAAACTTTCTTGCGCTCGAGTTTCACGCCTCCGACGTGCCCTTCTGGAACGATCTCGTCGAAGGCTCTCCCAACCCAGTCATTGCGAATGGATTCATTCACCTTTCCGAGAAGGCGGGCCTCGGCGTAAAACTGAATGAAGTCGTAGCCCGAAAATACGCGCGCCAGGGTGAGCCGTTTTTCGAGTGATCGTCTGGTATCGAACCTATGCCGATCGCGAAGATAAAAGTCTTAGAAAAGATTGTGGCCGGCGGCCTGGTGGCCGTGATCCGCGCGGAGAGTCCCGACCAAGCCGCGCACATCGCCGAAGCCTGCGGCCTGGGCGAAGTCGCAGCGCTCGAAATCACCTTCACCGTGCCCGGGGCAAGCGGCGTCATCGAGCACCTGGCGAACAAATTCGCGGGAAAGATTTTGCTGGGAGCCGGCACGGTTCTCGATCCCGAGACCGCGCGCATCGCCATTCTCGCCGGGGCGCAGTTCATAGTAAGTCCCGCGCTCAGCTCCGAGACGGCGCGTCTCTGCAATCGTTATCAAATCCCCTACATGCCCGGCGCTGGAACCATCGCGGAGGTAGTCGCAGCGATGGAATGCGGCGCCGACGTTGTAAAAGTTTTTCCCGGAGAAATCCTCGGTCCCGCATTCGTCAAAGCGGTGAAAGGGCCGCTGCCGCAAGCGGCGTTGATGCCGACCGGCGGGGTCACGCTGGAAAATGTCGGAGAGTGGATTCGCGCCGGTGCCGTCGCCGTCGGCGTCGGGGGCAACCTAACCGCCGGAGCCAAAACCGGCGACTTCGCATGCATCACCCACCTGGCGCGACAGTTCGTCGAAAAAATTAGAGCCGCGCGCGCAAAAGAAGGCGCACGCCCTTGAGCGTAAAGCTTTGGAACTCCGACGACGAACTCTTCGCCATCGTGCAGCGTGAACTCTTCACCTGCGTGGTCGGTGATGTGATGGACAAGATGGAATTGCAACATCAGTTCCTGCCGCCGCAGATTCAGCCGCTCCGACAAGATATGGTCGTGATCGGCCGCGCCATGCCGGTGCTCGCTGTCGATGTCTTCGCGGAAAAAATCGCGGGTAGCGCTAACCAGCTCATGGAAAAATCCTTCGGCCTAATGCTGGAGGCGCTCGACGATCTGCTTCTCCATGAAGTTTATGTCAATACCGGATCCTCTCCGCGCAACGCTCTCTGGGGAGAACTCATGAGCACGCGCGCCCGCAAACTCGGCAGCCGCGGCGCGGTGCTGAATGGCTATGTGCGAGATACTAAGGCCATCCTTAATATGGGTTTCCCGACGTTCTCCTTCGGCTCCTACGGACAAGATTCGGCGCCCCGGTATAAAGTCGTCGACTTTCGCATTCCCATTGAAATCGGCGGGGTGCGCGTCCGGCCCGGAGACATTCTCTTCGGCGACATCGATGGAGTCCTGCTCGTCCCCGCCGAAGCCGAAGTCGAAGTATTCACCCGCGCGCTCGAAAAAGCCCGCGGCGAAAAGCTAGTTAGACAAGCCATTGAAGCCGGAAGCAGCGCGGTCGCAGCTTTCGAAAAATACGGCATCATGTAACAAAAATGAAACGCGCTCGTGAATATGGGCCCCGTGACTGAAAATTTCGCAAGTAAGACACCTTCGCGCGCACAGCAGGTTCGCAGCTTCCTCCGCCAGAATCATTTGCTAGCCTGGATCGCCTGGCGCCCCGACGAACTCCTCATGCTTTGCGGATATTTTCCTTTCTGGGGAGCTTCGTTGTCGATTTATTTCGCGGATGCGGAACCGTTACTGTTCCTTCCGCAGATTGAACCCAGAGATCACATTCCCACTGGAGTGCGTGTTCAAGAATATCCCTGGGGCGATCTCAAATGCCCCGATCCATACTCGGCGTTAGTCTCGGCGATTGGCGGTGAACTTCTGCAGGCCAAGATCAAGCCTGAGCACGTTGGGATGAATCGCAGCGCGGCCAGAAGTTCTTTGCCCATCCAGGCCGCCGAGCAAATTCCCATGCCGGAAGCATTTGCTCAAAAGCTTTCTGCGCTCGCAGCGCCGGGCAAACAATGCCAGAACTCTTTCGCGGATCTGTATTTGCGAAAAACCGCAGAGGAAATCGCCGCCATCCGTTTGGCCAATCAAGTCGCGAATATTGGCTTGCAAGCTTTCTTCGCGAATCTGCAGCCGGGAATCTCCGAGGCCGAAGTCGCCGCAGCGGTGGAGTCCGCCATCTACCGCGAACTCGGCCGCAACGGAATATTTCACTCCCGTGGCTGGGCCATGGTGCAATCCGGGCCCAACAGCGCCGCCGCCGGAAGATTCAATCGCTCCGCGGGACGCCGCCTGCAAAACGGCGACCTGGTTGTGATCGAGCTAGCCACCTGCGTCAACGGATATTGGAGTGACCTCACCCGCACCGCCGCCGTAGGCACCCCGAATCCCGCGGTTGAGCCCATACTTGCCCTCGCCACCGAAGCGCAGCAAGCGGCCGTCGAAGCCATCGCACCGGGAGTGTCCGCCGGCCACATTGATGCGCTCGCCCGAGATAAGATTTCCGCCCAGGGTTTCGCGTCTTACTTCCCCCATCACACCGGCCATCACGTCGGCTTCCGCTATCATGATCCCGGCTTTCTGATTTTTCCCGGCGAAACGGCACTTCTGGAAGCGGGCATGATCGTCACCATTGAGCCGGGAGTCTACGTGCCGGAACGCGGCGGCGGCGCGCGCATCGAAGATAACGTGCTGGTCACCGAATCCGGTCACGAAGTGCTTTCGAACATCGACGGCAACGAGGCGGGCTCGATGGATCAAGCGAGCCGCAAATCATGATCGGCATCGATCTCTCCGGCAAAACGATCCTGATTACCGGCGCCCTCGGCGCAATCGCCGAGCACATGGTGAAAAGGCTCTCTGCCAGCGGCGCGAAGCTTGTGCTCACCGACATCAAAACCAAAGACGACGCCGAGCAAATGCTCCACCAGTGGCAGATCTCTCCATCTTCTTATTTGTACGTTCCCGCCGACATCACCGATTCCAAACAGGTAGACAGCCTGGTGAATGCGGCTTTCGAAGCCTTTCCGAAGATGGATACCGTCATTGGCCACGCCGGCGGATGCGGACTGCATCCCTTCGCAGCCACTTCCGAAGCCGAATACGAGCGCATCTTTCGCTTCAACTATTTCGCCCAAACCTATCTGGCCCGCGCCACGCTCGCGCAGTGGACCCAAAGCAAAATTGCCGGCCACCTGATCTTCACCTCTTCTTATGTAGCCCGCATGCCGCACTCGCAAGTCTCCGCCTATGCCTCGGCCAAAGCGGCGCTGGAAAATTTTGCCCGCAGTCTCGCCCTCGAATATGCGCTCACCGGCATTCGCGTAAATGTAGTTTCGCCGGGAAACGTCGCCGCCGGCAGTTCGCTGAAAGTGTTCGACGAAGATCCCGCCTATCGCGATTTCGTCTTGCGCGTTTCTCTCGGACGAAGAAACAGCGCGCAATCGATCGCCGACGCCTTTGTCTTTCTCTGCTCTCCTCTCGCCGCCGAAATCAACGGGCAAATCCTCAGCCCCGATTACGGCGGCGGCATCGGAAACCGCCTATGAAAATCGGCCTCGGCCTCTACCGCCACATGCTCACGCGCGATTCCTACGACTTCGCGCGCCAGGCCGGTTGCACGCACGTGGTGGTTCACCTCGTCGACTACTTCAATCAGGGATCTTCCAATCCACGCAACAACCAGCCCTCCGGCGGAAAGTACGAACCCTGGGGAGTCGCCGGCGACCCGAACGCGCTCTGGACCGTGCCGCAACTCAAATCTCTGCGCTCAGAAATTGAAGACGCCGGGCTCGTGCTGGCCGCGATCGAGAACCTCGATCCCGCGCACTGGCACGACATTCTGCTCGACGGCCCACAACGCGCGCAACAAATCGAAAAAGTGAAGACCATCATTCGCCGCCTCGGCGAAGCCCGCATTCCAGTGCTCGGTTATAACTTCAGCCTGGCGGGCGTGTGCGGGCGCGTGACCGCGCCCTTGGGACGCGGGCGCGCAGTCACCTTGGGTATGGATGGCCCTGCCGATGAGGCGCCGATTCCAAATGGAATGATCTGGAATATGGTCTACGATGCCAACGCACCCGCCGGCACTTTGCCATCCATCTCGCACGATGAACTCTGGCGCCGCCTAGAAAGATTTCTGGAAGATGTGATCCCGGTAGCCGAACAATCAGGCGTGCGCCTGGCCGCGCATCCCGACGACCCTCCCATGCCCACCATGCGGCAACAGCCGCGCCTGGTCTATCAGCCCGCGATGTATCAACGCTTGATCGGTCTCGCTCCCAGCCCCAGCAATGCGCTCGAGTTGTGCGTGGGCACGCTCGCCGAAATGACCGAAGGCGATATCTACGACGCGGTTGACCGCTATTGCCGGCAAGGCAAGATCGCCTACATTCATCTCCGCAACGTAGTGGGCAAGGTGCCGCACTATCGCGAAACTTTTATCGACGAAGGCGAGGTTGACATGATTCGCATTCTCTCCATCCTCCACCGCCATCGCTTCGATGGAGTAATCATTCCCGACCACACTCCGCAGATGACGTGTTCCGCGCCCTGGCACGCGGGCATGGCGCACACCATCGGCTTCATTCTTGCGGCGAAAGCCATGATCGAATCCTCGACACAACCCGCAGCCGAACTCGCCCCCACGACTCCCGGAGGCGACTAGCCTGACCGCCACGTCCAGGCCAGCGCATTCGCGGACTCCCCTGATTATCGCGGCCAGCGTCTCCACGCTCGGCGGCCTGCTGTTTGGTTACGACAACATCGTTATCAGCGGCGCGATCGGATACCTTAGTCAACTCTTCCATCTCGACGCGGCCGGCGTGGGATGGGCCGCGGGCTGCGCTCTCGTGGGCTGCATCGTGGGTTGCGCTGCAGCCGGAACGGTTGCCGATTCTCTCGGCAAGAAAAAAGGCTTGGCGCTGTGCGCACTGTGCTTCGCGCTCTCGTCGGTGGGAATGCTCTTTGCCGCCAGCCTGCATCAATTCGTTTTCTGGCGATTGATCGGCGGCTTGGGCATCGGCGCCGCATCCGTGATTTCTCCCAACTACATCGCCGAGATCGCGCCTACGCGCGTTCGCGGCCGTTGCGTCACGCTGTACCAGCTTGGCATTGTGGTTGGAATTCTTGCCGCCGTCTTCGTCAACATGCGGATCCAGCGCATGGGCAGCGAGGCCTGGAACGTCTCCACCGGCTGGCGCTGGATGTTTCTTGCCGGCATCGTGCCTGCGATTTTTTTCGGAGCGATGATTCTTCCCGCCGTGGAAAGCCCGCGCTGGCTGATGAAGATGGGCCGCCGCGATCAGGCCGTGAGCGTGCTCACCAAAATCAATGGCCCCGAGGCCGCTCCGCGCGAAGCGCTCGCCATCGAAGATTCGCTGGCCATCGAAGAAGGCCACATCTCGGAACTCTTCACCACCTTCCGGCGCCCTCTATTGCTGGGCATTATGCTCGCGGGCCTGCAACAACTCAGCGGGATCACTCCGCTCTTTTCTTTTCTGCCGGAAATCTTTCGCGCCGCCGGAACCAGCACAGGCGACGCTTTCTTGCACTCCGTACTGGTCAGCTTGATCAACCTTGTTTTCACTCTCTTCGCGCTTTGGCTGGTCGACCGCGCCGGTCGCAAGACTCTAATCCTGGCCGGTACCGCCGTGCAATTCGTTTCGTTCGCGATGGTCGGCTGGTTCTATCACATTCACGCCAGCGGCCTCGCCGTGCTGATTTTTGTAATGAGCTTTGTCGCTGGTCACGCCTTCGGCAACGGCGTCGCGTGCTGGGTCATCATCTCGGAAATCTATCCCACGAAAGTTCGCGGGCGCGGCATGTCCATTGCCCTCACCGCGCTCTGGCTGGTGGGATACGCGGGCAATCAACTCTTTCCCATCATGCAAAAAGCTCTGGGATCGGATGGAACTTTCTGGTGCTTCAGCGCCGGCGCGCTGCTGACGATCATTCTGGTGGGCTGGCTGGTTCCGGAAACCAAAGGCCGCTCGCTGGAAGAGATCACAAAATTGTGGACGGATGAAAAAACAGTTGCCATCGTCTGACGATCTCACATCCTGGCATCGGCAGTGCGTAGCCCAGCGCTCGGCCTAACAAAAACCAAGCTCACTCCGCAGCCACGGGAAGAACGGGAAAGCCCATCGCTGCCAAATCGTCGCGAAGCTCCACCACGGATCGGAAGCGCAAAGCGTGCAGCCCGAAGTCCCGCGCCGCGCGCACGTTCACCTCGCGGTCGTCCACAAATAGAGTCTCGTGCGCCGCCGCCGCCAGGCCGCGCAGCGTGTGCTCATAAATTGCAGGCTCAGGCTTGATCAGTCGGACCTCCGCCGAGAACGTCTTGAAATCGAAGAGCTCCAGCCAATCGAAGTGCTCCCGCAGATACGCAATCATTGCCGGATGAATGTTGGAAAGCAGTGCGGTCTTAATGCCAGCCTCGCGCAGTTCCCTGAGCCAGGCCACCATCGGCGAGTTCGCGTTCCCCCACATTTCCACGTCCCACTGGGAAATTTCCTGCAACTGCTCGGCCGTCAGCGGAGCGCCGGCTTCCTCGGCGAGCGCGCTCCAATAAGCCTCCGCCGTCATATCGCCGCGGTCGTAGGCTCCGCGATTCTTCTCCCATAACGCCGGGAAAGAGTTGCTGTCGGCGCCGAAGGCATTCGCCAGGCGATGCAACTCCGCCCGCGAGGGACGATGGCACAGCACTTCGCCGTAGTCGAGAATTACCGCGTTAATTGAGGTTTCACTTCCGCGTCCCGCCATTTTCATAACTCGATTATCGCCGCACGACTACCGGTGGAAGAGTTTCTGTGGAAGATTTTGCGAAGAAGGTATTCACGATTCTTATATTGTATTTTCAATTTTCGTTACTTGACCAGCTTTTGAATTGTCGCCAGAAGCTGATCGGCGTTGAAGGGCTTGACAATCCAGCCGGTAGCGCCGGCCTTCCGTCCCGCATCTTTCTTTTCGGTCTGCGATTCGGTGGTGAGCATGAGCATTGGAGTGAAGGAATACGCCGGCAACTTGCGAATCGCCGTCATCATCTCGATGCCATCCATGTTCGGCATATTCAAATCGGTCACGATCAAGTCGAATTTGCTGCCGGAGGCTTTGGCCAGGCCATCCTTGCCATCGACAGCCTCGGCCACTTCATAGCCCGCCTTGCGCAAGGTGACCACCACCATCTGCCGAACGCTGCTCGAATCGTCCACCGTCAGGATTCGTTTCATGCTCGGTCCTTACTCCGTCGGTTTGAGAGTTCTCGTTTCATGCCAGCCCGACGCAAGAATGCAAAACTAGAACACGCCTGCAGCCCGATCAAAACAGCTCGGCGCTGTTTCCCGAAAATGTGGGCTGGATCCTGGGTAACGGTTTCCCATCCAGCGCCGCTCGGAGCACTTCACGCTCCAGTTCCATGGTGTAGGAAGCCGCATACAACTTTTCGGCTGCGGCCGCGTCGTAACATCGCTGCATCCCGGGATGCTCGTCTTCCAGTTGACGCGTCAACCCTTCAATCGCGGCCAGCACCGCCTGGCCTCGGCCGACACAAGCGTCCAGAAGATCGCTGCCCTTGCCAATCTCGGCAATTTTAGCTTGCATCTTCTCCATCGCGGCTTTCATCTTGTGCGCAAGCTGGTCCGTGCACTCCGCGGCGGACCGCAAGTTTTCGAGCCCGCTTGCCGTTTTTGACTGCGCCTCGCGCAGCCTCTCGTTGCTGGCGGGAGAGAAAGCTTCCATCACCTGATTGGTCTGCTCCACCAGCTTCAGGATCTCTTGCATGACCTGCTCCGAGTGCATGGTAATTTGGCTCCAACTGGCCGAAATCTCTTTAATGCTTTTCGAGATCGCCAGTATGGCATCCGCTTGCGTGCCCAGGTGGCTAGCTTCAATGATCGAGTTGAACGCCAACAGCCGCAGGCGGTCGCGAATGGACTTGGACCTCTGCAGATGCTCACTCACCAATTGCATCAGGTTGGAGAGTCCGCCCAGCGTGTGCCGGATTCTCTTCAGGTAAGCCTGGCCGGATTGTTCGAGTAAGGCGATGCGGGCAAGCTGCGAAGAAACCGTTCGCTCCTGCTCCAGCACCATGGGGCCGATTCCCAGCAATGCGGAGGTGCTGACTCCCACGATGCCGCTCACGCAACTTCTGATTTGCGAGATCCAGTGGGTCACGCTGTTCTGCACGGTTTTCATCTGCGCCAACTGAATGATCAGGCCGGCGTAGCTCTGCGGCAATTCTCCGTCGCTTGCGTTTTCTTCCTCTCCACCTTGCATTCTCGCGGCAATCAGCCCAAAGGCCTGCTGCACATGTTCATCCATCTGCCGGGTAATGTCGTGGCCTTGAATGGCGGAGATTACCGCCGTGATCAGGCTCGCGATCTCCTCCACGCTGCTCTTGAATTGCATGGGCGTCTGCGAGAGCGAGGTCAGGCTGGAATCCACCACGGCTAAAGCGCTTCCCAGATCGACTTCGATGCGGGTGAGTTCCTCGCGCAGCCGCGGCATTTCGGCCAACAGCAACTTTCGCGTCGCTTCAACCGCGGTGCGGCGGTCGGCGGTATGGTTGGCTAGCCTATGGGTATCGTCGAGCACCGATTTCGCGAATTCGGATAATTCATGCGCCAGGTACTGAAACCCCGTGCCCACGCTGCCCAACCGCGCCACCTCGATATTGGTAAGCACGCTCAGCGCTTTGATTTCGAGCGCAATGCTCTCCTGGCTTTCCGCCACTCCCAAAAGTTGGTGCAGCAGATTCACTTCCGCGGTTGCGGTCTCCAGCACCCCCTTGGTCGCCCCCAGCCGCTCGGTAATGAAGCTTCGGGCTGCCTCGCCTAGAGTTTGCACCTTCGGCAGCACAGAACTCACACTCTCGCTTTCGACGCAGGCGATGATCGCCGCCGCCAGTTCCAGAATCGTGTCCGTGTGTTGAATTAATTCTTGAAATGCAGTCGCGGCCGATCCAATGGTGCGATTGACCACCACCGCCAGCGACTCCAACTCGGCCCGGGACTCGTTTGCCGTGGAGGAAATTTTCTCGCGCGTGCGCGCCTGCTTCGCGGCTGCGAGCGCCAGCCCGTGGTCGTGGCCGTTATCTTCGTACTTATGCTTGCGAAGCTGGGGAGCAGCGCTAAAAAGTTTCATGTTCGAAAAACTACCGTATCCTGTCGTAGTGGTAATATTCGTCCCGCGCTTTCATCGTGCAAACGCAAGCATGGTCCCGGCCACGGACTCGAGCGGCACAACTTTGTCGACCGCGGAGCGTTTGATAGCCTCGTTCGGCATGCCGAAAACCACGCACGTCTCTTCGTTTTGGGCGATGGTTTTCGCCCCCGCCTGCTTCATCTCCAACATTCCGCGGGCGCCGTCGTCTCCCATGCCAGTGAGAATTACGCCTACGGCATTTTGCCCGGCATAGCGCGCGGCCGAACGAAATAACACGTCCACCGAAGGGCGATGCCGGCAGACCAGCGGCCCTTCCTTAATTTCCACGTAATAGCGAGCGCCGCTGCGCTTGATCAGCATGTGATGATTGCCCGGCGCGATCAGTGCCTGCCCGCGCAGCACGGTGTCGTTCGACTGCGCCTCTTTCACCGTGATGCGGCACAGCGTGTTCAGGCGATCGGCAAAGGCCCGCGTAAAAAGCTCGGGCATGTGTTGCACAATGACGATGCCGGGGCAATCGGCCGGCAGCGCCTCCAACAGGACCTTGAGCGCTTCGGTTCCACCGGTCGATGCGCCGACCGCAACCACTTTCTCCGTCGTCTCGGCCATGGCGTGTGTGGCAGGCGAGAGAATCGCGTCGGCGGTCAGTTTGGGCTCGACCACGCGCCCGGGCTTGCGCGGCAGCAAACGAGCGCCAGCCGCAGCTTTCACTGCCTCGCAGAGGATGGTGCGCGACTCTTCGATAAACTTCTTGCTGCCCATGCGGGGTTTCGCGATCACGTCGACCGCTCCATAGTCGAGCGCTTTCAGCGCGCTTTGCGTTCCCTCCTCCGCCAGGCTCGAACAAATCACCACCGGAATCGGATGCTGCGACATGATCTTCTGCAAGAACGTCAGCCCATCCATGCGCGGCATCTCGATATCCAGCGTGATCACATCCGGGACTTCTTCGCTGATTCGCTCCGCGGCCACAAAGGGATCGCCCGCCGTCGCGATCACCTCGATTTCCGGATCGCCGGACAACACATCGCTCAGCGTCTGGCGCACCACCGCCGAGTCGTCCACGATCAGCACCCGAATCTTCGCTCTGCCCATACGATTCAATCATGCCCGGCCAAAGCGGCGCTCAGCCCAGCCAACGCAACTGCACTTCACCCGTCTCGGTATTGAAACGAATGTTCCGCCCGATCGTGCCTCCCAGGCTCGAGGCCGTCATGTGAAAGCCCTCGCCCTGCACGACTTCAAGCGCGGCTTGCCAGTTCAACTTGCCCACCGACGGCTTGGCCGAAGCCTCTTCGCTGATGAGCAGCACATCCGCTCCGCCAAACACTTTCACCTGCATCTCGGAGCGCCGCGCCCCCAGTTCGTCGAATTGCCGCGCCATATCGCGAATGGCAAAATCCACGTAGCGATGGCCATCCACCAGATTCTTCGACGCAGCCAGAATCGCCGGGCACCGGGGCAACTGGCAATGAGTCAGAGCCCCAATGCCGCGCCGCTGGCTCCAGAACGAAACCCCCACACAGGATCCCAGCAGCGTGCGGATGATCGCGGGCTCGCGCGCCAGGTAGGACTCTCCCGGATGTAAATACACCTCCAATAACTCGCTGTTGGTTTCCGGCATCTTCTTTTTTCCGTCGATTTCTCAATGCGAGCCGGTTTTCTGGTAAAGCGCCGGAGCCACCGCCTTCAACGGAAGATCCATGTCGTGCAGAGTCTCCGAGTGGCCGACGAAGGCGTAGCCTCCAGGCAACAGCTCATGGCACAGTTTCTTCAGAATCCGCTCCTGCGTCGCCCGGTCGAAATAGATGATCACGTTGCGGCAAAAGAACGCGTCCACCTTTTCCGCCAGGCCATAATCCGCGTCCATAAAGTTCAAGCGGCGAAACTCCACCATTTGCCGCAGCTCCGGAATCACCCGGGCTAAATTGGAGCTCTTATCCCGGCTGCGCAGGAAGTATTTCTTCTTCATTTCTACCGGCACCGGACTGATCACCTCCGTGGTAAAGACTCCGCGCTCGGCTTTTTCGAGGACCGTGGTGGAAATGTCGGTGGCCATCACTTTGAAGCGAAAGCCGGGATGCGCCCGGGCGTACTCGCTCAGCACCATGGTCAGCGTATAAGGCTCTTCCCCGGTCGAACAGCCGGCGCTCCAGATCAGCAGCGGCCGCCGGCTGTCGTTGCGCGCCATGAGTGCGGGAACGGCGGTGCGTACCAGAAAATCGAAATGATCGGGCTCGCGAAAAAAATCCGTCTTGTTGGTGCTCACCACGTCGAGCAACTGAACGATCTCTTCGCCCTCGTGATGCCCTTTGAAGAGATAGTCGCAATACGTCGCGTAGGAGTCCAGGCTCAAGCTGCGCAACCGGCGCTTGATGCGCAGCTCCAGCATGGTCTGCTTGTCCGGGCCCAGCACGATGCCCGACTGCTCGTAGATCAGGCTGCACAGTCGAGCGAAGTCGACCTTCGAGATGGTTTCATCGCCCGCATTCATAACTTTTCCCACGCGCACCTCGGCGGTTTGCCGCAGAGACGTATCGGGCTGCGTCTCCCCCCGCTGAGTCTTCCCGCACGCGAGCCGTCGCCAGCACTCTCTACGCTCCTCAAACCGCCGCTGCCTCCGCCATCAACTTGCTGTTTTCCGGAGTCCGCACCGAGGCCAGCTGGTCGGCAGAAAATACTCGGTCAATATCGAGGATCATCACGAACTGCGCGTCGCGCCTCCCCATGCCCTTGAGGAAGTCGGTGCGAATGTGGGTCCCGATCCGGGGCGCCGGCTGTATCTGATCCGGCTCCAGATCGATGACCTCCTCCACCGAATCGGCCAGCGCACCAATCACGGTGGATTCGTTCTCCAGCAACACCTCCACCACCACGATGCAGGTGTTGCGCGTCTTCTCCGTCTTCGACATTTCCAGGCAAAGCCGCAGGTCCACGACTGGAACCACGCTGCCTCGCAGGTTAATTACGCCGCTCATGAAATCCGGCGTGCGGGGAATTTCCGTGATGTTGGTGAAATCCAGAACCTCCCTCACCTTGGCGACATCGGTGGCAAATATCTCGTTGCCCAGCTTGAAGGTTAGATACTGTCGGGTCTCCGTGATTTCTGCAACGCTCATCGTCAACTCCTTCGCACTCTGAGATTCGAGAAAGCCGCGGGCCCGCCGGCGGCCCGCGCCGCAGCCGGTCAGAAGCGCTCGAATTCTTTATCCAGGTCGTCGCCCTTATCCTTCATTTTGAGGCTGACCCCACCCCCACCGGCGGCAGCCGCCTTTTTGGCCATCGGGGCTGCGTGGCCCGCCTTGGGCGGTCTGCTGGCCGGCGCGGCTTCCGCATGCCGCACCGCCTTCCCAACGCTGCGCACCGCCGCATGCCCGTCGTCTTCCGTGCGGAAGAAGGCCAGCGCGCTTACCAGCTGATCGGACTGGCTGCTCAACTGCTCGGTGGTGGCCGCCATCTCTTCGGAAGCGGAGGCGTTCTGCTGAATCACTTTTTCGAGTTGCACCAGCGCCTTGTTGATCTGCTCCGCGCCGGTGTCTTGTTCCTTGCTGGCGGCGGCAATCTCCTGCACCAACTCTGCCGTCCTCTGGATGTCGGGCACAAGTTTCGAAAGCATCTCGCCCGCCTTTTCCGACACTTTCACCGTGGTGCCGGAGAGTTGGTTGATCTCTCCCGCCGCCTTCTGGCTGCGTTCGGCCAGCTTGCGCACCTCCGCCGCGACCACCGCAAAGCCCTTGCCATGTTCCCCGGCGCGGGCCGCTTCGATGGCCGCGTTCAGCGCCAGCAGGTTGGTCTGACGCGCGATTTCCTCGATGATCGAAACCCGGCTGGCGATTTCCTTCATGGCGGCCACCGCTTCTACCACGCTCTTACCGCTTTCCTGCGCGTCGTTGGCCGACTTGTTGGCGATCTTGTCGGTTTGCTGCGCGCTGTCGGCATTCTGCTTGATGTTCGAAACCATCTGTTCCATTGACGACGAGGCCTGCTCTGCCGAGGCGGCCTGCGAACTGGCGCCCTTCGATACTTCTACCGAAGTCGTGCTGATGGCCCCGCTGGCCGAGGCCACTTCGCTCGCGATGGTGCGGATGTCCAACACCACCCGCGTGATGCCGCTGACCATCGAGGCCAGTGCCTGCATCAGCTTGTCCTGCGGCGAACGCTCCTTCATCGCCACCGTCAGGTTGCCGTTGGCGATCTCTTCGGCGGCCGCGGTGATTTCGTTCATGGAAGCCACCAGCGCATTGAGATTATTCTTGATGGTGTTGAACTCGCCCTGGTAGTTCTCCGTGATCTGCGGCGGCGTCTCCCCCTTGCTGATCATGTCCACGTAGCGCGCCGCCAGGTTCAAGGGCACGATCACCGCGTCCAGAGTCTCGTTGAAGCCCTGCACGATCTTCTGGTATTGGCCGCTGTGCTTGCCGGCGTCGGCCCGCGTCGCCAGCTTGCCTTCGACGGCCGCCTGCGACAGCATGCTCACGTCGGAGATCATGGCGTTCAGCGCCAGCTTCTGTGGCGTGAGGTCGGAGGCGTATTTCACCACTTTGAAAGGCTTGCCGTTGAGATCGAGAATGGGATTGTAGGAGGCCTGAATCCACGCCTCCTTCCCTCCCTTGCCGATGCGCTTGAATTCGTCCGCCACAAATTCCCCCCGGTTCAGCTTGGCCCAAAACTCCCGATAGTCCGGGCTGTTGCGGTAGGCTTCGTCGACAAACATGCTGTGGTGCCGGCCCTTGACCTCGTCGAGCGTGTAGCCGAGCACCCGCAGGAAATTGTCGTTGGCGGTCAGGATGGTGCCGTCCATCTTGAATTCGATCACCGCCTGCGACTTCCCGATGGCGCCGATCTGGCCGGCATAGTCGGCGTTGGTCAGCTTCTGCTGAGTGATGTCGGTGGCGTATTTGACGACCTTAAAAGGCTTGCCGTCTCCATCCAGAATGGGGTTGTAGGAGGCTTGAATCCAGACTTCCTTGCCGCCTTTGCCAATGCGCTTGAATTCGCCGGCCTCGTATTCGCCCCGGTTCAGCTTGGCCCAGAACTCCCGATAGGCCGCGCTTTGGCGATAGCCTTCCTCGACAAACAGGCTGTGATGCTTGCCCTTGATCTCCTCGAGGGTGTAGCCCATCGCGTGCAGGAAGTTCTCGTTGGCGGTCACGATGGTGCCGTCCATCTTGAACTCAATTACTGCCTGTGACTTGCCGATGGCGGCCAGTTGGCCCACGTTATCGGCCGCCTCTCTTACTCTTTCGGTCACAATCTCCCAGCACACCAGCGCGCCCGTGTAGTTCTTGGCGTCGTCGTAGATGGCACTCAGAATCAAATTCAGCGTCTCCGGCCCCAGCCGGATATCGACCCGATGCGGCAGATTGCGCGGGTCGGCCATCATGCGCCGTTGATGCGCCGGGTTCTTGTGAAAAATATCGATGTTGCTACCGACCACGTCCTCCACCTTGCAGGGCAGCAGTTGCGCGACTTTGGCCAACGTCGTGCGCGAGGCCGGATTTATGTACCGAATGATCATGTCGGAGTCTGCCCGGATGAAATTCAGCGGGCTGTTCTCGATCATCTGCTCGAAGATATTGCCTCGCGATGGTTGACCCACTTTGCCTTTCGCCGCGGCTGCCCTTCCGTTGCTCTTGCTTTTCATTTTCTTGCTTCTCCTTATTTTCGTCTGCCGCCCGGACCAAGCCTTCACACCGTCGCCGCTTCGGCTCGTCTTTGTGGCGCGGCCCGGGCATCCACGCCGTGGCCGTGCCCCATGGTCCTTACCGCATCCCGCACCAGCCGCTGCGGATCGAGAATCAGCGCTACGCTGCCGTTGCCCAGGATGGTCGCGCCCGAAATCATCTCCACGTGCTTGTAGAAGCGCCCCAGATTCTTGATCACGGTCTGGTGGTCCCCAAGAACCTGATCGACCACAAATCCAAAGAGCCCGTCTTCGGTCTCGGCGATCATGACTTGCTCCCGCTCCGGAGCCTCGCTACGCATGTCAAAGTACTCCCGCAGCCGAATGTAGGGAATGATTTTGCCGCGCACGTTGACTACGTGTTTGCCGTTGGCTTTGGCGGTATCCTGCCGCGTCAACTCGATGCATTCGAGCGTGGTCGCCAGTGGCAGCACGAAGTAGGCCTGGCCCACCCGCACCAGCAATCCGTCGATAATGGCCAGAGTCAGCGGCAGGCGCAGCGTCACCGTGGTTCCAGCGCCGGGTTTGCTGGCAATGTCGATGCTGCCTCGCAGCGCCTCCACTTTGCGCCGCACCACGTCCATGCCTACGCCCCGGCCGGATACGTCGGTGATCTCTTTCGCGGTGGAGAATCCCGGCGCCAGGATGAGCGAGAAAATCTCCGCCTCGGTGAGTTGCGCGTCGGGAGCCACCAGGCCTTTCTCGATGGCCCGTTCGCGCACCGCCGCAGCGTTGATTCCCCCGCCGTCGTCGGCGATGCAAATCAGCACGCTCGCCCCCGAATAGCGCGCCGAAAGCTGAATGGTGGCGCTCGGCCGTTTGCCCACCGCCACACGCCGCTCCGCTGTCTCAATGCCGTGATCCATGCTGTTGCGGATCAGGTGCATCAGGGGATCGTTCAACTCGTCGATCACGCTCTTATCCAGTTCGGTGTCGGCGCCCTCGGTCGTGAGTTCGACTTCTTTGTGCAGATCGCGGGCGAGATCGTGCACCAGCCGGCGAAAGCGCTCGAAGGTTGCTCGAATGGGCAGCATGCGGATGCTGATCGAGCCTTCGCGCAAAGCGCTGGTCAGGCGTTCGATCTCCTCCGACACCGCCACCACTTCGGGGTCTTCCTTGCGGGTCGCGATCTCGAGCAGGCGCGCCTGCACCGTCACCAGTTCCCCCACCAGATTGACGAACTGATCGAGCTTCGCCGCCGGCACGCGAATGCTGGTCGCGTTATCCGGAATGTCGGACTGGCGCCGGCCCCAGGGGGGGGATTTCTTCTTGTCCTCGGCCTTCGCCGCCGCAGCCGCCGCTGGATTTTCGCCCGGGGGCGCTGCCGCTTTCGCCGCCGTTTTCGCCGGCGCGCTCCCCGCGCTGTTGGACTCCAACTTCAAGTCGATTCCCGCCGCCGGGGGCCGGGCCGCGGGTTGAGCCACAGCCTCGGGTTTCACCGGAGTTACGGCGGCAGTGAGTTCAGAGGTTGCGGGAGAGATTACCGAAGCCCCCGTCTCGGTTGTTTCTTGAGAAGTTGGCTGCGACGCCGCTTCGATGCTCAACTCGCAAGCGTCCGCCACAAAGATGAAGACATCCGAGATGACTTCGCGGGTGGCCGTCGTGGTCAGCACCATCTCCCAACTCATGTAGCAGCGCTCCGGATCCAATTCGCGAATGGGAGGAATCGCCGCCAGGCTGGCCGTAATCCGCAGCTTGCCCAGTTGCCGCAGCTCCCGTAGCAGCAGCAGCGGGTCCGCCCCGCGCCGCATCAGATCGGGGCCGGGAGCGAAACGAATGTGCCATTCCGAACCCAGGTCTAGGACGGACGCATCTTTTCCCCCGTCTTGGGCGGGAACCGGAGCTTTTGCCTCGGACAAGACATCTCCGCTAGCGGCCGCCGGCGCCTGAACTCCGCTGGTGAGTTCCTTCAACTTCTCCAGAATGACGGCCGAAATCGCGCGGTCGACCGTCGCTTCCCCGCAGGCCTCATCCAGCATGGCCTTGATCTGATCGAGGGCTCCTAAGGAAAGATTAATGAGTTGCGGGGTAACCAGAAGTTTTCCGTTGCGCACTTCGTCGAAGGCATTCTCCAGGTTGTGGGTGAATGCCGCCAGTTCGTCAAAACCGAACATGGAGCCCGAGCCCTTGATGGTGTGCAGGGCGCGAAACGCTCTTCCTACAATTTCCTTATCGCCGGGACTTTGGTTCAGCGCCAGCAGCGCCGCCTCCAGTTCGACCACGATCTCGCGAGCTTCTTCGAGGAACGATTGCTTGAATTTGTCGATCATTGCTCGGTCATCGCCCGGTCGTTGCCCGCTTGGGTTGATCCTTATCCCTAATCCCTATCCCTGACGCCGGCGGGAAAGCTCTCCATCCCGGCGTCGCACGCCGTCGCGGCGATCTCCTCCGGAACCCGCCCCTGGAGCGCGAAGCGCACCCCCGAGCCGCGAGCTTCGCGCTCTACCGCCCATAGCAGTTGCAGGCCGGTCACATCCAGCCCGCTCGCGCCTTCCCATTCGACGCTCAACGCTTTCCCCGAGGCCAGCGCCTCGAGCAGCGACTTCTTCAACTCCGCCGCCGAAGCGATCGTGATCTCGCCCTCCAGCCGCACCAGGCACTGCGCTCCGCTTTGGTCAAGGGTGACTGCCATGCCTGCCTCTCTCATCGGCGAAGCGGAATGAAACATTAGTCGGGGCCGCCTTAAGCCCGCGCGGATGATGCTGATCCCGCATCCGCTTCGCTTCCGTACTGTGCTCACACCTCGCCTCTCGACCGCACGCGATGCAAGCATTCGCCCTCAAACCGGACGACCCCGGCGTCGTCGACGCTGCCGTGAGGTTGATCCGGCCTGTGTCGATCCGTTGATTCAGATCAAAGGATTCTTAACTGAAGCGTGCGCAGAGTTTGCCACGCAAGCCGATGGCCGTAGAGTCGTAGCGCCGCGTCCCGGCGGCTGGCCTGCGGGCGTCTCGCCCGCCGCGCCGAAAGCGATGACTACCCCTCGAAACAACCAGCAAGGACGCCAAGGGATACTGACGTGGAACCCTTCGCCGAACCAAGGAGATCTGCCCGAGGCATCGGGGTGGTAATAAAGCGGGAAACTACTTAGAATCGAGATCAGGATTCATGTCGGGGCGTAGCGCAGCCTGGTAGCGCACCTGCCTTGGGCGCAGGGGGTCGTAGGTTCAAATCCTATCGCCCCGACCATTTATTTTCAGTTCCTCAGGGCGACGTGCGAACGAGACTATGATTCACGGCGTCAAAGACCTCTGACCCGACCTGAAGCTGGCCCTCGAAAGCCCGCTCGGCCGCCCCATCTCCGAAGGAGAGCAAGTCAGCGTGAGCACGGTGCCTGCTTCGCGGGAATGACTCACGTCCATTCAAAAGGACTCCGAGAACAAGGGCACCGGTAAACTCACGATGGAAGAAATCGCCGCGGAAATTGCCGCAGCCCGGCGTGGGCGCGGCCAGCACCCCGGATCATGATTCGGGTGGTCGTCGATAGCAACGTTTTGGTCTCAGCATTATTGACCAGTGGCAGCTTGCCGGAGGCCGTTGTCGACCTTGCCATGTCCCGCGAAGAAGTCTCTCGGCCGCGAAACTTCCCCGGTGCGCGCGGGTTCGCAAAGGTGGCTCCTGGCACCAGGCCGGTGAGTCCTGCGAAACTAAATGACGATGGAGATCCGGATGAATGTCCGCAGCTTGATCCCCTCGATTCTCTTACCAGTGCTCGCCTTCTCCGCCTTTGCGTCGGCCGCCGGCTTTGGGCCCGTACCTAAAACGGTTGGGCCACCGCACACCATTAGCCCGATGTTTTGGGGTCTCAACATTGAGAACGAGTTTTTTCACCCCGCTTTTTCCTGGACCAATCCCTGGCTTGAAACCGGAGTCGAGAATGCTCGGATCGGGAGCGTGCGCTATCCAGGCGGCGACACGGGAAACTATTGGAATTGGCAACAAGGCACCGTTTATCCGCTCGGGGGCCACACGACCGTGGATGATTTTCTCAGCGACCTGTCGAGCTTAAGTCAGGCGACCGGTGTGCTGCCGCTCTTCAACCTCAACGTCATGACATACGACAACCAGTTGATAACCAAGACGACGCTCCCTGCCGCTATGGACAACCAGATTCAATTGCTCCAGGCGGCCCAAGGCATGGAATTGCCCGTCAACGACATCGAACTGGGCAATGAGTTTTACTGGACCGAACCCGATCATGACCAGGAGTTTCCCACCGCCAAAGATTATCAACTGACTGCGAATCTCTGGGCGGCCACGCTGAAGCCATCGTTTCCCAATGCAAAATTCGCCTCGATGCTTTCCATCCCCTACTCCGGCGACCCCCGAACCAGCACCTGGAACACGCCCATCCTGGAAAACTTTCGCGGCATCGACGCCGTCACCATCCATCGCTACGACAGCATCATCGACGGCGGAGTATGGGATGGCACCCCCGCGGACGCGGTCCTGAGCCTCGCCTTTACCGATTGGGCCAGCATCCTGGCGGGCGAAGTCCGGCCGGCCGAACAGAAACGGCTTCGAATCTGGATTACCGAGTTTGGTGGGTTCGCCGACTGCACCAGCGACGCTGAGTTTACCGGGACCTGGCTCGAAGCCTTGTACCAGACCCAAATGGCCCTGCAGTTCTTGTCCACCGCGTCCATTGACCAGGTACAGCTCTATAACATGGCCGGGTCGACCAGTTCGCTGATCTTTCAGAACACCTCTTCGTATTGGGATGGTTGCCTGCAGAAGAACATCACATTCAACGCCACCCCCGGCGCCCTGACCGCCACGGGTCAAGCCTACGCACTAATCGGGAATGCATTGCAGGGCACCACGTCGGTTTCGGAAGTCGTGTTCCCCGAAGCTCCACTCATCAAACTCGGATCCGGTGTAAAACCCTATCCCTCGGCCACGGGAGTGGCGCTGTCCGGCGCGACCAATGAGTGGCTGATCGCGAACTACGTCTCCGAACCCTTGACCCTGCACTATGCGGGAATGGGGACAGGGACGATGGAAAGCTTATCGGCTCCATCCCTAACCACGATCGTGAATGGCGAAGGTATTCTTTCCAACTCCACAGCGCCCTTCGATGGCGCCAGCTTTGTGCTGCCTGCCTATTCGCTGAACTGGATAGTAACGCACTGAGAGCTTCGGACCGGGCTTCGGCAATCGGGCTTTCGGCTAAACCAAATCCACCACCAAAAAGCTGCCAGCAAGATCTTCCCGAAGCTCCGTGCCCCAAGCCGGTACCCCAAGCTCGACTTACAGCACACAATCACCGCCGCCCCATTGATCGCATCCCTCCTCACCTTCGGCCCGCCGCGGCTTGCAAATTCTAGATGGACACCCGGCCGTCGCCGCCATTGTCGACTACAACATGCCCGAAATGACGGGAGGCGATGTCGCCGCCGAACTGAAGCGCCAGCATCCGGAAATGCCCGTTGTCATGCTTTCCAGTGACGAAGGCATACCCAAGATCGCGCTGTGCATGGCGGATGCTTCCCTCCCGAAGGCCGACGCGCACAGTGCGTTGCTGCCGCTGATCTTTAAAATTTGCGAACAATACCGCTCCGTCCCCGGCGAACGCCAAGCGCCGGCCCAAGAAATCTTTGACGGCATCTGTTAGCGCGATTCCTCCCGTCCTCCCTCCGCTCGCCTATCTTCTTTCCCTAATCAATCGCTCAGCCAGGGCAAGCGCGTCGCCCCATACAAGCCGGCGTCGCCTCCCAGCCGAGCCTGAGTGATGATCGTCCGTCGTTCAGCGTCTCTCTCGCTTTGATCTGCGGTTTCTCTTGAAAAAACATTATCTTTACCGAGATCGAAGGGCACCGTGGCCGCATACACCACCGACCGCTGCCGCAGCTCTTCGAACATGCGGGGCGCAAATGCATCCCAAGCTCGCGAAACCCCTCCCCCAATCACAAACATTTCAAGATTCAACACATTCACCAAATCCGCCAACAGAATGCCGAGAGCCCAGCCTACGGTCTGAAAAATACGCCGCGCGTCCAAGTCACCGCCGAGCACCAAATCATAGATCGCCTTGGCGCCAAACTCCGCGCCAGACGCAGCCCCCTGAGCGAGAGCGACCGCTTCAACGCCGTCAATCGCTTCCCGCGCCATGCGCACAATCGCGCCGGCGGAAGCATACTGCTCGGCGCACCCTCGATTCCCGCAACCGCAGCGCGGCCCCTCCGGCTCAATCGTCACATGTCCGAATTCCCCGGCCATGCCATTCACGCCATGCCAGATTTTTCCCCCAAGCACGATGCCGCCGCCGATTCCAGTTCCCAGCGTGAGAATCGCCATATTCTCAACCCCGCGCCCTGCGCCCAGCCATTGTTCACCCAGAGCCGCCACCCGGGCATCGTTCTCCAGCACCACGCGCGCTGCGTTTTTCGGGAGCCCCAGCCGCCGCTCAATCTCCGCGCGCACCGCATAGTTCTCCCACCCCGGAAGATTCGCGGCCTTAAGCACCGTGCCGCTCTGCACTTCCATAAGTCCGGGGATCCCGATGCCGACTCCGCGAAAGCTTCCCGTCTTCTCATATTTGCCGGATAGGACTTGAATCGCCGTGCACATCTCATGAATGACGTGGTCGCGCCCCAAAGCCAGCTTGGTCGTGACTTCAACTTTTTCCAGAAGTTCCCCGGCAGCGCTCACCGCGGCGATGCGCAGGTTGGTCCCGCCGAGATCGACTCCAATGGAAAAATCAGGCATGGCTGAGAAGATTATCAGAAGCGAAGGCAATTCACGGTCTCTGCGAACCCCTGTGCCCTCCGTGCTGAAGACTTTGAATTGATTTACTTCTGGCACTGAGGGCAATAATGGCTGCTACGCCCGGCAATCACCACGCGCTTGATCGCAGTCTTGCAGACCAGGCAAGGCTCGCCCTCGCGTCCATAAACGCGATGCTGCAATTGGAAAAATCCTGCGTCGCCGTTCGCATCCACATAATCCGAAATCGACGACCCACCCAAAGCGATCGCCTCTTTGAGAACTTCCTTCACTGCCGCCAACAGCTTCTCCAATTGCAAGCGCGTGATCGTGGAAACCCGGCGGCGCGGCCGAATCCCAGCCCGGAACAGAGATTCATCGGCGTAAATGTTCCCCACCCCGCGCAAAAGTTTCTGGTTCAGCAAAGCGCTCTTGATCGGAGTCTTGCGCCCGCGAAACAAAACCAGAAAGCGCTCCGGATCGGCGTCCAGCGGCTCGACTCCACCGGCCTCGAACCCGCCTTTACCAACCACGCTCAGCCGTCCGAAGCGCCGCGGATCGACAAAACGCAGTTCCCTCCCGGAAGCCAGCTTGGCGATCGCATGCGTGTGCTTGAGCACCTCGTCCCGCGGCTCGCAAACCTGCAACCGCCCAGTCATGCCCAGGTGCACAATCCACTGCGCAGAATTGGATTGTGTAGGGGGGGCACTCCTGCCCGCCTCCGCCGGCAGAAGGGAAAGCCTCTGCCGCGCCCTAGATCTTCGCGGCACGGACGCAACTTGCTCCGAGCGAGGCGGGAGCGCCGCTGCATTCCGCTCCAGATCGAAAACAATATGCTTCCCCATGCGCCGCACCGCCGCAACGCGGCTGTGCTCCAGCACCGCGGCAATTTCCGCGGCAGGAGACTTCAGCACCTCCGGCTTCTCCCCCAGCCACACCGACTCGATCACATCCCCGCTAACCCGCTGCGCCAATCCGCGCGCGATGGTTTCAACTTCAGGAAGTTCCGGCATTGGAAAACAGTGTACAAGACGATCAACGCAATCGGCGCTACGGCTTCGCGAATGGAATCGAACAGGTAGGAATCTACAACCAGTTTCATCAATGGTTTTGGGAAGGACGCGACGTTCAGACGTCGCTGAAGAGCTTAAGAGCCTTGATTCGAGCATGGCCGGGAAGGGCATGACGTTTAGTCGTCCCGCTTAAGTCCTCAAAAAAGCGCGGGCTTTAGCCCCTTTGGGAGCGGACGGCAGGTACTTCTCGGTGTGAAGGGCGACTAATCTTTCAGCGGCACCACAGCCTGGCCATCGCGGCAAAACGTAGCCACCTTCTGCAGATCCCCATTCGCCTGCGGCAAAGTCATCACCGGTCCGTAGCAGAAAACCGCGTGCCCGCTGGCGGCAAAGTACCAGCGTCCATTCTTAGCCGGACGCTCCACTTGCCCGGACGGGCGCCGCACCGGCTGCGAGGGCTTCGCCACCGTCATGCTAAACAACAAGGCTAGGGTCAGGAACTTCATCGTTGAAAAGCGGCCGGGCAAAAACATCCGCGGCCCCCTGCCGCTTTCACCTGGGTACTTCCAAATACTGCTTCGCTAAATTCTTCTTTTAACTTTGCGTTCTCAACCAAGAACTTCAAATCGTACTCAGAGCGCGCCTTCGATCCAACAAATCCGAAGCCGGTTTGGCCGGAAGCTGCATATCGGGCTTGGCACTCTTGCCTGCACGTTCTTTGGAACCGGACTTCGGTGCTGCCTGGGTCGACGGAGTATGAGGAGCCTGGGTCGACGGAGTCTGGGCTGACGGAGCCTGATTCGACGAAGGCTGCGCGCGCTTCTTAGCCTCAGCCTGCGCCACGTTATTGTCGTGCACGATTCTTCCTTGAATCGCGGTTAGGGTCGCGCTGTCATGGAACAAGTCGATGATCAAAGTTCGCTGCGATTGAATGGTGTGCCCCTGCTCCACAATCAGCAGAGTCATCAACCCATAAGAAATCAAGAAGAGCACTACCAGCACCGGCAGCAAACTCCAACGCTTCTTCGGAGGTGCAATCTCTATTGCCGCGTTATCCAGCAGACTGGTCAAGCTGCACCTCTTTGCGCGCCCTGCTCCCGCGCGCAACCTAAGCGATAGCAGCTGGCCCGCCAATGCCGCCGGCGCCCGAAATCGCTTGAAATGAAGGTATTTAGCGAGGCTCAGGAGAAGTTCTCCGCCCCAGCAAGTGCAACTCGCTGCACATAAAGAGCACCCGCCTGTGATCCAAATCACGGCCGGCTGTGCGCCGGAGGGCTGCAGGCAAGTGAAGATCAGAAACGCGTGAGCGAAGCGCATGTTGGAGACAGCCGTCCTCGGCTGTCCATCGAGCGCAGCTCGACCTTTTATTTCGAGCTCAAAAGCAGCTTGGAGATAGTAGCCAGCTGCATATTCGAAGTCCCCTCATAAATCTTGCCAATCTTGGCGTCGCGCCAGAATTTTTCGACGGGATAATCTTTAGTAAACCCATACCCGCCGTAAATCTCAATGGCGAGCGAGGTAACGCGCTCTGCGACTTGCGAAGCAAAGAGCTTGGTCATCGCCGCCTCTTTCACAAAGTTCGCCCCGGCGTCCTTCATGCGAGCCGCGTTGTAAACCATCAGCCGCGCCGCTTCAATCTCGGTGGCCATCTGCGCGATCTGAAACTGAATTCCCTGAAAATCCGCCAGCGCCTTGCCGAATTGCTTGCGCTCAACCGCATACTTCGCCGCGAACTCCCAGGCCCCGCGCGCCACGCCGATCATCTGCGCCCCAATGCCGATGCGCCCTTCATTCAAAGTCTCAATCGCAATTTTGTAGCCCTTGCCGGGCTCCCCCAGCACGTTTTCTTTCGGCACGCGGCAATCTTCCAGAATCAATTCGCAAGTCGACGAAGCCCGAATCCCCAGCTTGTCTTCTTTCTTTCCGACGCTGAACCCCGCGAAATCCTTCTCCACCAGAAACGCCGTGATGCCCTTATATCCAGCCGCAGCATCCAGCGTCGCAAACAATACGAACAGCCCAGCTTCCTTGCCGTTCGTGATCCACAGCTTGCGGCCGTTGACCACATAGTCGCTGCCTTTAAGCTCAGCGCGAGTTTGCAAAGCGAACGCATCCGAGCCCGACCCCGCCTCGCTCAGCGCATAGGCACCCACAGTATCCGCCGCCATCTTCGGCAAGTAACGCTTCTTCTGTTCCGCGCTCCCCCAGCGCAAAAGCGCATTGTTCACCAGCGTATTTTGCACATCCACCACCACCCCGGCGGAAGCATCCACGCGCGACAACTCCTCGACGGCGAGAATCGCTTCAAAAAATTTGGCGCCGCCTCCGCCATACTGCTCCGGAATTTCAATCCCCATCAGCCCCAGCTGAAAGAATGCGTGAATGAGATCCTTGTCAAAGACACCCTTCTCATCCATCTCCTTCACCAGCGGCCGAATCCTATCGTCGGCAAACTGCCGAATGTTGTCGCGAAAAAGTATCTCGTCTTCAGTAAGCGTGGTCAGCGGTGCGGGAGCGGCGGGCTGCAGGATCGCTTCGGACATGGGAATACCTTCAGGCGAAGGAATCGCAAACCAGCTAGTTTAGCACTCAGAATCTCAAGGATGGCGGGGGAAAGATCCGTCGTAGCCATTAATCCAGGCTGGATATCCTCCGCAGGATCGCAGCTGCACAAGGTCGAGAGCAAGGCGAGAGTCAAAACGAGCCAGATTGTTTTCTTCGAGCGCGGAGGAACTCCCGGTTCACGGGCGCCGCTGAATCCTACCACTAGCGAGATTAACCACAGCAGGGGCGAGAGAGCCCGCACCGGCCACGGTAGTCATCACGATGTCGTCGCGGAATCGACCCCTACGAGGAGGCGTATTGCAAAAAAAGGCCCCACGCCCTCGCCTATCAGGGTCAGCCAGAGGGGAGTGTCAGGGCAAACGCGGTTCTAGTTTTCCAGCGAGATCGGAATCGAGGGTCTGAGTCGCGGTTTATCGTTGGCTCCGCGCATGCACCAGCTTCAACCCATCGGCCTGCAGAATCCGGTGAATCTGATTGCGCGCGTGCACCGACCAGGGCCCCGTAGTATCGAGCTTGATATAAGCCTGCCAGTGCTTGAGCGCCTTGCGCGGCTCGCGCGTCTTCTCATACGCGAGCGCGAGGTTGTAGTGCGCATCGGCGTAAGTAGGGGCGAGTTGGATCGCCATCTTGTAGGTCTGAATCCCTTCCTGTACCCGCCCGGTCTCATCCAGAACATTGCCCAGATCGAAATAGGCGAGCGCGTACCGAGGGTCGGCCTGCAACGCGGCGCGATAATGCTTCTCCGCCAACACGAAATCTTGCCGGTTGTAGTGCAGAGTTCCAAGATTGATATGCGCGGCCGCGTGGTTGGGTTGGAAGTCGAGAACTTTCTGATACGCGGCCAGCGCCTCATTTTGCGTCGCCGGATCTTCTTCCAGCGCAATCCCGCGCGCAAACCAAACCGCGGCCGCATCGTCTTCCTGCGGATTCGACTCGGGCGCAGGAATCGGCGTACTGGTCACAACTTTTTCCCGCGTAGCGAAGTCCATCACAAACTGCCCGGCGATCGGCTCCAGCAATCGCCCCTCATGCCGAAACGCAACCCGATGCTTCTTGGTGGAAGAAGCGCCCGCTTCAAGCAACGGATTCTGCATGCCCGCAGCCTGCTTCTGCATAGCTTCAAGCGACTGCCGGATCACCGCAGGCCGCACCCGCATCGCGCACAGGTCGCGCACTTTCTTGACTTTCAAGAGATCGGCAAACGAATACGCCGTAGAAGCAGCAATCAGACCCGCACGCTCCCAATTGGCCAACTGGCGCGGGGTGAGGCGAAGAATTCGAAGCAGATCAGCTCGGCTGTACATCGACGGCTCAACCTCTCGCAGTGCGTCCACTGCGTAACCACTTAGCCGCCATTATGCGCAACTTGCGCCCGCAAACGCAACAGGAAACGCTTGTGGACATCTGTGGAGAACCTGGATGATTTACATGCAGCACAAATGGTGCATTTCGAAAAAGTGCCGTCGAAGAAGAAACCCACTGTGGTCAAACAAAAATGTTTGCCATTCCGCCCCATCCTGCTGTCATTCCGAGCGAGGCGAGGAACCCTGGTTTCGCCTACGCCACCACCGCCGCCTGATACTCCTCGTAACTCCCCTTGAAATCGGTAAGCTTGTGATCGCTCTCAAAATGCCAGATCCGCGTCGCCACCTCGTCGATCAAATCATGATCGTGAGTCACCAGCAGCACCGTGCCCTGATACCGCTGCAAAGAAATATTGAGTGCATTGATCGCTTCGAGATCCAAATGGTTCGTAGGCTCGTCCAGCACCAGCACGTTCGGCTTCTCAAGCATCAGCTTGCAGAAGAGCAGCCGCGCCGCTTCCCCGCCCGAAAGCACGCTGGTGGATTTCGTAGCTTCCTCACGCGCAAACAGCATCTGTCCCAGCAACCCGCGGATTTCCTCGCTCACCGCCGCCGGGTTCCACTGATGCAGCCACTCCAGCACCGTCGTTCCGCCTTCGATCAAGCTGCGATGATCCTGCGCGAAATATCCGATCGAAGCTTCGTGCCCCCAGGTCACTTTGCCCGAACTCGCAAACGGACCGTCGTATCCGCTGGTCTTGCGCAACTCCGCCTCCGGCGTAGTCGGCGAATTCGCCAGCAAAGCGTTCACCAGCGTAGTCTTCCCCGCTCCGTTGCGCCCCATCAAAGCGATTCTCTCGCCGCGAGTAATGCTGGCGGTGAAATCGCGAATCACCTGCTTCTCGTCGTAAGCCTTGCTCAGGTGCTCGATCTCGAGCACGTGCTTGCCCGAAGGCCGCTTCGGCTCGAACTTGATGTACGGCCGCTGAATGTTCGACTTCGCCAGTTCCGTCACCTGCAGTCGCTCGACTTCCTTGCGCCGCGACTGCACCTGACTCGAACGCGTTCCCGCCGCGAAGCGCGCGATGAATTCGTTCAACTGCGAGATTTTCTTTTCGCGCTGCGCGTTCTGCGACTCGATCTGCGACCGCACCTGCGTCTTCGCGATCACCATGTCGTCATACGAGCCCGTGTAAGTAATGATGGTTTCGTAGTCGATGTCGGCAATGTGCGTGCAAATGCTGTTGAGAAAATGCCGGTCGTGCGAGATCGCAATCACCACGCCATCGTATGCGTTCAGAAATCCCTGCAACCAGTGGATCGAATCCAAATCCAGATTATTGGTAGGCTCATCCAGCAGCAGCGCCTGCGGATGACCGAACAAGGCCTGCGCCAGCAGCACCCGGACCTTCTGCCCGCCCTGCAACTCGCTCATCTTGCGGCCGTGAATTTCCTCGGGAATGTCGAGGCCATCGAGCAAAATCGCGGCATCGCTCTCCGCCGTATAACCATCTTCTTCGCCGACGATGCCTTCGAGCTCGCCCAGCTTCATGCCATCTTCATCGGTCATGTCGGCCTTCGAATAAATCGCGTCGCGCTCCAGCATGGCCGCCCACAGCCGCTTGTTGCCCATGATCACGGTATCGGCCGCGGTAAAAGCGTCGAAGGCAAATTGATCCTGACTCAACACGCCCAGCTTCCGCGGACGCACTACCGTCCCCTTTTGCGGCTCCAACTCCCCGCTCAGCAACTTCATAAACGTAGATTTGCCCGCGCCATTCGGCCCGGTAAGGCCATAGCGCTTGCCCGGCGTAAATGCCACCGAGACTTCGTCGAACAGTATTTTGGCGCCGTAGCGCATCGAAACATTACTGACTGAAAGCATGATTGCCCTAAGGAACTTCGTCTGAAACTGCGAGGAATTTCCGCCAAAACGGTGCGCAGCCGATGTTAGTAGAGTATCACGCCGGAAAGTACCGGCGGCGTCCCGCCGGCTGTCGAGCGGAGGTCGCGTCCGCGCCCCCCTCCAAAAAAGTGCCGCCGACAACTTTACCGAATCAATCGGTGCAAGCCCATGGCCAAGCCAGCGAGAACGAGCGCCACTGCGATCAAAACAAAACGTGTCTTGAAGAGCCTCATTTGGATATCGTTCATGCCGCCATCATACTCCTTGGTCCGTAGCGCCGGCGTCCTGCCCTGAGCAAGGCCGAAGGGTCGAGCCGGACGTCCCGTCCGCTCCGCCGGCTATCAAGATGAGGCCCGCCAAGATTACTAATGCACTCCGACTCCACTAGCCTCCACCAATTGCTGCACCGGCGCGGCCACCATCATCAGCAAATCCGCTCTCTGAACCTGCGCCGCACGGATCGCCGCAAGCTGCTCAGTCCTCCACGCCTCAGGCGACAACTGCGAGTTGTCCAGATAATCCAGCGCCTGCAAACCCGCCGTCCCAAGAGCAGACATATCCTTCGAAAGCGGCGCGACCTCATGCAACAAAAAGGACTGCTGCAGCGCCGGCGCAAGCTTCGCATCGTTATCGCGCCACGCCGCGAGCAGCACCCGAATCTGCCCCTCCGACGCTTTCTCCTTATATCCGCTTTGAATAAAGGTCTTCACCAAATCTCCAAAGCGCCGCGCCCCCTCGCTCTCCGGACTCACCGCATCGACCAGCCGATTGAGCGGCGCGCGAAAATCCCACACGCCCTTAACGTTATCGGGACGCGTGTAATCCTTCACCGGCTCGACCACATCCGCCAGCGTGCGCAGCGCTGCAATATCGTCCCCTCCCGCCAAGCGGTGCAGCATCAGATTGCGATTCGACCGATGCCGCAGCCCCAACCACTCCAGCCGCCAACTCACATCGCCCAGCCGCGCATACATGGAGTCCACATCTTTAATTTCCTGCGGAGACCAAAATCGCTCGGCAATTGCAGCCGTGCGCGGCCACAGCCGCGAATCGATCGTCTCCGGCGAAACAAACTCCGACCACAGGCAAGCCTCTCCGCCAAGAATGCGACTCTTCTCTTGCGCATTCAAAGTAGCCGTCGCATCCGCCATGGGATCGACCGCGTAGTGCCGCCCCGCCGGCCACATCAGGTCGAGATAGTAACCATACGAAAGCAGCCCGCTGTATCCTTGCTGCGCCGCCGTGGCCAGCGACTGCTGCCCCCGCCACGACTGCACCACAATCGTCTTCGGCAAAGCGGGATGCAGAATCTCGTCCCACCCCACCATGATCTTGTGATGCTTATGCAAAATCTTCTGCAGCCGTTGATTGAAATAGGCCTGCAGATCCTGGTTGTTCTTCATGCCATGCGAGTGGAGGAACGCCTGAATCTTCGCATTCGCATCCCACTGCTTGCCGCTCACCTCATCGCCGCCAAGGTGAAAATAAGCGTCCGGAAAAAGTCCGGCCATCTCCCCCACGAACTTATCCAGAAATTTATAAGTTTCCTCCCGCGTAGGATCCATCGCCGCATCGGGCGCACCCGGCTCGACTTTGTAAGGCCCGGGCCCGCTCGCCAACTCCGGATATCCCACAAACCACGACCGGCTATGCCCCGGCATATCGAACTCTGGGATCACGCGAATCCCGCGATCATGCGCATAACTCACGAACTCGCGAATTTCCTCCTGCGTGTAATACATCCCGTCCGATCCCATCTCGTGGAGCTTGGGAAAGCGCACGCTCTCCACCCGAAAGCCCTGATCGTCGGAGAGATGCCAGTGCAGAACGTTCAACTTCACCGCCGCCATCCCATCCACATTGCGCTTCAGTGCCTCCAAAGGGATGAAATGCCGGCTCACGTCGATCAGCAACCCGCGCCACGCGAATCGCGGCGCATCCTTGATTGTCACCACGGGCACGGCAAAGCCCGAAGGCGTAATTTGCAGCAGTTGCAAGAATGTCTGCAGCCCATGCTGAACTCCCAGCGGATTCGCCGCCGTGAGCTTCGCCCCCGACTCCGCGATGACCAACTCGTAGGATTCGTCCTCGCCAACCCGCTGCACCTTTTCGCGATCGCGCTCAGTCTGAATCAGCAGAGTCGGGCTGGCAACCGCAGCCAGTTCTTGATCGAGCCGCATTCCAGTCTGCCGCGAAAGCTGCTCCACAAATCTCTGCACGCCCCGATCCAGCGCAGCATCGTGAAAACCGGCGACCGAGATCGAAAATGTCCGATCGATAGCAAGCTCTCCTGTGCCAGCCTGCACGCCGGAGGGCATGGGCATGAGATCGATCCGAGGTTGAGTTTGTGACACGCCGAGAGATGCGAGCAAACAAACCATTTGCGCGATGATCAGGTTTCGCATGGACGTAAAAGAATGTAACACTTCGGCAGGAGTGTAGCTGGCTGGAGTGAAGGCGGTTGTTTTGGTGACGCAGCGGTTCACCGCTGCGCTCAACGGCACCTTGATCGAGGCTTCAGCCACGGAGGCCGGACCTCCGCTCCAAGTGCACTTCTTTAATCAGATCTCATCGCAGTTCTTCAGGGGACCGAGCATGTTCCAGGGCATGGACCGCCGCTTCGCGGCTCACCGAAGGAACATCGTCGAAGAACTCATCCAGTGTCTGCCCACCCTCAAGGTAATGCAGCAGCGCCTGAAAAGGAACGCGCGCCCCCCCGAAAACAGGTGTTCCCCCCCCCAGCACCTCGGGGCCTCTCGTGATCACATGGTTCGTCGAAACCATTGGCAGTCGGTCATCGCCTCCAAGCCTACTCCGAATGGTTGGACAAAAGCAGACCCGGAAGCCGCCCTCAATGCCCCCCGCTCAACTCCCTCACAATCGCCCCCACGAACTGCTTGGCATCGCCAAACAACATGAGATTGTTATCCAGGTAGTACAGCGGATTATCGATCCCAGCAAACCCCGGACTCATGCCGCGCTTGATCACCATCACGGTGTGAGCCTTGTCGACATCCAGAATCGGCATGCCATAAATCGGACTCGAGGCATCATTCCGCGCCGCCGGATTGGTGACATCGTTAGCGCCGATCACCAGCGCCACGTCTGTCTGCGGAAAATCGCCGTTGATCTCATCCATCTCGATCAGCCGATCGTAAGGAATGTCGGCTTCGGCCAAGAGCACGTTCATGTGCCCCGGCATGCGTCCGGCAACGGGATGAATCGCGAAGCGCACCTCCACTCCCTTCTTGCTGAGAATGTCGTAAAGTTCGCGCACTTTGTGCTGCGCCTGCGCCACCGCCATGCCATAACCGGGCACAATCACAACTTTATTCGCCGCGGAAAGAATCGCGGCCGCTTCTTCAGCCGTAGCGCTGCGCACCGGTTTCGCTTCCTGCCCGCCCGCGGCCGAAACCTGCACCTGCCCGAACGCGCCGAACAGAACGTTGGTGAACGACCGGTTCATCGCTTTCGACATGATCACCGAGAGAATCAGTCCCGAAGATCCATCGAGCGCGCCGGCAATAATCAACAGTTTGTTGTTGAGCACGAATCCCATCGCCGCCGCCGACAACCCCGCATATCCGTTCAATAAAGAAATGACGGTCGGCATGTCGGCTCCTCCGATGGGGATCACCAGCAGCACGCCGAAGATCAACGAGATCCCAACGATCAGCGGAAAGAACTGCTTCGCCTCCGGATGCAGCACCAGATAAACCGCGCTGCCCACCGCCGCCGCGAACAGCAGAAAATTAACGAGATTCTGTCCTTTATAGGTAATCGGACGCTGCGGCAGAATCTCCTGCAGCTTGCCCGCCGCCATCAGGCTGCCGGTAAACGTCAGCCCGCCCAGAATCACTTCCGCGGAGAGCACCGACATCATGAATTTGGGAACGTCGGGCGTGCGCAGATAAAATTCCGCCGTCCCCACCAGCGTGACGCACAGCGCGCCGAAGGCGTGGCTGAGCGCGGTCCGCTGCGGCACCGCCGTCATCTGCACCATGCCCAGCGGAATGCCAATGCCGCTGCCCAGCACCAACCCGACGGCGATCCACTTCCAATCGACGATGCCGCGGTGCAGCAAAGTGCCAGCGATGGCCAGCACCATGCCGATCTCGCCCGCCCAAATCCCGTGCCGCGCCGTGGCCGGCGAACTCATCCACTTCAGCGAGAAAATAAAGAGCGCGCTGGCGACGAGATAAATAACTTCGATCACGTACTGGCTACCGGCAAACTCGTTCATTCTTTGGCCATTCGAGAAACGCGAATGCAGCTAAGGCTTGGTCGGACGGCTGCTCTTAAACATCTTCAGCATGCGGTCGGTAATGAAGAATCCGCCCACAACATTGCTGGTGGCGGCCACGATCGCGATCACGCCCAGCACCGTCGCAAACGTACTTTTACGCTCGCCCACCAACACAATCGCGCCCACCACGGCAATGGCGTCCAGCGCGTTGGTCAACGACATCAGCGGCGTGTGCAGCAAAGGCGAAACGTGCCGGATCACTTCAAAACCAATAAAGCAAGCCAGCATAAAAATAAAAAGCAAATCGATCACATTAGAACTCATGGAATCCTCGTGATTCGTTTCGGGGTATGCTTTCAGCATACCGTAAGGCCTTGAGCACTCATTGCCCCTTCAGGCGCAGAAACTCCCAAGTCGATTCTTCGCTCAGGCTCTTGAAGCCGCGCCGGCAAGCCGATGGGAGCTGCCCCGCAACCCCTTCATCCGCCCACGGCGGCCAAAGCCGGCATCTTAAAAAACTCCCGCACCCGCGCATTCACGATCTCGCCCCCGCGCGTCACCATGGTCTCGCGAATAATCTCATCCTGCAGATTGAGCTGCAGCTTGCCCTCTTTCATCATGTAGACCAGAAACGTGCTGATATTGCGCGCATACATCTGGCTGGAGTGATACGGCACGCTGCTGGCCAAATTAATCGCCCCGATAATCGTCACCCCGTGCGTCTTAACGGTTTCCCCGGTGCGCGTGAGTTCGCAATTTCCCCCGCGCTCCGAGGCCAGATCGACGATCACCGAACCCGGCGCCATCCCCTTCACCATCTCCTCCGTAATCAGCACGGGAGACTTCTTGCCCGGAATCACGGCCGCCGTAATCACCACATCGCTCTCCGCCACCACGCGCGTGAGCAATTCGCGCTGCCGCGCGTAAAAATTCTCGTCCTGCGCCGTTCCATAACCCCGCGCATCCTGCGCGTCCTTGGCCTCAATCGGCAACTCCACAAAGCGCCCGCCCAAGCTCTGCACCTGCTCTTTCGAAGCCGCGCGCATGTCGTACGCGGAGGCTACCGCGCCCAGCCTTCGCGCGGTTGAAATCGCCTGCAGCCCCGCCACTCCTGCGCCAATCACGAACACTCGCGCCGGAGTAATCGTGCCTGCCGCCGTCGTCATCATAGGAAAAATTCTGATCGACGTCTCCGCCGCCAGCAGCACCGCCTTATAACCGCAGATCGTCCCCATAGACGAAAGCGCATCCATGCTCTGCGCCCGTGTGGTGCGCGGCACCAACTCCACCGAAAAAGATGTCACGCCCGCATCCGCAATCTGCTGAATCGCCTCCGCCGAACCAAACGGCCGCAGAAACCCGATCAACGCCTGATCGCGCCGCAACAAACGCAGATCAGCGCTTCCCGTCACGTCATTCGAGCCGTAACACAAAACCTGCACAATCACGTCGGCCACGCCAAACACCGCCGCGCGATCGGCAAGAATCTTGGCGCCCTTTTCCACGTAAACGGAGTCGGCATAACCCGCCCCCTCGCCCGCGCCCGGCTCCACCACAACCTCGAACCCAGCCTTCCTCAGAGTCGGCACCACCGCGGGCACAAGCGCCACTCGCCGTTCACCGGGATAGCTTTCCCGCGGAACTCCGACAATCACGAGGTCACCTTCCTTCCGAGTTAACGCACAGACTTAAACGCACCAGGGGCTCACGGATTTACGACCAACGAACTGGAAACATTAGCAGAAACAGAAAGGACTGGAAAGGTCAAGGTGGAGGGTCAAAGGTGAAGGGTGTGCCACAACGCCATGTGGGCACAACCACTCCCGGCTGTCCGTCGAGCGCAGCTCGACTCACCGCACGCTAAGCGAGGAGATTCCAACTTCGAGTAAACCCTGGGCGCTTCCTCCGATCAAGCGGCAGCCACGGCTGCAGGCAACTTCGTTCGCGGCTGCTCGGCGTCCAATCTCAACTCGCAAAGTTCCGTGATCAAATTTCCCGCCCAGCGGTAAATGTTTTGCTCCCGCACCACCCTCCGCATGCGGTGCATGCGCATCTGCCTTTCCTCCGGCTCCATCTCCAACGCAACTCGAATGGCCTCCGCCGTCTGGTCGATGTCGTAAGGGTTCACCAGCAAGGCATCCCGCAGCTCGCGCGCCGCGCCCGTGAACTGGCTGAGAATCAGCACCCCGCGCTCGTCGCGCCGCGCCGCCAGAAATTCCTTTGCCACCAGATTCATGCCGTCATGCAGCGCCGTCACCAGGCAGATATCCGCGGCGCGATAGTAGCGCTCGATCTCTTCGTGGCTATGCTGACGCTTCAAAGAAATAATCGGCTTCCAATTGCCGCTTTGAAAACGCCAGTTGATGCGCTCCGCCTCCGCTTCCACCTCCGCCAGTAAATCCTGGTAACGCTTTATGTGCGTGCGGCTGGGCGCTCCAATCTGGATGAAAGTAAATTTATTCCGGTATCGCGGATATTTTTCCAGAAAGCGCTCAATCGCCCGAAAGCGCTCTGGAATTCCTTTCGTGTAATCGACCCGGTCGACTCCGATGCCCACGAACTCGCTCTCCACTCCCAAGCTGCGCAGCAATGCGGTGCGCTCAAAGTAATCCGAGCCGTAGCGGTCGCTCTCCACCGACTCGTCATCGGTAAGATCGACGCTGATCGGAAACGGCCGCACGATCGTCCGGTGATCCTGCCGCTTGACCGAAAAATGCTCCCAGTCGACGCGGGATTCCACCACCCGATCCACGGTCTGCAAAAAGTTATTGCAATGCGACTGAATGTGAAACCCGATCAGATCCGCGCCCAGCAACCCATCCACCAGTTGCCGCTGCCACGGGCAAATTCCAAAAGCCTCGGGGTTGGGCCACGGAATATGCCAAAAAATCGCCACCCGCGCGTCCGGTCTTTTTTCTTTGATCAGCCGCGGCATCAGCGCAAAGTGATAGTCCTGCACCAGCACCACCGGCTTCGCAGTGTCCTTGATCTCTTCGAGCACCGCCGCCGTGAACTTGCGGTTTACCTCTTGATAATCCTCCCAGTCCTGGGCGCGAAAAAGCGGCCGCGTGTGCGCAATATGGCAGAGCGGCCACAAGCCTTCATTCGAAAAACCGTAGTAGTATCCTTCCTCTTCTTCTTTGCTCAGCCAAATCCGCCGCAGGGTATAGCGGGGGTCTTGCGGCGGCACGCGCAGCCGATCCTGCCGGTCCACCGTTTCTCGATCCGCATCCCCGCTCCCGTGCGCGATCCAGGTTCCGTCGCAGGCGCTCAACACCGGCTCTAAAGCGCTCACCAGCCCGCTCGGCGGCACGACCACTTCCACCCCTTTGCCGGCGCGCTGATGCATGTACGGTTCGCGATTCGAGACCACAAACAGCCGGCCATCCTCCAGCCGGCTTTGCACTTGCACGGCCAGCCGGTCCGCCGTCCATACCGATTGCGCCGCGTCCCGCAAGCGCGCTTCGTTCTCCGCCGCGTTGCGCGCCTGGCTCAGGCTCTCCGCCAAAGTCACCACTTCCCAAGCCAGCGGCTTGAAGAGATCGAGATCGTGCATCTGCTGCCGCGAAGAAATTCTTCCCGTGCGCAAAGCCCGCATCCACTGCGCCGCTCGCGCGATCGGACCAGCAATACTCCAACGCACAATCAGAAGCGTGATCAGAACGATCAGAAACACCTGCACCAGCACGCTGATAAAAGCTTCGCGCCAGGTGCGCAGATTTCGCGCCCGAATGTAACCGGCGTCGTGCACCACCGCCAGCCCGCCCGCGGTTTCTTCGTGGCGATGCAGCGGCATGGCAAAAATCTCTACCGGATCGTTTCCCAGGCGCTCGAAAGAACTCTCTTCCTGCCCCAGCGCCATAGCCTGCATGACCTCGCGCGGCGCTGATTTCAGTGGTGCACCTAGGCCGGAAGTGATGGCGATCACACTGCCCTGCCGGTTGTAAACGGCGACCCCGAGCAGGTGCTCGCGGTTGCCAAAGCGCTGCACCAGCCTCTGCAAATCGCGCTCCGAGCCGCTCTCCCAGGTCTTCTCCACGTTCGCCGCCACGCTCTCGCCCAGCACCTCCGCGCGCCGCTGCAATTCGCCGCGCAGGCCGCGCTTCTCCCGCAGCACTGCATAATAGGAAAACCCCAAAGACACCAGCGCGATGCCGATGATCAGAGAAACAATCAGACGCGCGCTCAGCAAGCGCATTCGCGGACCTCCGGCGCCCAAACTTGCGAACACCGGCAGCGCACGATGCAAGAGAGCACGATGCGAGAGAGCGAGATAAAAAGCGGGAAGAATCTCGGCGCGACGATCGCCAGACACGCTCGCCGCACTTGTCGAAATTGGGGGAGTCCGGCCATTTTGAGATTCTGCGCAAAGTCTAGTCAAGCTACGTCCCGCGAAACATCCAGTAATCACTGTAGGCCTTATGAATCATCGCAGCCGCGTTTCGACGCCGTTAACCCCTGGCGCACCTCCTGTTTTCACCGGGACGCCAGTGTGTGCGCGGCAACTCCGAGCAATTTTATTGCACCTGCCGGAACTCCCGGCACTCTAACCATCCAGCTTCCACCATGAAGACACCGGGGATCACTCCACTCCTGCGGTTCGCGATTTCGCTGATGGTGTTGCCCGTTTTCGGGCAGCCGCCCACCGCGACCGCCCTGGACTTGAATCCCGACGCCAACGGAAAACTTTCTCAGGCGCAGATGCAAGACCTGTTTCGCGTGGTCGCCGAGAAAGATCTCGAAAACGATAAGCGCCTGCGCGACTACACCTACATCGAGCGCGACGAAGAGCACCGCGTCGATGGCAAGGGCGCGGTGAAGTCCACCGAGGTGAAGACCTACGAAGTGATGGAGCTTTACGGCGAGCAGGTGCAGCGGCTGATCGAAAAAGACGGTAAGCCCCTCAACGCCAAAGACGCCGCCAAGGAAGAAGAGAAGATACAGAAAGCGCTCGATAAACGAAAAAACGAGTCGGAAGGAGATCGTAGGAAGCGGCAAGAAAAGGAAGCGAAAGAGCGCGAAGACGAACGCAAGTTCGTGCGCGAGGTCGCCGACGCCTACAACTTCAACCTCGTGGGAACGGAGCTTCTGGGCAATCGCGAGGTCTGGGTCATCGATGGCGAACCCCGTCCCGGCTTCGAGCCGCGCATGAAAGAGTCCAAGTTGTTGACCAAAGTGCGTGGGCGAGTATGGATCGACAAGAACGATCTCCAACTCGCCAAAATGGACGTCGAGATTCTGGACACGATCTCCTGGGGGCTGTTCCTTGCGCGCATACACAAGGGAACGCGCTTCACCCTGGAACAGACCCGTGTAAACGACGAGGTCTGGCTGCCGCTCCACGTCGCGGCGCACGTCGACGTTCGACTCGCCCTACTCAAGAACTTCGACGTGAACGTGGAGCAGTCTTACCGCGACTACAAGAAATTCCGCGCCACCGCAAAAATCGTCGATCTGGGGGAAGTACAACCAAACGCACCACCAAAGTAGCACCCAGTCCGCAGAGCCTTGTGAACCCGACTCCCGGCCCGCATCATCTACTACTCTCACGATCGAACCGAGCCTAAGCGGGAGAACCTATGTCCACGCAACCAACCCTTCTGATCCCCGATATCCGTGGCGAGGTTTTCCCCACTCTCACTCCGCAACAAATCGACCGCATCCGCCCTTCCAGCAAAGTGCGACAAGTCAACGTCGGCGATATTCTCTTCGATCCCGGCGACAGCGACATCCCCTTTTTCGTGCTGCTCTCCGGCAGCCTGGAAATCGTGCAGCCGGATTTGTTCGGCGGCGAGCGCCTCATCGTGGAACACGGCCCCGGCAGCTTCACCGGAGAAATCAATATGATCTCCGGCCGCCGCAACCTGGTTCGCGGCCGCGTCACCGCCCCCGGCGAATTCCTGGAGATGACGGCCGAGAACCTGCGCTCCGTGGTCGCCAGAGATTCCGAACTCAGCGAAATCTTCATGCGCGCCTTCATCCTCCGCCGCCTCGAACTCATCAAAAGCGGCCAAGGCAACATTATTCTCCTGGGCTCGCGCCACTCGGCGCAGACTCTGCGCTTGCGCGAATTCCTCACCCGCAACGGCCAGCCCCACACCTACGTCGATCTCGATCTCGACTCCAGTTACCAGGATTTGCTCGACCACTTTCAAGTCACTCTCGACCAGATTCCCGTGGTCATCTGCAACAACAAGAACGTGCTCCGCAATCCTTCGATTCAGGAAGTGGCACAATGCCTCGGCCTCAATGCCAACGTCGAGCCCTCCGAACTTCGCGATCTCATCGTGATTGGCGCAGGTCCGGCCGGCCTCGCAGCCGCGGTTTACGGGGCTTCCGAAGGTCTCGATGTTCTTGTTATCGAAGCCATCGCTCCCGGCGGCCAGGCGGGATCGAGTTCAAGAATCGAAAACTATCTCGGCTTCCCCACCGGAATCTCCGGCCAGGAGCTCGCCGGCCGCGCCGCCGCGCAAGCGCAAAAATTCGGCGCCAAGATGCTGATCGCCTGCAAGATAAAACAATTGAAGTGTGGCCGCCGCCCCTACGAGCTTGTCATGGACGACGATCAAGTGATTCGCGCCCGCACCGTGGTCATCGCCACCGGCGCTCAGTACAACAAACTCAACGTCGAAAATCTCTCCAAGTTCGAAGGCCTCGGAGTCTATTATGGCGCCACCTACATCGAGGCCCAACTCTGCGGCGATGAAGACGTAATCGTAGTCGGCGGCGGCAACTCCGCCGGCCAGGCCGCGGCGTTTCTCTCTCAGACCGTCGGCAAAGTCCACATGCTGGTGCGCTCGAGGCAGTTATCCAGCACCATGTCGCGCTATCTCATCCAGCGCATCGACGAAAATCCTAAAATCGACGTTCACTACGGCACCGAGATCGTAGCCCTCGAAGGCGACGCCCAACTCGAGCAAGTAATCTGGAAAGACAAGAACAAAGACGAGCGCTGCACCCACAAAATCCGCCACGTCTTCATCATGACCGGGGGCTCACCCCACACCGCCTGGCTGCAGGGCTGCGTAGTGCTGGATCAAAAAGGCTTTATCCTGACCGGCCGCGATCTCGACCCCGCCGTCCACGATTTCACCTGGCCGCTCTCGCGCACCCCACAGATGTTCGAAACCAGCCTGCCCGGCGTCTTCGCCGTAGGCGACGTCCGCTCCGGCAACGTAAAGCGCGTAGCCGCCGCCGTAGGCGAAGGCTCGATCTCCATCTATCTGGTGCACCGCGTCTTGGCGGAACTGTAGCGGCGCGGAGTTAAAGCGCAGCATTGGCGTGCTACCTGCTGGCGTCATCCCATCAAAGCCCCGCGCTTTCCGGCGGGGCCAGGGATCGGCCTTGCGCGCAAGGCCGACTGGCTCGGGAAGGGCACGACCTTTCGTCGTGCCCTTAAGTCGTTGCAATGAGTCCGCGCTTTTAGCGCCTGAGGCAAGCCTTCGCCTGCGACGCGACTTTTTTCCGCTGCCCCACAGCCGCTTCGACTTCGAACGGAATTACGATCGAACTTTACGGCTTGGAAATCGATTTCTTCGCCCGCGTTATAATAAAAAGATTCTCGGTCAGCAAAATCGGCCTCTGTGGACCTAGGCAGGGAACCGGTGCGACCAAGGTTCAAGCCGACGGCTGAGAGCTGATCGCTGAAAGCTGCTCCCCATGGACTTCAAATTAGTCTCCGATTACAAGCCGCAAGGCGACCAGGGCCGAGCGATCGAATCCCTGCTGCGTGGCGTCTACGATCGCGAACAGCATCAGGTTCTGCTAGGGGTAACCGGCTCCGGCAAGACCTATACCATGGCGAAAGTCATCGAAGCCGTGAACCGTCCTGCGCTAGTCATGGCGCACAACAAAACCCTGGCGGCGCAGCTTTACCACGAATTCAAGAATTTCTTCCCCCACAACGCCGTCGAATATTTCGTCTCCTATTACGACTACTACCAGCCCGAGGCCTACGTCCCCGCCGCCGACCTGTTCATCGAAAAAGAAGCCACCATCAACGACGAACTCGACAAGCTTCGCCTCTCCGCGACGAAATCTTTATTCGAGCGCCGCGACGCCCTGATCGTAGCCTCCGTAAGCTGCATCTACGGCCTCGGCTCACCCGAGGCCTACTACGGCATGATGCTCTTCCTCGAAAAAGGCCAGAAGATCACCCGCGAAGACATCACCCGCAAACTGGTCGACATTCTCTACGAGCGCACCAACGGCGAATTCAAGCGCGGCACCTTCCGCGTCCGCGGCGACGTGATCGAAGTCTTCCCCACCTACGACGACATGGCCTATCGCATCGAGCTGTGGGGAGATCAAGTCGAATCGCTCGCCCAAGTCGACCCGCTCTTCGGCACTGTGAAACAAAAATACATGCGCCTGCCGATCTATCCCAAAACCCACTACGTAATGAAAGACGAAACGCGAGTCTCGGCCGTCGAGTCGATCAAGCAAGAAATGGCCTGGTGGGAAGTCGAACTGGAAAAGCAAGGCCGCATCGTTGAGTCCCAGCGCGTCCACCAGCGCGTGACGTTCGATCTTGAAATGATCAAGCTCATGGGCTACTGCCACGGCATCGAAAATTATTCCCGCCACTTCACCGGACGCATGCCCGGCGAGCCTCCGCCCACCCTGCTCGATTATTTCCCGCGCGATTATCTGATGTTCATCGACGAATCGCACCAGACCATTCCGCAGTTGCGCGGAATGCACGCCGGCGACCGCTCGCGCAAAGAAACGCTGGTCGAATACGGCTTCCGCCTGCCCTCGGCGCTGGACAATCGTCCGCTAACGTTTGAAGAATTCGAGCACCGCACCAACCAGCTGGTTTACGTTTCGGCAACGCCGGGCCCGTATGAGCTGACAAAATCGGCAGGCGTGGTCGTAGAACAAATCATTCGCCCCACAGGGCTGATCGATCCCGAAGTCGAGATCCGTCCAGTCAAAGGACAGATCGACGATCTGCTCCACGAGATTCGCGCGCGCGTAGACAAGGGCGAGCGCGTTCTAGTCACCACGCTGACCAAGCGCATGTCCGAAGACCTGGCCGAGTACTACGCCGAAGTGGGCGTGAAGTGCCGCTACATGCACTCAGAAATCGAAACGCTCGAGCGCGTAAAAATTCTCCGCGACCTGCGCCAAGGCGAATTCGACGTATTGATCGGCATCAATCTCCTGCGCGAAGGCCTCGACCTCCCGGAAGTCTCGTTGGTAGCGATACTCGATGCCGACAAAGAAGGCTTCTTGCGCTCCCAAGGATCGCTGATCCAAACCATCGGCCGCTGCGCCCGCCACCTGAACGGCCGCGCCATCCTCTACGCCGACCGCATGACCGACTCCATGCAGCGCGCCATCGACGAAACCCTGCGCCGCCGCGCCATCCAAACCGCCTACAACGAAGCCAACGGCATCACCCCGGAATCGATCGTGCGCCCTCTGGACATGACGCTAGCCGGAATCGTAGCCGCCGACTACACCGACCTGACCGGAGGCGAAGCCGAGGGCATCCCAGAATTCAAATCGCAGCTAGAACTAGACGGCTACGTCGAGAAACTAGAAAGCGACATGCGCGAAGCCGCCAAGCGCTTCGAATTCGAGAAAGCCGCGAAGCTGAGGGACACGATCAAGGAGTTGCGGACTAAAGAATTTTTGTTCGCGTAACGTCCCACGCAAGAAACCTGGAATGAACCGATCCTAATTCGCGGCAAGTCGCGGTCTCGCCTCGGATCCTGCTGCCTCAACCTCCGATGAAATCCTCCCTCCATCTCGTCAGCCCCGAGTTCAAGGCCGATCCCTTCCCTTTCTACGCCCGTCTGCGCGCGGGGCAGACGGTCTGCCGCGTGGAGATCGCCTTGGCCCCGGGTGTGCGCGAGGCGTGGCTGGTCACGCGCTACGACGATGTGGTCGCGGTTTTAAAAGACCCGCGCTTTGCCAAAAACCGGGAAAATGCCGCTAGGAAGCCGTGGCTGCCGGAGTTCGTAAAGCCGCTCGAACGCAACATGCTCGACCTTGATGAGCCCGACCACGGACGCTTGCGCACCCTGGTGCATAAGGCGTTCACGCCCGCCATGGTCGAAACACTGCGGCCCCGCATCCAGCAAATCTCCGATCGGCTGCTCGATGCCGTCGAGCCCAGCGGATCGATGGACCTGGTGCGGGACTTCGCGCTGCCCTTGCCGCTCACGGTCATCGTGGAGTTGCTTGGCATTCCCGCGCAAGACCAGGATCGGTTTCAGGTGTGGTCGAAAGCCGCTCTGCGCCCGCCGACGCGAGTCAACACGCTTCTCGCCATGCCGTCCCTTTGGGCCTTCATGCGGTATCTGCGTCGGCTGTTTCGCGAATTGCGGGTCACGCCCCGCGAAGGTTTGCTGACCGCGCTGGTGCAAGTGGAAGAGGCCGGGGATCGCCTCAGCGAAGATGAACTGCTCGCCATGGCGGTGCTTCTGGTCATTGCCGGCCATGAGACCACGGTGAATTTGATCGCCTCCGGAACCCTGGCCCTCCTCGAGCATCCGGAGCAGATGGAGCGCCTGCGAAACAACCCGGCGCTGATTGGATCGGCGATCGAGGAGCTGTTGCGCTTCAGCAATCCTGGAAACAACCACCCTGCGTTTCGCCTGCGAGGCTGTATCCATCGCCGGCACCACTGTGCTCCGCGGAGCGCTCGTGCTGGCCGTGCTGGCTTCCGCCAACCGTGACGAAAAGCAGTTCGATCACGCCGACGATTTGAATCTGTCGCGAGAGAACAACCGCCATGTCGCTTTTGGTCTGGGAGCGCATTTTTGTCTGGGCGCCCCTCTGGCCCGCATCGAGGGACAAATCGCGATCAATACCCTTCTGCGGCGGTTGCCAAGGCTGCAACTCGCGGTCCCCGTGAAGGCCCTGCGATGGCGAGCCACCCCAGTCCTGCGCGGCTTGGAGGCTCTTCCGGTAAAGTTCTAAAGAGTGGCGACGGAAAAATCGAACAGCGCTCGTGCCGTTCAGCGGTCCCAACATTTCGCCGGCCGATAGAATCGCAATCTCCCGCCACGGATGCACCCTCCACAAATCCTCAACCCCCGTAATCATCACATCCGCCCTCCCCTGCAGAGCGACTACCGGTCGTTGGTTCTGGGGTTGACTTGGGCCCGCTTGGGGTTTGCGCTTTTAAGGCTGTGGATCGGCCCGCTTTCAAGTGTTCGGCGAATTCTACGGGTACGCGGTGCGGAAATGGCCCACCGCCGCGAGTCGGCTCGCGCCGAAATTCGCGATCTTATGGCGTGGAATCCCGTCCTTGCGGATGCGGCCTTGTTAGAGCGAGGCTGGACAATCCAAGATCGCTATCGTCTTTCTTATTGGGGCGCCCTCATCGTAGCGGCGGCCATGGCGTCGGCATGCGCCCACTTGCTCCCCGAAGATTTTCAAACTGGGCAGAGGCTGGATGGTATCGAGGTCTTGAATCCGTTCTGTGCCACCCGTCGTCGATCTAGGCTTTTCTAACGCCCGTAAGCGGCGCTAGCGGCCAACGGTTTCCGGTGAAACGTATAGCCGTCGAAAGTTTCGGAGCGGAAGTTCAAATTAGGCGCGGAGAGCTTTTCGGTCTGACTCAGAAATAAATACCCGCCGGGCTCAAGATAAAGGTGCAGGCGCTCCAGCAGCGCCATTCGCTGCGCCCGCGAAAAGTGCGGCAAAACGTCCATGCAGAAGATGCAGTCGAAGCGCCCAATATAACCCGGCCGCGCCAGATTCATGCAGTTGAACGTGACCAGGCTGCGCAGCCGCGGCTTCGCCAGCAGGTGCGCCGCATTTGCACAAGCCGCTTTCACGGCTCCGCGCGAGCCGCCATTCTTGTCATGCTTGCTCTCAGACTTCGCCTGGTATCGATCCTGCAACTCAAATTGCTCCTCGCCATCCGCAGGCTCGTCATCGGCATCCGCGGTCGCAATCGTCGGAGAGGTAATCTTCGAAAAATAATTGCGAATACTCGCCGGCGGCAGCCCTTCCAGCGCCGCTTGCGGATAGACCCCGCGATCTGCCGCTTCGATGTTCTGTGGCAGCAGGTCGCTGCCTACGATATGAATCGATACGCCTGCACCCAGGCTCGATAAGCTGGAATTGTTTTGCACGCCATCGGCAGCGCCTGCGCTCCGCGCAGCGGACTTTCCGTTGGCAGTCCCGATCCCAATACTCGACGCATTCCCTTCCGTGCCCGCATTACTCACCGCATCGCAGACCGCCATCGCAATCGAATACGTCTCTTCCCCCGTGGCGCAGCCCGCGCTCCAGATGCGCAGCGGACTCGGCCCATCCGCCGACTTGCGCGCAAATAGCTGCGGCAACACCTGCCGCGTCAACGCATTCAGCGCTCCCGGATGCCGAAAAAATCCCGTATTCGTGTTGATCAAGCCCTCGAGCAGCCCCGGCAAACGCGCAGGATCCTGCTCCGAGCGCAGCCGCTCCAGCAGCACCGAAGACGATCGCAAGTCCTGCGCCTCGATAAAATCCGCGACGTGAGTTGCCAGCGCGCTGTTGGGACAATCCAGAACGATTCCGCTCTGCCGCTCGATCAGCAGGCGCAACTCCGAAAGCTCGTGCTCCAGGATGGTGCTGGTCGCGATCAACTTATGCATAGTGCCTTTTCCCAGGCTCGGCTACGACTCCCGCGCCCATCGTCAAGATAACGGCAACGGCAACATTCCCGGAGGAGGGATGAACCACTTGGCCGGCGCGAATCTCGCCGGGGCATATCCAGCCGCAGCATCGCGGCCGGAAAAATTTTCTCAGGCGCCCGCCGCAACCGCGACCCGGCTCTTCGCCGAGTCCCGTTCCACCTGCTGCGCCACCACGTTCATTTCTTTTTCCAGCGACGAAAAACGCTGCAGCACTTCGTGAATCCGCAGAGTCATGTTGCGCATGGTTTCGATCTGCGCCCGCGCGTGCGCCGAAAGCGTCCCCGGCTCGATCAGCAAAAGATCGGAATTCCCCAGCAGCGAGGTCAACGCATTGTTCAACCCGTGCCGCATCTCCAGCATGTAGCGCCCCAGCATGGCTTCGCGCTCCAGGCGTGCGCAAGCCTGCTCCGCCGACCGCGCCCGGGCTTCGGCCCGCGCCCGCAGCACCGCCTCGCTCGCCGCCGGAATCAGCACGTTCAGCCACTCCCGATCCCCGCGCAACACCGTGGTCCGCGGCCAGCGCTCCCGCACAAATTCCGCGGCGGCGCCATCCTGGCACACGCAGAACAACGGACGCTGCGTCAAATGCAAAGGCTCCAGCACCACCGCCATCACCTCGCGCCGCAGCGGCCCCACAATCGCCACTTCGAAGTCATCCACCGCTCGCGGCCACAGATTCCCGCTCAGCATGGTGAAGGTGGGCGCGGTACGCTCCGTCTGCCAGCTTGCGGTGATGCTCCGCGAAAATTCCGCATCCTCGGAAATTACCAGAACCGTCGCTTGATCCAAGTGCAAGTTTCCTCTTCTAAGCTTGAATGAGAATGCAAATCGTCCGGCCTGAGCCCCGGCCAGCTTTTATTTCTTCTTACCGAATTGCGGCTCCGCCTCCGCATTCCACTCCGGCGGCGCCGCCTCCACCTCAAATTCCGGAGCCTCATCGCCAGCCACGGCGAACTTCGCTTTCTTGACCTCGGCCGCAGGCCCAGGCTTCGCAGCCATCACCGACTTCGCTCCTCCCGCACCCGCTGCCGCTGCCGCAGCCCGAGGAGGCGCGCTCACAGCCTTGGCCGGCGCGGCCTTCACCGGAGCAGGCTTCGACGGAGCAGCCTTGGCCGCCATCGGCTCGGCGGCGCTCGCCGTTTTCCCGGCAGCGCTCGCATTCCGCCCCAAAGCGCAATCCACCGAAGCCCGCAGATCCACCAGCATGCGCAGCGGCTGCCCCGAGGAATACTCCGCCTGGAACATCACCTTCCACGACTGGCAGATCATGCGCAGTCGTATAATCGGCTCCTGCGCCGAGAACTGCGCCCGCTGGCAGTCGATCGTCTCGACTCCCTTTTCTTCGAGCTCGGTCAGCCCTTCCAGGATTACGTTCAGATCCGCCAGCATCAGCCGGAAGAATACCCGCCGCATCAGATATCCAAAGCGCGTAAACGCCACCAGCGCGACCGGCAAATAAAACAGATCTCCGGCTTGTGCCTTCGCCTTGCGTCCCTGCTCCAGCACCCCGCCATGCAGCAACTGGTCCAGCGAACGGCAGTGCCGCGCCGCTTCCAGCACTCGATCGAGCGCGTTCAACCACACCGGCGTCTTCAGCTCCACCTCGCCCAGAACCGGCTCAAGGCCCTGCGCCACGTAGGCTATGTCGGCCTTATCGTCCTCCAAATCGGTGGGCGCTGCCTGGCTAAAATATTGCACCAGCAGAAAGTCGATTTTGTCCCGCACCGTCTCGCTTCGTTCGCTCTTGGCCAGAAAGTGCTGCAGCAAAGCCTCCAGCCCGGTGCGATCCACCATTGAACAAGTCTGCAGAAACTGCCGCAGCTGGTGCACCTGGATGCGCTCATCCATCGCATTCAGCCACGCCGTAGCCTGTTCCACAGCCTCGGCGCCAGGCTCATCTTCTTTTTTGCTTTCGAGCGCCTGAAGATCGAACTCGGCCGGCGCTTCAATCACAAACTCGCGCGCCAGTTCGGCGTAAATGGGATGCAGCCGGCGGGCAATCGACCACAACACCGCCGGATCGTTGATGTTCTGCGGAGATGGCGTCATGATTTCACGATCCAGTTCGGAACCTCTTTCACAAAACGTGCGGCCACAATCGTATTTTCCGGGCGATACTGCACCGCCACCACTTCCACTTCCGTATCCAGCGACCCGTCGCGATTGCGCAGCCGCAACCAGTCGCCAAACTCCACCCGCGTCGGGCAGGCAAATAAAACTTCCCGCGACGTGCCAAACTCGATCACCGTGCTCTCCGGCGCTTTGCCCTCCAGCCCCGCCGCCTCGAAGGAACCATCAACGCAATTCGCATGCGGGATGCGCCTGCACTCCACCGGAATACGGACCGGCGTAGCCTCCGGAAAAAACCGCGCCAGCTCCGCCACCATACTGGCCTGCGCCGCCCGCGCCGGTGCTGTCCCTGTCTGCGCCAAGAGAAAATGTCCAGAATTACATGTGGGGACAGCGGCCCTCGGCTGTCCGCCGGGCAAAGCCCGGCTGCTCCAAAACATGCGGTCAGGCTCCCCCTCTTCCCGGTTAGGAAGAGCTTTGGGGAGCCCCAACTCGCGGTTATGCAAACCAAGAAGCACGCCCGCGACCACACCTTAAGACCGAAAGGATTAGTACCCAGGCGCGATATTTTTCAGCAAGTTAGGACCACCAAGCCAGCCAGAAGCAAGCCACGTCCAAGACTCCAGTCTCACCCTGAGACAAAATCTCACATTTCGGCTCATGCCCATTTCGGCCTCTGCCAGATTTCAGATTGCGCCCAATTTCTGATGGTGTGGGGACGGCCGCCTCGGCCGTACAGCCGAGCGCAGCGAGGCGCATCGGCGCAGAACAGCGCAAACCGCCGGCCAGCACAAATCCCCCTAGCCCCGAAGGGGCAGCGTGGGAAAGCCCGGGCACGGCAGTGCCGGGCAGCCAAACGTGGCAAAAACCAAGTGCGCTTCAGCGGATGGCACGAATTAAACAACTCCCGTTCTCGACTCGACCACCTTACGGCATCCCTTGAAAAGGCAAGTTGCTTTAGCAATTGGCAGGAGCGCAGAAAATTGTACACAACCGAGAATGCGCCACCCGGAGTCACCCGAAACATCATCCCGCTGTTGTGGCTCCGCCCAGTGCGGCCGTGCCGCAAAAGTTCCCGTCCCTGCCTTGCACCAGCCTTGCCTGAAGCCAGTAGCCGTCCCGGAGGGTTCCACAAAAGTTCCCATCCGTGCCCGACACGAGCCGCGGCGCCGGGCAGACTGATAAGGTTGACCAGGGAAGCTATAGATCGTGGTCACCACGCCGCTAGGGGTCAGCCGGAAAACCGAGCCTGCGCCGCCGCCGTTATAGTCCGTGGCGTAAAAGTTGCCATCCAGTCCAAGAGTCAGAAAGCCGTCGGTCACCGACTCTGCCACTACCGAATATATCTGCGCCGAAGCGGCGGCTGTTAAAACCGCGCACAGCAGAAGCACAGCATAAATCGCCTTCGAAATTTGGGATGCTGGGGGCAAGCTTCGCTGGCCGAGTTTTCATCGAGGGTTCTCCGCTCAAGATTTTCGCGCGCAGCGTCTTTCGGGGAATTCTATCGGGGCGCGAAGCGTGCCAGAAATCTACTTCTGATAGCGAACTCGATGATTCTTATCGGGAGGATGGGTAGGGGCAGGGGTATACCCTCGTTGCGGCCAAAGAACCCACCGCGAAAACCAGGCCAACTCGTCCCCCAACATGTTTCTTGCACCAAGATATCCACAGCCAGAATCGATCCCTTCCGGTCCCGCAACCTGTTATCTTTAATCTCGCCCAATAATCCAAGACTGACGTTTGAGCGCTCGCGCCTGTTCGCAGCGATCCTCTGTCGTCAGTCGAAGCATCCAAACCGCGCAACATAACTTCGGGACTCGGGTTTCGCATATCATCTCGCCGATAAAGCTTGGGAGACATAACGCACCTATGACCATCACCACGTCGAAGCCGTCAATCTGGCTGCGCGCCCGCAACCTCGCGCTCGCCGCAATCGTTCTAGCCCTATCTCTGGCCACCATCGCCGCACCCAGGGCCAACGCGCAAGATGACGAAGATCCTCCCGGACGCGTCGCCCGCCTCGGCTACCTGCAAGGCTCCGTCTCGTTCGCGCCCGCCGGAGAAACCGATTGGGTTAGCGCCGTTCCCAACCGTCCCTTGACCACCGGCGATCAGCTCTGGACCGACGAAGACTCCCGCGCCGAAGTGCAACTCGGTATGGCCGTGATCCGCCTCGGCCCCGACACCAGCTTCACCTTCCTGAACCTCGACGACAACACGGTTCAGGTCCAGGTCACCTCGGGCACGATCAACGTGACCGTGCGCCGCCTCGGCGAAGACGACGACTTCGAGATCGACACCCCCAATCAAGCCTTCACCATCACGCAGCCCGGCAAATACCGCGTCGAAGTGGGCGAAGACGGAGACTACACCGCCATCAGCGTCCGCGAAGGCGATGGCGTTTCGACGGGCAGCGGCCAGAGCTACGATCTGCGCGGCGGCCAGCGCGCCACTCTCAGCGGCACCGACCAACTCTACGCCGACGTGGAAGACATCTGGGAGCCCGACGACTTCGACACCTGGGCCTACGAGCGCGACCACCGCTACGACTACTCGCCCTCGGCGCGGTACCTCTCGCACGACGTAGTCGGCTTCGACGACCTCGACGGTAACGGCGACTGGCGCGACGATCCCGCCTACGGCCACGTCTGGTTCCCCAACCGCGTAGATGCAGGCTGGGCGCCCTATCACGTTGGCCATTGGGCCTGGATCAGTCCCTGGGGATGGACTTGGGTCGACGACAACTCCTGGGGTTACGCACCCTTCCACTACGGCCGCTGGGTCAGCGTCGGTGGACGCTGGGGTTGGGTCGCTGGCCCGGTCGAAGTACGGCCGGTCTACGCGCCCGCGTTAGTGGTATTCATCGGCGGCGGACCCGGAGGCTTCGGAGGAAACGTCGGATGGTTCGCACTCGGTCCGCGCGAAGTTTATGTGCCTTCGTATCACGTGAGCGAAGCTTACGTAACTCGCGTCAACGTCAGTAGTACGACGGTGAATGTCACGCAGGTCACGAACGTCTACCGGACAACCATCGTCAACAACAATACGACGACGATCACCAACATCACCTACGCCAATCGCAACGTGCAAGGCGCGGTGATGGTAGTGCCGCAGAAGGCGTTCGTGAGCGCTCAGCCAGTGGCCAAAGCCCAAGTGCAAGTAAGCGCTAAGGAGATTGCGGCCGCGCCGGTAGGCGCGCGGGTTGCCGTGGCGCCCACGCGCGACAGCGTTCTCGGCGCGCACGCAGCCTCTGCCGGACACGCAGCCGCGCCTCCCGCTAAAGTGGCCAGCCGGCAAGTAGTCGCGAAGAAGACGCCCCCCCCGCCGCCGGTGCCCTTTGCCAAACAGCAGCAGGCTCTGGCCGCGCATCCCGGACAACCGTTAGCGAGAAACGAAGTCAAGGCTCTGCGTCCAGCCGCAACCGCGGCAGCGCGCCCAATGGTGAAAGTGGCGCCTCCGGCAAAACCGGCAACGCCGCACGCAGGGCCTCCGCCGGCTGGCCGGCCCGGTGCGAACGCCCCGAGACCCTCTCAACCGGGGGCGAAGCCCGGACAGCCCGCACCGAAACCTGCCCAGCCCGCGCCGCCGATGAATCGTCCGGCCCCGCCGCCCGCAAAGCAGCCTCCGGCACCGGCTCCGCCGAGTCGCGCGCCAGCGCCCGCACCGCCGACACGTCCCGAAGCCACGCCCGAACCGGCGAAGCCTGCCCCCGCGCCGGAGCCGAAACCCGCTCCGCGTCCACAGACTCCACCGCCGAACGAGCGTCCGCAGGAACGCACACCGCCTCCGGCAGCAAAACCGGCTCCTGCGCCTGCGCCGAAACCCGCGCCAGAAGCAAGACCCGCTCCTGCGCCCAAGCCGGCTCCCACGCCGAGACCTGCGCCGGAAGCGAAGCCAGCGCCGCCGCCCAAACCGGCAGCCAAACCAATGACGCCAGCGGAGAAGAAGCAGGAAGAAGAAAAGAAGAAAAAAGAGGAGAAACCGCAAGGCGCCGAATAAGTAAAAAAGTAAAGAGGGTGCCCTTTCCTGGTCCCTGCGTTCTCCGCAGGGACGAGGACGGGGGGTTTTGATCTCCCCGCCTTCTCTCCCAGCTTTCTCGTCTACTGCAGCGCGTGACTAGAGCGTTCGCTGCCCGCGCTGCCGCTGATGTTGTAGCGCTTGAGTTTTCGATACAGTGTGGCGCGGCTGATGCCAAGCATTCTTCCGGCGAGAGCTTTGTCGCCTTTCACTTGTTCGAAGACGCGCTGAATCGTGGCGCGCTCAATGTCTTCCAGATCGGTGGTCGACAGCGCAGCCGCTTCACTCGCTCCGTCAGCGGAAGCCCTATCGACGTCAGCGCTGGCCGACAAGCTGGAAACCAAGCCAGAAACGGCTTCAGCCGCGATTCGCGAAGCCGCCAAATTCGCTCCCGCGATCGACGGCGGCAGATCGGCAAGATCAATCAGATTTCCGTCCCCGAGGGCGACCGCGCGCTCGATGCAGTTTTCCAGTTCGCGAACGTTGCCCGGCCAATCGTAGATCATCAGAGCCTTCATCGCGGCGTTGCTCACCCGCAACTCCGCTCCCGGGGCGTAGCGCTCGCAGAACCAGTTCACCAGCACGGGAATATCGCTGCGGCGCTCGCGCAGCGCCGGCACGTGCACGGCGACAACGTTGAGCCGAAAATAAAGGTCCTCGCGAAAAGTTTTATTCTTGTAGGCGGCTTCGAGATCGCGATTGGTGGCGGCGATCACCCGCACATCCACCTTCACCCGCTGATTGCTGCCCACGGGACGCACTTCTTTTTCCTGCAACACGCGCAGCAGTTTGGCCTGCAATTCCAGCGGCAGTTCTCCGATTTCATCCAGGAAAACCGTGCCCGTATCCGCGGCCTGAAACAGTCCGGGCTTGGATTTCAAAGCTCCGGTGAACGCTCCTTTTTCGTAGCCGAAAAGTTCACTCTCAATCAGAGTGGGAACCAGCGAGCCGCAATCGATGGCTACAAACGGACGGTTGGCGAACGCGCCGCGAAAATGAATCGCGCGCGCGACCAATTCTTTTCCGGTGCCACTCTCGCCGTAGATAAGAACGGAAGTGCGCGAATCCTTCAACCGCGAAGCCACGCGCAAAACTTCCTGAATCTTCGGCGACGAACCCACGATGCCGTGCACCGCCGTCTCGGAATCGATGCGCTGGCGCAGGAATTCATTCTCTTCGACCAGTCGAACCTTCTCGGCCATGCGCCGCAAAAACGCGCGCAGGTCTTCGAGCGGAAAGAACGGCTTCGTAATGTAATCGTAGGCGCCGAGTTTCATCGACTGCACCGCAGTCTCGATGGAGCCGTGCCCGGTCATCAGCGCGACTTCGGTGCGCGGCAGAGATTTTTTCACCTTCTCCAAGAACTTCAAGCCCGACATGTGCGGCATCACCATGTCGCTGAGCACCATGTGCACCGGCTGCTGTTCGAGCAACGCGAGCGCACTGTCGCCACTTTCGGCTTCGAGGCAAACAAAACCCAGATCCTCGCCGACCGTCATGCACAGTTTGCGGATGCTCTCTTCGTCGTCGACGATCAGGAGACGAATGCGAAGATCTTCACTGCTCAGAGCGGTTTTCAGGGCGAGTTTACTGGGCGCTTGGTTCAACGGGCTTTCCCCATGGTCTTCTCGACGGCCGAGATAAGATCCTGCACGCGAAAGGGCTTCTCCAGATAGAGCGCTCCGATTTTGCGCAGGGTGGTAACGGTTTCCTCGTTGGCGTAATCGCCGGTAATGATCACAATTTTGTGCACCAGATCGGGGCGGTGCGCAGAGATCCAGGCGTGCACCTGCGCGCCGTCGACGCCGCCGGGCGTGCGCATGTCGGAGACCACGCCGAGAAACTGGCCGTTCTCGAGCAAGCGCAAGGCTTCGGCGCCGGACTCGATGCACACGACTTCATATCCATTGCGCTCGAGCGTGGCGCTGACCAGAGCCATGATGGAAGGCTCGTCTTCGATGAGCAGAACGGGCAAGAGGGCTCGCTGAATGGCGGGGCTTGTCATTTGTGCACGACTCCTGCGGCCACACCCAAAGAGGCAGTGTGGGGCGCTGCGGGAAAGCGGACGATGAAGGTGGCCCCCTGCCCGTCGGGATTGTTGTGGCAGAGAATTTCGCCTCCGTGCTCCTTCACGATGCCGTAGCAGATGCTGAGGCCAAGGCCGGTTCCCTTGCCGACTTCTTTGGTGGTGAAGAAGGGATCAAAAATGCGATCGGGATGGGAAATGCCGGCGCCGTTATCGCAAAAAGAAACTTCCACGGCGTTGCCGGCTTTTGCGGTCATGATCTCGATGCGCGCCGGACGGCCGATCTGATGCACGGCGTCGTAGGCGTTGTTGAGAATGTTGAGGAAGACTTGCTGCAGTTGGTGCGCGTCGCCGATGACGTCAGGCAGGCCTTCGTCGAGGTGCTCGATGATGTCGATGCCGTGACTGTTGAAGTCGTAGGAACGCAGTTGCACGGTGCGGCGCAATACTGAATTCAGTTGCACGGCGTTGCGCTGCGGCGGCATCTGCCGCGCAAAGCTGAGCAGGTTCTGCACGATTTGTTTAGTGCGCTGCGCTTCCTGCAGGATCACGCGCAGATCTTTCCGCGCATTGTCCGGGAGGTCGGGATTTTCGAGAAGCAGATCGGCGAAACCTAGAATCGCGGTCAGAGGGTTATTGACTTCGTGAGCCACGCCGGAGACGAGCTGCCCCACCGCGGCCAACTTTTCGGCGTGCACCAGTTTGTCGCGCAGTTCGGAGGAATCGGTGATGTCGGTCATTACCACCACGATGCTGGTTACGTTATCGCGCTCGTCGCGCATGGGACTCAGGTTCACCGAGAACTGCCCGACGTTGCCATTGCCGCGCATGACCTGCACTTCAAGATTGTCGACCTGCCCGCCGCGAAGAACCGTCTGCAGCGCATCCGCAAGAGGACGCACATAGCCGGGAGCGCCCAACTCCAGCAGTGGACGACCCAGCAGCTCCCGCTGCTCGAAGCCGGCTTCGCGCCAGCGGCGGTTGGCGTAGCTGATGAGGCCCGCGGTATCGGCGACCAAAATAAAACTCTGCGTGTTGCTGAGAATCTTGCCGGAGAAGTCGCGCTCGCGCTGCAACTCGGTTTGAAAGGTGTGCAGGCCGGTTACGTCGAGCATCAGGCCGCGGGTCTGCAGCAGTCGCCCCAGATGGTCGTACATGCCGAAGGCGTTGATGAGCACGTAGATCGGGGAGCCGTCCTTGCGCCGAAGCGTAGCCTCGAAGTTGCGCATGTGGCCGTCTTTCTCGAGGGCCGCCGCGTGCACCAGGCGCTGCTCGGGAGAAAAATAAATCTGGCTGGGAATATCGACCTGCAACAACTCTTCGCGGCTGGAATATCCGAGCATCGACACTAGAGCGTCGTTTACTTCGATAAACCGGCCCTCGGGCGTGCTGAAGAATAATCCCTCTTGAATGTTGTCGAAGAGTTCGCGGTAACGGCGCTCGGCTTCACGGCGGTCGGTGATGTCCTTGAGCACGTGCACGGTTTGCTGATTCTCGCCAGGGGAGCCATGCACGCGCGAAGTGGAGACCAGATACGTGCGATCGAGCGCGGGATGGACGAATTCATCGCTGTCCGCACCCATCGAGCGGCAGAAGGGGCAGGAATACAGCGTGGCTTCGCTGGTGAGCGCGAGCAGCGCGCGCATATTCACGCCGATCAAGGCGCTGGGCGCAACTCCGATCATGGCGGCGAGCGAGCGGTTGACGCGCAGCACCTTATCGTTCTCGTCGTGCACCACGATGAGGTCGGTGATGGCGTCGAAAATTTCCAGCCAGTGGCGGTTGGCTTGATCCACACGGCTGAATCGGCGGGCGTTTTCGAGCGCGAGGGCGGCATGGCTGGCAATGGCTTCCAGCAAATCGCGATCTTCGGCAGTCAACGTGGGCGCGCGGCCGGAAAGAAAAAGCAGGCCCGATACTTCTCCATTGCAACCCGAAAGGCGGGCCAAGATGCAATTGGTCCAGCCCAGAATCGAAGCCAGTTCCGCGCCCAGCAGTTCAGCCGCTGGGCCGGAGACGATGGCCTCGCCTCCCTTTGCGGCGAATTCGGAAGCGGCCCGCGCAAAGCGCTGCTGCAACGTGGGATCGGCGCTGCGGTCAAAGGTTTGGACGACCGCGTCGGCCACTACAAGTTCGTGACGCGGATAGGATTCTTCAAGATGATGGTCGCCGCGCTCCACTCGAGCAGGCAGGAGGCGCGAATGTTCTTCGCCGGGTTCCAGCTCTTTGCCGAGGCTGGGCAGGGTTTGCGGATACAGAGAGACCGATTGGAAGCGTCCGCCATGAAACAGCGCGAAAGCCCCGGCGGGCGCGCCCATGAATCGAGCAGCGCGTTCGACAAACTTGCGGGCGAAATCGGGCAGGTGGAGTAGACCGTCGATCTCGCGCGCCAGCTGCACCAGAATGTCGGAGCGGCGGCGATTCGACTCCGATTGGTGCAGGTTATGCGCCACCTCGAGAGCCACCGCAACCTGCGCGGCTAAGGCCTGGGCGCGTCGAATATCTTCGCGGGAGATGCCGGTTGTATCCAGGCGATCGAGCACTCCGAACATGCCCAGAATCCGCCCGTCGGCGGCCAGCAGTGGAACCGTGAGCAACTGCTTGGCCTGGCACTGCGCAATGACTTCTTGATTGACTCCCTCCAGTTGATTGAGGTCGTCGGACCAGAAGACTTCCTTGGCGCGTAGGGCGCGGGCGACGATGCCTTCGGGAAAAAGCGTATCGGCGCGCTGCGATTCCCCGCGCACGACTTTGTAGCGCAGGCGGAATTGGCCGTCTTCGAGAAGCGCGATAAAAGACCGCCCGAAGCCGAGAAAGTCCGCGGCGCGGGCCACAAAGGCCTGCAGAAAATGTTCCAGATCGCCGCTCGAACTCAGCTCGGCGGAGATATCGAGCAGTTGGTGGAGTTCGCGGGCCTGCTCCTGCGCCACCGCGCACATTTCAGCATGAGCCACGGCGACCGCGCCGAAGCCGGCGATAGCCGAGACCAGAGATTTTTCCTCCGCCGAAAATCCGGACTCGGTGCGGGGATACACCAGGATCGCTCCCTGCGTGCGCGAGGTGCGGAACGGCGCGGCAATCAGCACTCCGGAGGCAACCAGAGTGCCCAGCGAGTGCAGATCGCTGCTGATCGAAATCGTGATCGCTTCTCCAGCGGAGACTGCGCGCTGCGCCATGTCGGCGGCGAAGCGAATGGTCTGGCGATCATGCCCGGCGCGCACCAGATTGGCCAACTGCGGAGTCTCCGCCGAGATGGCGCGCAATTCGAAGGGACCATCGCGGCGCAAAAGAATCGACACCAAGCGGGTTCGTAACAGCATCCGCAGGCGATCCGCCAGGGCCTCGAGCACGGAAGCTACGTCGGCATTTCCGTGCAGATCGGTTGCGACCTTGGCAAGAATTTCTGCGCGGCGGTGCTCCTCGCGGGAGGCTTCGCCGAGCCGCGTCGCCTCCAGCAGGCTGCCCAGTTGGCCCGCGAGGATCGTGGCCTTGGCGGCCATGTCGTCGTCGAAAAATTCCTCTTTCGAATCGTGGAGAAAAGTTACCGCCCCCACCACTTCATCAAACACCACCAGCGGCGCGGCCATCATGGAGCGCGCGTCAAACTGCTGCGCCAGGGGAAAACTGCCGGGCGGCACATGATTGACGAACGAAGTCCGGCGGCGGCGCACCGCGTCGGCAGTAACGGCGCTCTGATGGGGCAGCAGGCGCAGGCCGATAAAACGTTCGGCCAATTTGCCGTCAGCCTGCTCGCCCAGCAGTTCCTCGCCAGCCTGGCATCTCCAGAAATAAACGCCGCTGACCTGGAAAAACTCGCGCGTGGCGCGGCAAAAAAAATGGATCAAGGAGATGCTATCGGCGCGCTGCGCCGACTTCGCCGCAATCCGCAGCAAAAGCTTCTGAAAGCCTTCATCCCAGCTCGGCAGAGGGCGGCCGGAGGCGGGTGGGGGCGAATTACCTCCAGCGATATTCAGCGCTGCACCGCCGGCCGGCATGAGATTCCCAGGATTCTCACAAGTGATTGAATCTATTGGAAAACTATCCTCTTATCTCAATTTGAGTCAAGCAAAATGGAGGGGTGGGGTGCCCAAATGTAAAACTGGAGTGACTGGCCTGAACCGGGGGCGCATGAAGCTAGAGCTAGAATTTCTCGCTTAACAGGGCAGCAAACTTTGGGGCTCGGGCAAGAACGCGCGGCCGCTTAACAATCGACTCGCTGGGCTAGCGTATTCCATCGCCTGAGAATCAATTTTTTCCATCACGTCTACTCGACGTAAGTGAAATTTGCTTGAAAATGGGATTTCGCCTTCTTTGAGGAGAGTCACCCGAAACTGCCTTGACATTGCAAGCAGCCTACTGGCTTAACTATGTTATGGTCACCGACTGTCTCATGTTGAGAATGGGTTCCGCAATGCCTCCGATTATGAGACCGCTCTAGGCTTCGCCTGTCAGCCTGACAAGCCTTCCCTTTCAAGCTAAGCCGTTCCCCTGCCGATATATGCCCCAGGTTACTTCGGTTTCCTCCGCGGTTCGGACGTGGCCCCGCTGTTGCTTCTCTGGCAGCACCAGCTCAGGACGAGGGAGGAATCGTGTCTTTGCGGAGGGCAGCGGCAGGACTGGCAGTGCTGGCGGTCGCAGCGGGGATCGGCAGGGAAACTCTCCATACCCAGGAAGTCAAAAGTGAAGCCAAAAATGAAGCGAAGAGTGAAGCAAAGACTGAAGCGCTGATCGAGAATACGCGCCACACCAAGAGCAGGATACAGCCGGCCTATCCCGAACTGGCGCGGAAGATGAACCTTACCGGGATCGTGAAAGTGCAGGTCGTGGTCTCGCCCAACGGCTCGGTAAAGGATGTGAGGGCGCTGGGAGGACATCCGGTGCTGGTCAATGCTGCGCTCGATGCCGTAAGAAAGTGGCGCTTCGAGCCGGCGCCCGTGGAAAGTTCGGGCCTGGTGGATATCAAGTTCGAAGGCCATCAATGAGCTTAGAGATGGGCGCGGCGCCCGGCGGCCGGGAGGAAACGGCATGACAATCGGCAAGAAGCTGTACGTGAATTTCGGCATCATGCTCAGCATGGTGGTGGTGCTGTTCCTGGTCAACCTGCTGGCGGTGCAGCGCGAACATGCGGCCAAAGCCGCAGCCAAGGCCGCCATCGACCTGGCCGACGCCACCAACGACGTCCGCTTCCAGATGATGCAGAACCGCCTCTACCTGAGCAACTATCTGCTCAGCGGCGACACCCGCGAAGTCGACCGCATGAACGACGGGCTGCGCACCCTGAACGAAAAGCTGCAGACCGGTGCGGCGCTGGCCAACTCCGAGCAGGAACGCTCTGCGCTCTCCAAGGTGGAGCAACTGGAGCACTCCTGGAGCCGGGAGTTCGCGCAACCGCTGATCGATAAGCGCCGGGACGTCGACTCCGGCAACGCCACCGTCGCCGAATTGCAGATTTATTACCTTCAGAAAGACGCTTCTTCGTGGGTGAAGAACTCCACCGACGCGCTCGATCTCGCCGATGGCGAAAACCGCAAGCTGCTCGAAGCCCGCCGCAAATCGGATGAGACCTCAGGCACCTGGACCATCCTCGCGGCCGTGGTCAGCACTTTATTCGCTCTCGGCCTGGGAGTGCTGGTCGCGCTGAGCACCGCCAAGGGCATCACCGGCCCGCTCACCAACCTGATGCGGGTTTCGAAGCAAATTGGCGAGACCGGCGATCTCGAGCACAGCATCGACGTCAATCGCTCCGATGAGATTGGAGAACTGGCTCGCACCTTCGCCAAGATGGTCGCCTATCTCAAAGAAATGGCCAGCGTTTCCGAATCCATCGCGGGCGGCGATCTCACGGTTGAGGTGAAGCCGCGCTCTCCGCACGACACGCTGGGCAACGCCTTCGCGCGCATGGTCGACGGCCTGGGGCGCCTCGTACGCAGCGTGCGCGACGCTTCCGCACAGGTTGCGAGCGCCAGCGGCCAGGTCGCGAATGCCTCCGACGATTCCGCCAAAGTTGGCCTGCAGTCTTCCTCCGCGATTGATGAAGTGACGAGCACCATGCACGAGATGAGCGTGAACGTGCAGAACATGGTGAAGAGCACCCAGGTGCAGGCTTCGAGCGTGAGCGAAACCTCCGCTTCCATCGATCAGATGGTGGCTTCCATCCAGCGCGTGGCCGACACGGCGAAGGTGCTGCTCGATATTTCGAATCGCTCGCGCGAAGAAGTTCACAGCGGCATCTCCACCATGGAGAAGGCTACCGACGGCCTGAACCGCATCAACGCCACCATCACCAGCTCCGGAGAAATCATCGGCGCTCTCGGCCAGCGCGCCGACGACATCGGCAAGATCATCGAAGTCATCGACGACCTGGCCGAGCAGACCAATCTGCTGGCGCTGAATGCGGCCATCGAAGCCGCCCGCGCCGGCGAGCACGGCCTGGGCTTCGCGGTCGTAGCGGATGAAGTCCGCAAGCTGGCGGAAAAGTCGGCGCAATCCACCAAGGAAATCTCCGAGCTCATCCAGAGCATTCAAAAGGAAGCGCGCAAAGCGGTAGAGAACATGAATCGCTCCACCGGGATCGTGAACGAAGGTCTTGACCTGGGCGGAGAGTTGAACACGGCGCTGCGCAAAATCTCGAACGTGGTCACCGAAGTCTACAAGTTCGCGCAGGAGATCGGCGCGGCCACCAACGAACAATCGCACGGCTCGGCGCAGATCGCGCGGGCTACGACCCGGCTGAACGAAATCACTCACGAGATCAACTCCGCCGTAGAGGAGCAAGCTTCGGGAGCGCAGGCCGTGGTCAAGGCCATGGAGCGCATGCGCGAACTGGTGCAGCAATCCACTTCCGGATCTACCGAGTTGGCGGCTTCGGCCGAGCAGATGTCGAAGATGTCCCGCGGCCTGCTGGAGTTTATGGACCGCTTCACGCTCGATGAAAGCAGCGCGATGCTATCCACTCCCGAAGAAAAGTCGCAGCACGCGCGGCGCGCCGCGGCGGGAAACCGTCGCTAGCCCCAGTCAAAAGGATATGAGCAGCGAACTGCATATCGTGGGCTTCAAGATCGGGCGCGAGACCTATGGCGTCCCCATCCAATCGCTGCACGAAATCGTTCGCGTGCCCGAGATCACCGCCGTTCCCGACGCGCCCGACTACCTGGAAGGCGTGATCAACCTTCGCGGCAAGATCGTCTCGGTGATGGATTTGCGCAAACGCTTTGGCGAAAAGCAGAACGCGCCGAAAAGGCAGAACCGGATTCTGGTGGTCGAGCACTCCGGCAAGCTGGCGGGATTGATCGTGGACTCGGCTACCGAGGTGCTGAAAATTCCGACGGCAGACGTTGAACCGCCTCCCGCCGCTTTTCATGAGGGCGGGCTGAATTGCGTTACGGGATTGGGCAAGGTGGGCGGCCGGCTGATCGTTTTGCTCGACATGAACAAGCTGCTCGCTCCGGCCAGTCTGCGGCAGGAAAACACCGCGGCAAAGACCATCAAAACCAAGGCACACGGAGCTTCCACCGGGTGAGTAGGGCAGAACCTGAGTAAGCGGAACGATTGAAAGCGGAACGAGAAAAAGCATGAGCACACTCGGAGCGGCGCCCGCTCCTATCCTCACGGATGCGGAACTTCGGCTGTTGCAGGCCCTGGTGTATCAGGAGTGCGGCATGCACTTCGACGAGCGCCGCGAATCGTTTCTGCGCGACCGCCTGCTGCGCCGGCTGCGCGAGTGCCAGGTCGATTCTTTCTACAGCTACTACCGCCTGCTCATCAGCCAGGAAGGCAAAGCCGAACTCACCAAGCTGGTCGAGAACCTTACCGTAAACGAAACCAGCTTCTTCCGCCATAAAGCGCAACTCGATTTGTTTCAGAAATACATACTGGAGGAGTTGCTGAAATTCAAGCAGGCACACCGGGAATATTCCCTGCGGGTGTGGAGCGCCGGCTGCTCCACCGGGCAGGAGGCTTACACCCTGGGCATGATGGCGGCCGACACCATGGCTTACTACTACATGCGCAATCCGCTGCCCGTGGAAATTGCGCTGCCCAAGCCCCTGATCCCGCCCCCCTGGCGGGTGGAAATTCTGGCCAGCGACATCAGCTATGCGGTCCTGCGCACCGGGCAGGAGGGTGCCTACAACGAGCATCAGATGGCGACCGTGGATTACACCTTCCGCCTGCGCTACTTCGATAAGATCGGCGATCGCTACTCGGTCAAGAAAGCGCTGAAGGAGATGGTGCACTTCGACTTTCACAATCTGAAGACGGATTATCTCCCGCAGCGCAACGACGTTATTTTCTGCCGCAACGTGATGATGTACTTCGACGAAGCCGAGCAAAGGCGGCTGATCGAGAAGTTCTATCGCTGCCTGAATCCCGGCGGTTATTTGTTCGTCGGGCATGCCGAAAGCCTGCTGGGCCTGACCGAGAAATTCCAGATGGTGCACCGCGACAGCGGCACCGCCTACCAGCGGATCGAGGTGCGCGAGTGACCATTCCTCCCGAGGAACGTAACTCCGAGCTGATGGATCTTTTCTTCGAGACCTCGCAGGAACTGCTGCAGGCGCTGAACGAAGAAACTCTGCAACTCGAAAAACATCCCGGCGACGAGGAGATCGTTCGTTCCATCCGTCGCACCGTGCACACATTGAAAGGCGACTCCGCCGCCTGCGGCCTGCGCGAGCTCAGCGAACTGGCGCATCACTTCGAGAACGCGCTCAATCTCGAGGGCACCGCGGGGCACACCGCGCTGGCCGAAATCGCCTTCGCCGCTGCCGACGTATTCACCGCCATGCTGGCCTCTTATCACGGCGGAGGCCCGATGCCGGCCACGGCAAGCCTGCGCCGAAAAATCGACGAACTCACCGCGACCCCGGCTGTGAAGAAATCGCGTTCCAAAAAATCGGCCCCGCGCGCGCCGCGCGCCGTCCGCGAAAGAGATTGGACCCCGGCGGAAAAACTGGTTCTGACCCAGGCGCAGTCCGCCGGCCTCGCGCTCTTCGAGATCGTGGTCAAAATCGATCCGCACTGCACCATGCCCATCGCGGCGCGCCAGTTGATTCAGAACGCCATCAGCGGCCTCGGCCAGGTGATTGCGGTCCGCCCCGACCTGAAATCTCCGACCGCATCCCGGCTGCTGGAGATCATGTTTGGCAGCGCGCAATCGAAAGAAGAGATTGCCACCAAGTGCCGCATTCCTACCATCGCGGATGAGGTCACCGTAACTCTGGTCCAGGCCGCTTCAACCCAGGCCGCTTCAACTCCCAAGCCTAGCGCGACGTTGTCCGCAGAGGCCGCCACAGCAGCGATGCCGGCTATTGCTTCGCTCGCGCCCGGAGCCCCCGCCCAGGCCGAGGGCCCAGCCCCTTCGCCGGAGATTGCACCGCAAGCTTTACTGGAAAACATTCTGCGGGTCGACGCTGCACGCATCGACAACGTTTTGAATCTGGTGGGAGAACTCATCATCGGCAAGTCGATGCTGCAGCAAACCCTTGGCGAATTTAGCCAGCGCTATCCCAAAGAAATGTTGCGCGGAAAATTCGCCGACGCTATGGCCTTCCAATCCCGGGTTCTAAACGATCTGCAACGCGCGGTTATGAAAATCCGCATGGTACCGGTCGAACAACTATTTCGGAGATTCCCGCGGGTGGCGCGCGACGTAGCGCGGCAGTGCGGACGCGATGTCGATCTCGAACTCTCCGGGCAAGAAACCGATCTGGACAAGGGAATCCTCGACGCCGTCGCCGAGCCTCTCACCCATCTGTTGCGCAACGCCATCAGCCACGGCATTGAGTCCTCCGACGAACGCGTGAAGCTGGGCAAGCCGCCGCGCGGCAGCATCCGCCTGCATGCTTTTCATCAGGGCAATCAGGTCGTGGTCGAAGTCGCAGACGATGGCCGGGGCATGGATGCATCCCGGATTCGGGCCAAGGCGATCGCGTTGGGCATGGTCACAGCGGAAGAAGCCGCGGCCTTGACCGAAGCGCAAACTATCGAGTTCATCTTCCGGCCTGGTTTCAGCACCGCGGAGGTGGTCACGGAAGTTTCCGGCCGCGGCGTCGGCATGGATGTAGTGCAAACCGTGCTCCACCGGCTGAAAGCCACCATCCAAATTGAAACTCGCCTCGGCCGCGGCACCACCTTCCGGCTGAAGCTGCCGCTGACCCTCGCCATTATCAAGGCCCTGATGTTCTGGGTGGAGGGCCGGCTCTATGCCATTCCGCTCAACGCCGTGAACCAGATTGCCCGCACCACCGAAGGCGAAGTTCACCAAGTGGACAATTATGAAGTGCTGCCATTGCGCAATCAGGTTCTACCGCTGCTGCGCCTGGGTCGCCCCGCAGCGCTTGGCGAACGGCGAGCGGACAAGCTCTTCGTGCTGGTGATCACGGTGAGGGAAAAAAAATACGGCCTGATCGTCGACGCTCTCGAAGGCGAAGAGGAACTGGTGATCAAAGCCCTCGACAGCCAGACCTTCTCCACCGATCTGGTCAATGGCGCTTCGATCCTCGGCGACGGAAAAGTTGTGCTCATCCTCAACCTGCCCGCGGTGGTAGAACACCACGCCCGCTCGCGACCGCAAGAGCCTGGCCTGGCCAGCTTCGGAGTTTTGCTGAACCAGGCCGATCGCGCCCGCTTCGCCCTTAGCGCTACGGGAGGCAAGGCATGAGCGTAAACCTGGGAGCAAGCGTAGTTTCGAACCCGAACAAGATTCGCGTGCTGGTGGTCGATGATTCCGCCTTAATGCGCAAGCTCATCCCGCAGATGCTCGAGGCCGACCCCTCCATCGAAGTCGCGGGCACGGCGATGGACGGAAACTTCTGCCTCAAAAAAATCGAAGAGTTGCGCCCCAGCGTGGTCACCCTCGACCTGCAAATGCCGGGCATGAACGGCATCGACACTTTGAAAGAAATCATGCGCCGCCATCCCGTGCCGGTGATCGTGGTCAGCTCGCACAGCACCGAGGGCGCGTCGATCACCTTGCGCGCGCTCGGCCTAGGCGCCTTCGACTTCGTCGCCAAGCCGCAAGACTCCTCGCAGATGGCCGAGACCGCGCGGGAGTTGATCGCCAAGATCAAAGCCGCCGCCTGCGGCAAAATCGTCCGCCCCGGAAGCTTGTCCACGGCCTCAGCTCGCCTGGAAAGACATTCGCACCCGAAAGCTTTGGCCGGCCCTACGCGCACCGTAGCCATCGGCATCTCCACCGGAGGGCCCCAGGCGCTCGAGTTCCTGCTTCCGCAACTGCCGCCGGATTTTCCGGGCTCGATTCTGGTAGTACAGCATATGCCCGAGAACTTCACCGACATGTTTGCCCGTCGTCTGGATGAATTGTGTTCCCTGCAAGTAAAGCTGGCGCACTCTGGCGATACGCTGCAAAGCGGCCGAGTATTAGTTTGCCCCGGAAACCGGCACATGAAGGTCAAGCGGTTGCCCATCGGAGACGTCGTTGTCCTCAACGACGATGAGCGCGTCAACGGCCACCGTCCCAGCGTCGACGTTCTGTTCCACAGCGTGGCCGAGCAGTTCGGCCCGCTCGGCATTGGCGTCATCATGACGGGCATGGGCGATGACGGTGCCCAGGGTCTCGGCGCGATCAAGAAAGCCGGAGGCATGACCATCGCGCAGAGCGAAGAATCCTGCGTAGTTTACGGCATGCCCAAAGTGGCCGTCGAACGCGGCTTTGCCAAGCGGGTGGTCGCTTTGGATGTGCTTCCCTCCACCTTGCAAGTGCTTTGCAGCCGCAATCAAATTCACACGGAGGGCGACACCACCGGCAGAGCATTCCACGCCGGGCGTTAGGACAGACTCGGCCCAGGTCGTGTGACCTGAGTCACTTGGTCGGCGGCGCACAGCCGTGATGAAATCTAAACGGAGGTTGTTATGGAGCAGTTTGCATCGGTAAAACGTAGTAAGGACGGCCAGCCCGTCCGCTACTTGATCGTGGACGATTCCGTGTTCGCGCGCAAGAATCTGGCCCGCATGGTCGAAAGCTTCGGCGGGCAGGTGGCGGCCGAGGCCGGCGATGGCTTGACTGCGATCAGCGAATATGATCGCACCCATCCCGACATTGTCCTGATGGATATCACGATGCCGCAAATGGAGGGCATCGAGGCCGCGGAAAAAATCGTGCAGGCGCATCCCGAAGCTCGCGTCGTCATGGTCTCGTCCGTCGGCTATCAGGAAAACATCGTGGCCGCACTGCAGCGCGGGGCGCGCCATTTCGTGCAGAAGCCGGTCAAGGCGGAAGTTTTGTACGAAGTCATCAAATATGTGCTGGGAGAAGATGGCGCGGTAGCCAACGCGGCCGCCGCCGGGGTCTAAGCATGAAGATGGAGCTGATCCAGCCTTTCATCAATTCGGCCGACGCCGTTCTGTCGCAAGGCCTGCAGAGCGCCACCAAGATCGGCCACCTCTCCATGGAGGAGGAAGGCTATCGCCGCAAAGGCTTGGCCGGCATGGTCGCGCTTTCGGGCGACATTGAAGGCCGTATCATTGTCGACCTCGAGCCGCAAACCGCGGTCCGCGTAGCCAGCCACTACGCCGGAGCGGAGCTGCCCGAATCCGACGAATTGATCAAAGAAACCATCTTTGAACTAGCCAACCAGGTTGTCGGCAACGCCGTCTGTGCCCTGAACGACCAAGGCTTTCACTTTCGCGTGCATCCTCCAATGCTGCTCACCGCCGAAGAAGGCGACAAAAGCAGCGAAGACGTAGAAGCGCTGATGATCTGCTTTGAAACCTCTCTCGGCAATGTCTTCATGAACGTCGCCCTGCGCTACAACAAGCAACGCATGGCCGACCACGCCGCCGCTCGCTAAGATTCTCAGCGTCCTCCGCGGGATTTTCTCCGCGACCCTCCGCGATTAAAAGGGGTTAGATCTAACCCCGAACCATCCCCAAGGAATCAAGACCCAAAAGCATCCGCACTTCCTTTACAATCGCAAATCAAAGTTTGTCCTTCGCAAATGTGAGGCGAGAGGCACCCGCATGATTATCGAAATGCGCACCTATAAAACCAAGCCCGGCAAGCGCTCCGAGTTTCTTGAGATATTCCGCTCGAAGTCGATTCCGGCGCACGCGGAAATCGGGATGAAACTATTGGGCCCGTTTCTTTCCGTCGAAGATCCCGATACTTTCTTCTGGATGCGCGGTTTTCCTGACCTTGCCTCGCGCGAGCCGATGAAGGCGAAATTTTACGAAGGCGAACTTTGGAAGAGCGAACTGGAAGGTCTTTTGCTGCCGATGCTAGAAAAATATGAGGTCGTGCTGGTGGCGGACCCCGAGGCCTTGATCCGCTGGTGAGGGACTGTCCGAACAAGCGAGGGTTTACCTCTGGAGATGAATAGCATTCGTGAAGAAATCGCCAAGGCCGGCAAGGTTATTTCTTGTGCGGTTCCGGTTCCCACCTGCAAGCGCCCTTGTCGATCCAAGGGATGCCTTTCCTGTCTATAACGATCGTTGCGATGGGAGGACCAACCATTTGGGTCGCGAACGTGTCACTGGCCTCTATGGAGACGGGCCGGCGCGCGACACTGACATCATCGCCCTGGTTCCACTCCGGGAGCACCTTCTGAAAGCGCCTGACGCTGTCGTCGATGCCGATCACCTCGACGCCCCGATCCGGGTCCGTTCCATCGTAACCGCGGCTATCTGGATAGCCGAACTGTCTGGTTGAGGTTGGCATCGAGAAGTCGCCATGAATCATGAATCCGGACATCTCAGTGCGATACATTTGCGGCTTGCCGTCAATCATACCTGCGATGAGCAGCCGGATCGTGACCTTAGGTGCGTAGGTCGCGTTATGCGCCCGTAGGACCTTTACGACGGCAGCGATGCCGCCCACAACCACAGAATCGATCGGCAGCTTGCGGCCAGGTCCCTGTTCCCTGAGTCGCTAAAAGATAACTCTACAGCGCCGAACGAACGGCCACTCCGGATGCATCTGAGAATAATTCTAAGAAGGTTTCGAACAGGGAACTTCGGGGATCTTCGAAAGGTGGTAGCCACGAAGTCAAACTCACTCGCACAACGAGCTGGGGGGACACTGGTAGGGATGCTCCGACTGCGCGGGAGTGTCCTTCGGACGATCCCACTCCGCTCAGCATGACCGCTTAGGGGAATAACGGCGTGGGATTCGTTACCGCGGAATCTGCTGCAGGATCGGCAATGTTTTTCAGTTCGGGATACTTCTCGATCAGCGTAGACGGAGCCTGCACTCGCCTCCCGCTGATCATGGCTTTCAACTCCAGCGCATTCACCCCCGCCTTGCTCTCGAAATGGTTGTTGGTGATCACATAGGTCGCCTGCGCGCGCTCGGCCACTCTCGCAATTCTTTGTTTCCAGCCCGCGAGCTCGCGCTCGTTGTAGAGATAGTTATAGCGGTCGTTGCGATTGTCAGTGTCAGAACCCTGATCGGCAAACCAGTGCTCGTAGTTGCGACCATGCAGCCGCACGTAGCCGATGGTTGAAGTTACGTGCTCAGTGGGTGCCAGCGATCTGCCGAGCAAAGGCTGGTCGATGTTGCAGAAGCCGACATTCTGTTGTGCGAACGCCGCCAGGGTTTCAGCGTCGTTCCAACTGGAGTGGCGCACCTCGAGCACGCGCGGATACTCGATGAATTGCCGCAGCAGACGCTCCAGATACTCGCGGTTGAGCGAAGTGTTCTTGAACGAAACGGGAAATTGAATCAGCAGCGCCCCCAGGCGTCCTTCATTCGCGATGGCGTCCAGGCCTTCGCGAGTGCGGATCTCGTCTTCGTCGGTAGGACGGATGGTCGCAGCCGACGTAGGTTCCATCACCGCAATCGGCGAATGCGTGAAAGCGCGATACAGCTTCGCGGTAAAGAGAAAGTCCTTGTTCACACTGGCGACTTTCTTGCACCAGAGCTTGGCCAACTCCGGCTTCAGCGGCCCGTAAAACGAAGTATTGATCTCGGTGGTATCGAAGAAGCGCGCCAGATATTCCAGGGGATGCTGCTTGCGCCGTGCCATGCCGGAAGGGTAGAAAATTCCGTCCCAGTCTTTGTAGGACCAACCCGCGGTGCCGACGCGGATATCGTGCGACTGAGGCTGAGGGAAACGGGCTTGGGCTGAGGCTTCCATACGCGGAACCGCAGACGGAGGACAGGGCTAAGGTTAGCACAGGCAAATGGTTGTGAGCGTAAGATGTGCTCTCCATAGCGCTTATGCGGATAACTTCACTTCATCCCGGAGAACATTTGGCCGAAGAACTTCATGAGCTTGGAATGAGCGCGGCTGAACTCGCGGCAACTCGAGGTTCCGACCAATCGCATCACTGAAATCCTGAATAGACGCCGCGCTATCACCGGCGACACGGCGCTCCGCCTGGCCTATTTCGGCACGACTGCTGAATCCTGGCTGAACCTGCAGAGCTTCTATGAAATCCGCGTTGCCCGGCACAAGTCGGGCAAGTCGATTCAAGGATTGCCCACCCTGAAGAACTTCGAACCAGCTAACGCCTAGATCGATCAAACCCTACCTAAAGATTGCAGGGAGATCGCGACCTTGGAGAATTCGAATAATGCGCAGCGGCTTGCTATCTGGATCGTAAACAACCAGGTGATGGAATAAGGATGCACTGCCCGAAACCTGAGCGGCAACGAGGCAACGTCTTTCCGCACTTTGCCCGCTCGCGGAGAATGTGCGAGAAAATCACACGCCTGAAACACCGCGGCCTCGACGCAGCCGGCGGCTTCGGGATTGTCCTGGGCGATCACGTTACAAATGTCGATGAGACCGTCAGAGGCCTGAGGGGTGAACTGATACCTGCTCATCCCTGCCGCTGTTCACCCGAATCGCTTCGCCTCAGCAAGGCGCGATCGCACTTCCTCGGGTTCGAGCAGTTCTCCTCTTTGGGCGGCAGTGTAGCCTTCATCGATCTGCTTTGCGATCTGTGCCCGGTTCTCGGCTAACCTAAAGCTCCTGCTCGTGAAGCATCGAAACCGCGCGCTCAATGTATTCGTCGACGGTCTCATATATCCCGCGCTGGACGTCTGGCCGAATAAGCGCCTCAAGTTCGGGACGAAGTCGAATTTCCATCTGCCTATTTTGCGGCTCTAGTCGAGCGCCAGCAGCACCCAATACACTCCCGTTGGATACGTCGCAGTGCGTGCGTAGCAGGCGCCCACGGAGAAACTGCGCAGATTGCGGCTGGAGACCGCCTGCATGCCGTTCTCGGGCAAAGCTCCCGGATGCAGACTGGTGTAGGTGAGAACGGTGTAGCGTTGCGCGAGTTGCTGGATCGGAGAGGTGCCGAGCTTGTCGGCTTGGGCCATGGAGCAGGCAGCGTCATCGGAATTCGGCAGATCGCGGCGGGTCAGCGCCGGCTGGCGGGCTTGCGCCCGTGCTTGCGCCAGGGCCGCCGCGATCTGCTCCTTCACGTCGGCCGTGGAATAGTTGGGGAGGGCGTGGCCGAAATCCTGCACGATGTAGAGCCGGTCTGCGCCGCGCACCACTCCAACTCCCACCGCGTTGTAGGCGGGGTTGAGCAGGTTGGCGCGATGCGGCGGAGATTGCATGAGATGTTGATGGCCTTGCTCGGGGTCGAAATCGAGGGCTACGTTTTCCGCTTCCTGATCGAGTTGCGCGCGGGTCGCAACGGCTAGCCGCTGCGGCAGGGAGGGCTCGCCATCGAATTGATGCGAAAGCCGGCGCGCGGCGAACATCCTTTCAGCGTGCGCGCGCGCGGCCTGAGTGAGACCCGTATCGAGCGCAAGCTGAGGCGCGCCGGCTTGCCTGCGCGCCTGATTGGCCAACTGCAGCAGCACTTGCTCGGCCTCGGAATCGCAGTCGCGGAAGGCAATGTCAGCCGCTTTTGCGGCCACCGGTTTCAGCGTCGCGGGGTGGGTGGCGGCACGAGTTGCGTTCTGCGGCGATTGTCCCGCCGATGCCGCACTGTCTTCGGATGCGGCCAGCGCGCGCGGCGAGTGTGGCGTAGAAGCCGCGCCCACGACCAGGAACAGAGTCATGGCGACACGTCTCGCGAACCCGGCATCCACCGCTTTAAAGGCCTTTGGCATCGTTTGTGGCTTGTGCTTGTACCTACGCCACCTGACCCTGGGAAGGATCTTGCTTGCAAAGCGCCGGGGGGACTCGAACTTGCCGCTGGTGCTAGGCTAGAAGCTGAAATCCGGCGGGAGAAGTTACCTTCGCTATGGGACCAGGTGTCATAGGGTTCATCGGCCTGTTGTTTGGCAGCGTCATTGCCTGGCTCGTGCTGCGCTCGCGCACGGCCGACCTTAGAGCGCGCTTAGCGTTGATGGAAAAGCAATTAGCGGCCCAAAAGGCCGATCTGGCGCGGCTTCAGCAGGCCCATACGGACGTAGTAGCCGCCAAAGCCAGATTAGAATCGGCCCTCGAAGCGGAACGGAAGGCCAGCGACGAAAAGATCGAACTCGTCACCCGCGCCAGCGAAGAGCTGCGCAACGCTTTCAAGGCGATGGCCTCCGACGCGTTGAAAAGCAATAATCAGTCCTTTCTAACGCTGGCCAAAGAAAGCCTGGAGCGCTTTCAGAGCGAGGCGCGCGGCGATCTGGAGAGCCGGCAGAAAGCCGTCGCAGAAATGGTTGCGCCGGTGCGCGATTCGCTCAACAAAGTCGACGCGCAGATTCAGCAGATTGAAGTCGAACGCGGCAAAGCCTATTCCGCGCTGCACACCCAGGTGCAGTCGCTGATCGTCACGCAGAAAGAGTTGCAGTCGGAGACCGGCAATCTGGTAAGGGCGCTGCGCACTCCCAACGTGCGCGGGCGCTGGGGAGAGATTCAGTTGCGGCGCGTGGTCGAGATCGCGGGTATGCTCTCGTACTGCGATTTCGCCGAGCAGGAAACGGTAAACACCGAGACCGGCCGGCTGCGGCCCGATCTGGTGGTCAAGCTGCCCGGCGGCAAGCATGTGGTGGTCGATGCCAAGACGCCACTACAGGCCTTTCTGGATGCCTTCGAGACATCCGATGAAGAAGCGCGGCGGGCTTGCCTGGCGAGCCATGCACGGCAGGTGCGCGACCACATGAACACGCTCAGCGGCAAGAAGTACTGGGAGCAGTTCGAAGCGACTCCCGAATTTGTGGTCATGTTCCTGCCCGGCGAAACCTTCTTCAGCGCGGCGCTGGAGCAGGATTCCGGGTTGATCGAGCATGGCGTGCTGAACCGCGTGATTCCGGCGTCGCCTACTACTCTGATCGCTTTGCTCAAAGCCGTGGCTTACGGTTGGAATCAGGATAAGCTGGCGCGCAACGCGCAGCAGATCAGTGAACTGGGCAAGGAGCTGCATGACCGGCTGCGGCTGCTGGCTGTGCACATTGCCGGCGTGGGCACGGGCCTCGATCGCGCGGTTGAGTTTTACAACAAAGCCGTGGGCTCTTTGGAGAGCCGGGTTTTGGTTTCGGCGCGGAAGTTCGCCGATCTTGGGGCTTCGGTGGCTGAGGACATTCCGGAACTCGCGCCGGTTGAGACTTCGGCGCGGACTCTCTCATTTGAGTGGGATGAGGAGCCTCAGGCTGACGCGGAACGCAAGGCTGGGTGACGCGCCGTCCCTCTCGCAGGTAGCTTGTCTTTCGCCCTTACAGGGCTGACTCATACCCCGCCTTTTCCCCCACGCCTGGCGCCGTGGGATGCATTCTCGCGACGCTTCGCGGCTTCCCGGCGGCAGCCCCCAGAACTGGAGCGCTCCGCTCAAGCGCAGTTCCATTTCTAGCTAAGCTAGAGCCTTGACCCCTGCGGTGAAGCGCTGCGCCATCCAGAGCCGACGTTGATTCGCGCGACATAAGTGCGGCTGAAAGCCGCGCCCCTTCAAAACAGTCGTTCCTCTTAAAGCTTGGCGCTGGCGCGCCGATAGCCTCAGTGGGCAGGCTGCGTTTTCGCGGCCGGGCTTAGGTTCGCTTTCTTCTTCTAGCGCATGACGCCAACCCTCGACCCCGTTTTGGTTAAGAGGCTGAGTATCTTCGCCTCTGCCTCGGCTCTGGTTTCGGGGTTGATTGGGCTTTCGGTGCTGGCGGGGTGGACGCTTCGCATTCCGGTTCTGCTCACCTGGGGATTGTGGACGCCGATGGCCCCCAACGCAGCGGGCTGCGCCCTGCTGGCTGCGTTGTCGCTGTGGCTGCGGCGACAAGATTTTGCGCCTGCGGCGGGCGCGCGCAGGCGCAGTGCGGAGGCTGCGGCGGCCCTCGTCATCGTGACCGGCGCGCTCTCGCTCGGGGAGCATCTGTTCCATTCCGATTTCGGCATCGACCGCCTCCTCTTATTCGCTTCCCCTGCTCGCGAAAATTTTCACGCCCGCATCCTCATGTCTCCGGTGGCCGCATGGTTCTTTGTTCTCTTCGGCGCGGCCTTGCTGGCGATCGACTGGCGTAGGCGAAGAAAGGATTGGCCGGCCCAGTTTCTGGTTCTGGGAGCTGCCATCGGGGTCGCCTTTGGATTGCTGGGATTAATTCTGGGGCCGGACGTTTCCTCGATCACCGTCGCCCTGCCGGCCGAGGCTAGTTATTTTCTGCTGGTATGCGGGCTGGTGTCCTCGCGCTCCCGCTGGGCCTTCGGTGGCCTTCTCGTGGGCCAGAGTTCGGGAGCGCGGCTATTGCGCAGGGCCGTGCCCGGCGCTTTGCTCGTGCTCGGCCTGATCGGCTGGTTAATTTCGAAGCCGCTGCTCACCGACACGCACTTCACCCGGGTGCAGGTGAGTGCGTTGGCGGTTTTCTGCAGCACGCTGCTGGCCGGCTTTATTGCCTGGGTGGCCTTTCAACTGGAGCGCGGCGAGGCCAAGAGACGAGAGGTGGAGTCGACGTCAAACCTCAAAGAAGAGCAACTGGAACGCCTGCTGGGCCGAGCCCAGGTACCGGAATCGGAGAAACAGCTGCGCCGCCAGGTCAAGGCGGGATTCGGCGTGGCCATCTTCCTGACCACGCTTCTCGGCTTTCTTTCCTGGCACAACTCGCAGCAGGCAACAGAGGACGCCGATCAGGTGGCTCACACCCATGAAGTGTTGACCATGCTGGAGGCTACGCTCAGGCATCTGGTCGATGTGGAAACGGGGGCGCGCGGTTTTGCCATGACCGGAGACGAGCCCTTCCTTGAGCCTTATGAAAAAGGAGAAGCCGCCGTTGAGCAGGATCTTAAGACCTTGCGCCGCCTAACCGCCGACAATCCCGGCCAGCAACAACGGCTGGACCTATTGCAAAAACAAGCGGACGCCAGGATCAAGGCCGGCCTGGATCTGGTGATCCTGCGAGAACGCACCCGGGAAGTCCCAACGGAGGCCCACCTCGAGCCGGGCAAGCGGCTCACGGATGAGGCGCGGGCCACGGTGGCGCAGATGGAGACCGTGGAAGAGCACCTGCTGCAACGGCGGAACGTGCAAGCCCGCGCGGCGCGGCAGTTCAGCGCCAACATTATCGCATTGGGATCGTTTCTGGGGGCGGTATTCCTCGCGATCGCGGGCGCGGCCGTCAACCGGGAGGTCGCCATCGGGGCAAGGGCCCGAGCCCAGGTGAACTCCCTGAATGCCGAACTGGAGCGGCGCGTGGCCCAGCGCACCGCGGCCTTGGGCGAGAGCGAAGGCCGCCTGGCTGGGGTGATTCAGTCGGCGATGGACGCGATCCTCACGGTGGATGAACAACAGAACATCGTGATGTTCAACGCCGCCGCGGAGAAGATGTTCCGCTGCACCGGTGCCGAAGCGCTGGGCCAGCCCATCACCCGCTTCATTCCGCAACGCTTCCATAGCGCCCACGCCGGGCACATCCAGAGGTTCGGCGACACCGGCGTGACCAGCCGGGCCATGGGATCGAAGGATGCCCTGTGGGCGGCGCGGGCCGATGGCCAGGAATTTCAGATCGAAGCCTCGATCTCGCAAGTGGTCACGGGCGGCAAGAAACTGTTTACCGTGATTTTGCGGGACGTCACCGAGCGGGTGCAGGCCGAGCAGTCCCTGCGCGAGGCCCAGGCGCGGATGACGGGAATCATCGCCTCCGCCATGGATGCGATTATCACCACGGACGACGAGCAGCACATTCTGGTATTCAACGAGGCTGCCGAAAAAGTGTTCCGCTGCACCGCGGCCGAAGCCCTGGGACAGTCGATCACGCGCTTTATTCCGCAGCGCTTCCACGGGGCGCACGGCGGGCACATGAAGGAGTTTGCCGAGAAGGGGGTCACGGCCCGGGCCATGGGCACGTTAGGTGCGCTCTGGGGAGTGCGCGCCGATGGCGAAGAGTTCCGCATCGAGGCCTCCATCTCCCACATCAGCGCGGCGGGCAGGAATCTGTTCACCGTGATTCTGCGAGACATCACGGAGCGGGTGCGGGTGGAGGCGCTACGCGAACACATGGCCGCGGTGGTGGATTTCTCCGACGACGCCATTATCAGCAAGGATCTGCAGGGAATCATCAGTGCGTGGAATCGCGGGGCGGAGAAGGTCTTCGGCTACACCGCCGCGGAGGCCGTGGGCAAGCACATGCTGATGCTGTTCCCACCGGAGCGGGTGAGTGAAGAGGCCGACATTCTGGGGCGCGTCGGGTGGGGCGAGAGCGTGGAGCACTTTGAAACCGTGCGGGTGAGAAAAGACGGGAGGAAGATCGACGTCTCGGTCACGATCTCGCCGATTCGCGATCCCACGGGCCGGATTGTGGGCGCCTCCAAGATTGCCCGCGACATTACCGGGCGCAAACAGGTGGAACGGACGCTGCGCAAGTCCGAAGAAAACTATCGCACGCTGTGGAATTCGATGGACGAGGGTTTCTGCACCATTGAGGTTCTCTTTAACGAGGCTAACGAAGCGGAGGACTACCGCTTTCTGGAGGTCAATCCTGCGTTCGAGAAGCATGCCGGGATTGTCGACGGGGTGGGAAAAAGAATGCGTGAGATTGCGCCGCAGCACGAAGACTCTTGGTTCCAGATCTACGGCAAGATCGCGTTAACCGGCGAACCCGCGCGCTTCGAGAACTTTGTGGGGGAATTGGGGCGCTGGTTTGATGTTTACGCGTTCCGCGTGGGCGATCCCGACGAACGAAGGGTGGCCGCACTTTTCAACGACATTACCGAGCGCAAGCGGACCGAAGCGGCGCTCCGCGAGCAGGCGCAGATCATGGATTCGGCTCAGGTATTTGTGCGCGACATGCAGGGCCGAGTGGTGTACTGGCCCAAAGGGGCGGAGAAACTCTATGGTTTCAGCCGCCAGGAGGCAGTGGGCATCGTTTCTCACGATTTATTCCACACCAAGTTCCCCGAACCTTTGGAGGTGGTAGAGAAAAAGCTGTTTGAGATGGGAATGTGGGAGGGCGAGCTGATCCATACCCGGCGGGATGGCAGCGTCGTTGTCGTCTCCAGCACGTGGGTATTGCATCGCGACAGCCAGGGGCAGCCGATCCGCATTCTGGAGACCAACATCGACATCACGGCGCGGAAGAAGGCGGAAGATGCGTTGCGCGAAAGCGAAACCAATTTCGCCGCGGTGGTCAATCTGGCGCCACAGTTTGTGTGGATATGCACCAACGAAGGCCTGAACACTTACTTCAACGATCGCTGGTACCGGTACACCGGCCTGACCCCAGAGCAAAGCCTCGGAAAAGGATGGAACACTCCCTTCCACCCAGACGACAAGCAAGCTGCCTGGGACGCCTGGAACCAGGCGACTGCGACTGGCGGCACCTACAGCGTCGAAAGCCGGCTGCAGGCTGCCGACGGCTCTTACCGCTGGTTTCTCATGCGGGGAGAACCGGTTCGAGATAACGCCGGCGGCATCGTCAAGTGGTTCGGGACCTGCACCGACATTGACGACATGAAGAAGGCGCGGGACGCGATGCGCGAGAGTGAGGACCGCTTCCGGCTGTTCGTGGAGCATGCGCCGGCGGCATTGGCGATGTTTGACCGGGAGATGCACTACCTGCACTGGAGCCGCCGCTGGCAAACGGACTATGGCTTGGAGAGTCGCGATCTGCGCGGAGTGTCGCACTACGAAATATTTCCCGAGATTCCCGAGCGTTGGAAGGAAATTCATCGCCGCGGGCTGGCGGGCGAGGTGTTGCGGGGAGAAGACGACCGCTTTGACCGGATTGACGGCAGCACGCAGTGGATACGCTGGGAAGTGCGGCCATGGTACGACCGGACCGGCGTCATCGCGGGCATCGTGATCTTCGCGGAAGAAATCACGGCGCGCAAACAGGCGGAGAAGGCGCTGCGCGACAGCGAAGAGCGGTTTCAGGCGATGGCCAATGGCATCCCGCAACTGGCCTGGATGGCGGAAGCCGACGGAAACATCTTTTGGTACAACCAGCGCTGGTACGAATACACGGGAACGACTTTCGAACAGATGCAAGGCTGGGGCTGGGAGAGCGTGCACGACCCCACGGTATTGCCCGAGGTTACAGAAAGGTGGAAGGCGGCGATCGCCGCCGGCACGCCGTTCGAGATGGAGTTTCCGCTGCGCCGGGCCGATGGCAGGTTTGGCACCTTTCTGACTCGCATCCGGCCCTTGCGGGACGCAGACGGCCGGGTGGTGCGCTGGTTTGGCACCAACACCGACATCAGCGACCTCAAATTGGCCGAAAGGCGGCTGGAGGGGCAGGCGGAGGAACTCTCGCGGCAGGCGATAGAGCTAGCGCGCTCGCGGCAGGCCCTGGAGATCCAGACGCTGATGCTGCAGTCGGTTCTGGACAGCATGCAGGAGGGGCTGGTTGCCGCCGATGAGACGGGGAGATTCATCCTGTGGAATCCCGCAGCCACGAGGATCGTGGGTATGGGCGCGGAGGACGTTCCCCCCGCAGAATGGCACACGCACTATGGCGTTTATTTGCCCGACGCCGTCACTGCCTTTCCCATTGAACAAAATCCCCTGACGCGCGCCCTTCGGGGCGAGGTCAGCACGGCCGAGATGTTTGTACGCAACCCGGCCCTGGAACATGGGGTCTGGATCGAGATCAGCGGGAGTCCCTTAAAAAGCGCGGATGGATCGCTGCGGGGGGGCGTGGTCGCTTTCCGCGACATCAGCCAGAGGAAAAATGACGAGCGGGAAATCCGCCAGCTTAATGAGGAACTGGAAGAAAAGGTCCTGCAGCGCACGGCCGAGCTGGCTACTGCAAACCACGAATTGGAGGCGTTTGCCTATTCGGTATCGCACGATCTGCGGGCGCCCTTGCGGCATATCGGCGGCTTCTCCAAGATTTTGATCGAGGACTTTGGACCCACCCTGGCACCGGAGGCGGTGCGGCATCTGGAGCGTATTGAAGAGGGCACGCGGCGCATGGGACAGCTGGTGGATGAGCTGTTGAATCTGGCGCGGGTGGGGCGGCATGCGCTCAAGCTGCAGAGCACCCCTCTGAATGCCTTGATCGAAGAGGTGATCTCGCTGCTGCAGCCGGAGGTGCAGGGCCGGGTGGTGACGTGGAAGGTCGCGGAGCTGCCGGCGGTGGAGTGCGATCCCATTCTGATGAAGCAGGTTTTCCAGAACCTGATCGCCAATGCACTGAAGTTTACCCGGCCGCGGGAGCGGGCGGTGATCGAGATCGGGATCGAGCCGGTGGGCGGGCAGGCGGCGGTCTTCGTCCGCGACAACGGAGTGGGCTTCAACATGAAATACAGCGACAAGCTGTTTGGCGTGTTCCAGAGGCTGCATCGCATCGAGGATTTCGAAGGCACCGGGGTGGGGCTGGCCACGGTGCAGCGCATCGTGCACAAGCACGGAGGGCGGGTGTGGGCGGAGGCGGAGCTGGACAAGGGCGCTGCCTTCTTCCTCACGTTGGAGCCGGTGAAAGGGTCTCACCTCAAAGCTGAGGATGTTCTAAGAAGCGAAGCTAAAGCACTCAATGCAAAGGAACCCGGGAGCAAGGCCGCAGCTGCGGCAGGAGATGGAGAATGAAGGACGCTCAAGTAGATATTCTCTTGGTCGATGATAGTCAGGAGGACGTGGATCTGACTTTGCATGCCTTGCGCGCGGAGCATCTCGCCAACAGCATTTTTGTCGCACGGGATGGGGAGGAGGCTTTGGATTTCTTGTTCTGCCGAGGGCCCCATGGGGAGCGTTCGTTCGAGCTGCCTCCGAAGATCGTTTTGCTCGATCTGAAGCTGCCAAAACTCGATGGGTTGCAAGTGCTCAAGGAGATTAAGAGCGATGCACGGACCAAGACCATACCGGTCGTGATGATGACTTCTTCGAAGGAAGAGCGGGACCGGTTCTTGAGTTACGACCTGGGCGTGAACAGCTATCTGCAGAAGCCGGTGGACTTCGACGAGTTCCGCAAAGTCGTGAAGCTGCTGGGAATGTACTGGCTGATGGTGAATCAGCCCCCGGTCAACCACGCAGCCGACAACCTCAAGAACGAGACGCCGCTTGCGGCCAAGCAGGGAAAATGAGCAGCGCCGGAACTAAGCTGGGGGCGCTGGACGCGCCCAAGGCCAAAGCGAAATTACGCGCCCTGCTGGTGGAAGATAACCAGCTCGACGCGCAGCTGGTGCTGCGAGCTTTGCGGCAGGATTTCGAGGTGAGCGCGCTGGTGGTGCAGGACGAAGCCGCGTTCAAGCTGGCGCTGCACACGCATAACCCGGAGATCGTGCTGGCGGATTACAACCTGCCCAACTGGAAGGGCATGGAAGCGTTGAATGTGCTGAAGCGGGAGGGGATGGATGTGCCGCTGATTTTGGTTTCGGGCGCGCTGGGGGACGTGACGGCGGTGGAGTGCATCAAGCGCGGGGCTACGGATTACGTGCTGAAAGATACGCTGGCGAGGCTGCCGGAGTCGATCCGGCGGGCTCTGCACGAAAGACGGGAGCGGCTGTTGCGGCGCCAGGCAGAAGAAGATTTGGCGCGGAAAGTAGATGAGCTGGCGCGCTCGAACGCCGACCTGGAGCAGTTCGCATATGTGGCATCGCACGACTTGCAGGAGCCGCTGCGCATGGTGACGGCCTACACCCAACTGCTGGGCGAAAGATATCGCGGCAAGCTGGACGAAAACGCGGACAAGTTCATCGGCTACGCCAGCGAAGGCGCGCTGCGGATGCAGGTGCTGATTCAGGATTTGCTGGCGTTCTCGCGGGTGGGAAGGAATGGCAGCGGTCTCGCGAAGGTCGATTGCAATGCCGTGATCGAAGAGGTCCGGCAGACTTTGACTTCGAGCATGCAAGAAAGCGGCGCGACCTTAACCCACGGCGACCTGCCCACGCTGTGGGGGGACCGCACGCAATTGACGCAGCTGTTCCAGAACCTGATCGGCAATGCCATCAAGTTTCGCGGGAAGGATGCCCCGGTGGTTTCGGTTCAGGCGGAGAAAAGCGGGCAGCATTGGCAGTTCGCGGTGAGCGATAACGGGATCGGCATCGCGGCCGAGCACATGGAGAACATTTTCGTGGTCTTTCAGCGCCTGCACGCCCGCACGGAATATCCCGGCAACGGCATCGGCCTGGCGATCTGCAAGAGGATCATCGAGCGCCAGGGAGGAAAGATCTGGGTGGAGTCGCAGCCGGAGCGTGGTTCCACCTTCAAATTCACCCTGCCTCTGGGCGACTCCGGCGAGCCTGCCGCGCAGGCGCGCGACGGGGAAAAACACGAGTCGAGCGAGCCCGCGCTCGGCGAGAAAGTAGGAGCCCCGGCATGAGCGTGGGTATAGGCATACATCCTGAATTGCTCATCGTGGACGACAATCCGGCCGATATCGTTCTAGCCCGCGAAGCTCTGTCGGGAAGCAAGTATAGCGTCCAGATCAGCAGCGTCGAAGATGGCGAAGAAGCGCTGGCCTTCTTGAACCACCGCGAACAATACCTGAACACGATGCGGCCCGGGCTGGTGCTGCTGGATTTGAATCTTCCCAAGAAAGACGGCAAGGCAGTGTTGGCCGCGATGAAGACCGATCCAGAGCTGCGCTGCATCCCGGTGATCGTGTTCAGCACATCGAAACTAGGGCGTGATATAGCTCGCAGTTATGAGCTGGGCGCCAATTGCTACGTCAGCAAGCCGGGAAATCTGATTGATTTTTTTTCCGCCATCAAATTGATCGAAGAATTCTGGTTCGGCCTGGTGATCGCGCCGCCCCGAGGAGAGTGAATGACGCCAAACATGAATGTGCTGGTGATTGAAGACAATCCGGGAGATATGGACCTGGTTCGCCTTCGCCTGATGGAAGCGCAGAAGGGGGTGAAAGTCCACTGCGTCAATCGCCTCTCCGACGGCCTCGCGTCCATGACCAGCGATCCTCCGGGCGTGGTGCTTCTCGATCTGAACCTGCCCGACAGCCACGGTTCGGAGACCTTTCGCCGGGTCATCGAGCACTCGCCCAACATTCCGGTGGTGGTGCTTTCCGGTATGGACGACGAAGAGCTGGCCACCAAGGCCGTGCACCAGGGCGTGCAGGATTACCTGATCAAGAACAGTCTTTCCGGCCGGCAATTGGAGCGGGCGATCCGCTACGCGGTGGAGCGCCAGGGATTGCTGCGGGCGCTCGAAATTACGCAGAAGAAGCAACTGGAGTTCAAGAACCAGTTTTTATCGCATGTATCGCACGAGCTGCGCACGCCCCTGACCTGCATTCACCAGTACGTGAGCATCCTGTTGGATGGATTGGCCGGCCCCATGTTGCCGGACCAGGCCGATCATCTGAAAACCGTTCTAAAGAGCGTGAATCAGCTGCACGCCATGATCCGCGACCTGCTCGAAGCCACCCGCGCCGAGAGCGGAAAGATGAACATCGAGCCGCGCTGCATTGCGCTGGGCGAAATCGTGCAGCAGACCGCGGCCATGATGCGGCCGACCGCCGACGAAAAAAAGATCGGCCTTGAAATCGGAGTCGACCAGAGATTGCCGCTGGTGCTCGCCGACCCCGATCGCGTGCTCGAGGTGCTCATCAACCTGGTGGATAATGCGATCAAATTCACGCCCGCCGAGGGCTCCATCATGCTGCAGGCCACCATGGTGGACGCCGACCCTGGCAACGTCTACATTTCGGTGAGCGATACCGGGCGCGGCATCGGTCCCGAGGCCAAAAATTTGATCTTTGAGCGCCTCTATCAGGATCCGGAATCGGTGGACAACAATCGCTCCGGCCTGGGACTCGGTTTATTTATCTGCCGCGAAATCGTCCGCCTGCATCAAGGGCGCATCTGGGTGGCCAGCGAACCCGGCCAGGGCACGACCTTCAGCTTTACCCTGCCGATTTATTCCTTGGCCAAGCTGCTCAAGCCAGTCGCCATCTACCAGGACCGGCTGCGCCCGGCATTCGTTCTGGTGCGGATTGAACTGACGCCGCTCTCCAGCCCGCAACGCGGCAACTGGAAGGAGACCTGGCAGCAGGCTCTCGATACCCTGCGGCGTTGCGTTTATCTCGACAAAGATCTGGTTCTGCCTCCGATCGGCGCATCGGGAGCCGCCGAGACTTTTTTTGTGTTGGCGGCCACCGACCTGGCGCAATCGAAGGTGATGACCACACGGATTTGCGAACAATTGGAGCGTGTGCCCGAGCTTAAAGCCAAATGCGGCCTCACCATCATGGCGGCTGCCATCGATTTGCCGGCGGCCGGGCCCGACGACTCCCTGGAGCATCAGGTTCAAGCTCTGGCCGACGCGGTGACCCATATGGTGATGAGCAACATGGAGCGAAAACAGTTGCACGCCGGCAAGGGCGGGCAACCCTCGAATTGACTTTCAACGCAATAAAACAAAGGAGAACAAACATGCCACAGACAAAAATTCTCGTAGTCGACGACGATCCCGATCTGGTGAAAGCTTTGCGTCTGCGCCTGCGAGCCAACAATTATGAAGTGAGCTATGCCTCCGATGGCTACTCGGCGATCGCTACGGCGCAGAAGGAGCGGCCCAACCTGATTATTCTGGATTTGGGGCTGCCGGTTGGAGATGGGTTCGTGGTGCTCGACCGGCTGCAGAAGATCGACGTGCTCTCCGGCATTCCGGTGATCGTGCTCAGCGCCCGCGACCCCCAGGCCAATGAGCAACGAGCTTTGCGGGCGGGGGCAACGGCCTTCTTCCAGAAGCCCGCCGACAATGAAGAACTGCTGAACGTGATTCGCACCAGCCTGGGGCCGGCGCAGGCCCAGCCCATGGCAGCCTGGCCGAGTTAGACCGGCGCTGGAGGGGCGAGCAGGTAGATTTTCCTCCACGAGGACACGAAAGCATCGAAGGCCCCTTTTCCCCGGGCTACCTTCGTCTGCATTCGTGTCCTTTTGTGTTTTGTGCTCGCGGATACTTCGACCCCGTGAACATCCCGGCCCAAACCTTGGCTTTTGTGCCGGGCTTCCACCGTTCGGGTTAACCTCTTCGGGTCCAGCCAGATACGCAATTTCACAGAAAGCTCCAAAAAGCCGTAGTTGGCCTTCAGGAATCCATCTATAATCTCGGAAGTTGCTTTAGACGCGGCACTTAGCAGTCCCGTAACTGGAACCGACATGGCAGCGAAGTTGCTCATTAGAAATGAGACGTCGGCCGAGGTCGACTCGCGGCTCGCCAGCCCACCCGTGGGGGTGTCGCTCCAACCCATGAATCGGGATAGCCAAGTACGTTCGGTTGCGGTTTTGTTGTTCCTGCTGACGGTGGCTGCCGTCGTCTTCGCGGGCTTCAATTTCGATTCCGAGGTGAAATTTGCCGTTCCCGACGACGGCGTGTGGTGGGTCGAGCATGGGGGCCGGCTTACCGCGGATCGGGTCGAACCGGGCGGGCCGGGTGCCAAAAGCGGAATCAAGGCAGGCGACCAGTTAATTTCCATCAACGGCCAGGAAGTGCAGAACATGTCGGGGCTGGAGCGCCAGCTCTATCGCACCGGCGTGTGGTCGAAGGCGGCGTATTCCCTGCTGCGGCAGTCGGTGGCTCTCGATTCCAGCGTGATCCTGGTTCCGGCCGAGCGATCTCTGAATAACTGGCTGCGGCTGATTGCGCTGATTTATCTGGGCATCGGCTTGTATGTGCTGCTGCGGCGCTGGACCGCGCCCGGCTCCACGCACTTTTATATTTTCTGCCTGGTGTCGTTCATCGCCTATTCGTTCAAATACACGGGCAAGCTCAACGATTTCGACTGGACGATTTATTGGGGCAATATCGCCGCCGGCATTTTGCAGCCGGCGCTGTTTCTGCACTTCGTTCTAACCTTCCCGGAAAAGCGGCTGACGGTGCGCAGGCATCCCTGGCTGCTGGCACTGGTTTACGTGCCGGGGGCGATTCTGTTGGCGACCCACGTCATCGCCATGCGCTCGCTGCAGGCCAGCGAGCGGCTGCGCTGGAACCTCGATCGCATGGAGATGTCCTACGGTTCGCTGTTCTTTCTGGCGGCGGCAACCTTGCTCTGGTACAGCTACCGGCACGCGAGCACGACCATCCTGCGGCAGCAGTTGAAGTGGGTGACGCGCGGCACCATTCTGGCCGTCATTCCTTACACGATCTTTTATGTGGTGCCGTACCTGATGGGCTCGATGCCGGGGGCGGCGATGAAGGTTTCGGCGCTGTCGCTGGCGCTGCTCCCGCTCACCTTCGGATACGCGATTTTCCGTTACCGGCTGATGGATGTAGACCTCATCTTCAAGCGCGGCGTGGTTTATACCCTGGCCGCCGCGATCGTGGTGGGTCTCTATTTCGCTCTGGTGGCGGGCGTGGCTGAACTGGTGCACATGCGGCAGCCCGGCAGCGGCCCCATCGGATTGATTCTGGCCGTGGTGGTCACGGCGCTGCTCTTCGATCCCGTGCGCAAGTGGATTCAGGATCGCATCGACCAATTTTTTTATCGCACGCGCTATGACTATCGCCGAACGCTGCTGGAGTTTGGCCGCGAGCTGAGTTCCGAAACCGACTTGAACGCGATGCTCTCGTCGCTGATGGATCGGCTCTCGCACACTCTGGGCGTCGATCGCATGGCGATCTTTCTGGCGGGCAGCGATGCCGAGCAATTTGGGCTGGTTAAATCTTTCGGGCTGGCAGCTCCCGGGAATGTGGATCTTTCTTTTCTGACCGCTCCGCGCCCGGAACAGGGCGGCCATCTTTTCTTTGAGAATACGCACCTGGTGCCGCGGGAAACTCCTACGGCGCAGGCGGCGATTGCGCGACTCGATCTGAATTACTACATCCCGTGCCACGCGCAGCAGAAAACCGTTGCGGTGCTGGGTCTGGGCAAGACCGCGCAGGGAGATTTCCTTTCCAGCGAAGACATGGAGTTGCTCGAAACTCTGGGCGGGTATCTCGGCATCGCCATTCAGAATGGACAGCTTTACGCGTCCTTGCAAAAGAAGGCCGCCGAGTATGAGCGCCTGAAAGATTTCAACGAAAACATCGTGGAATCGATCAACGTGGGCGTGATGGCGCTCGATATGGAAGACCGCATCGAGAGCTGGAACGCGCAGATGGAAGTGATGTATGCGCTGCCGCGCTGGCAGACTCTGACCCAGCCCCTGAAGGCGATTTTTCCGGCGGAGTTCGTCGAAGAATTCGACCACATGCGGCGGGAGCCGGGCATTCGCAACCTGTATAAGTTCCGGCTGAAGACGCCGGCCGGCGAAGAGCGCACTCTGAATATCGCTCTGGCGCCGCTGGTCACGCGCAAGTTCGAAGTGATCGGGCGGCTGCTGATCATGGACGACATTACCGAGCGCGTCGATCTCGAAGCCCAGCTTTCGCAGGCGGATAAGCTGTCGTCGATCGGATTGCTGGCGGCGGGCGTTGCCCATGAAGTGAACACTCCGCTGGCGGTGATCTCTTCTTACACGCAGATGCTGGGCAAGCAGTTGCAGGGTGATCCGCAGAAATCGGGGTTGCTCGAGAAGATCACGCGGCAGACTTTCCGCGCCTCGGAGATCGTAAATAATCTGCTGAATTTTTCGCGCACCAGCGGCAGCGAAGTCGGCGACGTGGATGTGAACAAGGTAATCGCCGATACTCTGGCCTTGCTCGAACATCAGTTCAAGGTCGCGAAGGTGGAAGTCGAGCATGAATTCGAACCCAAGTTGCCGGCGATTCAAGGCAATCCGGGCCGATTGCAGCAGGTGTTCTTGAATTTGTTTCTCAACGCGAAAGACGCCATGCCGGGCGGCGGCAAGCTGCGCGTCGCCACGCTCAACGGAGACAGCGTCAGCGTTCACGTCTCCGATACGGGATCGGGCATTGCGCCGGAGCACATTCAGCGCATCTACGATCCGTTCTTCACCACCAAGACTTCGCCGCGGGAAGGCCAGAGCCGCGGCACTGGACTCGGCCTGGCCGTGACCTACGGCATCATTCAGGAACACGCGGGGAAAATTCGCGTGGAAAGCAGTCCCGGCGCGGGCACAACTTTTACCCTGGACTTTCCTCTGAGCCGGAAGACGATTCATGCCTAAGCCGTTCTCATTTCGATGGAGCACGCTCGAGGCCTGCCATGCCTGACGCGGCGGCCATCGCAAACACGCCGATGAATGGCAATCATGGGCTGGCGGGCGCGGTGCTCATCATCGACGATGAGGCCGAGATTCGCGAATCGTTGCAGACTCTGCTGGAGATGGAAGGCTTTGCGGTGGAAACGGCTGCCGACGGAGAAGCCGGCCTGCAGCGCATCGGCGAGCACCCTTTCGATTTAATCCTGCTTGACCTGGCCTTGCCCGGGCGCAATGGCATGGAAATTCTGGCGGAGATTCGCTCCCACGAAACCGGGTTGCCGGTGATCATGATCACGGCCTACGGCACGGTGGAGAATGCGGTGCACGCCATGCAGGCCGGAGCGGCGAATTTCGTCCAGAAGCCCTGGGACAACGAAAAGCTTCTGGCCGACGTGCGCGCCGCCATAGGGTGGCGGCGGGCGGCGGAAGAGAACGTTCAGCTCAAGCGCGCCCTGAAGCAGCGCTATAACTTTGAGAACATCGTCGGCAAGAGCGAGCCGATGCTCAAAATCTTCGACCTGGTCGCGCAGGTCGCCAATAGCCGTTCCACCGTGCTTTTGCAGGGCGAAAGCGGCACCGGCAAAGAAGTGATCGCCAAAGCCTTGCACCTGAATTCGCCGCGCCGCGACCGGCCGTTCGTACCGGTGAATACCGGGTCCATGCCGAGCGATCTGCTGGAGTCTACCCTCTTCGGCCACGTTAAAGGCGCGTTCACCAGCGCCATCGCCTCGAAAAAAGGCCTGTTCGAGATGGCAGACCGGGGCACGCTCTTTCTCGACGAAATCGCCACCATGGGCCTGGACACGCAGGCCAAGATTTTGCGCGTGCTGCAGGATCGCCGTTTCATGCACCTTGGCGGCGTGCAGGAGATTCAAGTCGACGTTCGCATCATCGCGGCCACGAACGTGGACTTGCGGCAGGCGGTGCGCGAGGGCCGCTTCCGCGAAGATTTGTTTTACCGCCTGAACGTGATCACGATCGAGCTTCCTCCGCTGCGCCAGCGCCGCGAGGATATTCCCCTGCTGGTGGAATTCTTCCTTAAGCGATATGCCGAAGAAAACGACCGCCCGGCGCGGCGCATCACACCCGAGGCGTTACGGCCTTTGATGTCCTATGCCTGGCCGGGCAACGTGCGCGAACTGGAAAACGTGATCGAACGCGCTGTGGTGCTGTCGTCCGGCACGGAAATCGGGATTGATTTGCTGCCCGACAATCTGCTCGGCCGGGGCTCGTCTTTCACTCTGCATGATCAACCTTCCGACGCCTCGCTCTTTGAAATTGTGGAGGACGTGGAGCGGCGCGTCATCATCGACATGTTGGAGCGTTGCAACTGGAATCAGACCGAGGCCGCCGAACACTTCAAGGTGCCGCTCTCGACGCTGAATCAGAAAATCCGCCGGCTGAATATTGAGATTAAGAAGAAGTCGCGAGGGTAGCAGAAGCTTTCCTTTAGGCGCTCGATCCGCGGTAATCGGCGGGATCGATGCAAGAATCGTACAACGCCCGGCCAATCTGAATCCATTCGCAGTTATCGATTCCCCTTTTGTTCCTGGTGGTTGGACTCATCGGATAAGCGAAGAAAACCAAAGCTGAAATCAAGACACTACCCGCCAGAATCATGTCGCCAACATGCCCGAAGAATACAAACAAAGATCGGCCGAGGGGCTAGCGCGGTGATATTTGCCCAGCCAATGGTTCCATGTTTGCGCGTTTGCTATAGTTGCTGTGCCAGTTGGACGCAGGCTGAGTCCTGCCTCCCCCGGACCGCATGGAACTCATTTCGCCCACCGATCTCGCCAAAGTAAAAGTCCTGACCGTTCAGGATTATGTTTTGTTCTGCGGGCAGGCCGTCGCCAACTTGTTTCGCAAGCCGCTGTACTTCGCCGACATGGTGCAGCAAGCCGACACAATCGGCGTGGGTTCGCTGCCCATCGTCGTGCTCACCGGTTTCTTCACCGGAGCCGTGCTGGCGCTGCAGGCTTCGAATACGCTGGAGCGTTTCGGTTCCATCACTCTGGTCGGGCAACTGGTCTCGACCTCGATGGTGCGCGAGCTGGGCCCGGTGCTGACCAGCCTGATGGTGGCGGGGCGCAACTCCTCCGGCATGGCCAGCGAATTGGGCTCGATGGTGGTAACCGAACAGATCGACGCCATGCGCGCGCTGGGCACCGATCCCATGAAAAAGTTGGTCACGCCGCGCGTGACCGCTTCGGTATTCATGCTTTTTTTCCTGACGATCATTTCGGATTTGGTCGGCCTGACCGGCGGCTTGTTCATCGCCAAACTGTTGCTGCGCCTCGACGCCCGCCAGTACTGGTCGAACGCCTGGGAGACGCTGGTGTTTCAGGACGTGTTCATGGGGCTGATCAAGCCGATTCTTTTCGGTTTCATCATCTCAACGATTGGGTGCTTTTACGGGATGAACGCGCGCGGCGGAACGCAGGGTGTGGGCCGCGCTACAACGCAGGCGGTGGTCGCGGCGTCGGTGCTCATCCTGATGTTCGACTTAATCATTACACGATTTTTGATGGCTACGCTCTCCTACAACTAATTTCATGTCCGCGCCAACCCTGCCGCTCGATTCCGCCGCGCTGCCCACGAAAGACGAATCCACATCCGTCATCGTGTTCGAAGACGTAGCCCTGTCGTTTGGCGAAAACCAAGTGCTGCGCGGAATCTCTTTTCGCTTGGCGCGCGGAGAAACCAAGGCTTTATTCGGAGTCGCGGGCTCGGGAAAAAGCCTGATTCTTAAACTCGTCATGGGATTGATCAAGCCCGACTCGGGGCGGATCATCGTGCTGGGGCAGGACGTCACCGAAATGCGGGAGGAGGAGTTGTTCAAGCTGCGCGACAAGATTGGAATGATTTTTCAGGAGAGCGCGCTCTTCGATTCTCTTACCGTAGCCGAGAACGTGGCTTACCGGCTGACCGAAGAGCACGGCATTTACGACGATGACATCGACCGCCGGGTTCGCGAAGTGTTGCGCTTCGTGGAACTCGAGCACACGGTCAGTCTCTATCCTTCGGAGCTTTCGGGCGGCATGCGGCGGCGCGTCGCCATTGCGCGGGCGCTGATTACGCAGCCGGAGGTGCTGCTTTACGATTCGCCGACCGGCGGCCTGGACCCCGTGACCTCCAACACCATCATCGAGTTGATCGTGAAGCAGCGCGACGTCTACAAGACCAGCGCTCTGCTGGTGACGCACCGACTGCAGGATGCCTTCACCATGGCCACGCATCAGTGGGACACGAAAAGCAACGGCATGGTGAAGCTCCCGCCCGGGCAACACTGCGAAGTGCCGATGAGCTTTCTGATTCTGCGCGACGGCAAAGTTATTTTTGACGGCGATTTGCAGGCGCTGGCGCAAACGCAGGATGACTATATTCGGGAATATATTTCGTAGAAACGTGATGCCGTCTCCGAAGTTGTCCGAAGCACAGATCCGGAATCTTGCGAGTGCGGTCGCGACGTATATCTCCGAACAGCGCGCCAGCTTCCGTGACAAGGCCGAGCCGGTTGCACCGCTCCACCAAGCCGCCTTGCGGTCCTTCTTTCCCGCGAAATTGTTCGCCAAAGTAAGAGTGGTGCGGGGACGCGCGGACGACCCTCCTTTTTACGGTCAGCTGCCAAGTCTAGGGATCACGAACGCTCCCGCGTTTTCGGCCATGGCCGGCATCACCTTTCAGGATGTGGTCGTGCATATCGAAACGCTGACTCTTTCTCTGCTTTTTCACGAACTGGTGCACGCCGTGCAGTACAGTCATCTCGGCCGGCAGGGATTCGCAGAGCGTTATGTCCGTGGCTTCCTCAGCGGCGGCTCCTACGAAGAGATACCGCTCGAGAAGCAGGCGTATGAACTCGAGGGACGTTTCGCGAGAAATCCTGCCGAGCGATTCTCCGTTGATGAAGATGTAAGGCAGCGATTGCTTCAGCAGCGGTTGTAATGGGCCGACCTGTATTCTTCCGCCGTCATTTCCCCGTACCCGCCATGAATCTTTCCACGTCTTCCGCCTTCGAAGGCAGCGCCGCGCTTAGCTTGACTAGTTTGCCCTGCGGGTCGACCCAGTAATCGTCTTCGATGCGGACTCCGAGATTTTCTTCCGGGATATAAACTCCCGGCTCGATGGTGAAAACCTGGCCCGGACCCAGCGGTGCTTCGGGATCGCTGGCATCGTGAACGTTGAGGCCGACGGAGTGCCCCAGACCATGAATGAAATACTTACCCAGCGGATCGCCGTGCAGATCTTTGCCGTGAGAGTTGATGTAATCAAAGACAACTTTGTAGAGCGAGCCTTCCACGTCGCGTTTCATGGTGGATTTGCCGGAGTGGAAAGCGGCTTCGGCAGCCCGTTGCGCGCCGAGAACGATGTCGTAGATTTCGCGCTGGCGGGCGGTGAAGTGTCCGCTGACCGGCAGCGTGCGCGTGATGTCGGAGGCGTACATGGAATACTCTCCGGCGGCATCGATCACGACCACGTCACCGGACTTCATGACTTTGTCATCGTCAGAGTAGTGCAGCACGGTGGAGAAATATCCGGAGCCCACGATCGGCGCGTAGGCGGGGCGCTCGCAGCCGCGCTTGCCCCACTCATACTGCATGAGCGCGGAAACTTCACGTTCGTTCACGTTGGGCTTCACAGCGGCGAAGGCGGCGAAGTGCGCGGCCACCGAGGCGTCGACCGCCTTGCGAATGAGCGCAACCTCGCCGGCGTCTTTGTAGGTGCGCAACTCTGCGATCATCGGCTTCACATCCTGAAATTTCAGGAACGAATTTACGTTCTGGAGAAAAGCCAAGGGCGCGGCGCTGGCTGAAGTCTGATCCGGAGAAGCCACGTCGGTGTAGATGGAAGGGTGCGGGCCGGAGAGCAGCTTCATGACTTCTCCCGGCAACTTGGACATGTCTTCCACGCGATCGAAGCCAGTGAGCTTCGGCGCTTCGGGATTTTCGGGACCGAGCTTGGGTCCTGTCCATTTTTCCTGGGTGAGATTGCGCGGCGGGAGAAAAAGAATTTCGGTGTAGGCACGGGCAGGAGGATTGGCCTTGGCCTCAGCGTCGGTGGGTGGTGCAATCAGCAACGCCGCGCCGGGTTCGGTCAGCCCCGAAAGATAATAAAAATTATCTTCCTGGCGGAAGCCGTAAAGATCGTTGGGTCCTTCGCTCTCGAGGGGAGCGAAGAGAACGATCACGCCTGCAACTCGTTTCGCCAGCGCTTCGCGGCGAGGGTGGTAATCGAAGTTAGGCTGTCGCTCGAGCCCGAAACCTACATGGCTCGCGGACAATGCCAAGAAGCTGATGGCGAATAGACCAATCGCTGGAACAAAATCATATTTCCGCCTTCGCATCCTGTAGAAGTCCCCTGAGCTACTTCTGCGTGCCGGTTGCGCTCTGTTTTTCCTGCAGGTACGAGTCTACATTGGTCTTGTCGATGAGCGCCGAGCCAGTGTCCACGAAGGAAGGGACGGGCGAAAAACTGTCCTTCGACCAATCGGTATCGAGCGCCGGCGGCTTGTGGTGATACAAGTTGTCGAGCATCTGCAGTCCAACGAATGCCATGGTGTAAGGCTTCTGCGCGATGGTGGCGGCGATGCCGCCTTTCTGAATCAAGGCCAGAGTTTCGGGGTCGGTATCCATGGCCATCACAACCTTGCCGGTAATGTGGTAACTGCCTAGAACTCCGGCCACTTCTTTTCCCGATTGCGCTTCGAGGCAGACAAACGCGTCGACCTTATCTTTTTCTTTGCCGATAATCTGCGTGGTGGTATCGAAGGCGATGCGCGGATCGCCCTGGATGTCGACGACCCGCGTGATCTGAATATCGGGCGTGCGGGCCAGCGCATCGCGATAGCCGCGCAGGCGATCCTGCATGTTGTGCTGGTCGGGCATGGTAAAGACGACGACGTTGCCTTTACCCTTCAACTCCTGCGCCAGGCGCAGGCCTCCCGTGATTCCCACCTGATAGTTGTTGGTACCGATGAAGAAGAGTCGCTTGCTGGCGGGCGCGTCGGAATCGACGGTTACGACGGGGATTCCGGCCGCGATCGCCTTTTCGATGCCAGCTTTGAGCACGCCGGGATCGGTGACGCCGACTAAAATGCCGGTGGCTTTTTGCTGGATCGCCTGATCGAGAGCATCGCTCTCGGCTTTCGGATCGTAAGTGTTGGGGCCGAGGAAGTCGGCGCGCACTTTGAGTTGTCCGGCGGCTTTTTTGAAACCGGCGCCCGCAGCCTGCCAGTAGGGCACCTGCAAGTTGGCGGCGACAAAAACGAAGTACTCGCCGGAGTCGTGAGCGGAGCCGCAACTGAGGAGCGCAGGGAGAACAAATCCCAGAGCCAGAAGGCAAGACAGCCTGCGTAAGCGGAGCATCGATTGATCCTCCCTCGAACCAGATTCGGCACTGCGGAGTCTACACGATGTGACGGAGCCGGTAAACTTTGGCGAGGGGATTGTAAACGAGCGCGGTGGCGAAGGAAAGCGAATGGCGAACCGCCGAAAGATCAAACGCCGACCGGAAACGGCTTGGTGTGCGAGTCGGCGCTGAGTGCAACTCCGGAGAAGCGGCCTTGCAGCAGAGACATCAATCCGGTGTACCAGTAGCCCACGACGAAAAGCAGGAGGAATGGAATGGTGACGAAGTTTTCGTTTTCGACCGCGTAAAAAACCGTGAGCGCGAAGTAGGTGCCGATGCCGAGTTCGAGCCAGGGTATCCAGCCCAGGCGCTTGCGGTATTTTGTGCTACCGACTTTGTCTTTTTTCGATTCCACGCGGTATTTGGGAGTGCGGGCAAAGGCACTCTCTTTGCCGAGGAGCGCTTCGATCACGGCTTTGGTGTTGGTGATGGTCAAGCCGATTCCGAGGGCCATGAGGAATGGCAGATACAAAAACGCTCGCGGCCAGCTTTTGGGAAAAAGTTCGCGCTGCGAGACCAGATAAAAACTTGAGATGGAAAACGTCGACGCCATGAACAGGGGCAGGTCGATGAAGAGCATCTGAAACCATCCCTGATAAAACCGGATGATCATGGCCGGCAACATCAGCACCGAGAGCACGATCATCAGCGGGTAACTAAGGTTCGCGGTCAAGTGGTACCAGGCTTCGATCTTGGTGTGCAGGGGGGCGTCGCTGCGCATCACGCGCGGGAGAATTTTCTTTCCCGTCTGGATCAGTCCTTTGGCCCAGCGCGCCTGCTGGGTTTTAAACGCCGTCATCTCTACTGGCAATTCCGCGGGGCACTCGACATCCTGCAGATAAATAAATTTCCATCCCTTGAGCTGGGCGCGGTAGGAGAGGTCGGTGTCTTCGGTGAGCGTGTCGTGCTGCCAGCCGCCGGCCTGGTCGATGGCGGCGCGGCGCCAGACTCCGGCGGTGCCGTTGAAGTTGAAGAAAACCCCGCTGCGGGCACGACCGGAGTGCTCGAGCACGAAGTGGCCGTCGAGCAAAATCGCTTCCACCTGGGTGAGAAAAGAATAATTGCGGTTGATGTGCGTCCACCGCGTCTGCACCATGCCGATCTTGGGGTCGGTGAAGTGATGGACGGTGCGCAAGAGAAAATCCTCGGGCGGAATAAAGTCGGCGTCGAAGATGGCGACGAATTCGCCCCGTGCGGTTTTGAGGCCTTCGGCCAGCGCTCCCGCCTTGTAGCCGTGACGGTTGGTGCGGTGATGGTAGCCGATGGGATTGCCCAGCGCGGCGTAACGCTCGACCAGGTTGCGCGCAACCTCAACGGTTTCGTCAGTGGAGTCGTCGAGCACTTGAATGTCGAGCTTCGCGCGCGGATATTTCAGCTTGCAGATGGATTCGAGCAGGCGTTCGACCACGTACTGCTCGTTGAAGATGGGCAGTTGCACCGTGACGCGCGGCAGTTCCTCGAAGCAGGCTGCGGGATCGGTCGTGCGATTTTTCTTGTGCTTGTAATAGAGATACACCAGCACGTAGCGGTGCATGCCGTAGGCCGCGAGCAGAATGAGCACGATGAAATAAGGGACTAGCAGCGCGCGATCAAATACGTCGGTGTGATAAAGACCCTGGAAAGTTTTATCTAAAAGATGTTGGCGAAGATAGGGACCGATTCCCTTGGGGGTGGCCCAGGCGACAAACAGCGAAGACAGGATGTGGCTAGAAGGAGGCAAGAGTTGCGGTGAAAACCCTTATTCTACCGGATAGGATTTTTTATGGAAGAGGGCGGTTTCCAGGGAGCCGACCCGTGGCATAAGGTGTAGCCGATGCCACTACCGGCAGGCCGTGCCCTCTTCTTTTAAAGCCTGCGAGGCTAGAACCACGGGAGAATGAACGCTCGGGCTAGCGTGACGCTAAATCCGAGGTGAGCCTGTTGGAATTCTGCGGCGCCCGTACGCCAGCCACAAGGAGAGCCTTTTCCAAAAGAATATCGAGTTCCAAAGCGAAGTTTCTGCGGGCCTGGGCCTGCAGTCTCCATTGATCCTGCAGAGGCGCGCTGACGGTTGGAATCATGTTTTCGAAACGCTCGAGGGCCTGGGCATAATAATCGATATCTTTCTGAAGCATGCGAAGAAATTCGGGATCACTGGGAGCGGCCATGCAATCACCTCCAAATTAGCGTGAACGATTCCTGTAGTGCAATTGCCGTGCCAAGCCTGTCGGGCGCGGTGGGAAAGGATCGAAGTGGCGTTTTTTCATAATGGTAGGCTGATCAATCCCCATGCAGGGTCGAAATCAATGCGGTAAAATCCAGGGCTCAACAACGCTCGACAACACACGCTGCCGTGTAAAAGTTTCAGCGGGGAAAACAAATGGCGAAAATAGACGCAGCCGCAACCGTCTAATGGCGGGTCGCCCACGCGAGGCCATCGGGATCGCGACCCGCCGGAATACGACCGGAGATTTCCATGGAATGCAAATCGATGACGGCGACATATCCGTCGGGAGAGCAGGCCACGAAAGCGCGGGCTCCGTCGGGTTGAATCTGAATGCCGGCCGCGCCAGTACCCACCGGAATTCGCTTCACAGTCTTGCGCGTCGCGGTTGCGATGACGGTGACATCGGGTCCGCGCAAAGAAGAGATGAGCGCAAGTTTTCCGTCGGGAGTAAATTTCAGCCGGTTGGCTCCGGCCACATTTGCCGCTAACGTCTGCGTTACCTGCTTGCCGCCAACATCGATGATCGACACAGTTCCATCCTGCGCATTCGCCACCCAGATTTCTTTTCCATCCGGAGTCACATCAAAGCCCTCGGAACCGTTGCCGACGCGAATCACGGTTTCGTTCCAATCTTCGCGCGGTCCGCCCGGCCCCGAATTGATCATCGCCTTCTCGATCAGGCTGACCGTGCCGGAGCTGACATTGGTGGTCGCGATCCACTTCATATCGGGCGAAACGTAGATCATGTGGGTCCGGTTCTGGCCGGTGCCGAGGATCCAATCGATGCGATTGGCGGCAGGATCGTAGCTGCCGATGGCCTTCGCGCCTTCGGCGGTGAAGAAGGTTTTTCCGCCCGCGAAAGTCAATCCATGCGGGCCGCGCAGCGCCCCAAGATCGATGGGGGTCGATGCACTTTGATGGATCAGATCGACCACCGCAAGCGTGTGGTAGGCCCCGGAGCCATAGTTCGAAACGTAAGCGGTCTTGCCATCGCTGGACGCAATCACCTCATGCGGATCGTTGCCCACCGGAACGCGCGCGACCACCTGCAAGCTTGCGGGATCGACAATCTGGAGCATGCCGTCGCGTTTGGCCAGGATCAACAAGGCATGCGCGGGCGTGTCGGCGGCGCGGACAACCGCGTGACTCAACCAGGCGGCGATCAGGACGAATAATGCGCGTACGAATAAGGCTCGCTTCGATTTCATGATTGAGAAGCATACTCCCCCCGGCCACTTCCACAAAACTGACGGTACCACAGGGTCTCCTTCATTACTTACCTCGGTAACCACGTTGCCGCTTCGGCCGATAAATGCGAGCGAGACTGCGGATATGCTTGGAGCACATGGCGGTTTCGGCAAAAGCAGTGCAGCGGTTCGGCCGATACGAGGTTCTGGACCCACTGGGGCGTGGCGCGATGGGAGTGGTGTACCGCGCGCGCGACCCGCAGATTGGCCGCATCGTTGCCATCAAGAGCGTGTCGCTCGCGGGGCAGACCAGTGAGATGCAGCGCGAATATCGCGAACGCTTTCGGCGCGAGGCCGAAGCCGCCGGACGAGTCTCCCACCCCGGCATCGTGACCATTTTCGATGTGGGCGAAGAACCTGAAACCCATACGCCCTACATCGTCATGGAATACGTGAAGGGCAAATCGCTCGAGCAAGCGGACAAACTCTCGTTTGAAAATGCCTTGAGTCTGGTCCGGGAAGTGGCGGAGGCTCTGGACTGCGCGCACAGTGCGGGCGTCATCCATCGCGATCTCAAGCCTTCGAATATTCTGCTTACCGAAGATGGCCATGCGAAAATCGCAGACTTCGGCGTGGCCAAGCTGAATCTCAGCGAACTGACCAGTTGTGGGCAAGTTTTAGGAACTCCCGCTTTCATGTCGCCCGAACAATTGAATGGCGATCCTGTAGATGGCCGCTCCGATTTGTTTTCTCTGGGCGTGATTCTTTACACGTTGCTTACAGGCCATCGGCCTTTCCAGGGCAATAGTGTTTTCACCGTATCGTTCAAAGTTGTGCATCACGAGCCGGTTTCGGCCACCGCGCTGAATTTTGATTTGCCCGCCAGCGTTAATGAGGTGGTGTTGCGCGCGCTGGCCAAGGATCCTGCGAAGCGCTATCAGCGCGGCCTGGAGATGGCGGCCGATATAAAAAGCGTACTCGAAGGAAAGGATCCCGGGCCGAGATCTCAGAAGCCGGTTGAGAAAACGGCGGCCCTGCCTGGAAACGCGCATTCTGTTGCCCGCGAGTCTACGAACCGCTCTGGAGCGGGGTCTGATGCCTTGAAACAACGCCTGCTTCAGCCCAACTGGCAGATGCGAAAGATCTGGCGCGCCCGCGCCCTCTGGCTGATCGGGATCATGTTCACGATCGTCGCCTTCGCGCTGTTGCAGAGCTACAAGAATGATTCCCGGGTCGCTACGCTGCCGCCTCCGCGACATGTGCCGGCAGTGAGTGCGCCTGCGGCGGCGAGCGTCGTTGCGAAGCAGAGCTCACCCCCGCCAGAAACCAAAGCTGAAAGTCCCAAAGCAAATACGGTGGTGCGGCCAGTGCGTGTCAGGCCGCGCAAGAACGTGACCTCTGGCAGAAATACCAACCTGGTCGAGGCGGTCGCGCCCAGCCCGAGTGTGCCCGTCACGGAAGTCGTCAAGGCGCCTGAGGCGCGCTCGGCGGCGCTGCAGATTTCGGTGGAGCACAAGTTCGCCAATGCGGACCTCACCGTCTGGGTGGACGACGAACCGGTGTTGCGCGAAAAGCTCGAGGGAGCGAAAAAGAAATTCGGGCCCTTTGGCCATGCGGAAGCCAGGCAAACGCAGAGTATTTACGTGACTCCCGGTACTCACTTAGTGCGAGTGCACGTGCGGTCGGATGCGGAGGAGTATGACGAGTCCGGCAGCCTAAACGCCGATTTCTCTAAGGATGGCGAGCGCGTGTTGATGCTCACTTTCGGCAAGGGTAAGGAAATGAAGTTGAGTGTGAAATAGGGTGGAACCGGCTTGCAATTCCCAGTCGCGCTCGGGGATGCAGGCGATACGGCTCACTTCTTGCGATGGGACAACCGAGCAAGCCGACGGACGACTTCCTCGGCGGACCGTCAACACAATTCGCCACAGAATGCGGCACGACTGAACGTCGTGCCCTTCCCGGTCGTGATGACTGCAAGAACAGCAGGTTCCTCACCGGGTTTGGCGCCCGGAATGACAAACAGCTTTGGTATTTTTACTAGCCCTCTTAGTTCAGGAAGTACTGCCGGTACAACGTATCCCTCTGCGCCGGCCGGAATCCCGCGTCGCGGATGATGCGGCGCAACTCTTCTTCGGTAGTGCAGTTGGTTACGCCGGCAGCTCTCACTACATTTTCTTCCAGCATGACCGAGCCGACGTCGTTTCCGCCGAAGCGCAGGCCCATTTGGCAGACTTTCAGGCCTTGCGTGACCCAGCTGGATTGCACGTTGAGGAAGTTCGACAGATAAAGGCGCGAGATGGCCAGGACTTTGAGGTATTCGACGGCGGTGGCTTCCTCCCAGTGGCGGCCGCCTAGGGCGGTGTTGTGGGGCTGGAAGCTCCAGGGGATGAAGGCGGTAAAGCCGCCGGTTTCTTCTTGCAGGTCGTAGAGGGCTTGCAGGTGGTTGACGCGGTGTTCGTAGTTTTCGCCGACGCCGAACATCATGGTCGCGGTGGTGCGCATGCCGATCTGGTGGGCGGTGCGGTGGACGTTGATCCAGTCATCGGTCAGGCATTTCAGGCGGGCGATTTTGTAGCGGACCTCGTCGTCGAGAATTTCGGCACCGCCGCCGGGGATGGAATCGAGCCCGGCATCGCGCAGGCGCAGAATCGTGTCGCGAATGCTGAGGCTGCTGTACTCGGCGATGGCGATGATTTCGGAGGCGGAGTAGCAGTGCAGATGCACTTGCGGAAAGCGCCCTTTAATCCCGCGCAGCATCTTCTCGTGCCAGTCGATCTTGAGATCGGGATGCAGGCCGCCTTGCATCAGCACGCCGGTGCCGCCGAGTTCGACGGTCTCGCGAATTTTTTCGTAAATTGTGTCGAACTCGAGGATGTAGCCTTCTTTCGCCGCGGGTCCTTTCAGCGGGCGATAGAAGGCGCAGAAGGTGCAGTACTCGGTGCAAAAATTTGTGTAATTAATGTTGCGGTCGATGATGTAGGTGACGGTGCCTTCGGGATGCAGCTTGCGTCGCACCGCGTCGGCCTCCATGCCGATGCCGATCAGGTCATCGGAGTGGAACATCTCCAGCGCTTGGGACTTGCTGAGCGACATGCTTGCTTGATTCTAACGGAGGTTTGGGGATTACTCCAAGTCCGAGGTCGAGCTTCGCTCGACGGACAGCCGGGGGCGGCCGTCCCCACATCCTCATACCAACATCCGGTAGTGGGCGGTTTTGAATTAGCGCATGACGTAGATAATCAAGGAACCGGCCATCAATATTGCCCCAGCAAAAGATAGAGCTTTGACCTTGAGGGGGTGTGAACCGTATGTTCTCAGCCATAGTCCCACGAACAAAACTAGTACAGCCATGCCGCCCAGAAGAAGCCCTAACCAACGGCTAAGCAACGGCTAAGCAACCACACTGGAGTGCCCGCTGAAATGAAACTCAAGCTACTGCCTCCTGCCTATTGTTTTCTAATAATCCCACCAATTCCTCCAAGCTCCAAACGTGATTTGTAAGGCCAGTACTCTCAGAGCATTCTGCGCAACGTCGCGTTTGTTTTTCCGCTTAAGCACCATGCCCACATCCTGCAACAGCCGCCCTCGCGGAATCCATACCCTCAGAATCCAAAACCGCCCACTACCCAACATCCGCATCTCTGATAAAACTTGCGGGCATGATTTATGCTGGAAGGAGCGCCGGTTGCGGGATTGGGCGCCGCGGTCGTCATTCCTCCGCCAGGTTTTGTGAGTCCATTTCAACGAGCGGCATGCTGCCCAGCCCCGACCAGGACGACGTTTCTCTTCTCGCCAAGGTCGAACAGCGCGATCCCGACGCGCTGCTGGCGCTTTATCGCAAGTACAACACGCGGGTGTTTTCCCTGATCTATCGCATCGTCGAAAATCGCCCGGCTGCGGAGGAGTTGCTGCAGGATGCTTTCCAGCGCCTCTGGGATCGTCCGCAAATGTATAGCGCGGGGAAGGGTCCGCTGCTTTCGTGGTTACTCACGGTCGCCAGAAATATTGCGCTCGACTACCGGCGAAAAGAATCTAGGAGGGCGGCTCATCTCGTTACTCCTTTAGGGGAAGAAGAAGGCTTCAACATGGATAACTTTCCCGATCTACGATCCGCAGCCGATCCGGATCTTTCGCGTACAATTCGGCAGGCAATGGAGAGCCTGCCTCCGGCGCAGAAAAACGCGCTGGAATTGGCTTATTTTGAGGGCCTGACGCATCAGGAGTTGGCCGAGCGCACCGGGGAATCGCTGGGCACGGTGAAGACCAGAATTCGGCTGGGGATTAGCAAATTGCGCGAGGCATTGCTCAACTTCGGCCAAGTGTTCAGATTATGACCACGACCTGCACCCATTTACAAGACGACTGGGAGCTTTACGCTCTGGGCAGTCTGCCGGCAGACGCGCAGGAGTCGATGGCGGCCCACCTCGAAGCGGGTTGCCGGGAGTGCCAGCGGCGCTATCTGGAAGCGCAGGCGGTGTTGACCGCGATGAGCAGCCTGGCGCCGGCGCGTCGTCCATCGCCGAGCGTGGAGCGCAAGCTGATGCGGGCAATCACGGCGGATCAGGCTCGCATCGTGGCCGCCTGGTCTTTTTGGAAAGCAGTTCCCTGGGCGTTCGCATGCGCGTGCCTGCTGGCGGTGATTTGGTTCGCCCGGGATCGCTTCCGGCTCGAAAGCGAGTTGGGCGAAGCTCGGCAAAATTCCTCGATTTTGCAGCGAGATCAAAAAGCTCTGCAGGATGAGTTGCAAGCCAAGTTAGAGGCAGAGAAGTTAGAGGCCGAGGCAAAAAGCGTGCCTGTGGCGACGCCACCTTCGCTTCCCGCTGTGAAGCATGAAGATGACGCGAAGTTAAGAGCGCAGCTCGAAGAAGCGCAGAACCGGATACGAGTCGCGGAAGCGGATAAGGCCGCAGCGGCAAAGCAAGTGGCAGAGTTGCAGAACCAACTTGCCTCCGGGGCGAACCGCAGCGCGAGCCTTGAAAGGGAGTTGCGGGCCGCCGCCGCCAGCGCGGATCGCGCCGGCTCGGAAAAAACCGCGATTCTGGCGGCCGAGTTGGCGAAGTCGCAAGCCGAAACGCGCCGGCTCTCCGCGGCAGCCGACGCCGGCGACAAGATTGAGCGCCTGCTGCAGTCGGCTTCTCTGCAGCAGATTTCGCTGCGCAGCGTTGACCCCAAGGGCGGCCATGCCACGGCGCGAGCTTTGTATTCTCCACAGGGCGGGCTTCTGTTGGTAGCGGATGCGCTGCCTAAGTTACCCGGACAAAAGTGTTATCAGCTTTGGCTGATCAAGAAAGGCGCGCCGGCGATTTTGAGCGGCGGACTGATTACGTTGCAGGACGACGGCAAGGGCGTATTGTTCGCTCCGCCTAGCAGCGACCTTGCGGAGGTGACCGCGCTCGCGATCACCGATGAGCCTGCGGGCGGAAGCGTGGCCGCGCGCGGCAGAAAGTTGCTCTTCGGTCCGCAATAGGTTTATGCGGCGCAAGAAACAATTTTAGAAATGCAGTCCCCAGCGCGCTGCGAAGGTATGGTAGGAGAGCCCGTCGGGTACGCGGTTGAACCTCGCATCGAAGGCCAGCGAGGCCAGGTTTGTGATTCTCCAATCCATGCCTCCACCAAAGTGAACTCCCAGATCGACTCCACCCTGTCCTGCCGGGAGCCGCCGTTGCGCGAGGGCCGCTGCGGGAGCAATCTGCCCGCCGAGCAAGGCCCCGGCGAACGGAGAATAGTTTCCCAGTAGGGTCGAGAGCAGGGCTTGATCCGCAGCACTTAAAGTGGAATCCGATCGCAGTCCGCTGCCCGTGACATTTTGGCTGGAAACTGTAACGTACGTTCCCAGGCCCACCAATGCGTACGGTCGAAGGCGATACCGATCGAGGCGGGTCACGTCATATTTCAAAACAAAGGGCGTCAGTTGCAGGACCTGCGCCTTCCAATTTGCGTTCGCCGTCACGGGAAACGGCGCCGCGGCCGTGCCGGCGAGTGCCGCCTGCACATTGCTCGCGCCCCCGTCAGGCAGCAGCGCGTTGAGGACGGTGAGGTTTGCGACTTGCGCCACGCTCGATGTGACCGGGAGATCGCGGTGGGCTTGGGCCAGGGCGATACCGATTTCGTAATCCAAGCGCCCGCCCGGAAGTAACGCTAGCGGCAACTCGACCGACCCTCCGAAATAGCTTCCGTTCTTCAAAGCGAATGGACCCGAGTTAAGCCCGGAGGCGAAGCTGACCGCGGCTCCGATCTTGCCCAGGTTGGGCAGCAACTCCTGCGGCGGCGGCTTGCTCGTCCATCCCAGCCCTTGACCGGCAAGCTCTGCATCCAGGAAAGCCGCGCTGGTGGCAGGTTTCGTGGGAGATGCTTCAGGGGTGCTCAGGCCTGCCAGCAGAGAGTTGCCTCGATCGGCAGGCATTGATCCCGCGGCCTGCTGCGACTCGACCAACGTCTGCACCGTCGCTTCCAGCCTTCGCACGCGTTCCTCCAACTCACGAATCCGTGCGGAGTCATCCTGCGCACAGGCCGGGGATGATACCGAGATCAAAGCGCAAGGCATTGCACACGAAAAAAGCACGAACACACGAAGCAGGTTTTTCATTCCGAAAGTATAAAGTCGAAACGAAATTTTTCCAGCGGAGATCCAAATCCTGCTCGCCGGCGTTTACCCAGTGAATGAGCGGCGCAGGCCGCGCATAACTCCCAGAGATCAAGAGAGAGAATCTTATGACTCGCATGATGAAGTTCGCTTTAGTGACCGCCCTGGCTTTGGCGGCCACCGCATCTTTTGCCCAGACCACCGTTACCGCGTTATCGGGGTCGACGAACGTGGTGTTGAGCACCACGTTTTTGAATGCGCTATCAACCCTAAAGGTCACGCCGGGCGTGGTCTACCCAACGGTGCTCAATGGAACGACCGTAAACTTTCCCATTGGCAGCGGCGCCATCGACTTGACCACCGCGAAGGGCAATCTGGACCATCAGGGTGGATTGACGCTCACAAGCGGCAAAACCACTGTGACGATTCAGGATTTCCTGATCGATACCACCGCATCGATGCCGGTGATTACCGGCCTCGCGATCGTGAACGGAGAATTGGTAGGCCGCATCACCCTCTTCGACCTGGCATTTTCCAGCGGCTTCAAACTCCCGATCAAGCTGATCGATCGCACATTCCTGTATCTGGGATGGGTTAGTGTAACCCTGGACGGCGAGGCGGCGAGCACTCTGAACACCGAGTTCAGCACATCGGGCTTCAAGGCAGGACTGAGCGTGGGCACCGCGAACATCAAGGCTTTGACGGGCGGCGTGTAAGAACACGAGTAAAGTCCGTCGCTACTTTGGAAGACGGCGTCACGGCGTCGTCTTCCATTTTTCATTTCCGACACCGGTGCTCAATTTTTTCTCATCCGCAGATATTGGACGAGAGAGAGCACAGCGCCTAGGACAGCAAGGCCGATCAGGATCGCCATCGCTGGTTTGTAGTAGTGATTGAAGAAACGCAGCACGTGCCTGCCGTAGAAATATCCGAGGCCGGCGCCGATGGTGTAGCGAACTCCCCGACCGAGAATTAACGCTCCCAAGAATTTCTTCGGAGAATATTGTCCCGCCCCGGCCGCGACCAGGAACGGAAAAAAAGGGAACGGAGGAGGCATAAGAGCGGGAATGGCGACGGCAAAAAATCCCCAGCGCTCAAAGGCACGCGAAACTTGCCGCGCTCTTTTCTTCGAGAGCTTGCGCTCCATAGTTTTTCTGCCGCCCTTGCGCGCGATGGCATAAGTAAGGTAGCCGCCGATGACGGCGCCCAAAGTCGCCATGAATGCATAGTAGGGCCACGGTTCGCGATGACGAGCTGCGAGCCAGATGGTCAGAACATCCATGCTGCCCGTGAGCGGAATCACGGAATTGTCGGCAATGCCCAGCAGAACCAGCCCCGGCCCGCCCATGCGGCGCAGCCTCTGCCAGAGGGGAACCGCCAGCAGAGGATCGAGGTGGAATGGCATTCGGTTAAAGGAGTTTACCGCAGGGGCAGTTGGATTGCTTACGCGATCATTGCGCTCAAGAAAATCGCGGGAAGGCTTGCTGGTGAGGCGCTTTCGTTAAACTAGGGCGGTTTTGGTCGCGGCAAGAAAATGCATCTCGGGCGCCGGCGGCAGCGCGCCGATTTCCGCCGCATAGCGATAGAAAAGCTGTAATCCTTGCAGACAACCGGAGTCCAAGTGGTAATAAATATTTTCGGTGAGATAAGAGTGGACGGTGGCCACGCTCAGACCCAGGCGCGGCGCCCACTCGCGCGTAATGCGCTCGAGGCTTGCCGGCTCAAGACCGTGATCGCGCGAGCGCTGAAAAGTCTCGGCGAGGTCTGGCAAGCGGGCGTCGCTGCGCGCCGTGGACAGCCAGGGGCGGCTATCCCCACATGGAACTTGGTCGAGAGCCGCCTCGCGCACTGCCCAGAAGGCGAACACGAAGGGCTTGCCGGTATAGCGAATCCACTCTTCGGCGAGATCGAGCGTGTGGTAGCGCGAGCGGTCGACTTGCAGCGCGGGATCTCCGATCAGTAATCCAGCATCGTGCTGGGCCAGCATCTTTTCCATATCCGGCGGCATGGGTGTGAAAACCCTGCCTCCGCCCAGCCACTTTTCAAAAAGAACCTTCGTCAGCGCTACCGAAGTCATGGACGAAGTATCCAGCGCCACGGTGCGTACTTGATCGATGGGAACTCGGCTGACCAGCAGAATCGAGCGCACGGCTCGGCGCGAGGCGATGGCGACGCCCGGCAGCACAGTCAAACCGGGGATTTGCGTGTACGCGGCGGCGGGGATGATCCCGATATCGGCGGTCGCGGCGGCAAGCTCGCGCGCGCAATTCGACGGCAAAGTGTAGGTAATATCGAACTCGCGGCCTGCTTCGGAGTGCTCGAAATCCCACATCAAAGGAGCGGTGTTGAGGTAGGAAATCGCAGAGATACGTAGGCGTCTCATTCCTGTTTTGATTCTAGCAGAGAGTTTTCGACAGGCGCTTGTGATGGCTTGCCTTGACAGGGCTTTCCTCCGGTGACTACAGTCCGCCAGTCCCCATAGCCCAGTCCCCATATCAAAGATTGGAGTGCGCCGTGCCGAACGCTGTAGCCATACCCGCCACCCATGTTCTGGAGTGGCTCGCGATCTCGCTGACGCCCCTGGGACCGACCCGCGCGCGGAAGCTCGTCGAACACTTCGGCAGCGCTGAGGCGGTGCTGCACGCGTCGCTTGCGGAACTCGAAGCCACGGGAATTCAGGCAATCTCGGCGCGATCGTTAGCTACGGGCAAATCGGCAGAGTTGGCGCGGGAAGAAATCGCGCGTGCCGTGGCCGCTGAAGTAACGGTGCTCTCTCTCGAGGACGCTTGCTACCCGCCACGGCTGAAAGAAATTTACGATCCGCCTCTGGTGCTGTATGTTCGCGGATGTGCAGAATTGCTGACGCAGCCAGGCATTGCTATGGTGGGCACGCGGCACCCAACCCCTTACGGATCGGGCATGGCCGAGCGGCTGGCCTGCGATCTTGCGGCGCAGGGGTTGGTGATCATCAGCGGCATGGCCCGCGGGATTGATACGGCCAGCCATCGCGGCGCGGTCACGGCAAAAGGCAAAACCATCGCAGTGTTTGGGACCGGCGTGGACGTAATTTATCCCAAAGAAAATTCGCGCTTGTTGGAGCAGATTCTGGCGCTGGGCGGCACCCTCATTTCCGAATTCCCCCTGGGGACTTCCGCCTTTCCGCAAAACTTTCCCATTCGCAACCGGATTTTGAGTGGCATATCGGTCGGAGTGCTGGTGGTCGAGGCCGCCAAATACTCCGGAACGCGCATCACGGCGCGTTGCGCGCTGGAGCAAAATCGCGATGTTTTCGCGCTGCCAGGAAACGTTACGAACAAAAATTCCTGGGGACCGAACACCCTGATTCGGCAGGGCGCGAAGCTCGTCGCCACCTGGGAAGATGTGTGGGAAGAGCTGCCTCCGGAAGTCAAACTCGCGCTCACGCCAACCCCCTCGCCTGAATCCGGCGGCGCGTCTTCGGCATCTCTATTCCCGGACGAAGGGCTTCCACCGCACGAAAAGCGAATCCTGAGCCTGCTGAAAGCCGACGAAGCCACCCACATCGATGAGCTGGTGGAAAAGCTGGAGACGGAAATGTCCTCCTCAGAAATCTTCGCGGCTCTCTTTGAGCTGGAGCTGACCGGCAAAGTAAGGCAAATGCCGGGGAAGAATTTTGTGAAAAGCTTTTAGGGACCGCTCTCAGCTGTCAGCTCTCAGCTTTTTGTGTTTAGGAGGAAGCGGGTCCCGTGCAGAGCTTCAAGAATCTCGAGGTCTGGGACAGGGCGCATACTTTGACTCTGGACATCTATCGCTCCAGCAAATCGTACCCCTCGGGAAGAAATCTACGGACTGACAGAGTCAAATGCGACGGGCATCGGCGTCGATCGGGGGCAACATTGCCGAAGGTGCTTGTCGGCGAGGAGATGCGAGGAGACGCTGATCTTGCGCCTTTCTTGCCGATAGAGTTAGGATCGGCGAGCGAATTGGAGTATCAGTCGCTACTCGCGCGCGATCTTGAGCGCTTGCTGATTCCGGATTACGAACGGCTCATGGGCCCGGCCGAAGAAATAAAGAAGATGCTCGCGGCGCTCTTGAAAAACCTGAGAGTTGAAAGCTGATAGCCGACCGCTTTCTTACAGTAACTTGTTGGCATCGTCCCATTCGTGCTAGCTTCGAATCGAATTCCTAAAGAACTGAGGAGCCAGTGGTAAAGAGTTTAGTCATTGTCGAATCGCCGGCCAAGGCGAAGACCATCCAGAAATATCTGGGCAAGGGATTCTCCGTCGAGGCCTCGCTCGGCCATGTGAAGGATCTGCCCAAGAGCACGCTGGGCGTGGATACCGACGACAACTTCGAGACCGACTACGTCGTCATCCCCGGCAAGGAAAAGGTTCTGGCCAAGCTGAAGAAGATGGCGGCCGGCATGGATGCGATTTATCTCGCGCCTGACCCGGATCGCGAAGGCGAGGCCATTGCCTCGCACCTGGCGGGCGAACTCGAGGGCAACGGCACGCACGCGAAAAAAGCCAAGAAAAAGAAAAAAGGAGAAGAGGACGCGCCTCCGCGCATTCAGCGCGTCACCTTCAACGAAATTACCAAGCGCGCGGTGCAGGCCGCGTTTGAACATCCGCGGGCCATCGACCAACATCTGGTCGACGCGCAGCAGGCCCGCCGCGTGCTCGACCGGTTGGTGGGTTATCAGGTTTCGCCGTTGCTGTGGGATAAGGTTCGCCGTGGCCTTTCCGCCGGACGAGTGCAAACAGTGGCTTTGCGGTTGATCGTGGAGCGCGAACGCGAGATCAAGGCGTTCGAGAAAAAAGAATATTGGACCATCGACGCCCACCTCGCCGCGAACAAGCCTCCGTCGTTCGACGCGCGCTTTCTGGGCAAGGGCGAAGAGAAGATCGAAGTCACCAACGGCGAGGATGCAGAAAAGATTCGCGCCGCCCTCGAGCACGCCGACTGGGGCGTGCGGACGGTCGACAAGAAAGAACGCCGCCGCAATGCCGCGCCTCCTTTCACCACCAGCAAGCTGCAGCAGGATTCCTCGCGCAAACTGCGCTTCAGCGTGAAGCGCACCATGATGATCGCGCAACGGCTCTACGAAGGCATTGAACTCGGCGAAGAAGGCCTCGTCGGCCTCATCACCTACATGCGTACCGACTCCACCCGAGTTGCGCCTGAAGCGATTCAGGAAGTGCGCGAATATGTGGGCAAGGAATACGGCGCGGCCTATCTACCGGAAACTCCCAATACATATAAAGAGAAGAAGGAAGCGCAGGCGGCGCACGAAGCCATCCGGCCCACTTCGGCCATGCGGCATCCTGACCAGGTCAAGCAGTATTTAAAAGAAGATGAGTTCAAGGTCTACAAGCTGATCTGGCAGCGCTTTGTCGCCTCGCAGATCATGCCCGCGGTCTTCGACCAGACCACCGTCGACATCGACGCAAAGAGTAAGAGCGAGACTTTCTGGTTCCGCGTGACCGGGTCGGTGTTGAAGTTCGACGGCTTCCTGCGAGTTTACGAAGAGTCGAAAGAAGGCAAAGACGAAGAAGACGAAGAGTTGAAGCACAAGCTGCCGGCGCTCGAAGCTGGGCAGAAGCTCACGCTCAAAGAGCTCAAGCCGGAGCAGCATTTCACTGAACCGCCGCCGCGCTACAACGAAGCCTCGCTCGTAAAGGAGTTGGAAGAGCGCGGCATCGGCCGTCCTTCGACTTATTCGGCGATTCTCTCGACCATTCAGGAGAGGCAGTACGTCCAGAAGCTGGGGGGGAAATTCACTCCCACGGAAATTGGATTGGTGGTCACCGATCTACTGGTGGAAAACTTCCGCGACATCTTCGACGTGGCTTACACGGCGCGCCTGGAAGAAGAACTCGACGAGATCGAAGAAGGCAAAGAGAAGTGGACCGACACGCTCGCGGAGTTCTACAAGAAGTTTACAAAAGATCTGAAATATGCCGAAAAGCATATGGAAAACATCAAGCGGATGGAAAAGCCCACGGACGAGAAGTGCGAGAACTGTGGCGCGCCGCTGGTGATCAAGTGGGGCAAGCACGGCTCGTTTTATGCGTGCAGCACCTACGATAAGGAAGATCCGAACACCTGCAAGTTCACCAAAGAAAATCCCATCAATCTGCCCGATCTCGACTCGGCCGACGTGCAGGAAACCACGCAAGAAGAATACTGCGAGAACTGCGGCCGGGTCATGGTGCTGAAACGTGGGCGCTTCGGGCAGTTCATGGCGTGCACGGGCTATCCCGATTGCAAGACCACGCGGCGCCTCGATCAGGGCAAGAAAGTTCCCGACATTCCGCTCGACGAGCTGTGCCCGAAGTGCGGTCGCAATATGATGATTCGCCACGGGCGCTTCGGCGAATTCACGGCGTGCAGCGGATATCCCGAATGCAAATACGTGAAGCAAAATTTTATTGGCGTGAAGTGTCCGGAATGCAAGGATGGGGAACTGGTCGAGAAGCGCGCCCGCAAGGGCAATACGTTCTACGGGTGCGGAAATTATCCCAAGTGCAAGTTCACGTCGGCGCACAAGCCGCTTGCGGAAACATGCCCCAGTTGCGGCAGCGAATACCTGGTCGAAAAGAATCTGAAAGCCGGCCCGGTGATCGCCTGCCCGAATAAAGAATGCGACTACGAGCGACCGGCGCCGGGCGAGGCTGCAGCCACTACCGGCGCTTGAAATTGAGAGATTGAGCGATCGGGCGACTGAGTGATTTAGATTTTCAATCGCGAAATCGCTCAATGGCTCAATCACTCAATTCCTACCGAGGTGTACTCATGTCCAAGAAAGCAACCGCCACCGACGCTCAACTGATCATGCAACTCTACGACCTGCGCCGCGAACCGGAGATGCGCAAGGCGCGCCACTGGTGGGTCGTGGAGTTTTGGCCACAAAGCACCGACGATTTTATGAAAATTGTCGGGGCCATGGGCTCGCAGGAAAACAACTGGCTGCGCCAGGTCAGCGGATACTGGAGCATGGCTGCGTCCTTCGTATTGCAAGGGGCGCTGAGCGAGGAGTTGTTCATCCAGCCCGCGGTGAGCGGGGAAATGTTCCTGATCTTTGCCAAGGTTCACCCCTTCCTGCAGGAACTGCGTGAAAAGATTGGGGACCAGCAAATGTTTGGGAACATCGAGAAGATCGTCACCGGTTCCAAGTTCGCGCGGGAACGGCTGAAGCTCACGCTGAAGCGCGTCGAGACGATGCGCGAAAAGCGGGCCGCGGCCAAGGCAAGTTAGGCGCCAGCAATCAACGATCCGCGCAGCGTCGGCTACGGGCGAAAGAGCTTCTCCGCCAGTTCATCTGTTATCCTAATCTGCTGTGCGGATGATCTGGTGGTTCCTGATCCTGGGTGTGAGCACCCTGGTGGTGGTGTGCGTTGCAATCGCCTTGTATCTGCGCTTGCGGCGCCATCTGCGCGCGGCGCAACTCTTGCGCGAGGGCGTTAGCATGGCAGAGCGCGAGCGTGAGTCAGGCAACATCGAATCTTGAACGCGGATTGAACGTACTCGGATTGAACACGCCCGGATTGCAGCGACGGCCAATCCGCTTCGCAACCTTCGGAGATACTTTATGGCTAAACCAGCGATACAAACATTCGACGCTGAGCGGGCACGCGTCCCGGAAGCGGCCCGCCAAGTCGCACTCGTGGTGGGCGCAAGCTTGTTCGTAGCGCTGTGCGCGCGCATCACGATTCCTTTGCCCTTCACGCCCGTACCGCTCACGGTTCAGAATTTCGGAGTTCTTCTGGTGGGCTTGCTGCTCGGCAGCCGGCGCGGCTTTGCCGCGCTCGCACTTTATCTCGCCGAAGGTGCGATCGGGATGCCGGTATTTAATCCCACCGGTCCTGGGGGCATCGCGCAGTTGCTCGGCCCCACCGGCGGATTTCTGCTGGCGTACCCGATTGTGGCGTGGCTGGCGGGATATGTGATGGAGCGCGGCCGCAAGAGGTTTGCTCGCGCCGCCATGGGCGGGCTTCTCGGCGAGGTCGTACTTTTTCTCTCGGGACTGGGTTGGCTGGCGGTGCTCACCCACTCGGTGGCGCAAGCTTTTCGCTGGGGCCTGTATTGGTTTCTTTTCGCCGAAGTAATTAAGGTGATGATGGCCGCCGAAATTGCAGCGCAGTGGCAGCGTCGCTCGAAGTCACAACCTTTAGGAACTCAGCAGTAACGATTAGGAGTAAGCGATGACGGTAGTTTCGGAGCAAGAAGTAAAGTCCACCGCCGATCAGTCTCCGCAGGTGCGCGAGATCAGCATCGCGCACAGTCCAGATTCCGACGATGCGTTTATGTTTTACGGCCTGGCCACGAGCAAGGTTCGCGTCCCCGGACTGCGTTTCACGCACACGCTTTGCGATATCGAGACGCTCAATCAGAAGGCGCGCGAAGGAGTCTATGATGTGACCGCGATTTCGTTTCACGCTTATCCTTATGTTCAGGATTTGTACGCGCTCATGTCCTGCGGCGGCAGCGTGGGCGAGGGCTATGGGCCGATGATCGTTTCGCCGCGCCCCTTCTCACAGAATGAAATCAAAGAGAAACGCATCGCCGTTCCGGGCACGCTTACCACCGCGTATCTTGCGCTGCGGCTTTTTGCTCCGGGAGTCGAGACCGAAGTCGTACCTTTCGATCAGATTATTCCTCAAGTGCTCGAGGGCAAGTTCGAAGCTGGACTCATCATTCACGAAGGCCAGTTGACCTATGACAAAGCCGGCCTGCATCGCATCGTCGATCTGGGCCGTTGGTGGCAGAAGATGACCGGCTTGCCCTTGCCGCTGGGCGGCAACGCCATCCGCCGAGAACTCGGACCGCAGTTGATCGGCGCCGTGAGCAGTGCGTTGCGCGATAGCATTCAGTACGCGCTCGATCACCGCGAAGAAGCGTTGTCTTATGCCATGCAGTTCGCCCGCGATCTCGACTCGCAAACCGCCGACCGCTTCGTCGGCATGTACGTGAACGAGCGAACTCTCGACTACGGACCGGAAGGCCGCGAAGCGGTGGCGCGCCTGCTGAATATGGGGCACACGGCCGGCATCATCGGCCCGGCGGCGCGCGTGGATTGGGTCTAGAAAAGCTCTTAGCTCTTAGCTCTTAGCTCATCTTCTCGACATCGCTGCGTCAGTCCTAAACCAAGTCCTTGAGTGCACGCCAAGCCTCCCGAAATTCGGTAGGGTTTGCGCTAAAGGCTAAAAGCTGAAGAGCTAAGAGCTTGCTTCCCCAAACCCTTCTCATCGACGCCGACGATACGCTCTGGGAAAACAATATCTACTTTGAGCGTGCGATCGCGCAATTCATTTCGTTTCTCAACCACCACGAGTTTTCCCCCGAGCAGGTCCGCGAAGTGCTCAACGACGTGGAGCGCGAGTGCATTGTGACCCACGGCTATGGCCTGCACAGCTTTGCGCACGCGCTGGTGAACACATTCGAGCGGCTCAGTGTGCAACCGGTCACGCCCCAGTTGCATGCGCAGATTAACGGTTTCGCGCATACGATTGCAGATCATCCTATAGAACTCTTGCCGAATGTTCGGCAAACGCTGCAGCATCTTTCTACACGGCATCGACTCATCCTGATGACCAAGGGTGCGCTCGCCGAGCAGAGCGGAAAGATTGAGCGCTCGGATCTGAAGAAATATTTTTTCGCAGCCGAAATCGTGGCGGAAAAAGATTGCGCGGCCTACGAGGCGCTGATCGAAAGGCATTCGCTGAAGCGAAGCTCTACATGGATGATCGGCAACAGCGCCAAGTCGGATATTAATCCTGCACTGGCCGTGGGGTTGCACGCGGTCTTCGTGCCCCATGGCAACACGTGGATTCTCGAGCATGATGAAGTGAATCCGGCCCCGCCACCGCAGAGGCTGCTCATCGTGGGCAGCTTCGAGGAGCTGCGCGAGCATTTCTAGCGACTGTTCCCCAGGGGCTAAACCCCAATTCAAAGCACGCCCCCCGCAGCGCGGCTGAAGCTGGCGCCTTGCAAAGCAAGCCCCGCAAAGCACGCCGCGCAGCACCAAACTAACCAACAACCAAGCGTCGCTGCGCGTTGTTCGCTATGCTACGCTCAAGCTGCTCAGCGATTTCGCAGCACACGTGGCTGTCGAGACCAACAATTTTCGCCGTTTGTTGCGCACCGTGGAAGCTCTTTCCGAGCTGGGGCCGGAGCTTACCGCGGAGCGCGACTTCGCAGAATCCTCGCGCCGCATGCTCTCCGCCGTGATGGAGGCTGCAGGCGCGCGCGAGGGCGCGCTTTTCGTCTTCAACGAAAAGCCCACGATGCTAACCTCGGTGGCGGCCGAGGGTTTCTCCATGCTGCCCGAGCCGGCGTTCATTCCCCTGCTGCCCAAACACGCTCACGCTCTCGGCGCGGCGCGCGGGCCGATCGTGCTGAATTCCTCCACCTACTCCATATTCATGAGCTCCAACGGCAACGTGGCTCCCGAGCTTTTCAAATGCCTGGCGCCGCTCAAGGCCGCCGGAAAGTTGGCCGGAGTCGTCGCTCTTGGCCGCCGTCCTGGAGACGCGCCTTATGAGGCCGCGGAACTCGACGCCACGGATCTACTGTGCAGCTACATCGGGTTGGCGGTGCAGAATCACGCGCTGACGCAGACTCTCGCCCAGCGCGTGACCGAAAATTTGCGCCTGATGGCTTCCCTGCACGGTTTCTACGACACGGCGCTCGAAGCCTTCGCCACCGCCATCGATGTAAAGCACGTGAATATTCACGGGCACTCTCTCAGAGTAGGCCGCTACGCCGCGGCGATCGGCGAGGCCATGGGCGCCGAACCGGGCGAAGTAGCGGCGTTGCGCAGCGCGGGATATCTTCATGACATCGGCAAGGTCGCGGTCGATCGGCGCTTGTTCGGCAAACCCGGCGCGCTCGACCCAGAAGAGTTTCGTGAGATGGCCGACCACACCGTGGTGGGCCATCAGATCGTCAGCAGCGTGGAGTTTCCCTGGCCGAAGATTCATGAGGCGGTGCGCTGGCATCACGAACGCAGCGATGGCTCCGGTTATCCTGACGCGCTCAAGGGCGATGAATTGCCCATGCCCGTCCGCGTCATGGCGCTGGCCGATACCTTCGACGCCATGACCAGCACGCGCCCTTATCGCGAGTCGCTTTCGCTGGGCAGCGCGCTCAGTGATCTGGTGCGCATGTCTCCGCAGAAGTACGATCCCAGCGTGGTGCAGGCGTTTCTCATTCAGGTGCGGCGCGACGCCGTCGGCAGCAGCCGAACCCCGCTTCTGGCCGACCATATGCCCGTGAACATCGGCCCCAGCGACGTCGACCAATTGGCCGCGACCCTGCAGCATAAGGTTTCCCGCGGCAAGGTCTATTTGACTTAGGCCCATCTGATTACCTTTCGGTAACTATTTCGGCAGCAACCTTTTCCGCCGCTTGGGGTTGATAATAGGAGAGCCGGTCGTCCCGCCGGTGGGGAGTTCTCATGGGTGTCGGCCGTCGCAGCTTGTATGGGAAGAAGCCTTTTCTCAAAGGGCTTGCGCTCCTGCTGTTTCCAGGGCTGATTCTCGCCTGCATCGTTCCGCCGTTGCTGGCCAGAAAAAAAGACAAGAATACCGATAAAGATCAGGACGGCGCTCCTACCGCGGCTGAGCAGAGGAAAGCCCAGCACGCCTTGAATCGCCTGACCTTCGGTCCACGTCCGGGTGACGTGCAACGAGTGGCGGCGCTGGGGGCCGATCAGTGGATCGACCTGCAACTGCATCCCGACCGAGTAGACGATGGAGCCCTCGACGCGCGCCTGGAGCCCTTGCGCACGCTGCGCATGAGTACCAAAGAGCTGGCGGAAAACTTTCCCGATGGGCAGGAACTCAATCAGGTCATGAACGGCAAGCGGCCCATGCCCTCCGACCCGGCGCGGCGCATGGTTTACCAGGTACAAATCGAACGCCATCAGGAACGGAAAGAGAAAAAAGAAATTGCCGGCAGGCCCCCGACCGCGGGCAACAACGGCGCTTCGCCAGCCTCATGGGCGGCTGCGTCCATGAGTGGCGCGAACGACAGCATGACTAAGACCGAATCCGGCAACGACCTAGCGACCAACGCCGAGGCGGTCTCCGCTGAAAAATATAAAGTCAAAGAAAAGAGCGGGACGGAGGACGAGAATATGATGTCCCCCTCGGCTCAGCCTCCGGGCAAAGCAACGCCCGAAGACACCGAACAGGCGAGACTCCGCGAAGAAAAACTTTACGCCGACCTGCAGATCGAGCAGGGCAAACAGCAGGAGGTCCAGAAACTGCCCGAGCTTCCACCCGATCAACGCTTCAAGAAAATATTGAGCATGCAGCTGCCCGAGCAAGTCGAGGTTGCCGACTCGTTACGCGGCGGCAAAGGGCAGAACTTGCTTGAAGGACTGAATCCGCGACAGAAAGAAACTTTGCTGGCGTTGAATAATCCGCAGGGCGTGGTCGTAGGAGAAATGGCGCAGGCCAAGCTGCTGCGTGCCGTCTACAGCGAACGGCAGTTCGAAGAGGTGATGACCGACTTCTGGTTTAACCACTTCAACGTCTTTGTAGATAAAGGCCTCGATCACTTCATGGTCACCAGTTACGAGCGCGATGTGATTCGCCCGCATGCGCTGGGCAGGTTCGAGGATCTGTTGGTGGCCACGGCGAAGAGTCCGGCGATGTTGTTCTATCTGGATAACTGGCTCAGCGTGGGCCCGAACTCGGCGCAGGCTCTGGGCCTGCCGCAACATCCCAACCGGCATTACTATCCCCGGCCCGGTCAGAAGAAACGCAATCAAGGATTGAATGAAAATTACGGACGCGAACTGCTCGAACTCCATACCCTCAGCGTGAATGGCGGCTACTCGCAGCGCGACGTCACTGAAGTGGCCAAAGTATTCACCGGATGGACCATCGAAAAACCCGCCGAAGGCGGCGGCTTCAAGTTCGATCCGCGCATGCACGAGCCGGGGCCGAAGTTTGTGCTCGGCAAAACAATCAAGCCGAAGGGTGAAGGCGAGGGATTAGAAATGCTACACCGGCTGGCCACGAGTCCGCAGACGGCGCACTTTATTTCGCTGAAGCTGGCCGAGCGATTTGTCTCGGACGATCCGCCGCCCGCCATAGTCGATCGCATGGCGAAAACTTTCTTGAAAAAGAAAGGCGACATTCGCGAGGTGCTGCTCACCTGTTTTCATTCGCCCGAGTTCTGGGATGACGCAACCTATCGCACCAAGGTGAAAACACCGCTGGAATTCGTGGCCTCGGCGGTGCGCGCCACCGGCGCAGAGATCGACGATGCCTTGCCGCTCACCCGCCAGCTCAACAACATGGGCATGCCGCTTTACGCCGCCCAGCCGCCCACCGGCTACTCCATGAAGGCGGAGACCTGGGTCAGTTCTTCCGCGCTGCTCAACCGTATGAACTTCGCGTTGGCTTTGACGAACGGAAAAGTAAAAGGCGTAAAGCTCGATGCTGCGCAACTGGTCGGAGGCGCGGCGCCCTCTCCGGATCCGACGTTGGCGCTTTCCCTGCTGGAGGGAAGCTTGCTCGACGGCGATGTGTCGAAACAGACTCACGACTCGATCACAGCGCAGATTGAAGCGGCAGAAAAAAACGGCACGCCGCAAAAACAGGAAAATAAGCCTGCAGCGCGCAAGCCCGACGATACCGGGCGTTCTGCGGAAGTAAACATGATCGCCGGTTTGCTGCTGGGCTCGCCGGAATTTCAAAGGAGGTAGCTCTTAGCGATCAGCTCTTAGCTTGAATCATGAGTTCTACTTGGAAAGCTAACTTAGGGTCTTAGGTCCTGGTCCAAGCGAAGAGCGAAGAGCTGAAAGCTAAAAGCGAATTTCTTATGACAATCACACGTCGGGTATTTCTTCGCAATAGCGCGCTTGCCGTCGTAGGCACCGCGGCCGTGCCCAGCTTTCTGGCTCGCGCTGCATGGGGCACGGCGCTGTCCGGCGCACGCACCAAGCGCCTCGTCGTAATGTTTCAGCGCGGCGCGGCCGACGGATTGAATATTGTGGTGCCCCACGCCGAGCCGCAGTATTACGCCATGCGGCCGAGCATCAATATCCCGCGCAAAGCGGTGATCGATCTTGACGGCTTCTTCGGCCTGCATCCTTCGCTAGCGCCCTTTCAGCCGCTCTGGCAGCAGCGTCAACTGGCGATTGTGCACGCCGCGGGATCGCCCGACCCAACCCGCTCGCACTTCGATGCTCAAGATTTTATGGAAGCCGGAACTCCCGGCCTGAAAGCGACCGAGGATGGCTGGCTCAACCGCTCGCTGCACAATCTTCCGCCGCCGGCGCAGGCACAACGATCTCCGTTTCAGGCGATCGCCATGGGACCGTCGATCCCGCGCATCCTGAGCGGCCTTGAGCCTGCCATTGCGATGAACAACATCAACGATTTCTCGGTCGGAGGCCGCAATCCAAAACCATCGCCCGCCGCGACCGCATTCGAAGCCATGTACAACCACTCGCTCGACACCGTGCTGCACGGCACCGGGGAAGAGACTTTCGATGCCGTCAAGATGCTGAAGTCCGCCGATCCGTCGAAGTACATGCCCGCCCCCGGTGCCGATTATCCCAAGGCACGCTTCGGCGACAGCCTGCGCCAGCTCGCGCAACTGATCAAGGCGAACCTCGGCGTGCAGGTCGCGTTCGCCGATATCGGCGGCTGGGATCATCACGTGAACGAGGGCTCCGTCGATGGCCAGATCGCCAACGTGCTGCGCGACTTCTCGCAATCGATAGCCGCCTTCTGGACCGATCTCGGCGATCTCGGCGAAGACACGGTGGTCGTGACCATGTCCGAATTCGGCCGCACCGCGCGCGAAAACGGCAACCGCGGCACCGACCACGGCCATGCCAACGTGATGTTCGTGCTGGGAGGTCCGGTGAAAGGCGGCAGAGTGTATGGGCGCTGGCCCGGACTCGAGCAGTCTCAATTGTATGAAGGCCGAGACCTCGCGTTGACGACCGATTTTCGACAAGTCATCGGCGAAGCCGTGGCACGGCACATGGGGAACGAGAATCTGAAGGATGTGTTTCCGGGATACGAGAATCAGCCAGGAAAGTTCTTGCGCCTTCTCGGATAACTCGGCGACCTGGAAACTTTTCATACTGGCGATCGGGGTCGAAAGCGCCGCCGCAGCGCTTCGACCAAAGCGCTGTCAGCTTTCGCCGTCACCATCTCCAGCGGAGAGAATCCTCTTCGCCACGCGAGCCACAACGTGATGAACAAGAGCCCTATCGTGATCAAGACATTCTGCCAGCCGTTGAGCCCCCACTGCCCTTGCCACTGCAGTTGCAGCGACGAGGAGAACGGAGCCAGATACGGAATCGGCCACTGATAACCATCGGGGCCGCGGGAGCCTAACAGGTCCTCGAAAAGATGAATGTGGAAGCTCAACAGAGCGATCGATGCGGTCTTCCATTTCTGAAGGGCCAGGGCGAATGCGATCGCTGCGACAGCCAGCGCGAAGACAAGATTGTGCAGCGAGTGGTGATACAGGGAAAACCACAACAGGGGATGAGCCGAGTTTCGCGTCAGCAGTTCGGGAATGATGCCTAGACCGTCGACGTCCGGGGCGACACAGGCCAGCGTGACCAAGGCGCGATCTCTTTGCGTTAAGTCGAAACAGTTTGCGAAAACCCATCCTGTAAGAAAATGCGTGACGGGACTCATGGGATTCAGCCGGTCAAAATGCTAGATCTCAACCAGCACTTCGCCGCTCTCTATCTTCCACGGATACACGACCACTTTCATGCTTGGGTCTTGCGAGGCCGCCCCGGTCGTTGGATCCCACGCCCAGCCGTGCCAAGGGCATACCACCTTCCCGCCTTCGATCATTCCCTGCCCCAGCGGGCCGCCGCGATGCGGGCAGACGTTATCCATAGCGCTGTAGGCACCGTTTACATTCGCGATGCAGACTGTTTTTGAGCCGCAGGGGAATTCTTTGGCCTCGTCGGTTGGCGGGAGTTCGGATTGAACCGTAAGCTTGGTGAATCTTGGCATCGGATTCCCCGGAACGCTCGCTTCGCTCGGGGGACAGCCGAAGGCGGCTGTCCCCCGACGAACCTTGCTTGCTTCTGAACACCGACGGCTGAGAGCCGATCGCCGACAGCTATTTCGGCTGCAGCGTTTGCGCGATCATGACCTGCCGCTTGAAGTTCTCCATCATGTTCGGATCGAGGCGCACTTCCGTGGGCTTCTTGGCCAGCGTCATGGTATCGATTTTGTCCTGCAGCTTGAGCAGGGCGTAGAAAAGGTTCTCCGGACGCGGCGGGCAGCCGGTCACGTAAACATCCGTGGGTACGATTTTGTCGACGCCCTGGAGCACGGCATAGGTATTAAACGGACCACCGACCGACGAGCACGCACCCATCGAGATCACCCACTTCGGATCGGGCATCTGGTCATAGATGCGCTTCACCACCGGCGCCATCTTCAAGGTGACGGTGCCGGCGACGATCATTAAATCGCTCTGCCGCGGGCTGGGACGGAAGACTTCCGATCCGAAACGGGCGATATCGAAGCGCGACGTGGACGACGCGATCATCTCAATGGCGCAGCACGCCAGTCCGAAAGTCATCGGCCACACCGCGGACTTGCGCGCCCAGTTGAACACGTAGTCCACCGTGCTGATCATGAAATTCTTTTCGAATTTGTTCTGCAGCCAGCCCATGGGTTGTCCTCAGTCGCACTATTATAGGCTAGGCGCGGGGGAAAAGTAGTTTCGCCCTTCGGAGCGATCGTGGTTCAGTTTTGAATTTCCACGTGCTAGCATTCGGAACTAGCCAGTCAGAATGCAGGCTTTTTTGATTCGGAGGCTCGTTATGTTTGAAGGTCTCTTCCAGCCACGGCACTTACCGATTACGGCTTCGTTGCTTCTCGAGCTGCTTGCGCTGGTCATTTGCGCATACCTCGCAGTCCGTAGCCTGTTAGGCATCGACAGATCGTTGAAGGCAATTCTTGCGGAGTTGCAGACGCAGCGAAGGAACTGAAAGCTCGCTAGCGACGCATTCGCGTTGCCTAGGACTGAGCGATTTCAAGAACTGCGCCGCTGCCCAAATCTCCGACTGGTTGCCGCTTCACTATCAGTCAGTTACAAATAGATTCACCCATGGAATCAAAAACTGCCGCGCTTGCAGGGCCAAACGGAGCCTTGACTCCGCTTCGCAAAGCCTGGCCTCGAATCCGCGCGTCGCAATTCTGGATGGTCGCGATCGCTCTCTTACTCCGCGTAGGCTGGATCGTCCTCGGCCATACCTACAAATTCAAGAGCGCCGACAACAACTTCGGCTTCGGCTGGGAGATGGGCCGTATTGCCGCGTCGATCGCCACCGGTCACGGCTTCAGCAATCCCTTCGACGCCGCGACCGGCCCGACGGCATGGGAGCCTCCGCTGTATCCGTATCTTACTGCGGGCGTATTCGAACTCTTCGGTGTTTACTCGCGCGTTTCGGCCTTCGTGTTGCTCACCCTCAACAGTATTTTTTCGGCGGTGACCTGTATTCCGATTTTTCTGATTGCCCGCCGGATTTTCTCCGAGAAGATCGCAGTCGGCTCGGCCTGGGCGTGGGCGCTCTTGCCGAACGTAATGTTCTGGTGCACGCGCTGGGTTTGGGAGACAAGCATGTCAGCGCTGCTACTGGCCACAATTTTCTGGCTGACGCTCATCCTCGAAGATCGCAACGGCTTGAAACCCTGGCTCTGGTTCGGACTGCTCTGGGGCATCGCCGCCCTCAACAGCACCGTGCTGCTCGCGTTCCTGCCGGCCTCGGGGATATGGGTGTGGCATCACCGCGCCAAACGAGGCAAGCCGTCGTTGGCCGGAGTTGCGCTGGCGTCGGCAGTTTTTATCGCCTGCGTCACGCCCTGGACAGCGCGCAACTATCACACCTTCGGCAAGTTCATTTTCATGCGCGACAACTTCGGCGCCGAGTTGCGCCTGGGCAACGGCAACGGCGCCGACGGCACCTGGATGCAGTATCTGCATCCCACGCAGGATGTCTACGCCATGCGCCAATACATCGCCATGGGTGAACTGCCTTACATCGAAATGCGCAAGCAACAGGCGCTGACATACATTCGCAACGATCACGAGCGCTTCGCCGTGCTCTGCATAAAAAGATTCGTCTACTACTGGGCCGGATCGCCGCGCGCCGGGCAAAACTGGTGGCTCGATCAAGCCAAGAACTCGCTCTACCTGGCCTCTTCTGGGCTCATGTTTTGGGGACTAGGACGCGCCCTGCGCCGGCGCAAACCCGCAGCGTGGCTGCTGTTTTGGCTCATTCTGCTGTATCCCGCGATTTATTACGTGGTCTTTCCCGGCCCGCGCTACCGCGTTCCGATCGAGCCCGAGATGGCAATTCTGGTGGTTTATCTCGTCACCGAGTCGGGCGACAAAATCCGCGCCGCACCGCGGGAAAAGATGGAACATCCCTGAGGCAATCTTCGTATAGAGAGTCATGCGAGAGTTTGTTTCAGTTTCCTCTCACCAACTGCGTGTCGCGACGTCTAAGCCCTGAACCGGAGAAACCTATGAACCGCCATCGCCAATTCCCCGCCTGGCTGGGAGCCTTTCTCGGAACCATTTGCGCGCTCTTCGTACTCGCTCTCGGAGCTCAGGCGTCCGAACATCGCGGCGATCTCACCGAAGAGTTTCATCAAACCTACCCGCTCACCGCCGACGGCCGCGTGGAACTCGATAACATCAACGGCGATGTACACATTTCCGCCTGGGACCGCAAAGAAGTGAAGGTGGATGCGGTAAAGTACGCCTACTCGAAAGATCGGCTCGAAGACGCGCGCATCGAGATCGACGCGGAAAAAGAACATATTTCGATTCGCACCAAGTATCGCGATCACGATCTGACCTTCAACTGGGGTTCGCACCGTAATCCCGCGAGCGTCGAATACACCGTCACGGTGCCGCGCACTGCCCGCCTCGATGAAATCAAATTAATCAACGGCGCGCTGGAGGTCGCCGGCGTAGACGGAGAAGTTCACGCCTCCTGCATCAACGGCCGGCTGAACGCGCGCAATCTTTCGGGACGCGCCGAACTCTCCACTATCAACGGCCACCTGGAAGCCAAATTCGATCGACTCCACGGCTCCTCGGTGGAGCTGAAATCGGTGAACGGCTCGGTCGCGCTGACCATCCCTTCCGATTCCAAAGCGGAGATCGAAGCCAGCACCGTCTCCGGCGGCATCGACAACGACTTCGGACTGCATGTGAACCATCGCAGCTTTGTGGGCCACGACCTGCGCGGCCAACTGGGCAGCGGCGGCCCGCACATCCACCTCGAGAACGTGAACGGCCGCATCGACATCCGCCATGCCTCCGACGGCCGCACCCTAAGCCCGGTCAAAGACCTGGCCCATAGCGATAAAGACGACGATGACGGCAGCGAAATTTAGGCAAGAGAAGATTCGTATCAGGGTATGCCTTCAGGCATACCAAATCGCGTCACGTTGAAGCGCGCCTTTAAGCGTAGGCGGACTTTTCAATAAATCGCATACCCCGGCGCCGGCGTGCGCAGATCGGGCTTCGACGCCATCAGTAACAACGCCCCTTCGCGCTTGAACGCCCGCAGATCCTCCAGGCTAAGAAACGACTTGGTCTTGTAGTCATCCGGCGTAGGCGTGTCATCGGGAATGCGGCAAGCCTCCACATTTTCAAAGGCATGCTTCTGCAGCAGTTCGACATACTCCGCCACCGAGCGCACCTGCACCGGAACCTTCAACTTGTCCACCCACTGCAGCGAATACGGATTATCTTTATACAGGTTGATGAGAATGAATAATCTTCCCCGCGGCGCCATCACGCGAAACAGCTCCATCAGCGCGCGATCCTGGTCGGCGTAGTAGTAAAACGACTCCACCGAAAGCACTTTGTCGAAAAAGTTTTCTTCCCACGGAATCTGCTGCGCCGACCCCCAAACATAAAGCACATTGTCGAAGTCTTTCGAAGCCGTCCGGGCCTCGCGAATCATTTCATCGGCAACATCGAGGCCCACCACCTGCCCGAATCCATCCGGACCTTCGCCCACCAGCCGCGCCAGCAGCCGCGTAGCCCACCCCGAGCCGCAACCAAGGTCGAGCACGCGCTCGCCCGGACGCAGGTTCATCCGGCGAATCGTCTTCGCCGTAATGTCGAGATGGTGCTGCTCCATCTTCGAGCCTTCGCCGGCCGCGGCCCAGCGATTGAATTCCTGCTGCAGCTTTTCGTCGGGAGTGAGGGATTTTTCAGGCATGAGAAGATTTTATCGCGTCGCCGACATAGAGGACGTAAGTTCCGCAACCTGCGTCGATTTTATCTTCGAAGTTTGCGTAACATCGCTGCCCCACCCGTCGAGAGGTTCAGAGTTGAGTCGCCGATTACGCCAGATGACAGCAGCTGACCGCTCTGAACTAATTCTTCCGGGGCGGGTCCAGTGTCCATGGCGGGACGACGCCTATCGAGCGGGCATAGGCAATCTGCTGACCGAGGTGCTGCGCGATGTGCTGAACGATGTAGAGCAAGACGCCCCGTTCAGTGATCTTCCCTCCGTTCCAATCGAGAGTCTTCTCCAGGTCGGCGTCGGGAACGGAGCGGATCGCCGCCTTGGCGTGGGCGTAGGAGGCCTGGAGTGTAGCTATGACCTGTGTTTTGTCGGTGGTGGATTGCTCCAGAGTTTTTGTGTCCACGCCGGCAGGAGGAGGAGTACCTACGAGTTTGTAGAGATTGTAGTTGGCAGCGCTCGAGTGCAGAAAGACCTCGGCGATCGTGCGCACATCCGGAGAAGGCCGCCACGTGTATTTATCGGCGGGGATGGCCTCGGCCAAGCGAACGAACTCGCTTTCCTGGATCATGACTTCGGCCATCACTTCCGAGCGGTATCCAGTCACACCGGGAGTTCCGTCGCGGTAGGGATAGACTTGCGCTGACGAGCGGACCGCGCTCGTCGTCATCACCATCAAACAGAGAGCAGAGAGACGTAGCATGGCGTCCTCCCATAATTGTATCGGCAACCAACCGAATCTGCGGGATTATACCCGCTCCCCGCAACGAAGGTCCGCCCTGTCTCACTCCGGCCGCAGCCCCTCCCTGAAAATACACTCGCGATCGGGCGCGGGAAACGCGGTGCTTAGTTTGGTAGCGAACAGGAGGTTGGTGCCGTTGGCCACCGCCACCGCTTTTTCTGGAGTACGAGGAAGTCCTGAAACGTCCCGAACAGCGCCTGGCGCATGGCCTGGCCCTGGAGGCCGTCGACCAATTTCTGGCTGAATGAGCGGTATTAATCGAACCGGTCGAGGTACAGTTTCTTTGGCGGCCGCAACTTCGCGATGCGAACAATGAAATGGTACTCGAAGCCGCAATCAACGGAAATGCAGATGCCTTGGTTACTTAAAATATTGCTGACTTTTTATCAGCAGGCGAACGGTTCGCGATTCCCATTGTAGGCTATCCGAGTACTTAAGCCGTCTCATCTCGCCGCTATCCTAGCCCCTGCCTGTGTGTTACAGTTTTCCTCCTCATGGCGACGCGCCCCGAGAATGCTTTACAGCCGGGCCCCGGCTCTCTCTACTGCCCGAACTGCGCCAAAGAAGTGAATGACCCGCTGACCTGCGGAGACTGCTCCGCCGTGATCTGCCGCCGCTGCGGCACGCCGCTGGAATCTCCTGACGAACTGGGCATCGGCTAATGAACCCAATATCCGTCACCAGCTCCACCGCAGCAGCCGAACGCCGGAAGCCGGAAGCCGCTGCACCAACCCTAGTGCGCGGACTCAGCCTGCTCGATTCCGTGCTCCTGCTGGTCAGCGGCATCATCGGCTCTTCAATTTTTCTCACCGCGAAAGACATCGCCGGCCCGTTGCCGCAAGCCATGCTCTTCCTGCTGGTATGGGTGATCGGCGGCGTGATTTCGCTCTTCGGCTGCGTCGCCTTCGCCGAGCTAGGTTCGATGTTTCCCGAGTCCGGCGGCCAGTACATCTATCTGCGCGAGGCTTACGGCGATCTCACCGCTTTCCTCTACGGATGGATGCTCTTCGCCGTGGCCAACGGCGGGAGCATCGCCGCGCTCTCCGTGGCTGCGGCTGCTTACACGGGACACGTCTTCCCTGTCGTCTCGGAAGGGCATGTCGTCCTCACCGTCGCCGGCATCACCATCACGCGCGCGCACGTCTTCGGTCTGTTTCTGATTGCAGTCTTGACTTACGTGAATGTCGTGGGCCTGCGCTGGGGCACGCTGCTGCAGAATCTTTCGACGTGGACCAAGTTCGCCGCCATGGCGGCCTTTGTAGTGCTTGGATTCGCCATCGGCAAAGGCGACTGGTCGCACTTCCAGTCCCACGGCGTCGGCCTCACCATGGGGCTGCATCCCACGCAGTTAATCTCCGCCATGGGCGTGGCACTGATCGCCGTCTTCTGGGCTTACGACGGATGGGTCTATATCACCTGGGTCGCGGGCGAGGTCAAAGAGCCGCGCCGCAATGTGCCGCTGGCGATGGTCCTGGGAGTGTTCGTCGTGGGCGCGATCTATCTGGCGATGAACGTGACTTACCTCTACGCTCTGCCGCTCAGCGAAATTGCAAAACGCGAAACCATCGTGCACGACGCAGCGACCGCATTGTTCAATCCGCGCGCCGCCGTATGGCTTTCGCTCATGATCGCGGTCTCGTGCTTCAGCGCCGCCGCCACCTGCACGCTCTCCGGCGCGCGCGTTTATCTCGCCATGGCGCAGGATGGAGTCTTCTTCAAGCGCATGGCGGTCATTCATCCCAAGTGGCGCACGCCCGCCTTCAGCCTCATTGGACAAGGCATTTGGGCCGCGCTGCTCACCGTCAGCGGCCGCTACGATCAGCTCTACACCTACGTCATCTACGGCATGGTGCTCTCCTACACCCTGACCGTGATCGGAATGTTTCTGCTGCGTTGGAAGCGTCCCGAGCTGCCGCGTCCCTACCGCTGTACTGGCTACCCGTGGCTGCCCGCGATCTACGTGCTGGTCGGCGCCGCCTGGACGCTGAATACCATCATCACCCGCCCCACCGAAGCTTTCTGGGGCACGGCGATCGTGCTTGTCGGCGTGCCGGGATATTTGTATTGGAAGCGCAGCAACCACAAGGCTGCGCACTAAGGTTTTGCAAGGGCGCTGCATTCAAGCGCGCCGGCAGGAACCTGCACCTGACTACGTTTAATTCTAGAAAGCCGCGAACACTTGCGAGACAATCCCCTTCTACGGTGTGGGGTGCTTTCACTGCTGCTGCATGTGGCCCTCAATTGCGGTCACACCAACCCGGTTCGTGCAATTCGCTCCCGGCGTACAACCTGGCGGCCAAGGATCGGGGTTTGGTGCCCTGGGCGACGCCCTCGGAGCCCTCGCAGTTCAGTATGCCGGTCAGCGTATAGCCGCCAAGTGGCACCGAGCTGCCAGTGAGCTGATTGTAGACGGCCTACGAGAAAGCCAACCAGCCCAAACTGGCGCGGCAGCAACTGGAGCGCGCCCTGAAGATCAGCCTCAACTTCAACGACGCCCGCAAGGCGCTCTCGGAGCTGCGCGGGTAGGAGATCGGAAGCAAGGAAGAAATCCTGGCTGCCAGGTCTTTCACTCGTTCGGCGGCGGGAAGAGATCGTCGAACAATCGCTTCAGTAGAAGATAGTAGGTCGCTGAGCTATGCTCTTGCGCGTAGCGGCGCTCGGCGGCGGCGGTTGGATTGGGGTTTGATTTGGCCACTAACTGCGAGTTGGTGCGGGCCGGGGGATTCGGCGTTGCTGCGCTTTTCTTGAGCTCCGAAGCCACAACTCCCTTCTGCAGGCGGTCGCGCGCGATGCGCAGGTTTTGGAAGAGGCTATCGAGATCGTGCAGCACGCGCAGGGCTTCGAGCGGGCGGCAGCCGTCCGCTACTTTGCCGTCGGGACCCAGAGCGACTACGTTGGGCATCGTCCAGATGGTTTGGAATCCTCGCGCCCACATCATTTGGGCGAGGGTGTAGTTGCCGTCGCGCATGTTGTGAATTTCGGCGGCGGAGACGATGGCTTCGCCGGACGCTCCGATCTCCCTGACGTATTGGTTCCAGATCTCGGACACGCGCAGCTCGGGAATCAGCTTGGCGGGATCGCTCACGGCCTCGTACTCGGCTTGGGCGATGCGATCGCGAATGTCCGCGCTGGCCCAGGCCGACGGTAGTTCTTTGGCGAACATGGTCGCGAGCTCGGAGACGATGACGCTGGCGTCGGCTGCCGAGTGGATTTGTCCGGCGAGGCCGTTGATGCGGATGGCGACTTGCTGGCGTTCTGCGTAGGTTAAGGGTGCATCGGCGGCTGATGGTTGGGCGAGGCAGAGGTGCGAGAGGAATGGCAGCAGGGCCAGAAGTAAGCTCTTGGACTTCATGGTCGGAAAACCTCCGCAAGTATACCTGACACCGGAGGCTCTCAATGGACTAAATAACCTTGTCATCCAAAACGGTCTTTCCGGGCCGAAGTGGCGGGACTGAGCATGTCGAAGGGACCTGTGATTTCGCAGCTGTAGCGATGCTGCCGGCAAGTTGCACAGGTCCTTCCTCGGGAGTCCGCGGCTTCGCCGTGGACTCCGCTTCGTCAGGATGAGAGCTCGCTTGGACAGCCGAGGCGGCTGTCTCCACATGTGCATTTTGACTTCGGAAACTTCGCCGCAGATCAGTCGGCGGCTACGCTTTTGCTTTCCGCGTCTGCGGGCTTGGGCCTCGGCGCGCGGTTGCTGGGCAGGCCGGCGTCGCGGATTTTGTAGAGCAGGGCGCGGTAGCTGATGTTCAGCGCTCGGGCGGTCTGCTTGCGGTTCCAGTGGTGGTGCTGCAGAACTTTTAGAATGATCTTGCGTTCCAGTTCGCGGACCGCCTGGCGCGTTATTTTTTTCAGCGAGATGGGTCCGTCTACCGGAATATCGGCGCTGAAAAAATCGGGTTCGTGCGGGCGCAGGTCGCCGGAGATGGCTTCTTCGTTGCCCAGAATCACGTAGCGCTTGATCAGATTTTCCAGCTCGCGGATGTTGCCGGGCCAGTAATATTTCTGCAGAGCGGTCATCAGTTCGGCGGAGAGCGCTTTGGCGCGGGCGTTAAATTTGCGGTTATACGATTCCAGAAAATAGCTGACCAGGCCGGGAACGTCGGCGGCGCGCTCGCGCAGCGGCGGCATGTGCAGATTCACCACGTTGATGCGATAAAAAAGATCGGCGCGGAAGGTGCCGTTGGCGATTTCTTCTTCCAGCTTGCGATTGGTGGCGCAGACCACGCGCACTTCCACTTTTTTATCTTCCTGGGCGCCGATGCGGCAGAACTGGCCATCCTGCAAAAGCTGCAGCAGCTTCGACTGCAGCGACATATCGAGTTCGGAAATTTCGTCGAGGAAAAGCGTGCCGCGGTGGGCCATTTCTACGCGGCCGGGCTTCATGCCGAAGGCGCCCGTGAAGGCTCCTTTTTCGTAGCCGAAGAGTTCGCTTTCGAGTAGCGTGCCGGGAATCGCCGGGCAATTTACTTTGACCCACGGGCCGGTTTTCCACGGCGACGCGGCGTGGATCATGCGCGCGATAATGTCTTTGCCGGTCCCACTCTCGCCTTGAATCAATACCGGAACGTTGGCGGCCGCGATCTTGGCCAGGCGTTCGCGCAGGGACCGCATCGACTCCGTGCCACCGAAGATCACGCTTTCGGGCGGCATCTCGCCGATGGGCTGAATGAGCGAACTGACTGGATTCGTAGTGCTCATAAAATCTTGGGCGAGCTTGAGTGGGAGGGTTAGAGAACGGAGTGCATCCCGAGCGCCAAACCCGCCGGATGCAGGCCTTCACTCTGCTAGGCTAGCCTATCTCATTGACGAAACGCAACTTACTAAAGAGTACGCGGGATGGGTAAGGGTAATCTGCTGGAAAGGCCCTTGGCAGAGAGCGAGCCGACCCGGGCGAAGAGTGGAAAAATTTTTCACATTGCAGAAGCGAGCTTCCGTCGCGGGACTTTGGCTGGAGCATCAGAATTGGATTGGGCCCGAGCCGTCAGCAACGGTTTCGAAAACTTGAGGCCGAGCAGGTGGAAGCCCGCGGCGTGCTCGGTGCGCAGAACCTTGGCCCGGACGTTGCGCGCTACCTTGGGAAACATGGCCATGGCAGCCAAGGGGGCGCTGGGGATCTCCAGTGAAACCTGCGAGGAGAACGTCAGAACGCGGCGGACCGCCACCAGCATGCCGCCGGCGGAAACGTTGAGGGCGGTGGCGAACTCCAGGAACTCTTTATCGGCCTGGACTCGGCTTCTTACGAACACCGGAATCGCCAAAGGCAAACGCTGCCACTGTCGCCGCTCAGCCACTGGAATCTTAACCCGCACCCACACCTCTTCCATCTCGACTGTCTTTTGGACGTCTTAACCTAAGATTCCAAGCATCTTAGGGGCCAAATCCTGAGTTATGGGCAGAATTCACCAAGAACCCCGTGCAAAAGTGGGCATAACACCGCTGGCAGCGGCTGTTGCCCTTGCCCAGACCCGATAGAAGCCGAACCCCGGGAGTTCGCCTCAGGCTTGGCCGAGGGCGTGAAGAGCTGCGCCGACTTGGTGAATCGGCCTATGGAGTGCAAGGTTTTGCTACACTTGGGTAATCAGGTTTCATTTTTCGTTGACTTTGAAAAGTAACCTGGCATAGCATTTCACTACGTATTCCTGCGGGAATGCCTCCTCCCTCTCTGTGTAAGACCTGAACATCCCTTATGGCTACGGTGCAGAAGAATATGTGTGTTTCCGCGCAGGGTGAGGCGAAAAAGGAAGCTCCCGTAGCCTTGGTTCCAGGGGAGGAGCTCGCCAACCCGGCCGATCTGCTGCAGGCCTATTCCGAACTTCGCGGCCGCTTTCAGCGCACCACAAACGCGCTCGCATCCGCGGCCCACGATTTGAAAACTCCGCTGGCCATCATGAACGGATATGTGGAGTTGTTGCAGAGCGAGAAGCTGGGATCGTTGAATGCGCGGCAGCGGGAAATTTTGCAGGATATGCAGTCGAGCGGCAAGCGGTTGCAAACTTTCATTCAGGATTTTCTGACCTACAGCGCGCTTGAAACCGGTGGCTTGAAGATGCAGTTCGCCGTGGGCAATGTCAACGAATGCCTCTCCGATGTTTGCCGCTTGTGGTCGACGCGCTTTCAAGAAAAAGGCTTGGCGCTCTACTTTCTGGCGAACGACAAGTTGCCGATGTTCCCCTTCGATACTCCTAAGCTGGAGCGCGTGATTTCGAATCTGCTGGAAAATTCCTTTAAGTTCATTCCCCAGGGTGGCACGGTCTGGCTGCACGCCGAGCCTTACATGTGGGAGCGGCGCGCCGCGGCGCAATCAGCCTCGGCGGGCGAAAGGCGGCGGCAGGATACTTCGCAGCCGAACTCGGTAAAGGTCAGCGTGTCCGACACTGGCCCGGGAATTCCGCCGGAGTTTCATCTCGAAGTCTTCGACGATTTCTTCCGCCTGCCGGGCAACGAGAGCCAGGAAGGCATGGGTCTCGGCCTCGCGATCGTGCGTCGGCTGGTGAACGGCATGGGCGGTAAGATCTGGGTGGAGAGCGATCCCGGAGCAGGCTGCAAATTCTCGTTTTTGATTCCCTTCAAACCGCTTCCCACCTCCTCCGGAAAAGGAAAGAGTCGATGAGCGATAGCGCCAAGATTCTACTGGTCGATGACGAGCCGGCGATGCTGCGCTACATCCGCACGCTGCTCGAAGTCGATGACTACTCCGTGGCCACCGCCTCGACCGGCGAAGAAGCGCTGCAGATTGTCGACAAAGGCCTGGAGCCGGATCTGGTGCTGCTCGACGTGTTGATGCCGGGAATCGACGGGCTGGAGACGCTGGAGCAGCTTCGGCAGAAGCGCCCTGGCGTGAAAGTCGTGATGCTCTCCTGCGTCAACGATACCAAAAAAGTTGTGCAGGCCATGAAGCTGGGCGCACACGACTATCTCACCAAGCCTTTTCAAAAAGCGGAACTGGATGCGGTGATCGATCAATGCCTGGGCCAGGGCAAAGGCCCGGTGGGGGGCGAAGTCGAAGAGGTGGGCGAGGATACGTTCTTCATCGCGGCCAGCGCGGCGATGCGCAAGATACGCTCGCAGGCGGCGCTGGTGGCGAACGTGGATATTCCGGTGCTGCTGCTGGGCGAAAGCGGAACCGGCAAGGAAGTGCTGGCGCGGTTGATTCATAAACTTTCTCCGCGTGCGCATCGCACATTCTTAAAGGTGAATTGCGCGGCCGTTCCCGCTGACTTGCTGGAGAGCGAATTATTCGGCTACGAACCCGGCGCATTTACCGGAGCCACGCACGCCAAGCCCGGAAAGTTCGAGCTGTGCAACCGGGGCACGATTCTGCTGGATGAAATCGGCGAGATGCCTCCCGTGCTGCAGGCCAAGCTGCTGCACGTATTGCAGGATCAGAGTTTTTCGCGGCTGGGCAGCCGCTCGGTGATCAAAGTGGACGTGCGCATTCTCGCCGCCACGAACATCGATATTCCGCAGGCGCTGGCCGCGAAACGCTTGCGCGAGGATCTTTACTACCGCCTGAATGCCTTCACTTTGCAATTGCCTCCGCTGCGCGAGCGCAAGGAAGAAATTCCAATATTGCTGAAGCATTTTATGACGCGCATGGCCGAGCGCTACGCGCGGCCGCAGCTTCCGCTTTCGCCGCAGATGCTGGAGGCGTGCCAGGCGCACACCTGGCCGGGAAATTTGCGCGAGTTGAATAATTTCCTGAAACGCTATTTGATTTTAGGCGACGCCAATCTCGCCGTCGCAGAGTTGCAGCCACGCAACGACGGCACGGGCGGAGCTCATCTCGGTTCCACGGCCAAGAGTGGAGACACCGGCGGGTTGAAGTCGCTGGCTCGCAGCGCCAAAGACGAAGCCGAGGGCGAGGCCATCCGGCAGGCTCTCGAGCAAACCAACTGGAATCGCAAGCAAGCCGCCGCAATGCTGCAGATCAGCTACAAAGCTTTGCTCTATAAGATTCGGCAGTATGGCATCGCCGAGGCTGGCAGCCACCACAGACTTTCGGCAGGGGCGTAGCGGGCCGGGCAGCAGGGCACGAATTCGGAATACGTAGCGGCGGACGCATTCGTCCGCCGGTCTTTGATCGGTGATCCTGCCCCGGACGAATGCGTCCGGGGCTACGTGATTGCCGGAGGCTCTCGGGTGGAACCTCTCCGAAGTATTTGCGCTTGAACGAGTGCGGCAGGCCTCCGATGCCCGTCTTTTCGCGACCCGCCTCTCTCACAGGAAGCAGTAGGTGCAACGCCTATCTCTGACTCGCCTTTGCCCAATCTGGAACAGGCTCGAACCACTGATTTCCAGACGGCCCGAGAACCGCGACAAGCCGGTAACCCTCTTCAGTTGAGTGGTCGAACAAGATAGCCTGGTCGGCGCGCTCCATCGCGATCGGAAGACTCTTGAAGCTTCGCCCGTAACGCCGTCGAACATCGCCCTCCGGAACTTCATGGCCACCCGCAAGAACTCGATTTCTGATTCGAGCCAGGTTGATTTCAACATTTTTGGTTCCGACGTAAACCAATACGTTCTCAAAGCCGCGATTTCGCGCATCCACCATCATTTGCAGATAGTGCTTTCCGGCCAGGGTGGTTTCGATTGCGAAGCTCTCACCTTCGCGGATATGCTCCTTCGCCGACACCAGAACCCGACGCGCGGCCGCAATCGGAAATGCCGTGGGCGATGTGGACTGTAATGCTTTTGCGATCGTATCCGGATCCAGCAGGGGAATCGCGCGGAAGATATCCGAGTTCCAGCCTGTCAGAGTTGTCTGGCCGGAACCGTTGGCCCCAGCGATGATGCTCAGTCTGGGACGGTTCAATGGGAGGACGAGAACGGCTGGGATTGCTGTTTGCGCTTTCGCTCTGCAACGATTTTTGCCAGCGCCTTCTTTCAATTGCCACCCCGGCGCGGGCAGCCTGGGCCATCTTTTGTGCGAGTACGACCCTGTTCACAGCCATAGTCCAAGGCACTCGCCGCACTACTGCACGGTCAATCCGAAGGATGGACTCTGGCTAAACGTTCCCGATGTGGCGGTCACGGTCAGCGTATAATTTCCCGAGGGCGTTCCACTCACCGTGGGCGGAGTTCGGCTGGTGCTGCAGGCGGGCAGCAGCACTAACCCAGCCAGCGACAAAGTCAGCAACGCGAGCCAACTGACCAAACGCCTGCGCCGGCGCTGGCTGCGCGCGCCTATTCCTACAAGAGCGACTCCCGGTAGCACCAGCCAGAAAGCATAAAACGGATTCCGCCGCGACGAACTGGCCGTGTTGATGGGGCGCGCCGTAGTGGTCAGGTTGAGGACAGTAGAAGCAGGAGTGTTGTTGGGGGTGATGGAGCTTGAGGCGAAGTTGCAGGTCGCCCCCACCGGAGCGGAGCCGCAGGTAAGCGAAATTGCCGCGCCGAAAACCCCCTGCCCCGGAGTTACGGACACGGTGTACATGGCGGTATTGCCCGCAGTGACTGTTTCGCTGGTTGGGTTCACGCTGACCGAAAAATTATGGGCGACGAACGGAACGGTGGTTGTGTCGTTACCCGTGTTGGGATCGGTGTTGTTGAACGAAGACACGCTCACGAGCGCAGAATATGAGGTGGCCTGAGTCGGAGTTACGGTGAAAACCACCTGCACGGTGGCGCCGGCTTGCAGGGACGGTATCGTGCAGGCGATCGAATTGTCGCTGGGCGCACTGCAGGTACCCGATCCCGCCGTAGCGCTGGTATAAGGCGCATTGATTCCGGAGACGACTACGTTCGTAGCCAAGTCGGGTCCGTTATTACTCACCTGGAAAGTCATCGTGACCGCGTTGCCCACCCAGGCAACGCTGTTTGCCGGAGAAATCACCGGCGCGACGCAAGCGATGCACAAATCGGCCGCCGTGCCCAGCTTTACCACGAAGGCATCGCTCGGCCCGTTGAGAGCAGCCTGCACCGGATTGCGAGTCTGCAAGTTCGTCGAAGTGGTATCGCCGGCAAAGTAGGTGTTGCTATTGGCGTCGATGGCGATACCGGTGCCGTGCTCCAATCCGGAGCCACCAAAGTAGGTAGCAAAGGAGGCGACTGCATTCTGCCCGCTCACGGTCGCCGTATAGATGTGAGCGAAGAAGGCGTCGCCATCGCCTCCGTACGTGCCCTGGATTGTGTTCAGGGTAGTGACGGGGAAGTCCGTCGAACTCGTCGACCCCGTGATCAGCGCGCCGCTGGCCGTGTCCACCGCAATGGCCGCCCCGCTGTCGTTGCCGCTTCCGCCCAGGTAGGAGAAATAGGTGAGGGCGACCGCGGTAGCGGTGGCGCTCCCACTCCCACTGGTCGTGCTCTCCGTGGGATTGCTGAAGCGCGCCACGTAGGCGTCCGTGGGAGAGGTGGCGGTCATCGCCAGACAGGTCCCAGTCATCGGATTCACCGGAGTATTGAGGCACTCCTGGAAGGCGCCGCTGCCGGTGGGTAGGACGAAGTCGCTCGAGTTGGTCGTGCCCGTGATGTAGATGTTGGAAGAGTCGAGCGCAATACCGGTGCTGGAATCGGCGTTCGCTCCGCCAAGATAGCTGGAGAAAAGCAGCTGCGTAGCACCGGTCTGCGCGTTTTGGGGGTTCAGCTTGGCGATAAAGGCGTCGGTGGGAAACGGCGTGGCCGGGGCCGTGCAACTCAAGGGATACGTAAGCGAAACGGGCGGAGGCGTATCCAGGCACGGCTGGTAGGCGTTGACGATGGGGAAATCGGTTTCCTGGCCGCCGCCGCTGCCCAGCGCGCTCTCGCCGCTGTTAAAGAAATTCGTGGTGCCGCTGAAATAAATGTTGCCGATGGAATCGACCGCAATGCCGCCGCCCACGGCAAACGGGCTGGCAGGCGTGGCTCCGCCGAAGTAAGTGGAGTACGCGATGCTGGCCACTCCCGGCACTTTGGTATTCACCTCGGTAACGAAAAACTGAATACCGGCGCGAGGTGAGGCTTGAAATGGAACCGGCAAGTTCGTCGCCGGAAATACATCCGAGAAGGAGGCCACGTCGCTCGACGTCGTGGTGCCGGTGAGGAATACATCCTGGTTGGAATCGATGGTCATGCCGCTGGCGATATCGTTGCCGTTGCCGGAAAGATACGACGAGTAAGCTAGCGTGGCGCCCGTAGCATCGAGGCCGCTGAGTTCGCTCACGAAAACGTGAGTGGCCCCGGCGCTGCCGGCTTCGGGGCCTCCCTGGTAACGGTTGGCGGCGACCGTCGGGAAATTCGTGGAAGTGGTGTTGCCGACGACGAAAACGTTGTCCCCAGGGTCAACCCCGATGCCGACGCTGGTGTCGGAGCCGTTGCCGCCCAGAAAAGTTTCGTACACCACCAAGGGCGTGCTGGTGGGATTGATCTTAGTAATGAAGATGTGATTCGGACTTGTGGTCGTGAGAGAGAGCGTGGAGGGAATCAAGGTCTGGACGGGGTTTCCCACGCCAGCGCCCAACGGAAAGGTGGCCTCAGGCGAACCCGCCGTGGAGCCGACGAGATAAATGTTGCCGGAGGTATCGACGGCAACCGAAGGCGAAGTCTCGGAACCGCTGCCGCCGAAGTAAGTCGAGAATTCGAGCAGCGGGTCGATGACCAGCTCGCGGCTGCGATCGTAGTTGCCGATCTCGAAGCCCACGCGATTCACGGCGCGGAGAACGAAGCGGCCTTGGACTGCCTGCTGATGGTCGCCGGCAGTCTGATAGATGCGCGGAGCCCTCAGGCGCACATCGCCATCGTTGCCCGCTAGAATCAAATCGCCGTTGCGCAGTTCCAGCTTCGCCGCGCCATCGAATTGCAATTCCGCCTGCGCGGGATCGGCGCCGGGAGCCACTTGGAAGTCATACTCCAGATGCCCCTGGTTACCGTAGAAAACCAGATCGATTCCGGGATAAACATTCGTGTATTGAACGCCGGCGAACTGCGCCACGTCGGTATGCCATTGCCCCGGATCGTTGCCGATAAAATAGTTACTCTTGCCGGGCAGAGGCTGGGTTCCGGCGATAGCCGTCGACTGATTGGAGCGCACCAGTGTCATGCGTATGGCTCCGGCGGTCGGCTTGGAGTGCGCCGCGTGGGCGGTTTGCAGCGTGAGGGTGGCGCCGGAGCCGTCCAGAAAAAGACCGTAGCCTGCGCCGCGCGCCAGAAATTTCACAGCGGGATCGCTCTGACCCCGGTTCGCTTCGAAGATCAGAGGCAGTTTGCCGAGGATGGTGCGCGCATCGGGCTTGCCCGCCGACGACGGTCGAAGAGAAGAAGTTCGAGAAGAAGATGGCCGAACAGCGGCGTTCGCGCTCGTGAAACCGGTCAGCGGCGAAGAAGAAAGTTGAGCCAGTTGGCTGTTGGCATGGCCATGCCGGGCATCGCGGCCGAAATCGGATCGAAGCAGGAAGCCTCCAGCAAGGATCAGCACGAATAGCGCGCCGGACGGCAAGAACCAGCGGGACCCCCAACTTCTCTGCTCACTTGTTGCCGCGCTTTGTCCCGCACGTTTTCCCGACCAACGGCCATTTCTCATTACGCATATCCTCCGAGTGAACCGGACTTTTGGAGAGAGAACAACCGCAACCAGTCAGTACTTGCCCGGCGCCGGCGAAACCGCCCGCTGCTGATCTGTCATTTAGAACTGGCGGAAAATAAACTCCTACTTAAACATCTGAGCGCCAGCCAAGTCAAGGGACGCATCGCCCGCATCGCCCGCCGCCAGTGGCTGAGTTTTACTCGGTCTGCTTTTCTTAGGAGCGTCATGCCTGGAACTGGCGCCGTTCAGCCGGGTGCGGGATCTCCCGTGCAAACAAAGGCCTGCGCCCAGGGAGGTCCTTCGCTCCGCCTAAAAAGCGCTACGCTCAGGATGACTCCATCAGAAGAAATTCAACTTCAGCCACCAAGATCGCCGCGGTGCAAGCGCTACGATTCATCAGATGCGTCGAGCGGCTGGGAAAGATGCCGAGGCGTGGCAGGAATCGGCGGAGCCTGAAGTATTTGGGCGGAAAAGAAAGAAATCGTGGATTCTACTTGGCGGGGGGGACCGGATCGTGTCGATCACACGGCCCATGAAAGCAGCCATCTTTGCTCGGGCCTGCATTTCCTTGTCGCTGACCTGTTTTTCGCTCGCCCGGCTTGAAGTAGTAGCTGCCATAGACCTTGATCGTGAGCGTCTTGCTTACCGCGGTCAACGCCATTCGACGACGAATCGCTACGAATTCCGGCCTTTCTAGAACTGGCACGAAAGTGGAAGGAGGCGAGTTACACGCCCGGGTGGGGAGCCGCATTCTGCAAACGCTTGCATGATTCGCTTGGGAGAACGCGAGGCGCCCCAGCAAAATGCGCCGATTCGTTGGCGATTTCGCCGATCGCGGGCGGAAGCTCATTAGAAGCTGTGGCCGCCGGATTGCTATAACCAGCAGAGACTGCCTGGCCGCGGTCTCAGGCGCTCTCAGCCGGCTGATGGCAGCATTTACCGAATAAGTTCCACAGTCTTTTTGCTCTTGCCAGCGCCGCCAAATGCGGACATGATGCTGTCAGACTCCTCCCCAGCGGCGCCGGAGGAAGCTTTTCGAAGCGTCCTTGGGGCCGAATATTCTGCATTTAGCAGGAAGCGAGTTAGCGGGGAACGAATTTTAGCAGCTATAGAATCTGGGGAAGAATGCTTTCCGCAAACCGGCAACCGATGCCCACAGACTCACAGGAACGGCGGATGATGAGGCGCTTCGATATGCGCCTGCCGGCTGTGGTCCGCCTGAAAAGCGAAGCCGCGCCGGAAAGCGGACTGGGAAACGAATTCCAGACCGAAACTCAGAACGTGAGTGCACGCGGCGTATTCTTTTATCTTGACCGGCCGGTAGCCGCCGGCACGCGCTGCGAAGTCACGCTGACCTTTCCACCGCACATCACGCTCACCGACGCCGTGCGCGTGCGCTTCATCGCGCGCGTCATTCGTGTGGAGTCACCCCTGCCCTCGATGCGCATCGGAACCGCCGCCACCATCGAAGAATACGAATTCCTGCGCTCCAACGGGAACCCGGATTTCTTCAGCGCCTTGCAGCAGGAGTGGAAAGCGGCGAATTGAATTTCGCCTTCCGGCGCTCGGCTTCCGGCTCCGGGTCCGATCCCAGCTTAGGATCCCCTAAAAAACTTCCAACAGAAATTAACCGCATCGAGTTGCGTGCCTAACGCACCTCGATCCGGGAGCCGAACGCCGGCGCCGGCTTACTCCCCGCTCAAATCTTTCATCTGCCGCCGCACCCGGCGGTAGCGCCGCACGATGCTCCCCAGATAAAGGCCGTGAATCAGCCACGTGGCGATGTAGGCCGCCCAGAGAAATCTTACCGAGTTCATCGCCCGCCTCCCGCGGTCACTTTCGGTTTGCTGAGTCGGGCTTCCGTCGGCTCCAGCAAGGATTCCATAGCCTCGGCTTCATCCACTTCGCGCTGCAACCACTCCAGGCGACAGCGCCACCAGCAAACCATCGCTCCAAAACAAGAAAACGTAAACAGGTTCAGCAGGAAGACGTGCAACATGCGCGGATCGAGCGACCCTCCGCCGCCAATCACGGGCTGCGGATGCTGGGTGCGGAAGAACCAGATCGAAAAATAGACCAGCGGCACATCCAATGCGCCGAAGATTGCCAGCACCGCGGCCAGCACTGGCGTTTGCGCGCTATCGGAAAAGCGCCGCAGCACCAGATAGCTCACATAGATCAGCCAGAGCACCAGCGTGCTGGTAAGGCGTAGGTCCCAGGTCCACCAGATACCCCACACCGGCCGGGCCCAGATCGGCCCCGTGACCAGCACAATCGTGCAGAACACCACCCCGACCTCAGCCGACGAGACGGCCAGCGCGTCAGCCTTGGGATTCTTTCGAATCAGATAAACAATTGACGCGATCAAATTGGTGAAGAACAGGCAGAAGCCGGTCCAGGCCGAGGGCACGTGATAGTAGAAAATCCGCTGCACATCGCCCATGGTGCGCTCCGTGGGAGCGACCACCAGCGCCTGATACGTGCCATAGGCGAGCAGTAATGCCGTGAGCACCGCGAGGATGGGAAAAAGCCGTTTCACTGTACCTGCGATCATTCCGCCTGCAGAATGGTCTCGAATAAAGCCAGACAAGCTGTAGTAAACACCACATCGTAGGTGAGAAGCAACACGATCCAGAAGCGCGCGGAGCCGTCGCCAGCCAGCAGGATGCGCGTCGCCTCCACCATCGACTGCACCGCCGGTATGGAGATGGGGAACAAAAGCAGCGGCAGCATAATTTCGCGGCTGCGGGTGCGAATCGACATGGCCGCGAAGAACGTTCCATTCACCACCAGCGCCCAGGTTCCGAGCAAGGCCACCGGAATCAACTGCCACGCCGGGCCCAAGGCGCGCAGGTTGTAAAAAATCACGAAAAGCGGCGCCATCAAAGCTTCCAGCAGGCTCACCAGCACGAAGTTTCCCAGCGCTTTCGCCAGAAACAAAGCGGCGGCCGGCGCGGGAGAAACCCGGTAAGCATCGAGCACTTGATTGCGCAGCTCGCGGGCCCAGGTCTGGTTCAGCGCGACCACCGCGGCGAAGAGAAAAGCGACCCAGATTAATCCTCCTGCGATCTGCCGCGACTCTTCCGCATTAGGGTCAAAAGAGAAGCTAAAGATCACCACCACCAGCAGCGAGAAAAACAGCATGGAGTTGACCGCATCGCGCGAGCGCCACTCCAGGCGAATATCTTTGGCGAGCGTGGCGAAGGTTATGGAGCGCAGAGAACTCATCGCGCACCTGCGGGCGAAAGCTGTGAGGTCCGTTCGACAATCTTGCCCGCCTCCATCCAGACGAATTCGTCGGCCACTCCATCCAACAACCCAGCCTGATGCGTGACCACAAAAATAGTTTTGCCGGTGTCGCGCATCGCCTTGAGCAGGCCGACCATGTCCCGCGCCGAGTGCACATCGACGTTAGAAAAAGGCTCATCCAGCAACAGAATTTTCGGATCGTGCAGGATGGCTCGCGCCAGCGACATGCGCTGCCGCATGCCTTGCGAATACTTCCCCACCGGCCGCGACAACCCCGGATCGAGCGCTACGGAGCGAATCGCTTGCCCGCAGCGACTTTCGTCCGCAATGTCGTAAAGTCGCGCAAAGTAGCGCAGATTTTCCATGCCGCTCATCTCGTCGTACAGCAGCGAGGGATGAGCCATATAGCCAATCTCGCGGCAGGCCCCGCGCGGCTCCGCGCCAAGGATGGAAATCTTCCCCCGCGTCGGCTGCGCCAGTCCCGCCAGCATGCGCAGCAGAGTGGTCTTCCCTGCCCCGTTGTCGCCAAGGATGGCGAAGAAGCGGCCCGCGGCAAATTCGGCGCTCACGCCGCGCAGCGCGGCGAAGCGGCCAAACTGCTTGACCAAGTCGTTGATCGTGACGAGCGCCGTGAGTTGCGAGATGTTGGGGTTGGTCACTTAAGCGCAGAGCATCCCAGGGTGCGAATAGCGAATCTATGCAATTTCGGGGAGATTTGCAAAGTGTGGCGTGCGGATCACGACTTCAAGATTAAAGATCAAATGCCCCACTTCTCGCAAAGGACGCGCTCGTGATCGAAACCTGCTCGGAGTAAGTGCCGGAGCTGACTCTGACGATCCTTGGGGTCGCCAGCACCTCAACCGCGGTTACCGCCGCTCGGATGGTAAGGTAAGGCGTGCCAGGAGCGGCGCACAGACCGACGGCGGTATTGCTGGTGGCAAATGCCTCCCCGCCGAATGCCGCCAGGGCCAGCAAGCCAAGACAGACGCTCGCGAAGCTGCGGAGAGGGTGCGTGGATGTTCTCTCTTCGAGACTCCCCAACGCGGGACGGAGATAGACCAACGGAACCATAGAAGCTCTCCCTGAATTTTTATTTTGATCTTCGTTTTTGAACTTCGTCTTGAACCACGTTGGGAACTACCCGGGGGGTCGGGCGCGGAAGGGACTCAGCCGAGATAATGTCAACAGGTTATTTGGTCCGTGGAACACATGAACCCGACCAGTTCCGGCCTGAAACCGAGACGGAATGGATCAATTCGCTTGGCACAACGCAGGCGGCAGCCTTAATCCAACGCGCTTTTAGCGCAACCGCCCTTACAGCTTCGATTCCTAGATGTGCTTATAGAGTCCGCTCAGCGGGCCGTTGAGTGTAGGCGCTTGGGGATGGAACTCGACGACCGCATCCCGCGGCGGCGCCCGGCGGCGGAGTGTAATCCGGGTCCGGGCGCGGCGGGGGTGAGCGGTACTGATCGCCAATGATCCCGCTGATCACCGGAGCCTGTGCGACTCGCAGCATTGAAGTTGCCGGTCGCGGCGTCCTGCTGTAGCACCGTCCGGATGAGGCTGGCAGACTGAAATACAGGGGAACACCTGCGACTTCGGGTTGCCGGGATCGAGAAGATTCGATTCGCTACCCGTGAGTCCGCGAAATGCGCCGGATTGCGTGAGTAACGGATAGAGTCCTCCGAAAACGTTGTCGAAAGATCGAGTTTCAGGCATGAGCACGACGATGTGTCCATGCTGCTCAGCGGCGTGGATGGCATCGGAGCCCCCGTTTAATTCTTAGTTCGAGATCATGGGGCCCGCCGCAGGCTGCGCCTGCGTAATACTCTTGGTCGGTGCGGCTTGCATCTGGTTGCCGGGTGGTTGCGGAGCATACTTCGAAGCGCACTTGGCTTGCAAGGCCTTGGCGTGAAAAACGCCGTCGCGGCCAAAGCTGCCGTCGGCCAGCGCCTGCGAGTCGTCTTTAAAAGTGTCGGGAGGCGCTTCAGTTCCGGTGTAATCCACCGAGAGCAACTGATCCTGCTCCATCAAAACAAACTGCACGTGCGTCCCCGTGCGCTTGATCGACCCGGGCTGCACATTCCCAGCCACTCGCAGCCGCTTGCTGTAAGCGCCGTTGCCCATCTTGTGCAATTCGCTGATGGTCACGTAATAACTCTTGCTCTCCTGCACTCCAGTGTAAGCAAGATAACCGAGCAGAAATAGAATGACGAGAGTAGCTCCGCCGAACTTGAAATACGTCTTAGCCTGACTGGACATAAATCACCACAAGAACCTACTCCCAAGACTTTAGTCTTCCCGAAGCGCAGAATCAAGGTTCTGTTGGACATGAGCACTGTTGGAGATGAGCGTGTCGCGCGACATCTGCCATCGGTGGGGATTTTTGTGCTTGTAACGCGCTGCCGGAAGGGATGACTGTATGGCCCGACCTGCAAATGGGGGCCCAGCCTAAACTGGATGCCTTTCCAAGCTTTGCTTGCGCGGGGACTTGGAAGCCTGACTCTCCCAGCACGACCCAAGGTCAAAACCTCCCTTGCTCGCACACATTTCCACAACACCTACGTGACAGCTGACCTCGTGCCGACCATCGGCTTTGCGTAATCATGGTCGAGGCAGTGACGGTCCAGGGAGATCGAATCCAGCCGACCTAAGTTCTTTGTTCTCTATATTTTGAGATCTAAGTTCTTTGGCAACAATATTTTGCGAAATCCGCCTCGCGAAACCCGCCCCAGGCAAGGTTTCGGCGGCATTGAAATAAAAAAATCTCCCGAGATCCGCCCCAGACTCCAAAACGCTCTCCTCCCAAAATGCCCGCCGAACTTTATTTTGGCGGAAAAATCCGCAACGGAGATGGTGTGAGGACTGAGGACTGAGCACTGCAGCTAGAATAGAACCATGATCCATCCCTGGCACGACGTAACCCCCGGCGACAAACTCCCGCAGGAATTCGACTGTGTCATTGAGATCCCTTTCGGATCGAGCGTGAAGTACGAACTCGATAAAGCCAGCGGCCTGATCAAGCTAGATCGCGTGCTCTACTCGGCCGTCTATTATCCGGCGAACTACGGCTTCATCCCGCAGACGCTCGCCGAAGACGACGACCCGCTCGATGTGCTCGTGCTGTGCCAGGAGACCGTGGTGCCGCTCACCATCATTCACGGGCGCGCCATCGGGCTGATGACCATGATCGACGCGGGCAAGCCCGATCATAAGATCATCGCCATCGCCACCGAAGATCCAGAGTTCAGCTCGTATCACGAAGCCGCCGAGATGCCGCCGCATCGCCTGATCATGCTTCGCCGCTTCTTCCAGGATTACAAACAGCTCGAAGGCAAAGCCGTCGAAGTCGATGAGATCCGCCCCGCAGGCGAAGCCTATCCCATCATCCTCGACGCGCTGCACCGCTACAGCGAGCAACGCCGCAAGGGCTTTAAGGTTGCAGAAAAGCACTGAAGCGGATTACATTTCGGTCCCTGTACCAAGGTAACTTCCATCGCTCTATTACCCGCAGATAGAATTTGCCGAGTCTAAACCTGCAATTCAAGGTTCATTACTTGGGAAGTTCATTCTGCCGAAAGGCCTTCGAGGAGACCATGAAGACTGCACGACCTTGCGCCGTAATCGTATTTCTTGTCGCTTTCTGCACCGCCCTAACTTTTGCCGACGAACCGGGAAGGCATCCGGCCTACCTGCACGCCCTCACCGACCTGCGCCACGCGCGCGCGCATCTCGAAAACCTCGCCCCCACGCATCACATGGATAAAGAAGAAGAGCACGCCATTGAAGAGATCGACAAAGCCATTGACGAAATCAAGCGGGCCGCGATTGACGACGGCAAGAATCTGAACGATCATCCTCCGGTCGATGCCCGCATGGACCGCGCCGGCCGCTTTCACCGCGCCATGGAACTGCTGGATAAGGCTCACAACGACATCGCCCGCGAAGAAGACGACCCCTCCTCGCGCGGCCTGCGCAACCGCGCCCTGCATCACATCGACGAAGCCCACCGCATCGTTGATCACCTGATCGTGCAGGCGGCCAACTACTAAGGGACTGCTTTTCACGAGATGAAGGCCCGGCGATTATGCCGGGCCTTTTTCTTTGCTTTCGACGCGCGCGGCACGAACAAATTTGCTCCCAAACTTTCCTGTTGACTTAGTGTACTACTACTATAGTACATTAAGGCGCATGGGACGCATTCAGGGCAATGCGAACGGTTTTCAGCCGGCGCTCGATCTGCGCAGCGGCGTTCCCGTCTACCGCCAAATTATCGACCAGGTTCTGGCCGGAATTGCATCGGGCACTCTCGCCGCCGGCGATCAGCTGCCCACCGTGCGGCAGCTGGCAGTCGATCTAACCATCAACCCAAACACCGTTCTGCGGGCCTATCGCGAACTCGAGATCGGTGGCACGCTCGAAACCCACCAGGGAACCGGCACGTTTATCAGCAACAAGAAAGTAGTCAAGAACAACGCGGAGCGCGAGCGGCAACTCGCCCAACTTGCGGGTGAGTTGGCGGCCCGCGCAGGGGCGGCGGGATTCACCGTGGAAGAAGTAGTGGAGCGATTGAACGAATTAATGCCTCCGTCGAGGCAAAGGAGATAGACGTCATGACGAGAATTGAAATCGGACAGATCAGCGGCGTGGGAAGGTCCTTATTTGTCGTCTGCCTGCTGACCGGAGCGATCATTACTGCTGCCACTCGGCACCCCGCGGCCATCATGGTGGGCGCAGCGCTCGGCATCTACCTGATGTTCGCCATCAAAGTGGTGCAACAGTGGGAGAAGGTCGCAGTCTTGCGCCTGGGCAAATACGCAGGCCTGCGCGGCCCCGGACTCTTCCACATCGTGCCGATCGTGGAGGCCCTGAGTCCCTATGTGGACCAGCGGGTGCGCGTCGCGAATGTCTCGGCGGAATCGACTCTGACGCGGGACACGGTTCCGGTCAACGTCGACGCCATCGTGTTCTGGATGGTATGGAATGCGGAGAAGTGCATTCTGGAAGTCGAGAATTTTATCGAAGCCATCAACATGAGCGCGCAGACGGCGCTGCGGGAATCGATTGGCCGTCACGAACTGGCGCAGATGATCACCGAGCGCGAGATGCTGGGCCGCGAACTGCAGCGCATCCTCGATGAGAAGACGAATCCGTGGGGCATCACGGTGCAGTCGGTCGAGATTCGTGACGTGAGAATTCCGCAAGGACTGGAAGACGCCATGTCGCGGCAGGCGCAGGCCGAGCGCGAACGCCAGGCAAGAATCATTCTGGGCCAGGCGGAGACCGAAATCTCGAACAGCTTTGTGCAGGCCGCGGCTGCCTATGCGGAAAATCCCGTGGCTCTGCATCTGCGCGCGATGAATATGTTGTACGAAGCAATCAAAGAAAAGGGCTCGATGGTCATCGTGCCGTCGTCAGCAGTGGAGACGATGGGACTCGGCGGAACCTTAGCGACCGCTTCACTTGGTGGAGCACAGGCTGTGTAAGCAACGGAAGGAAACCAATGTGAGAGGAGAAAGATTATGAATTGGCTAAAGAGCAATACCCTCGAAAGGCGGATCCAATCGGCGAGCCTGGCATTGCTGACAATGGTAACTGCGATGGCGGCAGTTCCGCGGTGCAGCCCACAGGAATTGCAAAAAGGGATCAGCGTGGAACTGGCGCCCACCGGAAGCGCGGTGCCGGAGCCGGAGGCGGATGACGAAAACGCACTGATGGTCACGGTAACCGGCACCGGCGGACTTTATCTAGGAGTCGATCCAGTCACGCCCGATGGGCTGGCGAAAAAGCTTGAGCGTCGATCGTCTGATGCGCCTCTTTTTATCAAGGCCGACGCCAGGGCGCCTTACGCCAGCGTCGTCAAGGTTTTGGATGCGGCACGGACAGCCGGAGTCACGGCTGCGACCCTACTGACCGCTTCGCCAAAGAAGGCGCAGGCGGGGACCAAAGTTTTCCCGGAAGGTATTGAAATAGAGTTCCCGGAGCCGCGGCCATGAAACGGCTCCGTAACCTTTCCCAGCGCGATCTCGTAAGATTTGAGTAGATCGTGGCGAGGAGGAATTTATGATTGACGCGCAATCGATGCGGGCTCCAACGATCGGGAGTGGCTATCGTCGTCTGAGCACAATTGCTTCTCTGCTGGTAGGCGCAGCGTTCTTCGGCCTATGGTTCTGGCTGCTGCCGCAGTGGTTGGGCTTCAGCGTAGAGATGGCGGGTGCGGCGCGCTGGCGCTGGCTGGCCGCGATTCCTTCTGTGCTGGGATTTTCGGTTGCCCTGCGCTGCGTGTGGGATTTCGGCTGGACGGGCCACGGCACGCCCGCTCCGATCGCGCCTCCGCAGCGCCTGGTGGTCGTGGGCATCTACCGTTATGTGCGCAACCCCATGTACCTGGGCTTCGCCGCCGGATGGATTGGGTTGTGGGTGATCTTCGGGCATGCCAATATGACGGCGATCGCCGCCGTGGCGGCGGTTGCGCTCGGAGTGGATTTGTTCGTTATTTTCTACGAAGAACCGACGCTACGGAAGAAATTCGGCGCGGAGTATGAAGCATATCTCCGCAATGTGCGGCGCTGGTGGCCGCGTTTGCGGCCGTGGAATCAGCCACTCTGAGCCGGCGTCACCCCACTAAAGTCGTCCATCGCTTTGGCCGATGAACCGGGTATGGACATATCTTCCATCGCACTGCAGGGAGTCGAGCAGGCGCAGGTTCAGTTCGACGCAAGCACAGAAAGCCTGGCAAGCGCGGGAGCGTCGCCAAACGGGGCGAATCTCGACACCGCCGATCTCGCCGGCGGCATCCTCGCGCTGACTTCGGCGCAGGTTCAATTGCAGCTTAGCCTCAGCACTTTGAAAACTGCGAATCAGATTCAGCAAACCGCACTCAACCTGCTGGCCTGAAGTTCAACTGGATTCCACATCTGAAAGGCCGACTTTGTGTAAGAAGTTCAGCGCACAGCCTGGGAGAGCGTCGCTGAAATCTATGGCGTTGGTGGCCGCGGGGTCCATCGCGCTTGGTCATTTCAGGGGTTGGGGTGGTGCCCGGACGGCATCGTCTTTTGGAATGCCATCATCTTCTGCATTTCGTTGGGGTCATAGAAGAATGGGTGGTAATCGCGGTCGGAGATTCTTTCGGGATCGGCCTGATCGGTCACCAGTCCGGGTCCCATGAGAACCGCTCTTCTTTTAAGTTCGTCCATGTAATCCTTGTCGAGGAATATCTGGGCCGGTTGCGGTTCTTTCAGCAACAATCCCTCGGACCGAGACAGAGATGAGAAACCACCGTCTTGGAGAGCGAGGTTGACACGTCGTTCGTGTTTACGCGAGTCTCAACCCTCTTCCCGTCGTGAACATAATCGCCACGCCTGGGATCGCTTCCCGTGACGGTCAGGCGTTGTCCCTCGACCATTTTCGGTCCGCGTCCCGGCCCTAGGATAGCTTCCTGCGCCGAGGCACACCCGCAGTAGAGTTAAGCGCCGATCAAACCCGTCAGAAAGCCGGCTGAACACCGGAACCGGTTTATATACGTTGTCTCCTCCTTGCTCAGGGACCGGTTTTTGCGCGCCGCAACTACCACACATGGCAGGCATTCTCGGCGACCATCGGCTGGCCAGCTTTGCATCCCCAGGCTTTCTGGAACTCCGGCATGTTCTGCACCGTGCCATCCACGCGAAATTTTCCCGGCGAATGAGGATTCGTAAGCACGCTATTGCGCAGCGACTCCGGCCGCTGCTTTTCGCACCACACGCGGGCGAAACCCAGAAAGAAGCGCTGCTCGGGCGTGTAGCCGTCGATCTTCTGCACCTCTTTTCCAGTCTTGTCCAGGGCGATCATTTGCTCCAGCGCCATGAGTGCAATGCGCGCGCCGCCATTGTCGGCGGTGTTTTCGCCGAGAGTGAGGCGGCCGTTCAGCTTCAGATCGTCGACCGCGACGAAGTTGGAATACTCGTTAGCCACGCAACTCACGCGCTTCTCAAACTCCTTGCCGTCTTCGGCGGTCCACCAATCGCGGAAGTTGCCCTGCGGATCGAACTTCCGCCCCTGGTCGTCGAAGCCGTGAGTAAGTTCGTGGCCGATGACCAGGCCGATGCCGCCGAAGTTGATGGCGTCATCCATATTCTTGTCGAAAAACGGAGGCTGAAGAATGCCAGCCGGAAAAACAATCTCGTTGAAGGCGCCGCTGTAGTAAGCGTTCACCGTGGGCGGAGTCATGCGCCACTCTTTGCGATCGAGGGGCTGATCGACCTTAGCGATCTGGCGCTTGGATTCGAATTCGTTGGCGCGAAAGATGTTGCCCGGCAGATCGTCCGGCTTGATGGCGACGGCACTGTAATCGCGGAAAACATCGGGATAGCCGATCTTGTTGCGAATGGCGTCGAGTTTTACTTTGGCCTGCTGCTTGGTTTCGTCGCTCATCCAGGAAAGATTGTGAATGTCTTCGGCGAGCGATTTCTCCAGAGCGACCACCATCTTGAGCATGCGTTGCCGGAGTTCCGGCGGGAAAGTGGCTTCCACGTATCGTTGCCCCAGCGCCTCGCCCAGTTCGTTATCCGTGAGTTCGACGCAGCGCTTCCAGCGCGCCTGAATCTCTTCCTGCCCGCTAAGTTTCTGATGCAGTTTGAAGTTGGCTTCGACGAAGGGTTGCGAAAGCCAGGGCGCCGCGGTATTCAAAACGTGCCAGCTTACATAAGTTTTCAGAGCGTCCAGCGATTCGGACTCGAGTACGCCGTTGACCTGCTTGAAGAAATCGGGATTGGCCACATTAAGTTGCTTAAAGTCGGGAGCACCGACGGCGGTGAAATATTGATCGAGATAGAAGTCAGGGCCGAGAGCTGCTGCTTCGGCTCGGGTCATTTTGTGATCACGATTTTTGGGGTCGCGACGCTTGGTGCGGTCCATGGAATCGGCCGCCAGCAGAGTCTCGATTGCGAGCACAGTTTGGGCGGAATCGGCCGCCTGCTGCGGGCTCTGGCCCGCCAGGGTGAAGAGTTGCGTGGCATAGTCGACCAGGAATTGGCGCTTCTCGACTTTGTCGGCATCGTCTTTCAGATAGTATTCGCGGTCGGGCAATGTGAGTCCGCCCTGGTCGATGTAGGCAATGACTTGTTCGGCGTTGTGCAGGTCGGGCTGCGCGAAGAAACGGAAGAGCGGGCTGGGGCCGATCAGATGCACGTGCGCGATCTCGGCCATCAGCGCCTCTTTGTCTTTGGCTGCGGCGATGCGGTCGAGTTCGGGTTGCAACGGGCCAATCCCTTTGGCATCGACGTCCTTCTCGTCCATGCAAGAGCCGTAGAGGTCGCCGATCTTCCGATCGATCGCGTCGCGCTGCGCACCGCCATGCGCCGCCTTCTCCAGAATGCTGCGCTCTATATCGAGGTTGCGCTCCTCAAGCTCGGTAAAGCTTCCCCAGTCCGATTGGTCGGGAGGAATCTCTGAGTTCTTAAGCCAGTTGCCGCAGGCGTACTGGTAGAAATCCGCGCAGGGGTCGAGGGTAGTGTCGATGTTATCGATGCTGAAACCCGCGGCGGGCTTGGGAGTCGAAGGGGGCTCAGCCAAAGTAAAAACGGCAAATCCAATTACCGCGACCAGTGTAAGCGCGACCTGGAAAACACAGCGCATCGAGCGATCTCCTCTACAAATTCGATTTGATGGCGGGAGCTTCCGGCGATTCTAAGCCCTGCTGAGTTCCGCGAACAAGCGCTGCGGCTGGGAAAATTCGTCTGCCGTCATTGGCGCGGAGTTTGCACTGGCAGAGAGCGAATCTGATTGCGAAAGTGTTTATCCCCCGGCAGAGCTTCCTCCACCTGCGCGCGACTTCGCGACTCACCAATCTCACGGAACATTTCGCTGATCTCGTATGCGTCTGTCCGTTCTCGTGTTTCGGATTGCCGTTAGCCCCTTTTTCCCGAGCAGCGGCGCAAATCGAGGTGAGCGTTGAAATGCCCGGCGCGGTGCGCGAAGCCATCGGCTCTTCGGGAGGCGCGTCGCCGGCCGCCTTTACCCCCGCAGCTTCGTCGCCGACAGCGCTGCCGGAGGTGCCCGCGCCGCACCGCGTGGTCGACAAGACCTTCGTGGCGATCATGGGAGCGCTGAGAGGAACCGAAACGATGCGCTTTACTTCGCGCAAACTTGTTCTAGACAACGCATTCGCCGCGGGGGCTCCGTGGGTGACGCACGTTACTTTGAACCGACATCTTGCGGCGCAATACGCGGGCGTCTATGCCGCCGAGTTGTTCGTGACCTGCGAGATTAAGAAGCGCCACTCTTGGCTTCCCGGCGATAAAGTGATTCGAAAATTTTGGTGGGCGTATCCCGCGACGATGACGGCAATCCATGTGAAAAATGGGATCGGCAACATGCGCACAAAAGGCCCCGGAGGTTGCACCTCGATGGAATGCGAGATGGAGTTGGAGCAGCAGATGCAGTAGATCGCCTCCGAATCGGTTGGAGGGCCTCCATCGGCGGCGCACGCGCATGTCGATTTCGACTCTGGTCTTCCTCGCGACCTTGGCGAATCCTTCGCGCGCTTCGCGGCAAAAGTTTTTGCTCTCGAACTTGGGATGGTCCCGGACGGTCGCCCCGCATTCCATTCTTCCAGCGCGTGCTTGTATAATCGGGGCCAACAGAATCTCTTGGAAAGCTGGCTCTGCCAATGACCTCGACCAATGGCAAAAACACTGACGGCAATAACGGTTACAGCGTCCCTACACCGCGCGCGGAATGGCTCGCCCGGCGAAAGCAGGAGAACAGCGAGGACAATTTTTCGCAGATGCATTACGCCCGCCAGGGCGTGATCACCGAAGAAATGGGTTACGTCGCGCACCGCGAAAAGATCGCGCCTGAACTGGTGCGCGACGAAGTAGCCCGCGGGCGCATGATTATTCCCGCCAACATCAATCATCCGGAGCTGGAGCCGATGGCGATCGGCGTAGCGTCGTTGTGCAAGATCAACGCCAACATCGGCAACTCGGCCGTGACTTCTGAAGTGAACGAAGAATTGAAGAAGCTGCACACGGCCGTGCATTACGGCGCGGATACGGTAATGGATCTGTCCACCGGCGGCAACATTCATGAGATTCGCGAAGCCATTTTGCGGCACTCGCCAGTGCCCATCGGCACGGTGCCGATCTACGAAGCCATCGCGCGCGTGAAGCGGGTTGAGGATTTGAACGCCGAGGTGATGCTCGAAGTGATCGAAGAGCAGGCCGCGCAGGGCGTGGATTACATGACGATTCACGCCGGGGTCCTGATCCAATATCTGCCGCTGATTTCGAAGCGCATCACCGGCATTGTGAGCCGCGGCGGCGCCATTCTTGCGCAGTGGATGGCTTACAACCACAAGCAGAACTTCTTGTACGAGCGCTTTGACGACATCTGCAAGATCATGAAGAAGTATGACGTCAGCTTCTCGCTCGGAGATGGCCTGCGTCCCGGCTGCGTGGCCGATGCCAGCGACGAAGCCCAATTCGCCGAACTGAAAACTCTCGGCGAGCTGACGAAGATTGCCTGGCAGCACGACGTACAGGTGATGATCGAAGGCCCCGGCCACGTTTCGATGGACAAGATCAAAGAGCAGGTGGAAAAAGAAGTCGAGCTCTGCTACGAGGCTCCGTTCTACACGCTGGGGCCGCTGGTCACCGATATAGCTCCAGGCTATGACCACATCACTTCCGCCATCGGCGCGGCCATGATCGGGTGGTACGGCGCGGCCATGCTGTGCTACGTCACGCCCAAGGAGCATCTCGGTTTGCCGAACGAAAAAGACGTGAAGGACGGAATCATCGCCTACAAGATTTCCGCCCACGCCGCCGACATCGCCCGCGGACGCCCCGGTGCCCGCGATCGCGACGACGCGTTGAGCTATGCGCGCTATAAGTTTGATTGGGAAAAACAATTCGCCCTGTCGCTCGACCCCGAAACGGCGCGCTCTATGCACGACGAAACTCTGCCCGACGACTACTACAAAGAGGCAGCCTTCTGCTCCATGTGCGGCCCCAAATTCTGCTCGATGAACTATTCGTCGAAGGTGGACGAGTACAACAAGCAGGTGCACGGCATCGAGAAGAAGGATTATTCGCAGCTGGTGGAGAGGCTGGTGTCGCTGAAGTAAACCACGCACCCGTTCTACCCCAAGGCGAGGTCTATGGATCGCGAACGAGAGCAGTCCGGAAGTTTGAACCTTTGATGTTGAGGGGGGCCGATCACGCCCGCGAAGTAGCGGCAGAACTAGAGGCCTTGGCGCCGATCCTGACGACCGAGAACTCCCGGCAGCTCACACAATTGCAAATAAAAGCGAGCCACCAGCAAGCCAAAGAATTTTCGCGAATTGTTTGAGAACGCTAAAGAGAAACGGCGCTGGACGGGGCCCAAGTTCTGCTCGATGAATTATTCATTGAAGTTGGACGGGTAGAACCGGCAGGTGCATGGGATCGAAAAGAAGGATTATTCGGAGTTGGCGGAGAATTCGGTGTCTCTGAAATAGGCCAACCCAGACTTACTCTGGTCTCCGAGAAGAGGTTTCGCAGGCGGGAGCCCGTGCCACACTTTAGCTTTTGAAATCCGCCACGCCATTCCATACCAACTGCACCGCGATGGCGAGAATTAGAAAACCGAAAATCTTGTTGATGGCCCCAACCGCGCTTGGACCCAGACGCTTGACCAGCGGGCCGCCCATCCAAAAGAAGAGCGTGACGCTCAAGGCGACCGCCGCGATGCCGATCACCATGCCCAGATAGGACATTTCGGTATCTACGTGCGCGGCCAGCGCCATGACTACGCCGATCGCGCCAGGCCCGGACATCAGCGGCATCGCGAGAGGAGTTAACGAAATATCTTCTTTCACCTGAGCTTCGTGACTTTCTTCCGGCGTGATGCGAGCGTGCGAAGTAACCATGCCCCAGGCGGTGTTGGCCACGATAAGTCCGCCGGCGATTTTCAGCACTGGCAGCGAGATGCCGAAGAAAAAAAGCACGAAGCGCCCGAAAAAAAGAAACGTCACCAGGATTACGAAGACCCAAATCCCGGTCTTGAGCGCGGTGCGCTGGCGATCTTTCGCTTCCCAGTTCGCGGTCATGGTAAAGAAAATTGGGATTCCACCGAAGGGATCGACGATCGGAAAGAGCGCTAGGAATGTGGCGGCGGCCGAGTGCGGCAACGTGCGCAGGAATTGGGCGAGGGCGTGGTGGGCGTTCATGAGGTTAGTGAAATCTGAATGGATTGACGATTTCTACGCCAAGTCGTTTGAAGTCCTTTTCGTTTCGCGTGGCCACGGTTAATCCGTGAGCGCGCGCGGTGGCCGCGATCATAGCGTCATCCCGCATAGCGTCAGGTTTTCCGTTCATCAGCCGCGACCATTCCCGGAAACAGCGCGCATCATCGGCACAAAAACGAAGCACGTCTCCCCAGAAACTAAACAGGACTCAAGCGCGCGGGCCTCCTCGGGGTCTTGTTTGCGCGTCAGTTCAACGCCGGTCTGCAATTCCCCCATCGTCGCCGAGGAGATAAGAATCTGCTCAACCCGCAGGGTCTCGAGCCAGGCGACCACCGCACCGTGAGGCACTCTTTTCCGCAGTTCGTGGACCACGTTGGTTTCGAGCAGATACTGTGTCATTTGAAATCTGGGCCGCTGAAGTCAATGGGCTTGCGGCGCTTCCACTTCCGCCGCCTGGGAATAGGCAGCCCGAAACGAGGCCCAGGACCGAGGAGCAATTCTTTATTGCTCGGACGACTCGATTGCTGGATCCTCCGCCGGTCGTCAATCGGCACCAGCACCGCAGCCTCGACTCCCCGCCGAGTCACCACTTGCGGCCTCTTGGAGAGCGCTGCATCCAGAAACTCGCTGAAGCGCGCCGTCGCGTGTTGCAGTTGCCAGGAACTCATCGCCGCACCTCTACGCTCTACTATATGACTAGTCAATTTAGCGGTGGGCCTCGAGGGTCGCGGCCGCGCGCTCCAGTGCCACTGCCAGAACCGCCAACTGCTGGCGGGCCCGCTCGACATCGCCCTTGTCGAGAGCTTCATTCACCCCCGGAATCACCACTGCGGCATACCCCGTATACTCCCCCGGAGCATAGATGGCATGCCGAAACCAGGGGCGATGCGGCAATCCCTCTGGGACGAGCAGGGAGCGCTCGGCGGCGCGCAGCGCCTGATTCATGCCCGCCGGATCGCGCGGGGGATTTCTCTGCTTCGACAAAATCTTTGCGCCTGCTTCCTGAAAGTGTTTCGCGGCAGCGGTTACAGCGCCGAAATCGAGGGCATGATCGAATTTATTCGCCGCCCGCTTTTCGGCCGCTTCGAGGTAAGAGGCCACTTCCTTGCCGTACTCTTCGTAGTCGTAAGGCAGCACGTCGGCATCGGCCATGCGCAATAACTCCAGGCCGAAAATCCTCGCCATCTGCTGCTCGTAGAGGAAATCGGGATCGCCGAATTTCTTGAACCAGGCGAAATTGTCGAACACGGAATGATAGACGCCGTAGGGGCCGCTGGAGGTGACATCAGTCGAAGGCACGCCCAGATGCTGCTGAAACGAGCTGTAGTCGGAGCCGCTGCCCAAGTCCCCGACGGGAACGTCGCTCTGCGCAGCAGCGGGCGTGCGATGCGAATCGCCGATCGCTTCGGTGGGGGACTGCGTCGAGGCGGCGCCTGGCTGATCCGATTTTTGCCACACGTCGTAAACCGTGCCGCCCTTGGGGCTGGGCACGGCTTTCGAGATGTCCCGCAAAAATTGCTTCAGGCTGGGCACGGCCGAGGCTCCGAATTTCGGACCCGAGACGGCTACGTCCATGTTGAAATACGCCGGCGCATTCACCAGCGCGGCTTCGTGCTGCTCGGCCCATTCCGTCGAACCCATGAGCCCTTCTTCTTCGCCATCCCAACTGCAGAAAATCATGGTGCGCTTCGGCTTCCATCCAGACTTCAGTAACTCGCCGACGCCGTGCACGCTTTCGAGCATCGCGGCCGTGCCACTGTTGGGATCGACCGCGCCATACACCCAGGCGTCGCGATGGTTGCCGCCCACCACCCACTCGTCGGGCAAGTCACTGCCGCGCACGCGGCCGATCACGTCCCAAAGAGTGCGAAATTGATAATCCTGCTTGAGATGCATCTTCACCCGCACCGGTCCCGGACCAACGTGATAGGTGAAAGGCAGCGAGCCTTGCCATTCGCGCGGCGAATCCGGTCCACCCAGATTCTTCAAAATAGGCCAGGCATCGTGATAAGAAAGCGGCGTGACCGGAATCTTCGGCATCTGCGCAGACTTCTCCGGCGCGATGCGCTTGCTTTCGGGCAGCGTAGCCAGCGACGCAACGCCCGGAGTGGTCGGATCGCCGGGAAACTCGAACATGTAGCCGACAGAGCCGCGCTGCACGCCGGTATCGGGACGCCACGGGCCTGCGGGATATTTATCGCCGCGCCTCCAGCCGTCGTCGAAGGGGTCGGAATAGATCATCACCGCGGCAGCGCCATGCTCCTGCGCGACGAACTCCTTCACCCCGCGAAAATTCTGGCCGTAGCGCACCAGCACGATCTTGCCGCGCACATCGACTTTCAATTTCTCCAGTTTCTCGAAATCATCGGGCGTACCGTAGTTGGCGTAAACAACATCGGCCTCGACATCTCCGGAGGGCGACATGCCGTTGAAGGGCATCACGACCCGCGGGTCTTCGTCGAAAGGATCGCCATCCACGTGTTCGCGCGTGGGACCATGCATCTCGACTCCGGCGGGCGCGGTAATGTCGACATTGATTTCCACCGGATAGTTGAACCAGGCTTTGTATTCGACGATTTCGGTGTCGAGTCCGGCCTCACGGAATTTCTGCGCGACGTAATCGGCGGTGGCTTTGTCTTCTGGCGTGCCCGCCATGTGCGGCGCCTGCGTCAGGGTGCGCAAATGCGCTTCCGCGAGTTTAGGGTCGGGCACCGCCAGGAAGCGGGCCTCGGCGGCATTCTGCGCGGTGGAGTCGCGGAAGCCGAAGATGCGAACCGCAGGAGCGGCAGTTTCCGACGCGCTCCCGCTGACGGTCGTGGGCAAGCTTGAAAACAAGACCACAGCGGCAAGAAGCGAAGCACACAATGGTTTCATGAACTCTCTCGGGTGAAAGTTAGTAAGGTAGCACAGCGACAGCCACTTCCATTTTGGACTGGTCTCGGAGATTTCGGCGCACCAACTTCACCAACTGGTGCTACAATGCGTTGATGAAACGAGCTACCGTGACTTTTCCCGACGATCTTAGGGAGGCGGTCGATGACTACGTTCAGGCCCAGGAAGTGCCGCCGGCGCTGACCGCTGTCGTCCAAGCTGCGCTGCGAGAGTATTTGCGCGAACGAGGCTTTCTGCGCGGACGCCGTCCTTTCAAAATTACGCCCAAAGGCAACAGCGGGCGCAGCGACGGAAGTGCGAATCACGATGCCTATCGGGCGGGCGCGAAGAAGTGAAGCACGCCGTTCTGGCCGATACCGGACCCTTGTATGCGGCCGACGACAAAGGCGAGACGCACCACCGGCGAGCGCTTAAACAAATAGAGGAGTTGGCGGACGATGGCTGGCATATTCTGCTTCCCTATCCGATGCTGCTGGAGGCCTATTCCCTGGTTCTGTCCCGGCCTGGCGGACAAGCGGCGTTAGCATGGCTCGACCAATCCAGCGCTGCATTTTTGGTAAATCCCCGAGCCGACGATTACGCTGAGCGTTCGCCATCGTACGAACGCTGGCTGATCAGGAAATTCGCCTACTCAACGCAACCGTCGCAGCTTGATCGATGCGCCTCAAGTTGAAGGTGTGGACTTACGATCACCACTTCGAAGTCATGCGGATTCCAGTCTGGCGCTGACCGGTCACAAATCATGCCTGGTTTCGCCAGCGGACGAGGCCGGCACGGCGCGCGTGCTGGCCCACTGGCGCAGGGCTTCGATTTCTTCCGCGCGTGTGGTGGAGAGCGGCACGGTCTGCCCCAGTGCTTCCACCAGAAGTTGCGTGGTTAGTTCTTTCTGCTGGGAGAATGCAGCATACAAAGCCGACCGTATGGCGGCGTCGATTTCCGCGCCGGAGTATCCTCGGGCGGCGCGTTCGACCTGATCGAGATCGAATTCGCCGGGATTACGCTTCCGCCGCGCCAACTGGATCGAGAAAATCTGCCGGCGCTCCGCCTGATTAGGCAGATCCACGAAGAAGAGTTCATCGAAGCGCCCCTTGCGAATCAACTCTGGAGGCAGAGCAGTCACAAGGTTGCAGGTGGCGGCCACGAACACGGGCGCCTTGCGATCCTGCATCCAAGAAAGAAACGAGGCCAGCAGGCGGGACGAAACTCCGGCATCGGCCGAGGCTGAATCGGGGCCGCTGCCGGCGAATATTTTTTCCAGCTCATCGATCCAGAGCACGCATGGAGCAAGTCCTTCGGCAACCTCGAAGACCTTGCGAATTCGCTTTTCGGTCTCGCCAATGTATTTGTCGTAGATGGCTGCGGTATCGAACTTCACCAGCGGCAGATTCCACTCGCCGGCGATGGTGCGGGCGCACAGCGATTTGCCGCAGCCCTGCACTCCCAGAATGATTACGCCGTGCGGTGGCTCCAGGCCGAAACCGCGCGCCGCATCTCCCCAGGAACCGCGGCGTTGCGCCAGCCAGCGCTTTAGATTTTCCATGCCGCCTACGCTAGAAAAGGTTTCACTAGCCTCCACAAACTCGAGCATTTCACTGCGACGCAGCAGAGCTTTCTTGGCCTCGACCACATCGCCTGCAATTTCGGGGCACAGTGCATAACGCGCCACCAGCGCCTGGGAAAGCGCCCGCTCCGATTCTTCCTCGGTAAGGCCACGCAGGCTTTCGACGACGGCGTCATAGCCTTTGGCGTCAAGCTTGCGCTGCAGCGTGTGACTCTTGGAAATTCTGACGACGACCTCGTCGACGATCTGGCGCAAGCGCCGGCGGTCGGGCAAGGGTAACTCGAGAAATTCCACCAGCCCTCTTAGCTCTGGAGGAATCTCGATCTTCGGCGAAGTGAGAATGATCGTCCGCCGGTTCTCTGTAAACTTCTGCCCGACGTCACGCAAACGCCGGATCACAACCGGCTCATCCATGTGGCGATGCAGATCTTTCAGGATGAATGCCGCCCCGATGGAAATGCCTTCCAGGTTGCCCAGCATCTGCGCCGGTTCCTGGCTGTTGTAGATGGCTTTCGTGTTGGCCAGCGCTTGTTGCGCCGCGGCGCCATAAGCCGCACCGTGGCCCGAGCCCGACTCGCGAGGATCGGCTACGACTTCGCCGACTTCGCTGCCGCAGCGGACCAACCCGCTGGCGATGGTCCACTCAAACGCGGCGAGGTCCAAGGCCGTGCAAGCCGCGCGCACCAGGCGAACCGCGCGGACCTCCTCGACCGTCTCGATGGCGACGATGGGAGTCGAGGAATCGAGCAGCACCTTCAGCCGCGCCAGCGGATCGGGAGTCATAGGCCATGCCATGGGTTTGACCGGTCGAGAGTTGCCCCTTTATAATAAGCAATTCGGTACTCGCCGAATATCTCTCTGGACGCACAAAGGTAATCAAGCAGACATGGCCAATCATTTTTCGGCGCTCAAGCGCGCCCGTCAGACTACGAAGCGCACCGCCACCAATCGCGCCAACACCTCCCGCCTGCGCACCGCACTGCGTACCCTGCGCGAGACCATCGAAAAGGGCGACAAAACATCCGCCGAGAAGACCTATCGCGAAACTGTCTCTGCGCTCGATAAAGCCATTCAGAAGGGCACGCTGCATGGCAATACCGCCGCGCGCTATAAGTCCCGGCTGGGCAAGCGCGTCACGGCAATGAAGTAGCGGTTGCTGCTTTAGCCTTGAGTTTGAGCTGCGAACGGCGGACCTGTCGTGGTAATGGTCCGCCGTTGCATTTACTGAAAGTTCCGCATGACCTCGTTGCGCGATAGGGTCACAGTTGTGTGGGCGAAAATAAATGAGCTCTCCTAGCACCAGCGCCAACCCTGAAGCCGCAATTCTGGCCCGCCTCATCCAGATGGAACCGGAGGAGCTACCCCGCGGCGCGGCGGAATACCTGCTTCGCCCTTCCGCCAGTAGCGCGCGCCGCGCTAGCTGGTTCTCTCCTCGAAAGCCTTGACGATACCGTCGACGCCTCGGCCGAAGAAGAGTGGAACGAAGGGATTGCGCGCCGAATCCAGGAACTGGATTCCGGCCCGGTAAAGCCCATCCCCTGGGCGGAAGCACGGCGGCAAGTTTCAGCAATTCTCAATGGGCGTCAAGCCGCTCGACATTCATCCCGCAGCACTCGAAGAATGGAAATCCGCGGTGGCTTGGTACCGGAGCGCAATGAGACCGCAGCGGTTAACTTTGTCGCAGAGCTGGACCAAGCAAAAGATCTGCTAGCATCGTCTCCCCAGCGTTGGCCAAGGGGCTTGGGGGCACCCGCAAGTTCGTCTTGCGGTGCTTCCCGTTCGCCCTTATTGATCGTGAGCGAGAAACTCCTTACTGTTGCCCATGGCCACCACAGACGACCGGGAAATTGGAAGGAGCGACTCTAACCCCCCTTCATTCGAGTTTCAAGCTTTCCTTATTATTACTTTTACCCCTTCCTGCACTCCCTGCACCCCCGATCTGGGTTACCTGATGCCGTTTTGGTAAGAGCCCGAAACGGGATCAGACTCGCTTTCGCGATAGAAATAAAGGTTCCTTCCACGCCGGCTATCCGCGCTTCGCAATTCTCACCTCAAGATCCGAAGAATGCAGGGCCGGGGCAGCGACCGCGGAGCAATTCAAAGCCGGCTTTGCGCCGATATGTAATTAGCAGCCTGGCCCAAACCACGAGTTGCAACTCCGGCTTGGCGGCGTGCGAATTCGGAAGAATGATTGAGGAGAGGATCGAGAATGCAGTCAAAAAAGGGTTTTTCTTTGATCGAGTTGCTGATCGTAGTGGCCATCATCCTGATTATCGCAGCCATTGCCATTCCAAACTTGTTACGCGCCCGCATGGCGGCCAATGAGTCCTCGGCCGCCGCCTCCATCCGCACCGTAGATACGGGGGAAGTCACTTATAACTCGACCTATCCCACCGTGGGTTTTGCCGCAGCTCTTGTGAACTTGGGCGGCCCCCTGGGCGCGGCTTGCGTTCCCAGCGCGGTCACAGGTTGTCTGATTGACTCGGTGCTGGCCAACAACGGCAACCCCGCCGCCAGCGGCAAGAGTGGTTACATGTTCAGCACCGGCGTAGGCACGGTCTCCGGCGGCCTCAACGTCGGCTACGTCGTGGTCGGGGCGCCAATCACGATCAACCAAACCGGCATCCGGGCGTTTTGCGCCGAGGAGGATGCGGTCGTCCGGGTCGACCCGGCGGGCGTCTGCTCCACGACCGAGGCAGGCGTGCTCGTCTTCAGCCCGCTGAACCAGTAGCGGAAGCTGCCCACGCCTTTGATCCCACTTCTCGCAAAAGACGCGAGAGGCGCGCCCATTCTTTTGGGCTCCGGACCAGCCGTTGCCTTGAGCCCAAATTCTCGACCCTGCCCGTCCTCGTCGCGTTCTCTGCGACAGGGCGGAACTTTGACTTTCCCAAGAAAGAGAATGTCAGATCTCTGCCGACAGATCGAGGCGAACACGAGCTAGCAGCCAGAAGCTGGAAGCTGCCCGTCACACCGGCAACTGCTCCTGCATCCACCCTGGCGCCTCAAGCTTGAGTTCCGAAGTCAGATCGATCACGAGACGCTCCAGCACCATGCGCTTGCTTACAGGATTCGAGCGCAGAGCGAGATCGGCCTTGGCTACGAGGCGGATCGCGCGGGTTAACTCGCGGCGGGATTTGTAGCGGTGGGCCTGCTTGATGATATCGTCGGCGGCAAAAGGAGGCACGCGGAAGCCTTGCCACAGCGCCGCCCACAGCATGCGCTGGTCGCGCACGTTGCGCTCCAGAATCACCAGCATCTGGCGAAAGGTTTTGGCCAGCATGTAGATGTGGCCGATGGCGGCTTCTTCGCCTTCGCCGGAGGAGAGGATCGCATCCAGCACTTCGAGGGCGCGCACGCGATCTTTGGAAGAGATGGCATCGGTGAGTTCATATAACGAGCGCTGCTTGGCCGCGAGCACCATGGTTTCCACGTCGCCGAGGGTGATGCGATTGCGGGCGCCGACGTAGAGCATGAGCTTCTCCAGTTCGTTCGAGATCATCATCATGTCGCTGCCGAGCGCGTCGACCAGCTCGCGAGCGCCATCGGGATCAATTTTTACAGGCACGCTGCGGCTGGCGCAGTACTCCGAGATCCAGCGCACGGCTTCGCCATCTTCTACGCGCGCCAGTTCGACGATACCGCAGTACGGGCCCATGCTTTCGCGGATGCGCTGATAACGCTCTTTATCCTGCATCTCCATGCGGCGCACGTCGGCCGGAATGCTGATGTGGTCGGCGACAAAGACGATCATCGCATCCGGATTCGGGTTCTTGCAGTAGGCTTCGACGGCGGCAAGTTTTTCTTCATTCGAGCCGCGGCCGAACAGATTTTTTACGCCGCGCACGAAGAACACCTGAAATGGCGCCATCAGCGAAGGCGTGCGGGCACGGTCAAGAACTTCGGAGAGATCGTTTTCGCCAAGGTCGAACTCAAAGACGCTGAAGTCGCGCAGATCGGCGGGAACGAGATGTTCCAAAATCGCGTCTCTGAATCGCTTGCGGAAGAAGGCTTCGTGGCCCACAAACACGTAGGCGGGGCGCAGCTTGCGCGATTCAAGCTCGCTGACGAATCGATCGGCCTGGGCGAAGGCGCGCATTAGAAATCTTGTCGTTGGTCGTTGGTCGTTGGTCGCTGGTCAAAGCCCGGTGCACGCAGACCCAAGGGGCTAACGACCAAAGACCAAAGACCAAAGACCTTTTGAAACTCTACCATCTAAAATCCCTCCAGAATGTTGGAGACCAGGGTGCGGGCAAAGTCTTGCGAGAGCCTGCGGAACGCCGGCGTATCTTCCTCGAAGAAACTGGCCAAATCCTGCGAGACTTCATACTGCTCGCGAAACAAGTACGACGGATTCTGATATAGAACTTTACCCTCGCGGTCTGTGAGCGAGACCATCATGCTCACCACCACCAACACGCTGGCGGCCTGTCCGGTCGTGGTGTTGTAAGTGAGTGGCGAGGCCGAAGTGGAGAGCACGGTGCCTCGCAGCGTGGCGTCGGCGGCTTCGCTGGGGTCGTTCAGAATGCGATAGTGCGTGCGCGTGGTGAACTCACGCACCACCGACGCGGTCAGCATTTGTTCGATGCGGTAAGTGTTGGTGGTGTTGGTGAAGGCGGGGACGGCGATGGTCTTCACATTTTCTGGAAGCTGAACCGCGTGCCCGGCGGTGTGATATCCGCAGCCGGGGATCAGCATCAGCAAGGCAAGAACAGCAGGACCCATCTTCTCAAAACCACCCTTCATTGGATTTTTCCCAGCGGGCGGGTGGCGATCATGCTCTCGGCGCACTCCACCGCGGTGATGGCCGCGACGCGGAGATTATCGGCGGCCGCCCAGATCCAGATTGCGTTGGGCTGCTCGGGTTCGGCCTTGAGCGAGACCAGAATATTGCCTTGACCGGCCGTATTCACGTTGCTGGGCTGTGAATCTTCTTCTTCTCCGGCAATGCTTACGTGATCGCCGGCGAGCGCCTGCGAAAGTTGATCCTGATCGATGCGATGATCCATCCGCAGAAAGATTCCCAGGGCGAGGCCGTGGAACACGGGCGCTTGCAACGCCAGCAGAGCCGGTTGCGGAGCTTCAGCCCCCGCGATCTTCAGGTAGTGGCGGCGGACCAGCGCGTCCAAGGACTCGAGTGACAACTGAGATTTTGGTCCGTAGCGCGCCAGCATGTTGAATGCAACCTGCGCGTCGAACACATCTTTGGGCAAGGGCTGGAACGATAGGAGATTCACGGTTTGCTGGTGCAGTTCGTCCATGCCCTTTTGTCCCTGCTCAGAGGCGGGTTGGAAGATCGTCGTCGCTGCGCTGCGAATCGCGCCGGCCTTGCGCGCGCGCAGCAGCAGCAGCGCCAAAGTCACGGCCGCAGGATTCGCCACCACGCAAGGAGCCGGCTGCAACTCGGGTTGCCACATTTCTCCGCGCTCGCGCTCGAGCCAGACCGAACGCACGGTCGCGCCAGGTTCCTCTTCGAGCGCGCCGGAAAGATCGAGAATCGCACTGCCGGCATCGCGGGCGCGCTTCCAATTCTTGCGCGTGCACTGCGCATCCGCCGCGAAGAATGTGAAGTCGACATTCGTGAATTGTTCCGAGCGCACGCTCTGAATGAAGTTGATTTCGTCGCCCGTGGCCTCGAGTTGGCCGATGGATTCGTCGTCATCGAGCAGGCGGATATCCACGGCGGGAAAGTTGCGGTCGTTCAGCATCTCCGCAACTTCTTTCCCTTTGAGCGTGCCCGCGCCCACGATGGCCGCGCGGAACAATTGCCCGCGCGCAGGGGACCCGGGCGACAACCCGACGATCTTAGACGGACTACTCATGAAGTCTGTGAAGCCTCCTGGTAGGGCGGTGGCGGAGGCTGGCTGCGCCGGCGGAAGATCCACTGCAAGCGCCAGAATACCCCCGAGAATGTATACAGCAAAGCAACCGCGAACAGCACCTTCTGCGAGAAGAACCAGACCAGGGCAAACACCGCGGCCAGAAGAATGATCAGCCGAAAAGGATGACGCGAGCGGAAATCAATATCTTTAAAGCTGTAGAAGCGCCAGGTGCTCACCATCAGGTAGCCCACAACCGCAACCAGCGCCAGCCAGGTAATGGCTGAATACCATGATTCAATGGGCGCACCTCTGCGAAAATGGACCACCGCAGCGAGCACTCCCGCCCCGGCGGGAATGGGCATGCCGACAAAATACTTTTTGCCAGGGCGGCCGGGATTCGACGGCTGCGGGTTGGTCGTGATGTTGAAGCGCGCCAGGCGGCTGGCTCCGGCAATCAAAAACAAGAAGCAGAAAATCGCTCCCAGTTGAGTGAGCTTGATGTTCCACTCGACGTTCCATTCGCTGAGCGCGAGCTCGGGCATCAAGTGAAATCCCCACGTCCAGGCGAGCAGCGCGGGAGCCACGCCGAAGGTGATCACATCCGCTAGAGAGTCGAGTTCTTTGCCGAAGTCGCTGCTGGTGCCGGTCATGCGCGCTACACGGCCATCAAGACCATCGAAGAGAACCGCGAATCCGATGGCCATGGCGGCGTTGTCGAGGTGCCAGAAGGTTGCGGCGTTGGCGTGAACGACTTCGAGAATGGCGTAAAAACCCGCCGCCATATTTCCCACGGTGAAGAGCGAAGGCAGAATGTACATGCCTTTGCGCATGCGCCGCGGATGGCGGTCGCCTGCACGGCGGGTTTGGATGGCAGCATCCATCAGCGGGATCTTTCCTGTATTGAGTAACTCGCTACATCGGATTGCCTAACGTCTTCGGCGGGAGGCTTGCTCTCGCTCCTGGGTTGTAGGTAGGCCAGCACACTGGCGCCGCCGCGGACCCGATCACCGACCTTTACTTGCATCTTGGCACTGACATCGAGAAGAACGTCCACGCGCGACCCGAACTTGATCAGGCCGACGCGCTGGCCCCGCTCCAGGCGATCGCCCACTTTCGGAGTGAAAACGATTCTTCGCGCCAGCAATCCAGCGATCTGTTTGAATACGACCGTCTCGCCATCGCCTTGCACGCTAACGATATTCTGCTCATTCGACTCCGCCGACGCCCGGTTCATGGCGTTCAGAAACTTGCCGCGCTGGTAGCGCACCTCGCGCACGATTCCTGCGATTGGCGACCGATTTACGTGCACATCAAAGACGCTTAGGAAAATGCTGATGCGGATTTTATTTTCTCCGCTCGAGGTCAGTGTTAAAACATCCGTCACCTTGCCATCCCCGGGAGATACCACCGCGCCAGCCTGATCCGGAATGGTCCGCTCCGGATCGCGAAAGAACCAAAGAAAAAAAACCGCAAGCAGCAGCGGCAGGACGGCCCCGGCCGGCTGGACCAGCCAGCCGACGATGGCGCCTGCAACGATCAGCCCGAGCGCGTAGAAGTAGCCGTCACGAACCATGGAAGATGAGGGTAATTATAGTGCAGAGGCAGGCCGGAGTAGCGTCGGCTCTATGAGAAAATGCGGCGTTGCGAATCGTAACCTTAAAGATCGTAACCTTAAATAAAGAAAGGCGCCGACGAGCGCCGATGGGTAGATACAAAACAACCTTAGCGGCGAGGCCGCGGCTGGGTTGGACAAGAAACTTATGCTACGTGCGTGCCGTACTGCTGGCGATACTGGCGCTCAATCGACTGCATCTGGTCTTTGAGGCGCAGCTTGAGCTTCTTGAGCCGAACTTCCTCTAGTTTTTCGTCTTCGCTTAGATAACGCTTCTGGGTGAGAGAATCAAGGCGCGTGGAATATTGCATATGCTCTTGGGCTAACTTGCGAAATTCATCGTGGGTAGTCAGGAGAGCATCCTTCGAAGTCAGCATTCAGCAGACCTCCAACCGGGATTTATGGATTCAACCTACCACAGCCCAAAAAACGGTTCAATGCCAAATTATTGGTGCAGTCTCTTTCTGAGAAACCCCTTATTTTTAGCCAGTTCAAGGTATCTCAAGCCGGCAAATGACGGCGTTCTCCGAAGGACTGGCGTAATAATTGGAGCGCAGGTCTGACTCCTCGAAGCCCATCTTGTGATACAGGGCGCGGGCGCTTTGATTCGACTCCCTCACTTCCAGAAATATATCGGTGCCGCCTTGCGCGCGAACCTGGGCAATAAATCCGGCCATTAAGAGCGTCCCTAGCCCTCGGCGTTGAGAGGATGCGGCTACGAGAATGTTTTCCAGTTCCCACTCGCGATCGATCTGGTGCGCGACCAGAAATCCTACAATGTGTTGGATCGTTTCCGGCTGCGCCTGCTGCTCAACTACCCACGCGAAGCGCCGGGGTTGGTGCTCGGCATTCGGTAGAAAAATGGCGTCGTAGCGCTGGTGCGTCCAGTGCGCGGCGGTGGGATTCTCGCGCTCGAGTTTCATGATCGCGGGAACATCCGCGGGAGTGGCTGGCCGCAAGTGCCCGTGGGCCGCGCTTCCATCGATCACGGCCCGATTCTCTCCCGCATTTCAGCGTCGGTGCGGCGGATGTAGTTGGCTTCGAGTCGCTCCGGAGTAACGGTTTCGCCGGCTTGCAATTTCGCCCAGCCCAAAACCGCGACCATAGCGGCGGAGAGCGGCGCCAGCGCTACGACTTTGATCCCCTGCGCGGCTGCTGCCTCGGCGAGAACCAAATCTGGGGTTACGACTGTCCATCCCCTCGCTTGCGCGAAAAATTCGCTGCGGCTCAAGAGACGTTCTCTGGGAACTTTGCCGGATTCAACCGGGATTTCGTACTTCCCTACGTAGACATCGCTTCGGCCCGCATCGAGAGCGGCCATGACCTCCCCTTGCTCACGGCTCGAAAAAGCACAGACCTCCAGCAGCGACACTGCCGTGATCGGCTTCTGCAGGACTTCAGCCAAGGCCTTGACCGCGGTGAGTCCGATGCGCAATCCAGTGAACGACCCCGGACCCGAAGCGACCGCGAAAGCGCCGAGGTCGTTCTTGCTGAGGCCATGGCTGGCCAGAAGCGCGGCGATCTGGGGAACGAGTTGGGCAGAAAAAGTGCCGCCGCTTAGGGACACAAGTTCGACGATCTCAAGCTCTGGGCTTTGCGTGGAGATCTCCGGCGCGCGCGCCAACGCGATGCTGCCTTGCTTGCCTGAGGTATCGATGCCGAGAATGAGCATGAAAAGCCAGTCGAGTGGTCTTTCGTAAGAACCGGCTGCCGTTTTGATTATCCCTCGACCAATTCCAGCAGCACGCCGGCGGTGCTCGAGGGATGAACAAAAACGTATTTATGCCCGCCAGCGCCGATCTTGATTTCTTCCGAAACCAGGCGCACGCCGTCTTTCTTGAGCCGTTCGACGGCGGACGGCAAATTGGGAACTTTCAGGCAAACATGATGCAGGCCTTCGCCGCGCTTGGCGATGAACTTGGCGATGGTGGAATTCTCCGAGGTCGCCTCCAGCAATTCCAGCCGGCTCTCGCCCACTGGAACCATGACCAACCGCACCTGCTCCTGCCCCACGGTTTCTTCGGGAGAAATGTTCAAGCCAAGTTTTTCGTAGATTGACTTCGCCGAGGCCAGCGACTTTACAGCGATCCCGAGATGATCGATTTGAACCATTGGCGTTTCTCCATCAACTTCTGGTTGCGTTAGCGGCGATCTCTTCCACCACAGTATAAGGATCGCGTTTGTGCTCGGCCACTTCCGCCGCCAGCCGCGCCAGGTTGCCGTTGCCTAACTGCGCGCGGGACTTTTCTAAGAGAACATCACGCAGCATCTCTACCAACCGCTCCTGCCAGTTTTCGACGCTCTTATGTAGCGCCAGGTTTTCCTTTAGCAGGTACGCCTCATAGTCCGAGATGGCGGCGGCGAGTTCGTCGATTCCCTTCCCTTGGCTGGCGATGGTCTTCACGATGGGCGGAGTCCAGCCATCGTGGCGCATGGCCAGCGACTGTAGGCTGCGGATTTCGCGCTCCACGTTTTCCGCGCCCTCGCGATCGCTCTTGTTGATGACGAAGATGTCGGCGATCTCCATGATGCCGGCCTTGATGGTTTGCACATCGTCGCCCATGCCCGGGACGAGAATCACAATGGTGATATCGGCGAGGCGCACGATGTCGATCTCGTCCTGACCCACGCCGACGGTCTCGATCATGATGAGGTCGCGGCCGGCGGCATCGAGCACGGTAGTCACATCCGCCGTAGTGCGCGCCAACCCGCCGAGCGAGCCGCGAGTTGCCATGCTGCGAATGTAAATCCCGGGATCGGCAAAATGCTCCTGCATGCGGATGCGGTCGCCGAGAATCGCCCCGCCGGTATAGGGACTGGTCGGGTCGACGGCGATGATGCCGACGCTGCGATTTTGTTTGCGATAGCAGCGAGCTAGCTGATCGACGAGCGTGCTCTTGCCCGCCCCCGGCGGACCGGTCAGGCCTAGCACGCGCGCCCTTCCGCTATGCGGGAATAATGCCTTCAGCAATTCGGACCATCCGGGGGCGCGGTTCTCTACGCTCGAGATGGCGCGAGCCAGCGCACGGATGTCGCCTGCGCGAAGCTGGGAGATTGACTGCTGGAGGTCAGGCTTCAAACCAACAGTGTAAAGGAGCGCCGGAGAAACCGAAACTGAGGAAAGACACAAACCACGTGGCCCCGGACGCATTCGTGCGGGGCGGCCGTGAACGAGAAAGGCACAAAAGCGTTCGCGGCTCGGGGCGGCATCGTGCGTGCTAACGTGCTCATCGTCATACTTCCAGCAAACCTTTTTCTCCCTATTTTGCTGACGGTAGCGGCTATGGGAGCCATCGCGTGCGTTGCCGCGGACATGGTGCACGAAGCGCTCGGCCACGGAACCGCCTCCTGGCTACCGGCGACCGGATGCTGTCGTCCTCCACGGTTGCGATTCAGAACGTAACCAACAGCCGCTGGGTTTCCGCCGCCGGCACTTCGGCGAATTGCATCGTGGGCGCCGGCTCGCTGCTGGCGCTGCAGCACTTGAGCCGCTTCACTGCATGGGCCTGCTTTCTTTGGCTTTTCGGCGCTTACAACTTGTTGAACTCCGGCTATCTCGCCGCTTCGGCTGCATTGGACAGCGGCGATTGGGCAAACGTAATTGCTGGACTCGTTCCGCCATGGCTGTGGCGCTGCGTTCTTGGACTGGCGGGCGCGGCTCTGTATTACCTGGCGATTGCGCTGGACGGCAAGCTCCATGCGAGAGGTGCTGGACCGCGGCGGAGTCGCCCGGGCAGATATGGAGCGGCTGATTTGGCCGGCGTATCTTGCCGGTGGCACAGTGATGACCATCGCGTCCGTATTCAATCCGATTGGACCGAGTCTCATGCTGGTTTCGGGGGTGGGCGCTTCTTTCGGCTTGAATGCCGGTCTTTTATTTATCCCCGGCATCGTCGGCGCCCAGGCTCCCGGTCAGGCGCGGGCGGCGCGCCGGTTACCGGTCAGTTTTTTCTGGCTTGCGCTGGGGATTGTAATCTGGATTGTTCATCGTTGTGCTCGGCCCCGGCATACATTTTTCCAAGTGAGAACTGAAGCGCGCAACGAGACACGGCTGGCTGAGTTCGGCTTTCGCCAGTCAGCTTTCGCTACCCAGCTTTTTCCCGACGGACGAATGCGTCCGCCCCTAGGCGATTATTCTTTCAGCAACTGTCTGGCGATCACCAGCCGCTGGATTTCGCTGGTGCCCTCGCCGATGGTGCAGAGCTTTACGTCGCGATAATACTTTTCGGCGGGATAGTCTTTGATGAAGCCGTAGCCGCCGTGAATCTGCACGCCTTCGTTGGCGCATTTCACCGCGACTTCGCTGGCGTAGAGTTTTGCCATCGAGGATTCCAGCGTGGTCTTCATGCCCGCGTCTTTCATCGAGGCTGCGCGCATGGTGAGCAAGCGGGCGGCGTCGATTTCGGTGGCCATGTCCGCGAGCTTCCACTGGATCGCCTGAAATTCTCCGATGGCTTTGCCGAACTGGCGTCGTTCTTTGGCATAATTCAACGCGGCCTCGTAGGCGCCTTGCGCCATGCCGAGTGACAACGCTGCAATCGAGATGCGGCCGCCATCGAGCACTCGCATCGCGTCGATGAAGCCGTCGCCTTCCTTGCCCAGCAGGTTCTCCGCAGGGATCACGCAGTCTTCGAAGATCATCTCGGCGGTGTCGCTGGCCCGCAGGCCGAGCTTGTTTTCTTTTTTGCCGGGGCGAAATCCTTTGGTATCTTTCTCCACGATGAAGGCGGAAAGGCCGTGGGTGTTGGCAGCGCGGTCGGTTACCGCGATCACGACGATCACATCGGCATAGTGGCCGTTGGTGCAGAAAGTTTTGGTGCCGTTGAGAACCCAATTGCTGCCGCGGCGCTTGGCGGTCATGCGGGCGCTGCCCGCGTCTGATCCCGAGGAGGGCTCAGTCAAGCCCCATGCGCCGATCAATTCGCCTGTGGCGAGTTTGCTGACGTACTTCTTTCGTTGCGCCTCACAGCCGGCAAGAAAAATGTGATTGGAGCAGAGCGACGTGTGCGCCGCGACAATGATGCCAACCGAGCCATCGACGCGCGACAACTCCTCGATGGCGATCACATATTCCACGTAGCCCATGCCGGCGCCGCCGTACTCGGCGGGAAACACGGTTCCTAAAAGTCCGAGCTTGCCCAGATCCTTGATGGTGGCGAGAGGGAATTCGCAGGCCTCGTCCCACTTCATGACGTTGGGCGCGATCTCACGCTCGGCGAACTCGCGGACGCTTTTTTTTAGCTGCTGTTGCTCGTCGCTCAGTTGAAAATCCAAACCCTTCCTCCACCCGCTGCGGGGTCCGCTACGCGAAACTCTACACACGGATTTCCCGATTAGAACATAGCGGCAGGGCGGGGAAAAGTTACCTCGGAGAGGTTCGAGCGCGGCTGCGAAAAGGCATGCCAGCGTTGAGGATTTCGCTCGGGTGAAGCCGTCTCCCGACCGACCGTATGGTTTGGCTGAGAAAGAATTCTTGCCGTGCTCAGCCGGTCACTTTATCCCCCAGCATGAATTTTTCGAACACTTCATTGGATAACAGGCGTCCTCTTGGAGTTAGGCGGATGCGATCTTCCCGCGATTCCAGCAGACCATCCTGGATCAGTTCGCTTGCGATCGTGCGCGCGCACTCGGCTGCTTCGGAGCCGAATTCTTCGGCGATTTGGATCAAGCTGATGCCCCGGGCCAACCGCAGCCCGAGGAAAAAACTTTCTTCCAAAGCCGCTTGTTTCGAGACCGAGGTGCGCTGCAAGTTTGCTCCGGCCATATACTGCTCCAGAGCGTCTGGGGCCGCGAACCGGACGGAGACGATGTCGCAATCGCGCACTTGGCGATCGGCAAGCAGCATGGAGTGCGCGTCTACACCAAAGCCCAGGTAGGGCTGGCGCGTCCAATACTTCAGATTGTGCTGCGATTCCCACCCCGAACGGGCGAAGTTGGAAATCTCGTACTGCTCGATACCTGACGATTGCAGGCGCTCAATCGCGGCAAGATAAAAATCAGCCATGGTGTCTTCATCCGGGACTTGGTGGGCGTGATAGCGCACGCCGCCGGCCAGCAACTCACTGCCCAAGCGCGAATCTTCGTCGACTTCCAACATGTAGACGCTCACGTGCGGCACGCCGGTCGCGATGGTTTCCGCCAGGGAGAACTCCCAGCTTTCCGCCGTCTGGTGCGGCAACCCGGCGATGAGATCGATATTAATGTTGGCGATCCCGGCAGCCCGCAGGCGGACAATATCTTCGAGAATTACGCTGCGCTGGTGCAGACGCCCGACGGCAGCGGCTTCCCGATCTACAAACGATTGCACGCCCAAGCTGACCCGGTTCACGCCACAGCGCAGCAGACTCTCGATCACGGCGTGGGATAGAGTGCCAGGAGCGCACTCAACCGTGACCTCGGCCGACGCTGTGGCGTCGAACTCGTGCCGCAGCGTGGCGAAAATCCGCTCCAGTTGCGCCGCTTCAAGCAGCGTCGGCGTACCTCCACCGAGATAGATGGAATCCACGGCGGGCTCGAACTGGCCGCCCATCTCAACCGAGACCGCGCGCGCCTTCTTGAGATCTTCGCAGACGCGATCCACATAACGTTCGAAAAGCGCGCGCGAAAACACGTCGGAGGCGAAGTTGCAGTAGCTGCACTTGCTGCGGCAAAAGGGAACGGAACTGTAGATGCCGAGGGGCATTGCCTCCATTATTCCACGTCAAAGAGAAACAGGAACGCGATGGAAGCAGAGGCCGGAATGGGGATGGATCTAGATCGAAAAAAATTTCGCTCGATGATTTCCCGACGGACTACGGCGCAGATCCCGCGGGATTGCTGGCGGTGGCATCCACCGGATTGGGCGCGCCAGCCAGGAAGAATTTATGATCGTAGAGACTGCGGTACATTACGCCGGCGATCTCCGCCGCCTTGGGACCAAAGGTAGGGCGGCCGCCCTCCAGGAAAACTACGACCACGATGCGCGCGGAGTTAGTGTTGGCATAGGAGGCAAACCAGCCGAAGCGCGTGCCGTCGTGCGAGCAGGTTCCGGTCTTGCCCAGAATTTCTTCTTCGCTAAAATTCAGGCCTAGGCGCCGAGCCGTGCCGTATTGCACCGCTCCGGCCATGCCCACGGCGATTTCCGGAATCAGAGGAGCGATATCCAGCTGCCGCTTGATGCGCGGTTGGAAATTGGTAATCTCTTCTGGCGTCGTGGGATGCTGCAAATAATACAGCGTGCCCCCGTTCGCAATGGCAGAAACCATTGCGCCCAACTGCAGCGGCGTCATCGAAATGCCTTCGCCGAAGGAGCACATCTTGCCTACGCCGCCAAGCTTCTGCGGAATCACTTCCTCGGGATAAGTTCCCGACTGCTCGCCTGGAATATCGTAGCCGGCCAACTCGCCCAAACCATATTGATGCGCGTAGTAAGCGACCTTCTCGAAGCCGAGCTTGCGCCCCAGCGCTTCAAAATAGGCGTTGTTGGAGTGCGCCAGAGCCTCGGTAAGATTCATGCGGCTGCGGCCGCCGAGCGGAACTTCAGTGTCTCTCGAAATCAAGCCCTCGTTCAACGCCGCCAAGGCGACCGAAAGCTTGATCGTAGAACAAGGTTGCGCGCCGCTGGAGAGCGCCAGCTTCTGGTTGACCATGGCGAGCACACGCCCGCTGGTGGGCTCGATCGCGACCACGGTGCCGTTCATGTTGCCGAGCGCATCGATCGCCGCCTGGCGCACTACCGGGTCCTCGCCTTCGGTGAGGTCGCCGGCGGCAATGCCCTCGGCAAACGAGCTCATGTAAAAGCGCTCGTGATAGCGGTGCTTGAATCTGGAACTACTGGCGCGAGAACTGCTAAGGGAAGAAGTGGTGCCCAGCGTGGAATTGTTCGTCGCGGTCTTAGTTAGGCTTGTGGTTGGGCTTGTGGTTAGGCTGGCGGTCAGGCTCGCGTGGGCCGTGCTGCGGCCCTTGGCCAGGTGGCGCATGCGCCGCCGGGTGCGCTGGCTCTCGCTCAATTTTGTCGTTTTCGTTTTGTTGGTATTAGGACGCGTGCTGATGTGCGCGGCAAAAATTCCCGGCGCCCACAGCAGGCCCGCCGCAACGACACATATTGTCGACTTCAGACGAAGATAGCGAATTTCCCACTTAAGCATTTCTGGCCTGTTCCCTGATTCTACTTTGATCCACTCCAGACGGCACTTACAGTTACGAAAGGCTGCCGTTTACGCCCGAGTGAAATTTCCTCGTCCGCTTGCGGCGTCTCCAACTGCGGGCAAATGCTGCACGATGCGTGCCAGCGGCCGCCTCTAAACCGGGTCTCCCCTGTAGGTGATAGTAAGGAACTTACTGTATAGAGGCAACAACAAAGTTTCCATTTGGGAAATCGCCCTTTTCGATTTAACCCATTGTGGGAAAAGTACTTAAACGGGAATAACTTCGGTTCCGCTGCCTCAGTAACTCCTCTCCTTCATTACTGAAAAGATACTACCGGACTGCGAAAAATTGTTCTCTTCCGCAGATGCCGCTCCAAGGATGCAAGCATTTGCACAGTTGGACTCGAACCCTGCACTGCTGACATTTATGACAGCGACTGATCGCCAGCTTTAGATCGTCGCAACTGCGCGACGCATCTCAACAATATCGACATAGCTACGCCCAGGCCGACCCACCAGAGATCCACCAGCCACCCAGCTTCCGTGGTGGAAACGGAAGGATCGGCCGGATCGTAGGTGATGTAGCATAAGCGCTTCCATCTCCGGAGCTCGCGGCTCTCTTCCTAGAAATTTGTCGCGGTAGTGCTGCGTCCATTCTTCAGGTGCTGCGCCAGCCTCGCCTCTGCACCATGTTCCCTTGTGAGCGGAAAGCCTACCAAGAGGGCCAGGCATAAAGCGCCGGCCGCCCACACGAATGTTCTTCGCAGAGGTCTCACCCCCGCCTCCGCTACATAACCTCGCCGCGCTTGCGCAGAAACGCCGGTACATCCAGATCGTCTTGCTCGAAGTTGGCCACCATCGCGCTGCGCATCGAGTCGAGCGAGATGACCTCACCTCCCGCATGAGCGGCGACAGGCGACGCTTCGACCCGTGCCTCTTCCATCATTAATTCGGTCTCAGAAAACGGCGGGGGCGCAGCCGGACTCAATTGCACCGGACCCAGCGGCTCAGGAAAATCCATAGCATCGTCATGCGACGCGGCAAAAGAATGATGCGTTTCCCCAGGCCGGTGATGCGCCCGGGTCGCGGTGCGGAAGCCGGTGGCGATCACCGTAATTTTCACCGTGTCTTTCATCTTCTCGTCCATCACTGCGCCGAAAATGATGTTGGCATCTTCGTGCGCCGCGCCCTGGATGATGCTGCATGCCTGCTGCACCTCGGCCAGCTTGAGCGAAGTCGAACCGGTGATGTTGATGAGGATGCCGCGCGCGCCGTCGATCGCTCCGGCCTCAAGCAGCGGAGAGGCAATCGCCCGCTGCGCCGCTTCCATGGTGCGATTGGCGCCGGCCGCCGTGGCCGTGCCCATCACGGCATAGCCCATGCCGGCCATGATCGTCTTCACGTCGGCGAAGTCGCGATTGATGATGCCAGGAATCGTAATGATGTCCGAGATTCCCTGCACGCCCTGGCGCAGAATGTCGTCGGCGATGCGGAAGGACTCGAAGAATCCGGCATTCTCCGCCACTGCGAGCAGCTTTTCGTTGGGGATGACGATGGTCGTGTCCACTGACTCCATCAACTCCGAGATGCCCTTCTCGGCCTGCGTCATGCGCCGTTTGCCTTCAAACGAAAACGGCTTGGTGACGACGGCGACCGTAAGCGCGCCCATCTCGCTGGCCAGCGACGCAATGATCGGCGCCGCGCCGGTGCCCGTGCCGCCGCCGAGGCCGGTGGTGACGAACACCATGTCGGCGCCCTCGAGCGCCTCGATAATTTTGTCGGAATCCTCGAGCGCAGCCTTGCGTCCCACCTCCGGATTCGCGCCCGCGCCCAGGCCGTTGGTGAGCTTGACGCCGAGCTGCAGCTTCACCGGTGCGCGCGACATGCGCAGCGCCTGCAGGTCCGTGTTGGCGGCGATGAACTCGATGCCCTCGACTCCGGCATCGATCATGCGGTTGACCGCGTTGCCGCCGCCGCCGCCCACACCGATGACCTTGATCTTGGCGTCGTTAAGCGGCTCTTCATTAAAGCTGATGCGAATGCTCGAATCGTTTGTCATAAAGCCTCCACCCGATCTGAACTAGGGTTCCACCGCGATCTCCGCGGCCTTTCTCTGCCAACTCGCAGAGAACATCCGCGAAGGGCACATAGGAACCTTGGCCCTTTCGATTGAACCTGCTTTTACTGACCAATGCACACCCCTGCTCCTTCATCCCACCAACATCGCTTTCAATCTTGATCCCCAATGATCGCTCTGAAATCCGCGCGCCACCCGCGCCCGTTGCCCATATGCGACCATGCCAAGCACGGTGGCGAATTCCGGCTCGGCTAGGGTGGCTGGCATCTTCGCTAATGGAGTAGGCCACGACAGCCGCACCGGCCTCCGCAGCACCGATTCCGACACGTCGAAAATTCCCGGCAGCCGCGAACCTCCTCCGCTGAGCACAATGCCCGCCAGGCACGCGTCGAACATGCCGCTCTGCCGCAGAGTTTCGCGCAGCATCTCAAATAGTTCGCGCGCCCGCGGCTCGAGAATTTCCGCCACGAGCCGTTGCGGCAGCAGGCGCGAAGGGCGGTCGCCCACCGAGGGCACTTCGACCTCGTTGCCTTCCGGAATCAGCGTGACAATGGCGTTGCCGTACACTTTCTTGATTTTTTCGGCCTCGGCCAACGCCGTGCACATGCCCACCGACAAGTCGCTGGTGAAATGGTCGCCGCCTACGGGAATCACTCCCGTATAAGCGACCGCGCCCTGGACGAAAACAATCAACTCGGTCGATCCCGCGCCGATATCGGCAAGGCAAACTCCCAGCTCGCGCTCGTCGGCACGGAGTACGGAGTCGGCCGCGCCCAGCGGCTCAAACACGGTGTCATCGACATGAACGCCCGCACGATTCACCGCCGTGATTACGTTTTGTGCCGCGCTCGCCGCGACCGTTACCAGATGCACGCGCACCTCTAGCCGCGCCGCCATCATGCCCAGCGGATCATGAACTCCCGCTTGATCGTCGAGAATAAATTCCTGCGGCAGCAGATGCAGCACTTCGCGATCGGCAGGCAGCGGAATCGCGCGCGCCCGCTCCACCGCCTGCTTGATCTCATCGCGCCCAATCTCGTGCGGACGCGTGCCCAGGCTGATGCCGCCGTGGCTGTTCACTCCACGCACATGAGCCCCACCGATGCCGACGATGGCATGCTCGACCGGCGCGCCAGCCACATCTTCGCAAGCCTCGACCGCCTTTTGAATCGCCGCGACCGCTTTATCCAAGTCGACGATCACGCCCTTGCGCGAGCCGCTCGACTCCGCCAAACCGTGCCCGCGATAGCGCAGGCCGCCCTCTGCCAACTCGGCCATGAGGGCGCAGGTCTTCGCGCTGCCCACGTCGATCGCCGTCAAAAAATTATTGTGCTGCTTCGCCATTCGTTATGAAAACTCCAATCAATTTGCCGACCAATTCACAGTTAACTTTTAAGCCATGATCTTGTAAGCCATCAGGACGTTGAAAATCTTCACTGCCTCGACTCCGCTTTCGCCTCGCTCTTCGCAATCGCCGGACTCGGCTTCGGAATCACTTTCTGTCCGGCGGAACTGGCCGGAAGTTTATTTCCCGGCTTTAAAGGCGAAGGTTGAGATGGAGAGGAAGATTGCGGAGATCTTTCTGCTGCCGCCTTAGGCTTCTTCGCCGCCTCTCTTCTCGCCCTCGAACCGGACTTCGCCTTAGCCACAATCTTCTTATTCTTCGTTCCCGGCGCAGCCGTTCCGGTTCCCCCGACATTCCCCTTGGGTTCAAGTTTCTTTGGGGTCAACTCAAAGGCCGGCTTCGGCAGCGGCTTGTCGTGCGGCCCCATGCGGGTGAGCAAAGCCGCCGGCTTCACTCCCGCAGCCGCCGCCGCTTTCGCGACCGCCGGACTCAACGCAGCCGCTTTCGCAAACCGCGGCATATCCGGATTCACAATGATCTGATTGTCATAGCGCAGATCCACCGACTCCAGCTTCTGAAACTGCTGCCGCCAGCCCTGCGCATGGGTCACGTAAGTCTTGTAGCGTCGCAGATAGTCCGACGAGCCCAGGTGCACCAGCACGTCGCCGGCCGGATCGTTCACCCGCACCTTCACGTCTTCGAGGTCGGTAAGATCGACTTCGCTCAAATCCTGCGAGTAGCGCGCCCCGCCCGCGTCCAGCTCTCGCACCATCGCAGCATACGCATTCATCCGGGGAGCGCGCGTCGAAAGCGGCTCGCCCGGATTCATCCCCAGAATCACTGGGAAGGAATATTTGTGCTTGGGCGTCAACTCCATCAAAGTGCCGCCCGCGTCGATCAACATCATGCGCGCTCCCACGCGCGCGAACGCCACCGGCGTGCGCTCCTGAATCTCGACCTTCAGGCGATTGGGCACGAAGCGCATCACGCTGGCCGCTTCCACCCAGGGAATCTGCTCCAGTTGCGCCTTTTGCTGAGCGAGGGGGATAAAGAAAATGTTGCGCCCGATGTCGGCGCCCAGGACTTCCATGATTTGTGCCTTGGAAACATTCTGCGTGCCCGCGATTTCGATGTTGTCGCTCGACTCCACGCGGAAACGCCAGGAGCGCTCGCCGTAGTGGTAGAGCCAGGCGGCAAACAATCCGGTGACGCAACACGCGGCGGCAGCCACGAGCGACCATAGCAATCGATTGGCAGTTTTCTTAGGCAGCGAACTGCGCCGGGCGGAGATCCGCTTTTGCCCGCGCAGAAAGGGAGATTCCTCGTCCGCATCCAGATCGAGCAGGCGCGCGTCATCCGTCCCCATGTCTTGATCCAAGTCATGGAAACCCGCGCGCGCCGCATCGGCGCTGGGTGGATACAACTCTTCCTGCAAGATGGTGGGGCCTGATTTCCGCGCCATCAATTCAGGTCAGTTGTCGTAGAGCAATCGCTGAGCCTTCAAACTATAACTTTATTTCGCGACGAGAGATAGAGAAAATCTTGGTTCTTTTTCGCAGGTGGAGCACGGGGTCATCAGGCAGAATCGATCGCCGGCAAGAACAGGCCCTCTGGCCGTGTGGAGACGGCCGCCTCGGCCGTCCGGCGAGGGTGAAGCCCAGCCGCTTCGGAGCTTTGCCGCGGTTGACATTCTGGCCCCCGCAGAAAAAACAACTGACGATCCGTCTCGACGCGGACAGACGTGCTCGATTGGCTCAAGGCTCACGGCAAGGGCTATCAGTACGCGCATCCACCGCATTCTGCGCGTGGTGATGGTTAATGAACATCTCGAGGTGTCCGCGATCCCAAGGACCACAAGTTCCTATCTCTCGCCATCGCGGGAAAAGCTGTTCGTATCATGACCGGAGACAGTGATCGATTGGATATGGTTGCTTACGAGGGTATTTCCATTTACCGCGCCTCTGAATTCCTCAGGCTATTCGCGGACTCGAAGACTTGAGCGCAAAACGAGAGCGCCAACCTGACGCAGAAAGATTACTACCGTGAAATATTCGCTTAGCTCGATCAAAAGAAAAATCTCCCGTGGCTTAAGCAAGACCCGATCCGACGCCCCGGAAGCCGCGCCTCTTAAGGATAATTTGTGGAAACGGGCCCGGGTGGTGATGCCGCAGGCGCAAAACTTCAGTGCATCTGCGCGTCGACCGCGATGTGTTCGAATGGTTTAAGAAACAGGGCTAAGGCCCCCTTAGCGCATGAACGCGGTTTTGCGCCCTTGCGTTGACGCGCAGAAACAGTGGCAATCGAGAATCTCTCCCGATAAGTCGCCGGCGACTTCTCTTTTCACTCCAGCCTTCGGCGCGATAGCAGAGCCGCCGTTTCCCACTGCGCCTCCAGGCGGGTGATGCGGCGATCCTGGTCGCGGATTTGCTCGGTGAGATCTTTCAGGGTGTCGCTGGCGCGGCGCACATCGTCTGCCAGTCGCATGGCGTCCTTGATCGCCTCGATGGTTTGAGCGAGCAGGCTCACGCACTCTCCGCCGATCGGCGGCGCTCGCGTTGCGTTCTCAATTCCTCCAGCGTGGCATTCGCTTCCGCCAGACTTTTTCTAAGAGAGGACTGCGCCGCCCGCACCTGCTTGCGAAGTTCCGCGGCAAGCTCGGCCACCACTTGTTCCTCTTCGGCGGCGGAGCCTTCGCAACGCGTACGCACAAGCTCGGCCACGCTAACCCCGGCTTTTCTCGCCTCTTTGCGCAGCCGGTCCCGAAACGCGGGGGTGGTCAATATCTGCATGCGCGCGGTTTTCATCGCTGCTGCCTCCAACCCTTGCACATGAGCATATGCATACTCATATCGCAGTCTATCATCCCGCCGATCCTAGTCTACAAAAATCCAAACCGCTACTTGGCTTAGAGAATACGCCGGGCTCGGCTCGGCCGGACCGCCGGGGGCGGCGGTTCCCCATAGTTAATCCGGTCTCGTTTCCGGTAACCCCATGCGCGCGACCAGTTCCCGGTAGGCAGGCTCATCGCGCAGGCTATTGAAAAGAAGGCGGGCTCCGGCATGACGAGGTCGCCCTGGCATTGGCCGATGCTGGCCATAAGGGCTTCGCCGCCAACGGAGGCGAGGGTATGCTGCGGGCCCTGCTGCCACTGCAGAAGAAGCTGTTCGAGCAGGGTCGATTCTCGCCGTATCTACTAGCGGAGAATGTGTCGTTACTCGGCGACAAACGCGGGGCGCTGGCGTACTTGAAGACCGACCTCGGACGGCATGACGAAATTTTTCCTTGGATCGAAGGCGACCCAGCTTTCGAAAAGCAGAGCGGTTATCCCGTGAACTAAGTTGTAGCCCAAGGTGAGGCAGGTGAGCCGCAGAGCACTGACCGCAGCACGCATCTGCCGATAGTTTGCCGATGTCGATAAGAATGTCGGCGAGAATGGTGGAAATCACGCGGGGACAGCCGCCTCGGCTGTCCCTCCGAGCGAAGCGAGGAGTGACGCCGATTAACGCAGATTTCTGACCTTTACCCGCGGGCAAACGCTGGTCTCAAACGCAGCCGGCGTGAACCGAACCCGCGCAGCCTGGGCTTCAATCCGTGCCCGATCCGCTTCCATTCGAGCGAGTTGAATTTCCTGGCGAGCCGACACCGCTTCAAAGCGCGCCCATCCACTCTGCGAGCGGGCAAGCTTCGTTTGGAAACGCGCTACGGCAGTTGCCAATCGGCAGGAAGCAGTTTCTTCCCGCGCCGCGGCCACGTTAGCCTTCGCCAGGAACCAATCCGCCCGCCCGGAGGCTAGGGCGAGAACCGCTCCCGACCGGCTCACAATCGGGGCCAGCGCGCGTTTCCAACTCCGCGCCGCACACGCCGCCCCGCCGTCGTGATACATCCCATTCAATCCCAGCGCCAGCACTCCGGCCACCAGCCATCCCCACGCCTCTGTCGATTTCATCGCCTGAACCCCATATGCCAGATTGGACGGAGCCGGCCGCAATCCGTTAGCAAGAGAAATCAGGCTTAACCATAAACCACCTCGGGCCAGGGGTTCATTTGCAACCGGGCTTGCAGCAGCGCTTGAATCTCCTTCTCGCAACCTTCTCGATTGACGACACCTTCATACGCAAGGGCGATCTTGCCTTCCCGGTCTATCAGCACGGTCCTCGGCATTGCATTCAGTCCGTACAATTTGCCCAGCGATTCACTGCCGATGACAACGGGATAATTGAGCTTCTTCTCCTGCAAGAACGGCCTCACCGCTTTCCATCCGTCGTCATCCATGGAAACTCCCAATACGGTCAGGCCACTCTCCTTGTATTTACTTTCGAACTGCATAAACCAGGGAATTTCCTGCTTGCAGCTGTCACACCACGTGGCCCAGAAATTCAGCAGGACCACTTTGCCTCTGTAGTCCGACAATTTCACGGAAGCGCCGTTGGCAGGTCAGCGCGAACTCCGGCGCAGCTTTTCGGGGGTTCGCATCTTCGGCTGCAATGGTTACGGATGACATAGGCAAGCCCCTAGGAGAGCAAGGGTCGCCAAAACTCGAGCGCTGGATCGACGTAAGATGGGGCCTCCTCAAATCAGCGGTGGAGGTAGAGATAATTCCCGTCAGGGTCGCGCAGCGGAATCGCCCCGGCAGGATCAGGATAATGGGAATTGCGCAGCAGCGCTTGCGCGCTCAGGCCGCTTGAACCCGGCAGCGCGAGGGCAATGCCCGTTTCGCGACGTACGCGGGTGCCGGAGCCGACGCGGCCGGAAAGCAATTCTTCCATCGCCAAAATTTCGTAAGCCTCCAGGGCGACATTGCGCGAGACTCTAAGATTTTTCGCCAGGGCGCGAGTCGAAGGCAGGCGGCCATTCGCAAATTCGCCGCGCAAAATCGCGCCGCGCAGTTGCGCTGCGAGTTGGCTCACCAGCGCAACTCCCGAGCCGCGATCCAGTCGGATCGCCGGCAGCGTCACTTCAGCCTTGCGCCTCAAAGTGGCACTCCCCTCCGAAAATGGCTCTTCCATCCTGCCACGGGTTGTAGCATGCTGTACAGTGTTCGGTTTTCAAAGTTTTCAAAGGGCGTGCCAGCGCCCAACCCACCACAGGAGGCTCGAATGTTTGCATCAGGCAACGTCACCGTTTACGTTTCAAACATGGACGCCGCCGTCCGCTTCTACAGCGAAACCCTTGGCCTGAAGTTGGCCTATCGCTTCAACGATCACTGGGCCTCGGTCGAAGCCGGTAAAGGCCTAACCATCGGCCTGCACCCAGCCTCGGCGGAAATGCCGGCAGGCCGCAAAGGTTCGATGTCCATCGGCCTCGAACTCGAAGGCTCGATTCACGAAGCCGTGAAAACTCTCAAGGCCAAGGGAGTCCGTTTCCACGGCCCGGTGAACGAAGGCAAGGCGGGATCGTTTGCATCGTTCGAAGACCCGGATGGAAACCTGATCTACATCACCGAACTCAACTGGAGCCACGTGAAAAAAGGCGAAGGCCAATACCAGCACGCTTAACCTTAGAGATAGTAAAGAACGGGGGCGAAGCTCGGGAAGGGCACGACTTCAGTCGTGCCGTTAAGCCGCTGAATTGCGCGCTCTTAGGGCCTGAGGTGAGCACTTTCGTGCGGACGACTATCATTGATATTCAACGACAGGGCAGCGGCAATTTGAAAAACAATCTGGCCTAAGCTCTTCCATCGCCAAATCACCAAGTCGCACAATCACTCAAGCCCTCGCGCCCAGCTTTTCCAAAACCATTGGCCCCACCTGCGATACGCTGCCCGCGCCCAAGGTAAGAATCATGTCGCCTTCTTGCGCCACAGCCGTAATCCCACTTACCGCATCCGCGAAGGAGCCGACATACTCCGTGCGAACCCCACCCGTGTCGCGAATCGCTCGCGCCAAAGCTTCCCCGGTGATGCCGTCGATGGGCGCCTCGCTCGCCGCATAGATATCCAGCACGAACAGAGAATCCGCATCCCCAAACGCAGCCATGAAATCTTCCATCAGATCGCGCGTGCGCGTGTAGCGATGCGGCTGAAATACCACGTGAACCTTGCGAAAGCCGCACTCCCGCGCCGCCGCCAGCGTAGCTTTGATTTCCGTGGGGTGATGCCCATAATCGTCGATGACGCTCACGCCGCCAGCGCGCCCGCGCAACTGAAAGCGCCGGTCGACCCCGCGGAATTGGTCGAGCCCCGCGCGAATCGCTTCCACATCGACATCCAAGCCGACGCCCACGGCGATGGCCGCCGTGGCATTCAGAATGTTGTGCAAGCCGGGCACGCGCAGCGTGAACTCTCCCAAGTCTTTCTTCTGATAACTAACCCGAAAGCGGTTCAAGGGCTGCGAGTCGAAAGCTCCGGGCGCGCCGTTCCTCTCCAACGTGATCAGGAAATCCGATCCCCGCTTCGTGCCGTAAGTGACGGTGCGCCGCTGCGCCTGCGGCAGCAGTTTGCGCAAGACCGGATCGTCGTTGCACACTACCACGATCCCGTAGAACGGAACTCGGTCCATAAACTCCAGAAAGGTTTTCTTCACGTCGCGCATGTTGCGATAGCAATCCATGTGCTCGCGGTCGATGTTGGTTACCACGGAAAGAATGGGGGACAATTTCAAAAACGACCGATCGCTCTCATCGGCTTCGGCCACCAGATATTGCGACTTGCCCAGCCGCGCATTCGACCCCATCGCATCCACGCGCCCGCCCACCACCACGGTCGGGTCAAGCCCGCCCCCGGCCAGCACCGCTGCCACCATCGAAGTGGTCGTGGTCTTGCCGTGCATGCCGGCGATGGCGATGCCATATTTCAGCCGCATCAACTCGGCCAGCATCTCCGCCCGCTGGATCACCGGCACATGCCGCCAGTGCGCTTCGATGACCTCTGGATTTTCCGCGGCAATGGCCGAACTGGTCACCACCACTTCGGCGCCGGAAATATTCTCCGCGCGATGCCCTTCGAAAATCGCAGCCCCCAGTCCAGCCAGCCGCTGCGTCACCGCGGAGCTCTTCAAGTCCGATCCCGAAACCCGGTAGCCGAGATTCAGCAACACCTCGGCAATCCCGCTCATGCCGATCCCCCCAATGCCCACGAAATGGATCTGCTGAATCTTGGCAAACATAAGTAAGACATTGACTCATTGACTCAATCACGCAATGACTCAATGGCACTCACTCCCACTGCGAGGTATGCCGCTGCAGCCACCAGCAGGCCGGATTCCCCTGTTGCGGAAAGATAGATCGGCTGCACGTTTCCAGCACCGTCCCGGTAAAGTCGTACTCCACTTTATTGCCCTTCAGCGGTGTAGCCAGAAACTGATTCACCGGCACCGAACCAAAAGCGGTCCCCCGCGCCACTTTCATGCGCAACACGATCCAGTCGCCTGCGTAGAGAATTGCGACGAGCACGATCAACAAGGTTACCGCTCGTCCCAGCCGCCGCTTCCAAGTTCCCATAGGGAAAGATCTTCTGAACGCAAAAAGGAATTATCTGTGAGAATCCGCGCAAATCCGCGGCTAGTTTTCCTCGATCCCAGCCACCCGCGTCGCCATTGCCGCAATATCCCGCGCCGCGTTCGGATGCGCCAGACTCCGCGCTGCCTCGCTCATCGCCCGCAAGCGCTGCGCATCGCCGAGCAACGCCGCAATCGTCTCCGCCAGCCAGACTCCTTCGAGCTTCGACTCCTCCACCAGGACAGCCGCGCCCGAGCGCGCCAGCGCCTCGGCATTCACGCGCTGATGATCGTCCGCTGCCCGCGGAAACGGTACAAAGATCGCAGGCTTGCCCGCGGCGGTGATCTCCGCGACCGTGCTCGCCCCCGACCGGCAAACAACGAGATCAGCCCGCGCAAACGCCGCCGGCATGTCTTCGATAAATTTGAAAACCTCCGCCGATTCGCCCGGGCCCGATTCAAATAAAGATTTGTACGCCGCCAGCGCGCTATTATAGTCACGCTCGCCGGTCTGATGAATGATGTGCATCCCCGGCGCCTGCCGCCGCAACTCCGGCAGGCAGCGCATCATGGCCTCGTTGATGGCGTGCGCTCCCTGGCTACCACCAAACACGAGTAAGGTCGGCACGCCGCCCCGCTTGGGCTGAATTTCAAAAAAAGCTTGACGTACCGGCACACCGGTAACCTCCGCGTGCCGGAAATATTTTGCCGTCTCTTCAAAATGCACGGCCGCTCCAGAGACGAAACGCGCGACCACGCGATTCGCAAACCCCGGCACCACATTCGGCTCAAAGGCCAGCGTAGGAATGTGCTTCACCACGGCCGCCAGCATGGCCGGTCCCGAAGCATATCCGCCCACGCCAATCACTACGTCAGGTGCGAATTGACCCAACATCCTCCCGGCATCCCAAAGCGCGCGCGGCAAATCGAACGCCGTCGTAGCGCGAGTCACGAAGCTGACATTCTTCAGCGCCCCGACCCGCACCAGTTGCAGCGGATAACCGGCCGCGGGCACAAGGCGATTCTCGATCCCGCGCGCCGTGCCGATGAACAGCACCTCGGCCCCATAACTTTTCTTGAGTTCGTTGGCGATAGCCAGCGCCGGGATCACATGCCCTCCAGTCCCGCCGCCCGCCAGAATAGCCCGCATGAGCTGACTATAAACGATTGCGCGTTGAGAGATTGAGAGATTGAGCGATTGAATGATCGAGCGATTGAATTTAGGCGTTCAATCACTCAATGACTCAATCGCCCGATGACTCAAGGCTCTTCACTCGGCCTGCTTGGTAATATTCAGCAACACGCCCACGCAAGCCAGCGTGACAAACAACGACGATCCTCCATACGACACCAGCGGCAGCGGAATGCCCTTGGTTGGCATCATGCCTAGAACCACACTGATGTTAATAAACGCCTGCAGCACTACCATGCTGGTAATGCCGACCGTGAGAAATCGCCCGAAGATATCTCCCGTGCGCCACGAGGCCCGCATTCCGCGCCATAAAAAAATCGCGAACAACGTCACGACGATCATCGCGCCGACCAAGCCCAACTCTTCGGCCGTGACGGCGAAAATAAAATCGGTATGCGGCTCCGGCAGGTAAAACAACTTTTGTTTTCCTTCCATCAGCCCGGTGCCGGTTATGCCGCCCGTGCCCACCGCAATCAGCGATTGAATAATGTGGAAGCCGGTCTTTTGCCGGTCGGCATAGGGATTGAGAAACGCCAGAATCCGGTCGCGTCGCCAGCTCACATGGAAGATCAGAAAATAAAGCGGCAGCAGCGCCGCTCCGAAGGCGTAAGCGAAATAACGCAGCCGCATGCCCGCGACGTAAAAAATGCAGGCCGCAATGCCGGCGCAGGCGATGGCGGTTCCAAGGTCCGGCTGCAGGACGATCAGACCGAGCAGCACGACCACCGGCGCCGCGGCCGGCAATAGAGTATTGCGCCAGTCATCGATCGAACTCGCCACCTGCCCCAGCTTGCTGCGCCCCTCGAGAAAATAGGCGAGAAAGAGAATCAATACCGGCTTGGCCAACTCTGAAGGCTGAAAGGAAAATCCGCCTACGCGAAACCAGCGATGGGTATTATGTGAGCGGTCGAGAAAAAAGACGGAGATCAGCAGCAGGGTGGTCACGCCCAGCACAGAAAACACCAGCGCCGGATTCTTGTAGCGCCGGTAGTCCACCCGCATCGCGACCACCATCGCCACCAGTCCAGCCGCCGCGCACACCAACTGCTTCAACAAAAACGCATAGGGAGATCCAAAGCGCTCCCGCGCCATCACCGCCGAGGCCGAAAACACCATGACCAGCCCCACAAACACCAGCAGCATGGTCACGGTAAACAGCCAGCGATCGACGCTCACCCGCTTTGCCATGGAGGTTCATTTCACCACGGAGTCGCGGAGACGAGGAGCAGGAATTGCGATTGTGGATTCAAGATTGTTGCTTGTCTTGGTTCCGCGCAGGATCGGTGTGCGCCCGATGCGCACTCCGGTTTCATTCGGGACTCGCGATTCGCAACTGGCTATTGAGTCTTAACCCGCGCCGCCTCGAACTCGTCGCCCTTTTGCCAGCCCACAAGCCGCGTAAGGCTAGCCGCCTCCCAGCCCAGAGCGAATCCAAAGCGCGCCATGGCGGCATCGCCCACGAAATCCATCTCCGGATGATATTCGTCGCTGGGCTGGTGATAATGCTTCTCGATATACTCCTTATTCTGTTCCACGCCCCAGGCCGTGTCGTGGCCTTTGAACTTCACGCCTTGATTAATCGAGAACGCCGGAATACCCACGCGAGCGAGACTGAAATGATCGGAGCGATAAAAATGCCCCGCCTGCGGCAGCGCATCGGGACGGATCGCCAGCCGAAATTCTCTCGCCGTGGCCTGCACCCAGGGATAAAAAGTGGTCCGCTCCGCTCCCGTGACCTCGACCTCCTCGGGCGCGCCGAGGGGCTTGACGTCGTCGTAATTTAAATCGAGGGCGATCTTGCCTGCCGGAACCGGCGGGTGCTTGCCCAGATACTCCGACCCCAGCAAGCCTTGCTCCTCGGCCGTAACGGCCGCAAAAATCAATGATCGCGCCGGCCGCTCGCGCGCCACGCTGAAAGCCCGCGCCAGTTCCAGCAAAATGCCGCAACCCGTGGCATTATCGGCGGCGCCGTTGAAAATATTGTCGCCCGGCATGTCGGGGCGAATTCCAAAGTGATCGTAGTGCGCCGTGTAGATCACCGCTTCGTCTTTCAGCTTGCGATCGGAGCCGGGCAGCATCGCCACAACATTATTCGACTCGAACTCGCGCACCTTGCTGACCATGTGAGCCTTCAACTTTGCGCCCAGTTCCACGGGATGAAACTCCCGCGACTGCGCCTCCGCCATCATCTTGTCCAAATCCATGCCGCAAGCCGCAGCCAGCTTCCTCGCCACATCAAGCTGCACCCAAGACGCCACCTTCAATGTCGGCCCATCCAACTTTAACGACGAATGCTCGCCCGAGTTCGAGTTCCGCACCACCTCCCAGGGATAACTCGCCATATCCTCGCGATGGATCAGAATCACGCCCAACGCGCCTTTGCGCGCCGCCTCTTCATACTTATAAGTCCAGCGCCCGTAATAAGTGAGCGCGTTGCCTTTGAAAAATTTGGGATCGTCCGAAGGCGGCTCGCTCACCAGCATCAGCAAAACCTTGCCGCGCACGTCCATGCCCTTGTAATCGTCCCAGTCATATTCCGGCGCCTCGATGCCGTAGCCCACATAAACGATGTCCGCATCCGCCTCGGATTGCTTCTGCTGCGTCCGGTCGTAGGCGACATATTCATCCAAAGGCTTCAAATTCATCACCGGGCCCTGCTTGGGCACCAACGAAAATTGCGTCTCCGGCAGCGTGGTGATACCCACCAGCGGCACCTTCTGCAAATACGATCCGTTATCGCCGGCGGGCTTCAACCCATATTCGGCAAATTGCGTGGCGATATACTCCGCCGCAATATCGCCGCCGCGCTGCCCGGTGCCGCGCCCCTCGAGCAAGTCGTGCGAGAGATACCGCACATGCCAGCGGATATGTTCGGGATTGATCGTCTCCATCGCGGCAAATGCAGCCGAAGGCAGCTGCACAGAAACGGCCTCGCGCTTCGCCGCCACCGGCGCGGAATTAGAAGCCGCGGCCGCGCCGACGTCGGCCCCAAACGCAAGACCGGCAGCCAGCATTGCTCCCGAGAGAATAATTATTTTCGTCATCATCGCAAGATTGTAGAGGACAGAAGAAGTTTAGTGGCAAGCTCCCCGCGGGCCACGGCACCCAAGGCCATTCCAGCCCACGCCCCTAAGACCACTGACCATCTGGCTAGGGAAGGTGACGACGTTCGGTCCTGCCGTCAAGCGTTCAAAATGAGCTCGCGCTTCCGCTCTCGATGTAAGCTCTCGCCCTCGCCGCAACTTTTTCGTGCCGCCGGCTCAGTCCCCGGCTCTCGGGCAAACCTCGGCGGCTAAAGCCGGTTGTCCCTCGTCCGTTCTCGGCATCGCCGAAGCAATGCCCGGATACGAATCTTTTTTGAGATTGAGCCGCTACCCACCATTGAAACTAAACGTCCTTAATCTCCGTAGTAGTAAAATAGCGGCCCACTCCAGCTCTGGGCAAATTTCGTCATTCAGCACACTCGAAACCGGAGGCAGCATTGGCACTCACCATCACCGCTCTTTCCAAGACGTATCCGAACGGAGTCCAAGCGCTCAAGAACCTCTCGCTCTCCATCGGCAACAATATGTTCGGACTGGTCGGCCCCAACGGCGCGGGCAAGAGTTCTCTGATGCGCACCGTGGCTACGCTGCAGGATCCCGACTCCGGTTCGATCACGCTCGACGGCATCAACGTCCTGCGCCAGAAAGATGAGGTGCGCCGCATCCTCGGCTACCTGCCGCAGGAATTCGGAGTCTATCCCAAAATCTCCGCGCTCGACATGCTGCAACACATTGCCATTATGAAAGGCATGACCGCCTCCGGCGAGCGGAAAGAGATGATCGACGCCCTGCTGCAGCAGACCAATCTCTGGGACGTGCGCAAGAAAGCGCTCTCCACTTTTTCGGGCGGCATGAAGCAGCGCTTCGGCATCGCGCAGGCGCTGCTGGGAAATCCGCGGCTGATTATCGTGGACGAACCCACCGCCGGCCTCGACCCTGCGGAGCGCAACCGCTTCCTGAATCTTCTTTCCTCCTTGGGCAGCGACCGCACCGTGATCCTCTCAACGCACATCGTCGATGACGTGCGCCAGCTCTGCCCGCGCATGGCCATCATCGCCGACGGCGAATTGCTGCTCGAAGGCGCGCCCAACGAGGCGATCTCCGCGCTTCACGGCAAAATCTGGTCGAAGGTGGTTGCCACAGACGCAGAGCTGCACTCCATCGAAGGTCAGCTCCCCGTGATCTCGACGCATCTGGTAGGAGGTCAGCACGAAGTGAGAGTCTACGCGGATTCGGCCCCTGGCGACGGTTTCAGCACCGTCGAGTCCCAACTCGAGGACGTTTATTTTCTCAATTTGTCGCAGCAGGCCAGGCACAACGTCAATTAGCGCACGGCATTTTTCTGCGCGACCGTATCCGGAGGGAGTTTCGACATGGCACTCTTTTGGGAGTTCTTCACCTTCGAACTGAAATTCCGCTTCAAGAGCGTCTCAACCTACGTTTACTTTCTGCTGTGGCTGACTTTCTCTTTTCTGCTCGTAGCCTCGGAGAGCTTTGGCCCGCTGGGCAACGCCAACGGCAAAATCCTGCTCAATTCGGCCTATGCCAACACCTTCAACGATATCGAAGTCGCGCTCTTCGGTATCATCGTGATCGCGGCCATCTTCGGGACCTCCATCCTGCGCGACTTTCAGCGCGACACTTACCAGATTCTATTTACCCAGCCGATTTCCAAATTCGCCTACCTCGGCGGGCGCTGGGCCGGTTCCTTCGTCACCGCGGTGTTTTCTTTCTCCGGCCTGCTCTTGGGCACCTATCTTGGCACTTTCGCGCCCTGGGCGGACCACACCCGCATCGCACCCAATCACCTGTGGGCTTACCTGCAGCCGTTTTTCTCGATCACGGTGGTGCAGATATTTTTCCTGGGCTCGCTGTTTTTCGCAGTCTCGGCCCTTAGCCGCAAAATCTTTATCGTCTACCTGCAAGGCGTGGCGCTGTTCATGATTTACGTGATCGGCATCACGGTGTTTATCGCCACGCGCTCGCTCGAGCGCTTCTGGTCGGGCATTCTCGATCCTCTCGGCCTCATCATGCTCGATGACATCACCCGCTACTGGACCGTCCTCGAAAAAAATTCGCTGTTCATCACCTGGTCGCCCACCCTCGCCAACGGAGTGTTTCTCTACAACCGCCTGCTCTGGATGGCGCTGGGATTGGTCTCGCTGGGAACGGTCTGGGCATTATTTCCGATGTCGGTCGAAGCGCTCACCGCCCGCTCCCAGGGCCGCCGCGCCGCCAAAGCAAAGCTGCAGGATCTCACCGAGGCCGCCCCGGTCCGCTCTCTGGTCTCGGCGCGGCTTCCGCTGGTCGATCAGGTTTTCAATTCCTCGACCACCTTTGCGCAATACCTGTCGCTCTCGCGGCTGCGGATGCGCAACATTCTTCGCGATATTCCCTTCTGGGCCATCGTCGCGCTTCTGCTCGCCTTCGGCATCAACAACGGACACTTCGCCGGCCACATCGCCGATCAAAACGTCTGGCCGGTCACCTACCTCATGGTGCAGGCCGTCGAAGGCAGCGCAGAATTGTTCCTGTTCATCGTGGCCACTCTTTATGCCGCGGAACTTCTTTGGCGCGAGCACGACACGCACTTCGATGGCATTCACGATGCACTGCCCCTGCGCGAATCCGTCGACTGGCTCTCGCGCCTCACTGCAGTGGTCGCGGTTGAACTCTTCCTCCTCGCCGTAGCCATGCTCGTGGGCATTTTCATGCAGACCATCGCCGGCTACTATCACTACGAAGTCCTCGAATACCTGAAGGAGCTTTACGTCGTCACCTTCCCGCAGGTGCTCACCTTCATCTTGCTCGCCTTCTTCGTCCAGACGCTTGTGTCGAATAAGTTCGTCGGCCACGCCATTCTGATCGGGATCTTCGTTCTCGTACCCATCCTGTACAGCTTTGGCTGGGAGAACACCCTCTACCTCTTCGGCCAGGCCCCGGCGTACACCTACTCCGACATGAACGGCTACGGCCATTTCGTCCCCGCGCTCTTCTGGTCGACCGCCTACTGGCTGGCGATTGCGGCGGTGCTGGGAGTGATCTCCATCGCCTTCGCCCGTCGCGGCGCCGAAGATTCCCTCCGCGCCCGCGCCCGCCTGGCTCTTCAGCGCGCCCCGAGGCTGGCTCCGATCGCCGTGCTCTTTCTCTTGATCGCCGCCGGCTCCGGCGGCTGGTACTACTACAACGGCCACGTGCTCAACGAATATCTCGATTCCCAGGCGCGCCGCGACATTCAGGCCGACTACGAACGCAAATATAAGCAATACGAAAATCTTCTTCAGCCCAAGATCACGGCGGTCGATGCCGCCATCAACATCTATCCCGACCGCCGCTCGTTCGAGGGCACGGTCCGCTTTACCATGCAGAACAAAACCGGCCAGCCGGTGGCCCAGATCCATCTCACCGATCACAAACAGTCGGTCACGAAGGTGCAATTCGACCGGCCGTTTCATGCGGTCAGCGCGGCGCCGCGAAATATGTACGCCATCTACGCGCTCGAGCAGCCACTGGCGCCCGGCGAAACCATCACGCTCACCTGCAACGTCGGCCACGAGAGCCGCGGCTTCCGCGACGGCAACGAACTCCCCGAACTCGCTTACAACGGAACCTTCTTCGACTCCGATTACTTCCCTTACATCGGCTACGATCGCGGGGTCGAGCTGGACGACCCGCGCCGCCGCCGCGAAGAGAAGCTTCCCGCTCTCGAAGAGATGGCGCACCGCGGCGATCCCGCGCACTCGCTCAACAATATTTTCCCCCTCGAATCCGACTGGATCACCTATCACACCTTGGTCAGCACCAGTACCGATCAAATCGTTCTGGCTCCCGGGTATTTGCAGCGCGAATGGCAGCAGAACGGCCGCCACTTTTACGAGTACAGCATGGGCTCGACCCACGTTCTCGACTTCTTCGCCTACCTTTCCGCCCGTTACCAAATCCGCAAAGAAACTTACCACGGCCGCAGCGGCGATGTTGCCCTCGAGATCTATTACGATCCGCACCATCCCTACGACCTCGACGACATGTTCGCCAGCTCGCGCGCCGGACTCGACTACTACGACAAGGTTTACAGCCCTTACCAGTTCGCGCAATTCCGCATTCTCGAGTTTCCCCGCTACCGCACCTTCGCGCAATCGTTCGCCAACACCGTGCCTTATTCCGAATCGATCGGCTTCATCGAGCGCGTGGTCAAGCCCACCGACATCGACTTCACCTACTTCGTGACCGCGCACGAACTCGGCCACCAATGGTGGGCGCATCAGCTCATCGGTGCCGACGTGGAAGGTTCGAACATGTTGTCGGAAAGCCTGGCCGAATATTCCGCGTTGCAGGTGATGGCCCATAAATATGGGCGAGACCTGATGCATCGCTACTTGCGCCACGAACTGGATCGCTACCTGCGCGAACGCGCCGGCGAATTCCGCCATGAGCCACCGCTCGCGCTCGTTCAACGCGAACCTTACGTCTGGTATCAGAAGGGCGGCCAGGTTCTCTACACTCTCGCCGACTACATCGGGGAAGATAAGGTCAATCTCGCGCTGCACAATTTCCTGATGCAGTATCGCTACGCCAATGCCAACAATCAGGTCGATGCGCATGACAACACCCGCGACGCCGCGGCCCTCGACAGCCCCTACCCAGATACGCGCATGCTGGTCGACGCGATCCGAGCCCAGACTCCGCCGGAATTGCAGTACCTGGTCGACGACGGATTCAACCGCATCATCCTCTACGACAATAAAGCCCTCTCCGCCACATCGCAGAAAACCGCCGACGGCAAATATAAAGTCACGCTGGAAGTGCAGGCCCGAAAACTGCAAGCCGACGGCAACGGCGCCGAAACGCCCGTGCCGCTGGCCGACTACATCGAGATCGGAGTGTTCAGCGGGAAGAAAGACGAAGAAAAACCGCTCTATCTAAAGAAGGAAAGAATCACGGAGGAACACCGAGCCTTCGAGATCACAGTCGATCAGCAGCCCACGCTGGCGGGCATCGACCCCTACAACAAACTCATCGACCGCAACGCCGACGACAACATGATCGACATAGCCAAGCAGTAAAACCGACCTCGGACCACGGAGCTCAGACGCCAGGCCTCGGACCCAAGAAGGGTTTAGCCCGAGGCCCGAGGCCCGACCTACTGCTGCTGCGGAGGCCCCTGCTGCCCCGCGCCGCCCTCCCGGCGCTCTTCCATGCGCTGCTCGCGCCGAGCCTGCATCTCATCAAACTTTTTCTGCTGCGCAGGGCTGAGCACGCCGCGAATCTGGGCGTCGGCGTTCTGCCGAATCTCCGTCATCTTGGCGTGGCGATCGGGTTGCGAAAGCGAACTGTTCTCATGCACGCTTTCCATCTGCGAGCGCGCCGACTCCAGGGTTTGCCGAACTTTCGTCTGCTGCTCCGGCGTCAGGTTCAGATGCCGGGTCAACTCCGCGGTACGCCGCGCCGGGTCGAGCCCGTGATGACGCATACCGTTTTCTTGTGGGCCCTGCTCCTGCGCGGGTTGATCCTGAGCGGGCTGCCCCTGGGCGGCTGGCGGAGCTGCATTGCCCGACGGCGCGTCTTGCGCCCCTGCGAACGGCGCGGCCATCGCCATGAGCGACGCCGCAAATAAAACCACCAAATGTTGCTTACGCATAAATCTCCTTTGTTGAACCGATGTGGCTAAGGGTATGAACCGAATTATCCTCCGAAAGTTGCGCCTGGGACCAACCTTCCGCCAACCTTTGCATAACTTTACGAAACCCGCTCCAATTCGGGCCAGAAAGCGATTTGCGAAGCCGAGAGGCGGCCGTCAAGGGGCGGCATTGAAAGGGTGCGGCTTCAGCCGCGCCGCAAGCGTCACCCAAGACCAAAACCGGCTTCGGGCTGCGGAAAATCCGTTTTGGTTTGGGAAGGGCACGAGTTCCACTCGTGCCGTTTAGCTGTTTAAAATGATTCCGCGCTTCAGCACCTGGGGTAAGCCTCTGGGGCCGCGCACGACTTTTCCGGAGCCTCGTGAACCAGCTATCTCGACTCTGCATACACTCTTAGAACGTCACCCGCGCCGCCAACTGGCCGATGCGCGGCGTCGCACCGCGAAAACTGCCGGTAGCAGTAATCTGACCAAAGGTCGGCCCCGTAATGTTAGTCGTGCCCTGCAACACGGTCGGCTGGGCAAACTCCGGATGGTTGAGCACGTTGAAAAATTCCGCGCGCAATTCCAAACTCACGCGCTCGTTAATCGCGGTAGTCTTCGCCAAAGCAACGTCAAAATTCGTAAGGTGAGGCCCGCGCAGAAGATTCCGCGGTATCCCATAGGTACGATCCACCGGATTATTCACGGGGTCGACCGCCGGGAAGCATGGATTCGGCGCCCCGCTATCGAAGTAAGCGCTATTCTCCTCCGGCACATTGGAGAAGGCGTTGGGATTAAACATGAAGTTCCCCGTAACCGGCGTCGTGGTAATCACGCACTTCGTCCCGCTGGGGTTCGTGCCGTAGGTAATTTCGTTAATCGTGTGCTTCTGCCGCGGATCATACGTTTGAATCGGGCCGACCAAGGCCGCGCGCGAGAGATAAGGATCGCCTGCGCCCGAAGTTCCCGGATTCAGCGGATCGCTCAACCCCGGCAAAGACGCGGGAATATCGAACGGAAATCCAGTTCGCCAGGTCACGATGGGATACACGCTCCAGCCCTTGGTCAGCCGCGACGGCCCCGAACTCCACATCCGGTCGATGGGCAAATCCCAACCCCCGCTGAAGCTGATGCGCTGCCGCACATCGCTATCCCCCGAAGCGTAAAAGAGATGCGGGCTGTAAGCCGGCACCGTCGAATTCCGCTGCGCAAACCCCGAGGCATTATCCAGATTATGGCCCAGCGTATAAGACAAGGTGTAATACACCGTGCCCAGGCTGGAAGTCTTCGGTTCCCGCGTCAGGCTGGCCTCCAGCGCGTTGTAATTGGCGTTCGACACATTCTTAAATTCGGGCATTTGCCCATAGCACAGGATGCCGACGTTGGTTCCGCAAGTGCTGTTGCCGGGAATCAGATCGAGCACTCGATCGGTCGTGCCTAGCACCATGGGATTGATATCCACCAGCGATGTCAATCCATGAGAAGAACTTCCGACGTAATTCGTCTCCAGCACCACGCTCGCGGGCAACTCGTGCTGAAAACTCAAATTGTATTGGTAAACATAAGGCGTCCGCAGATGGGGATCGACCACATACACAAAGCCCGAGCTGTTGATGGGAACGTAGGACGCGAAACTGACGTCGCTCGGGGGCGGTGTAGAAGGAAAAGGATTGGTCACACCTGCGGCGACGAAGGGCTGGTTCAAGTAATTGAGCGGTCCGTTCTGTCCCGGTCCCACTTGGTTGAAAAATAATCCCGCCGTAGCCACAAAGGGCGCTTGCCCGTTGAACTGCAGATTATCCTCACCCTTCAGAATGTCGTAGAAGAGCCCAATGCCGCCGCGCAAACTGGTCTTGCCCGTCCCCTTAGGATCCCAGGCAAAACCGAAACGCGGCGCAAAATTCTTCTTGTCGGGAAAGTTGGTGCCCAGGGGTGCGCCCGGATCGCCCGGAAATACCAGCCCCGGCGGCGCATTGGGGAAGCGTCGCGACTGCTCCCCAGGAATCACCGAAAATGTGCGCCCCTCCGTGTCCGCCTTCGGCGTGTTGTATTCGTAGCGTAGCCCCAGCGTCAGAACTAGATTCTTGCGCGCATGCCATTCGTCCTGCGCAAACACGTAGGTACTTTTGCTGCGAATGTTCGAGGGAGCCTTGGCGCCCTGAATGTAGTCGTAGGGAATCCCGAGCAGAAAGTCCGCATACGAGTTCCCCGAACCAATTCCACCCTGACCGTAGAAATCAAATTCGCCGTTGATGATGTAGTCGTAGGCCAGATTCTCCTGGTAAGGGGAAAATCCCGCGCCGAATTTCCAGTTATGCGGACCGCGAGTCCAAGAAACCGCGTCGGTCCAGGAAAACGTGTTTTCCACATAACGCGTCGGCCCGTTCTCGCTGTTTCCAATCTGAAGCCCGGTGTCAAAAAACAGGTTGGTAGGCCCCGTCGGCTGGTCCGGAGTAACTGCGATTCCCAAAGCCACCGGCGCAGGCAGTTTATCGCCCGGAGTGTCATGCAAAAAGTTACTGCGATGCGTCACGAAATGAAATTCATTCAACAGCGTCGGTGATAAAATCCGCGTATATCCAAAATTTGTGAAGTAGTAGTTCACCGTGTTAAGGCTGGGGAAGCCGGGAACGGTGGCATACGGAAACGGATTCAGCGTCCCATTGTAGGGATCGCCGGCGCGGTCGTAGCCGAAGGTGACGGCAAGTTTATCCTTTGCGCTGAGATTGAAATCAAATTTGGAGGTCAACTCGTTGCGATTATCCTGCTCGTTCACCGAGGTCGAAAGCAGGCCCAAAGGCGCGGTGGGAATGAGATTATTCTTGATGTAGGCCTGCGCGACGCTGTTGATCGAAGTTGGAGCGATGATGCCTTGCGCCGCCAGCGCCGGATTGGGCTGAAAGAATGGGTTATTCTGCAGAAACGACACCACATTTGGGTCGGGCACGCATAGCTGGCAGGATGCCCCGTTGGCAGCTTGCGAGAAGTTGCCCTGCAGCTCCAGCGGCGTAAACACCGAGGCGTCGGTGATGGGCTCCGCCTGCACCTGCCTCTGCCCCTGGTAAGCCAGAAAAAAGAAGATACGGTGTTTCACGATCGGGCCGCCCAGCGTGCCGCCAAATTGGTTGCGCTTGAGGTCGAGCCGCGGAACGTTATTCTCCACGTTGAAGTAGTCGTTAGCGTCAAAAGCCCGGTTGCGGATGAACTCAAACCCGCTGCCGTGAAACGCGTCGGTTCCCGACTTCACCACCACGCTGATGATGCCGCCGCCGTTGCGGCCATACTCCGCCGTGTAGTTACTGGTGAGCAGGCGGAACTCCGCAATCGAATCGGGGTTGGGGTCGAGTAGGTTGCTGTTATCGAGCAAGTCGTTGTTGAGTCCCCCGTCCAGCAGGAAAGTAACCGAATCGGTGCGCCCGCCGGCAATGCTGTAATTGCCCGCGCCGGTGTTGTCGTCATTGCTCTCCGTCACGCCCGGCTGCAGCAGAGCCAGATCGAGCACGTCGCGGCCGTTCAGCGGCATGTTCGTAAGGGTGCGCCCGGTTACCGATTGCCCCAGCGTCGCGTTCACGGTTTCAACCGGCGCGGCCTCAGCGCCCACGTCTACCGTTTGCGCCTCCGCGCCCACCACCAGCTTGATATCGATGCGCAGCGACTGATTAATCAGCAACTGCTGCTCGTTGCTGATCGCGGTGCGAAAGCCCTCATGCTTTGCCGTCACCCGGTAATTGCCGATGGGCAGCGCCAGCTCCTGAAAATATCCATTCGCGTCGGTGGTGGCCTTGCGGCTGACCTGCGTAGCCGTGTTGGTCACCGTGATCTGCACAGCCGGAACCACAGCCCCTGCCGGATCGTAAACCGTGCCCAGAACTCTCCCGGTCGCATCCTGCGCGGTAGAAGAAGAAGAGAAAAGCAGTACGAAGATGGACAACGCCACAACCAGAGTCGACCAAACCGCCAGCCTCGCGGATCGCATCCAGGGCCCCCAGCTCTCGCACCAACGCGAAAGCATCTGTTGAGATTTTTCTTTCAGCCCTCGCGCCGCCTCGCCGCTCTTGGCACAGTCGTCCGCCATAAGCTGAACACAGCATCTTCTCGCGTGGGAAGCAAATCGAAGGCCCGCCCAGTTTACGCTGCTGCGAGCGACTCCAGCAACGGCGAAGGGAATTCTGGGAATTCTGGCAGTCTTCGAATTCAGCTTTGGTTTTCTCGCGACCTTGGCGAACCTGAGTGTACTTCACGGCAAAAGGCTTTTGCTCTCGGCTACAGACAAGCCGCGTCAGCGCGAAGGCGTTGCCACACCTGCTCAACCTGCGCCCGCGTTCGCTCGAGCGATCCGGAGTTGTCGATCACGAAGTCCGCAGCTTTGATTTTTTCTTCCTCGGGGAGTTGTGCAGCCATGCGCCGCGCCACTTCTTTGCGCGCCGCTTCCAGCGAAAGCTTCTGGCGCTTGGCAAAGCGTGCCACCCGCTGCTCATCGCTGCAAGTGAGGACGATGAGCCGGTCGAAACTCTTGGCCGCGCCCGCCTCCAGAATCAGCGCCGCCTCCACCATCGCGACGCCCTCAGGGTTTTGGCGTCCCATCTCGTCCATCCACTCATTCTGGCTGCGAATCACCGCCGGGTGCACGATGCGGTTCAGCTCCTGAATGCGCTCCGGAATCGTAGCCGCCGCCGCAATCTGCCCGCTGTTCGCAGTGGAGGAAGCCGATCCAAAAGCCGCCTCGGCCAGCTTGCCGCGGTTGATGCTGAGGTCGGGATTGAGAATCCCTCCGCCGAAGTGCCGAACCACTTCGTTGTAGACCGGCTGCCCGGGCAGCATCAGTTCGTGGGCGATGCGATCCGCCTGCACCAGATGCGCGCCCAGCGTGACAAACATTTCCCCGACCACAGATTTGCCCGAGGCGATGCCGCCCGTCAGCCCGACTTTCAGCAAACGCCCTCCATGCCAAGAAAACTCACCTCAGAGTCACACAGAAAATCCTGTTTTCCCTTTTCTCGGTGTCTCCGTGACTCCTTCGAAAATGCCGTATCGCTTATGAACGAAAGTCTGCCCAAAGCCCAGAGGCGTACCTTGTAAAAACCCATGTCCCCGTGTTTAAAGGTTTTGGGTTTCGGCCACCAACATTTTCATCGCCAGTTGTGAGCGGAATCGCTCAGGCCAAACTCTGGGATGAATTGTCATGAGGTGGTTAAGCCCGTGACAGTTCCGGCACCCGGCTGCCGCGCCGCAGCTTCGCGGCCTTCACCGTGTTATACATCAGCATCGCGATGGTCAGCGGCCCCACCCCGCCTGGAACGGGTGTGAGCGCGCCCGCCGCGTCCGCCACTTCGGGGTGCACGTCGCCGACCAGAGTCGATCCCCTCTTCTGGAAGGCGGACTCGCGCTGTGCGTGCGCCGGCGACCCGCTTCCAAACAGCCGCTGGAATTCCGCCCGATCGCTAACTTTGTTCATGCCCACATCGATCACGGTTGCGCCTGGCTTCACGAAATCGCGCGTAATCATGCCGGCGCGCCCGATTGCGGCCACCAGAATATCGGCGCGCCGGCAAACCTCTGCCAAATCCCGCGTCTTCGAGTGGCACACCGTAACCGTAGCATTGGCATTCAGCAACAGCATGGCAACCGGCTTTCCCACGATGTCGCTCCGCCCTACGACCACGCATTCCTGCCCGGCAATCGGGATGTGGCTGCGTTTCAGAATTTCGATGATGCCCGCGGGCGTGCACGGAACCAACCCAGGACGCTGCGTCGAGAGCAAGCCCACATTAAGAGGATGGAATCCGTCAACGTCCTTGGCGGGATCGACCGCCAGCAGCACTTTCTTCGCGTCCACGTCTTCGGGCAGCGGCAACTGCACTAGGATGCCGTCGATCGCATCGCGGCGGTTTAACTCCCCGACCATGGCGAGCAGTTCCGCGGTGGTAGCTGAGGGCGGCGTAAGCTGTTCGCTCACCAAGCCAACTTCATGGCAAGCCTTCATCTTGCCGCGCACATACACTTCCGAAGCCGGATTGTGCCCCACGAGAATGACGGCCAGGCCGGGCCGCGCTCCCGCGCCAGCCATGGCGGCAACCTCCGCGGCCACCTCCCGGCGGATCTCGCCGGCGATTTGTGCCCCATCAAGAATTCTCGCAGCCATAGTTTCGTTCCGTTGAGATTCTATCGCAGCAGCCACCGGTCCCCAGTCCCGACTCCCCAGTCCTGAGAGTAAACGCTCGGAAGAGGCTGAAAGCTTACTACAACATTCCGGCCATGATGGTGGCGTGCAGTCGGGGTCGTCGGGTCAGGCATTCAGTACTCGCGACTAGGTACTAGGCACTGGCAGTACAATGCCTGCATGATTGCCAAAGAACTCCTGGAAATTCTGGTTTGCCCCGCCTGCAAGCAGCCCCTCGACTACCGGCAGAAACCCGAAAGCCTCAAATGTCCGCAATGCCGCCGCGTCTACGCGGTGAAAGACAACATCCCGATCATGCTGCTAGACGAGGCCAAGATCGAGACCGATTAGCTTGCCGATGTGGGGACAACCGCCCCCGGCTGTCTTTCGAGCGCAGCTCGATTTCTTAGTCCCGCCGCTCCCGATTCAGTCCCCTGTGAGCGGCGTCTACCGAAACCCGGCGCAGTTCACCCGGGTGAGGGATCTCCGGCTAGGCATGAAATGCGCGATACGAGAACCTTGGCTCCCCCTGCAAAACGGCTGCCCAAGTTAATTAACTCCGCCAAAAGAGCCGATCCCCTACCAATTTTTACTTCCCCTTGACATCCCCGGCATCCGCCTAACGTATCTTCCCCCAATGCTCAGGATTCTAAGCTCGCCCTGTGCTCATTCCCGCCCGAAAGCGACACTCTGTGTCAACTTCGGGACGCGGATCGCACCGAGGGTACCTCGCTGTTGATTACCGGTCGCCACCCGTCGGGTCGCAACTTCCAATATCCACGGGGGTTTATGAATCTAAAGCAGCCTGCATTCCGTATATAGAACGAGAGGGCAGTCACGGCAGTTTAATTGCATGCAACTTGCTTGGCTGCCGATGAGTCTAATAGCTACATGTTGTCAGGGTCGGAGTCGGAGGTGATGACGGCCATGTTTGAAAATAGCGGAAGGTTCGACCAAGTGAAGTTCGAAGCCATTAACGATAAAGACCGATTCACGGCCACGGAACTGGCAGCTCTGCGCAGCGATCTGCTGCAGGGGGGCATGATCGATTCCTACGAAGCCGCTGAATTGCTGCAGGTTTTCCTGATGGGCCGCGGTTATGGCGTCTCACCCAAGGCCGCGCTCGATGCCGCCGGCCGCGTCGAGATGGCCGGCTGCGCCCTGCCCGTGCTGCAGCACGAACTGGAGAATCTAGCGCTCGTAATGTAAGTCTGCGCCCGGGACCGGTGACCCCGTGGCGCAATCTCAACCGCGGGAGATAAAGTTGACAGCGCGCGCGCAATGTTGAGACTGTGCCAGTCTTGCGATGAGACGAGTGGTTTGTCATCCCGAGCGCAGCGAGGGACCTTGGTCTCAGCCGGCGCCGGCAAGAGTCTAGAAATTTCAACCTTCTGAGCCGATTTCGTATCAGGGCATGCCGTCTCGCCGTAAAGCTTCAAATCGGCTTCGTACCACTCTAGGTTAGAAACACTGCAGCAGTCATCCCCGAGCACCCCGAGTCCCCGAGTACGCAAGATGTTTCCCAGAAATCCACAGCCACCTGTGACATCTGCCCTTATACCCGCTCGCCAATCCCTCCATGATAGCCCCGCAGGTGGAGTGAGTTCGTTCGTGGCAGCAAGCGGCGCGGCGGCGAAGAATCGCCTCGCAACTCCTTTGTTTCACGCACTTTGATATCTAATTTATTTAGAGGACGGATTTTACGAAGAATTTCTTGCTAACTTGATGATTTCAAACCAGGCGAGTCCTGGATTTTTGGCGCGTCCGGCTGTTCGCCGCCCGAGGGTGAAGGGCAAAACGGATCTGGCCGCAAAATTTATTTTTTCTTCGCCGCCGCGGCGGCGGCCGCTCGGGCGGCGCGCTCCTGCAGCGCTAACGTGACGACCTGCATCATGTCGTCCTGGGGGGCGGGCTTGCCGGTCCAGATTTCGAATTGCCGCGCGGCCTGGTGGACGAACATCTCCACGCCAAGAATGACCTGCGCGCCGCGCGCTTTGGCGAACTTCAGCAGCCGGGTTTCGACCGGGTCGTAAATCATGTCGAAGACGTAGCGGGAGTTGATTTCTTTTTCCTGCAACGGGCTCTCGTGCGTATTGCCCATGCCCACGGGCGTGGCGTTGACGATGACATCGAAGGCCAGCTTTTTGAGATCGGCGCGCTTGATCGAACGCGCGTGCGCCCTCCGCGCCAGCTTTTGCGCGGGAGCCGCGCTGCGATTTAGGATGTAGACCTCGGCGCCGCGTTCTTTCAGGCCGAAGACGGCGGCGCGCGCGGCGCCTCCGGCACCGAGCACCAGAATTTTAGCGTCTTGCAGAGTGCTCAGCCGGCGCTCCAGCGGTCGCACCACGCCCGATGTATCGGTATTGAAGCCGTAGAGTTTGCCATCCTGCGCGCGCACCACTGTGTTGCAGGCTCCGATCTTCGTGGTGTGGGAGTCGGTGTTATCGAGATAAGGAAGAATTGCCTCTTTATAGGGCATGGTGATGCTGAGGCCATGAATCGGAATCTCGCGCACGCAAGTGAGCAGATCTTTCAGAGTCTTGGCGTGCAGCGAAAGGTAGACCGCGTTCACGTTCTCGCGGCGAAAGGCCGCGTTCATGATCGCTGGAGAAAGTGAGTGCGCGACGGGGTCTCCGGCCACGCCGTAGACCCGGGTTGCAGCATCGACTTGCTCGATGCGGTAGAGGCTGCGCAGATCCTGCGCCGTGACTTGGCCCGGACCGGTTTCCTCTCCAGGGCTGACGGCGGCGAAGGTAAAGACGCTGCCGGCGCGCACTCCGAGCACGCGGCTGATGATGCCCTGCTCGCCCATGCAGATGCCGACGGTAGATTGCTTGTCCGCTTCGCGGCCCAGGAATTGGATCATCGCCACGTTGTCGGAAAGGGTCGTTGCGGTGCTGACTACCTTATAGAAATCGGCGGGGAAGGCCTTCATCTTCTCCAGAGTTTCGTCGAGCTTCTTGGTGCCGCGGAAGTCATGGAAAGAAAGGAGCAGCCCAGCCCGGGCGCGCAGCTTCTGCAGTTGCGCGGGCTTGCACTTAAGCGCGGTCTGCAGTTCCACATCGACCAACTGGCAACCCGCGGCGGCAGCCTTGCCCAGCAGTTCGAGCTGGGCGGCGATCGAGCCGCGAAAGCGACCTCCACTGGCCGCGCGGCGGCAGGTCGCGATGACCACGGTGCCGGGGTGGTTCTCCACAAATTGTTTGACCTTCGGGAGCCCCAACGCCGGCTTTGAAAGATAGTCCAAGCGGAACTCCAGGAAGGAGTTATCGCGAATCAGTGTGTCCGCCTTCTCGACCAGGTTGGCGGCGTCGGAGGCGGCCACGGCGACACAAACCCTCGGCAGCCGCAGGGGAAGGCGGGGGAAGGGATTTTTAGCGGCAGAAATCATCTTGAATCAGCAGGTTGAATCAAACTTGCATAAATCCGGTACAGGCCATCGGCTTTGATAATTTCGGTCTTAATAATTTCGGTTTTAACAATTAAGGTTCGGCGCGAATCTTACAGGGGCGGAATTGCAGATGCAACAGGGGATTCACAATTCGGCGAAAAAACTCTCTTTCCGCGTGCAGCCTAACACCGTCGTAACCTTGACCCCCTCTTACCCGCTTGTTACCTTCCAGCCAGAGCCTTGATTTCGCGACAACTGTCTGGGGGATCGGCGCGGTCTGCCCTTCTCGGAGGTAACATGAAGAAAACAGGACTTTTATCGATATTGCTGGCCGGCGTCACCTGGGCCCAAACGGCAACCAATGCCATAGCGCCACCGACGCCTCCCGGCACCGTGCTTACGTCGGAAACCTTCCCGGTTCAGCGCATCGTCATGCCCACTTACGCCGATCTGTATTGCGCGGGTTTCCTCAGCCGGCAAAGCCTGCCCGACTCCAACTACGTGGCCGGCGGCTTGCAAACGCCCACCGACACCAAGTTCGTCCGCAACGACGTCATCTATCTGCACGGCAGCGGATATACCGCCGGGGCGGAATACGAAATTGTGCGCGCCTTGCGCGACATCAACGAGTACGAAATGTTTCCCGGGCAGCACAAACTGCTCAAAGCCACGGGGACGCCTTATGCGGAAGTTGGCCGGGTTCGCGTGGTCGACACCCGCACCAAATCGGCGGTCGCCATGGTCGAGTATTCCTGCGATCCCATCAGTCCTGGGGACACTGCGATTCCCTTCGCCGAAAAAACCACGGTGCCCTTTCATCCGCCGCTGCTCTTTGACCGCTTTCTTCCCGTGGGCAGCAAGGTTTCGGGACGCATAGTAATGGCCAGGGATTTCGACTCCGAGCTGGGGACTGGCCAGAAAGTTTTTATGAACGTGGGCGCGAACCAGGGAGTCAAGGTGGGCGACTACTTCCGCGCCGTCCGCAGCTACACCGCGGATCTGGCCGACCCCGTGGATTCGCTTTCCTTCCGGGCCCAGATCAGCGAAGACACGCAGAAGAAGCAGTCCACCTTCGATCCTCAGCTGTTTGAAAAGGGGAACGGTCCCGTGATCCACGTTCGAGATCTGCCTCGCCGCGCCGTGGGTGAGATCGTCATCATCGGCACCACGGCGACCACAGCCACCGGCATGATCGTGTTCGCCATGGAAGATGTGCATGCCGGCGACGCCGTCGAGTTCGACGATCAGGCTCAGGTGCAGTAGTCCCGCTTGCGCATCGAGAACGGCCCATCGCTGGAACGATGGGCCGTTTTCCTTCTCGGCGCCCTGCGGCGGCTGCGTATCCGAGATCAACCTGTCCACTTCGCGCCCGTCTTTCTCGCGCCCGTCTTTCTCGCGCCCGTCTTTTTCACGCCCGTCTTTAAAGTCTGCCTGATCTTTTCCGCTGAACAGCGGTTACTTTGAAGCGCAGCTTTGGCTTCGTCATCGCAGCCCTCCGGGAAATGTTTGCTGTAGACTCTAACCCGATGCGGGTGCGGCAACCCCCCGCTACGAAGCCATGATGGCGACTCCCTCCCAAGCTCAACCCGCTTCCGCACCAAGGCAGCCCGCTTTGGTGATTATTGCGGAAGGCTGGTTCCTGATGGGCTCAGATTCGGGCCAGGATTGCGAGCGCCCGGTGCATCGCGTTTGGATCGATAGTTTTCTGCTCGCGGCCACGCAAGTCACCAATGCCGAGTACGGACACGTCTTGCGAGCCACAGGGGCAGAGCCCCCGCCATTCTGGCAGGAGCGGAATTTCGATCATCCGAATCAGCCGGTGGTTGGGGTTTCCTGGATCGAGGCCGACCGATATTGCCAATGCCTGTCGTGGCAAACGGGCCGCACTTACCGTTTACCTACCGAGGCAGAATGGGAGCGCGCGGCGCGCGGCAAACTCGAGCAGAACAGTTTTCCTTGGGGCAACGACCCGCCGCAATCCTTGCCGGATTACGGCACTCGCTGGCAAGCTGGCCCTGAGCAAGTGGCCCGCTACGCGCCCAACGCCTTTGGACTATACGATATTTGCGAAAACATCCATGAGTGGTGCAGCGATTGGTACGCTGCCGACTACTACGCGCTGTCGCCGCAGCGCAATCCGCGGGGGCCGGAGCAAGGTCAACGGAAGGCCTCGCGCGGCGGATCTTGGCGGCATCACGTGAAAGTGGCGCGCTGCTCGGCCAGGTCGAGCATTCCGCCGGAATTTCAGTACGCAGATTATGGATTCCGCGTGGCCTCGGATAAGTAGCGGACGGTAGCGCCGGCGTCCCGCCGGCTGTCGCGGGAGCGTCTCGCTCCCGCAGCCAAGGCGAACCATGCCGCCTGCGTTTACAATCGCTTGAGCGTTCGAGTCAGTCGCCTCACGGAAAAACAGAAAGATGTTTCAACCTGATCTTCTCGTTAACAAACGCATCCTCATCACCGGCGGCGGCACGGGCCTGGGCAAAGCAATGGCTCAGCGCTTTCTCGAGCTGGGCGCGACCGTTTACATCTGTGGGCGCCGCGAAGATGTGCTGCAATACACTGCCGCAGAACTTTCCGCGCTAACGAAAGCCACAATCAAAGCTCTGCCCTGCGACGTTCGCAACCTCGACGCCGTCGAGGCCATGATCGAATCCATCTGGAAAGATGGCGCCCTCGACAACCTCGTGAACAATGCGGCGGGCAATTTCATCGCGCGTACCGAGGAGCTTTCCCCACGCGCCTTCGACGCCGTGCTGGGCATCGTGTTGCAGGGCACGCTGCATGCGACGATGGCTTGCGGGCGGCGCTGGCTGCGGGCGAAGCACAAAGGAACCGTGCTCAGCATTTCGGCTACGTATGCTCCAGTCGGCTCGGCCTACGTTGTGCCTTCGGCGGTCGCGAAAGCCGGGGTGGAAGCTCTGATGCGCAGTCTGGCGGTGGAATGGGGCGACCGCGGCATTCGCATGAACGCGATTGCGCCCGGCCCAATTCCCACGCAGGGAGCGTTCTCGCGCGTCCTGCCGCGTCCGGAACTCGAAAAGCTCGCGCTGGAGCGCAATCCTCTTCATCGCTTCGGGACGGTGGAAGAGCTCGCCAACCTCGCCGCGTTTCTGGTGAGCGACGGCTCCGGTTACATCAATGGGGAAGTCATTCGCATGGATGGCGGCGAGTTTTTGCAGGGCGCTGGAGAGTTTAGCAATTTGGGCCGCCTGCTCACGAACGAAGACTGGGAGTCGCTGAAACCGCGCAAGGCGAAAGCCTAGCAGGGCGAGAGTCTTGTTCACTTCTGGCGGCGCGGCGGGCGAGACGCCCCCAGGGACGGCGGTGCTACGGCCGCCGCCGCTTTTTAGCTGCGGTCTCCGGAGGGATACACGAGCGCCTTCAGCACCATGTTCACCAGGCTGAGCACGATTGCGCCGACAAAGGCCGCGAAGAATGTGCGGACTTGAAATCCGGGCGAGAGCAGCGCGGAGGCCAACTTCAGCATCAGCGCGTTGATTACCAGCCAGAACAATCCCAGCGTGATCAGGGTGAGCGGAAAAGTCAAAATCTTCAACAGCATACCCACGGTCGCGTTGACGAAACCGATCACCAGGGCTGCGATCAGCGCCGCCACCGGGCCGCTGACGAAAATTCCCGGCACCACGTGCGCCACAATCCACACCGCCAGCGCGCTCAAAACCCAGTTTAATAGCAGCCGCATTTTCGTTCTCGCTTCCTGCGTCGATGAAGTTTAACGCCTTGGAACCCGCGTCAGAGTTATATCTCGGGAACTATATCAAGGAATCGGGTTTGTGTCCTTCGGTCACGGCCTCGCAAATAATTCACCGCGGCTTCGCCTTGGGCGCGGCGCGCTGCGGTAGACTACACGTGCTCTCAGGAGGAATACGGTAATGCCCGAACCCGCTCTGACCGGATCAGAATTCAAAAAGCAATTGCACGATGGAATCCCGAAGATGGGATTGTTCATCAACTCGCACAGTCCCACCGTCGTCGAACAACTGGCGTACAGTGGCTACGATTGGCTGCTGGTCGATACCCAACACGGCCCCATGCAGAACGAAAAACTCTCGGCGATGCTTAGCGGCGTTGCCAATGGCGGGGCGAAGTCGCTGGTTCGCGTCGGGTCTTACAGCGACCGGCCTGGCATTCAGCAGGCGCTCGATCTCGGCGCCGATGGCGTTCTCATTCCTTACATCAATACCGCCGAAGAAGCCCGCCAGGCGATCAGTTGCACGAAGTATCCAACGGTAGGTACGCGCTCGGTTTACTTTCCGCAACGCAGCATGAACAAAGCCGGCTTGCTCGGTTACGCCGGCAAGTTCAATACGGATGGCATTGTCGCGCTGCAGGTGGAGACGGCGGCTTGCATCGAGAATATGGCGGAGATCGCCGCCGTGCCGGGCGTCGACATTCTTTTTTTGGGGCAGAATGATCTTTGCATGTCGATGGGCCTCTATAACAAATATGAATTTCCGCACATGTACACTTCGCCCGAACTCGACGCGGCGACGAAGAAGCTGATCGAGCAGGCGCACAAGAATAATGTCATTCTGGGATTATTTTTGTTCGGCACGGCGCGCGTCGGCGAATTTCTGGACAAAGGCTTTACCTTTATAAGCGTGGGCAACGATCTGCATCACGTCCTCACGCAAACCGCCGCTTACGTTGGCGACATGGAGAAAGTTTCGCAGGAGAAGGGCAAGCCCTGGAAGCGGAGGCCGACGGCGCTGTTCTAGCCGGCCAGGCTCGTGTGGGGCGGACACTCGTGTCCGCCAGCGAGCGCCAGCGGCGCTCTCAGTGTTTATCCCGAGAGTGTTTCGAGAATAAATCCATGAGCCTTCCGCTAACCGAAACCGAGGTCCGCGTTCTCGGTGCGCTGATTGAAAAGGACATCACCACTCCCGATTACTATCCGCTTTCGCTGAACGCGCTGGTGAACGCGTGCAACCAGAAAAATAATCGCGAGCCGGTGATGAATCTCGACGAAGATTCGGTCAGCCACTCTTTGGCGAGCTTGCAGGAGAAACGCCTGGCAGGACCTGCGAGCGGGGCGGATAGTCGGGTCACGAAGTACGAACACCGACTGCAGGAAGTATTCAACTTTGACCGGCGCGAGATCGCCATCGTGTGCGTGCTGCTGCTGCGCGGACCGCAGACTCCCGGCGAACTGCGCGGGCGCACGGATCGGATGTACCGCTTCGAAGTGCTCGACGATGTGCTCTCGACTCTCGATCGTCTGGCGCAGCGCGAGCCTCCTCTGACCGCGGTGCTGCCGCGGCAGCCTGGAACGAAGGAATCGAGATACATGCATTTGTTCTCCGGGGACGCGCCGCAGGTAGAGGCGACGGCTTTGCGAGTCCCATCTCACCCTTCCGCCGATCGCATTTCACAGCTCGAGAGCGAGGTGGCGGAGTTGCGAAGGGAACTTGCAGAAATCCAAGCGCAGTTTGCGGCCTTCCGCAAGCAGTTCGAATAGTTTATTGAGGATGATTTGCCATGTGGTGCGTGACGCCCGGAGGAGTCGCGGAAATGGTGCGCCGGGCGGGGCCTGGCGTCGGATGCAGCCGGGCATCCTGTAATGGAAGACCGCGAATGGAAGACCGCGCAGACTCGGTTAATACGCCTTTCTCGGGCGCCACTTGCGCGAAACTTCTCTCCCTCGCACGCACCGTCGCTTCCAACCTTGAACCGTTCGACCAGTGCCTACTCTGGGTGACGCTATGGGGCGTGTGGGATTCGAGCGAGAATTGGCATCTCTTCGATCGTTTTCGAGAAACCTATGGAGAGCGCCGTCCGATCTGGGATGCACCTGGACACCTGTTCCAAAAGCACGAGGGCGCCGATTTGACGACATTTATCCAGCTCGGGCTGAGCTTCGGCTGGGATTTCTACGTTGTGCGCGCACCCTCCGGCAATGCCGCATTTTTCAGTCACGACGAATACCTCAAGTTCAGCGCTGACGACCCGGAATCGGCGAAGCGCGTGCGACATTGTCTCGATCAAAAGTCCGTGGCCCCGGCGAAAAAAGGCTAGCAACGCTTGGCCTCGCGGTTCGCAGTTGGTGTACTCTTTTCTCAACGGCACGCTAGGCATCGCATCGCGCAGGGAGGTTCTTATGCATCGCCGCGAATTTCTCGCTCGCTCCGCCACCGGCCTCGGGGCCGCATGGTTGTCCACGAATACGCTCACCGCCCAAAAGCTGACTGCGAGAAAAATCCTGGCTGCACTCGCGGATCGGGCCCCGCTGAAAAAGTTCGCCGCCACGGACACAGTTACGCTGGGCAGCACCGGCATCAGGACCAGTCGGCTCGCCATGGGCACTGGGACGGTCGGATATAACCATCATTCCAACCAGAGCGCGCTCGGCGTTAAAGAGCTCTCCGATCTTCTGCTCCATGGATACGATCAAGGGCTGCGCTTCTTCGACGCCGCCGATTCGTATGGAAGCCATCCTCACGTGGCGGAGGCGCTCAAGCACGTGCCGCGCGATAAAGTCACGGTGTTGTCGAAGACCTGGGCGCGCGATCCGGCGGCCGCCCACGCCGATCTCGACCGCTTCCGTAGGGAACTGGGCGTTGATTATCTTGACATCTGCTTGATGCACTGCGTCACCGAAGCGGACTGGACCGACCGCTATCGCGGCGTAATGGACGTGCTCTCCGAAGCCAAGCAAAAGGGAATCATCCGCGCGCACGGCTGCTCCTGCCACAGCATTGAGGCGCTGCGCGCCGCCGCCAAGTCGCCGTGGGTGGAAGTTGACTTCGCGCGCATCAACCCTGTCGGCTCACACATGGACTCCGATCCTGACACTGTTTTGGACGTGCTGCGCGAGATGAAAGCTGCCGGCAAGGCCGTGGTCGGGATGAAGATTCTTGGGCAGGGCGACCTAGCCAAGCGCCCGGATGAAGCCATCAAGTATGCCCTCTCGCTCGGAGTGCTCGACGCCTTTACCATCGGCGCCGAGAGTAAGAAGGAGCAAGAAGATTTGGTCCGGCGGATTGCGGCGGCCTAGTCACGCCGCTAAGAGCGGTGTCGAAACCGTTTCCGGTTATTCCTCCCTCGAAGGAATACCGTGCTCAAAGAAGAATGCTCTTACTTTGCCGGAGGGCAAAGCCACGATTGTCTCATCAATCTCGCTGGTTTCGCCGAATATGTAGTGGAATCTGAACACTTCGCCATCTGCCAGTTGTTGCTCAGACACTCTTCCGTTCGTGTAAGTGTTCTTCAGCAATACTTTCCATTTTCCGTCGAGGATTGCGGTCATAAGATAACGATCGTAGTTCCAGCGAAGCAATGGCGCATATTCGAAGCGATACAGAATATGCGAGGCGTCGCCCACAGTTTCCAAGTGCCCGCTTGCATCGTAAGAATATTTCCGAAGATTCCCTTTGTCGTCGGCCGCTTCGACGATTCGATCCGAGGCGTCGTACTTAAAAGTAATTCTACGGAGTGACGGAGAAACAAGCTCCTCAAGATTACGTTTTCTATCTCTCTTCAACTGCAAGCGATGACCGTCGCCATCCTGCATTTCGGTGGGGGCGCCCTGGGCGTAATTCTTTGAGTAGTATGCCTCGGGGAAAAGAGCGCGGCGACCATCGCGCAAGTTAAGGGTCCAGCCCTCTCCATTCCAGGCGATCTGGGCTCGGTAAAACTCGGATGAAGTCTCTTCGTGGCGGAAGACCGCGTCAGCGTACCCAGTGCCTTTGGAGATGCGGCGAAAATGAACCCGCCAGCCATCTTCCAGGTTGAGGTCCATGTAGGTGTAAGGGCGTCGAGTGCCGGTGGGACAGATGTCATAGGGATGATTTGTTCCTACTCCGAAGGCCCGGCTGCAACAATCCCAGGCGCGATGGGTTCGCGCAAGAGACAAGGGCACGGCGTCGGAGAGGAACAAGTCGGTCTGCCGGAGCACAAACATTCCCGTGTGCAGGTCGACTTGAAATTCGTTGACCGGCGAATCGTGGCGAAGTGTGGGCGCGACGGCGGCGATGGAGCTCTCGAATTTGGCGTGGTCCGTTTCCAGGTCGAGGGGGGAAATGGTCAGATAGGGATAAGCTCCGTTCCACGCCGGGGGCGAGTCCGTAAACGGAAGAATCTCCACCGTCACTGGGCGAGGTGAAGACTTCCAGGTTGCGATGAATGCGGCGGCAGCGAGCAGGCCCAAAAGCAGAAACCACTTCCATGCCGGCGGATGCCAGAAGCGTGACTTTTCCACGTGCCTATTTTCGCAGTTCAAGAGCGGTGCGGGCTAAGTCCTTTGCGTGGTTCGTGGCCCACAGCGTGTTCGCTGCGCCACGGATGTAGAAGCCGATGAGGGCGTTAACTATCGCAAAATCAGCATCTGGCCGCATGGCCCACGTCCTGCAATATCGACTGCGCTGCTCCGCAGCAGGAGGTGACCCACCATGACGCGTATCAACCTATTTCTGACCAACGCACTTCGCACCACCCCGGCAACTTGTGACTCGGTTACTTGGGGCAAGAACAACTTCGCTCGAACTGGATTCAACCAAACCGCCAGCACGGTGATCTTTGCCGCGCTGCTGATTTTCTGTTCCTTCGCCGTGGGATGCTCGAGCGAACAACCCAAGGCTGTAAGCTCCGCCAGTCCATTGCCAATACCGCAGCCTGTGGCGCCGACCCCAACGAATATCGCGCCTACTCCGGCGCCGGTGCAGCAAGCTGCGGCTAAGCCCGTGCACAAGAGAGTTGTTCGCAAAGCGCCGGCTACAGTGACTTATGCCGATAAAACTTCCGGCGTCTCTTTCCAGTATCCGCGCAAGTACTCGCTGAAGACCGGCGAGTCTGCCAACGAACTGGTTGCATCCGTCTCCGTCCCGATGGACTTTGTGCAGCCCGGTGGAGTCGCGCTCGCGGCCGTTGCGTTGCCGGAGTCGACTTATCCCAACTCTGACTTGGCCGCGGCATTCTTCAACGTTAGCGTAAACGTGAATCTTACGGCGGACCAATGCAGCGAGTTCTCCGTGCCCCAGTCGCAACCGATTGCCCCGGCAACCGGCTCGACCGAAACCACCACGCAGGCGACGGCACAACTCGCCGCGCCGCCGATCTCGAAGCTCTTGATCGGCGACATGGAGCTGCAATCGTCCCCGGCCGTCGCGGGAGATAGCGACAACGGCAAGCGCGAGGAAGCAGCAAAGTATTATCACGTCTTTCAGAACGGCGCCTGCTACGAATTCGCTTTGCAGGTTGCGACCAACGGGGTTAAGACCGAGGTCGAGAGCGACGCCAAGACTGAAGCCTCAACCGCGCCCGCTACCGAGGTCAAGACCCATGCCGCCATCAAGCACGTCGATCGCGACGAAGTCTTCGGGCGCCTGGAAAAGATGCTGGCCACCGTCAAGCTGAACCCGGTTACAGCGCCCGAAGTAAATGCCGAGGCCAAAGCCAGCACGCAGCCGACATCGACGGAGCCGACTCCAGCCCAGTAAAACTGCAACAAACAAACCCGCGCCGGTCATGCCAGTGACAATGACCGGCGCATTATTATTTGCTCCTCGTTGGTGCGCGTGTCACGGTCCGACTTGTCGTACGTCACAGAGCGCCGTAACGCCCGAGTGCTGTACTGAGGCTGGGGAAACTGCCGTGTGCCTCGCCATACCTGGGAAGATTGTCGAAGTCCAAGAATTGGGTCCGCTGCGCTCGGGTCGCGTGCAATTCGGCGGGATCGTGCGCCAGGTTTCGTTGAACTTTGTTCCCGAGGCCAGTCTTGGAGATTATGTGATGGTGCACGTGGGCTTCGCGATCAGCCGCGTCGATGCGGCCGAAGCTGAGCGCACCTACCAGCTTCTGCAGGAGATGGGGGCGCTGGAGGCTGAGTTACCGCCAGCGGAATCGTAGCATCCGGTCGGCGCGGCTTTCACGCCGCCTTCGCGATATGAAATATCTGGACGAGTACCGTGATCATCGCATTGCGCGCGCCTTGGCGGCTGAAATTGCCCAGAGCACGACACAGCCGTGGGTGCTGATGGAAATCTGCGGCGGGCAAACTCACACCATCATGCGCTACGGCCTGGACGAATTACTGCCCCGCGCCATCGAACTGGTGCACGGGCCGGGATGTCCCGTCTGCGTCACGCCTCTCGAAACGGTCGATAAGGCAATCACTCTGGCGCAAAGGGCCGAAGTCATTCTCGTGTCTTATGGCGATATGCTACGGGTGCCGGGGTCGCATACGGATTTGCTTAGAGCTAAGGCTGAGGGTGCGGATGTGCGCATCGCCTACTCCCCGACCGAGGCGGTGAAGATCGCGCGCGCGAATCCCGATTGCAGAGTAGTTTTCCTGGCCATTGGTTTCGAGACCACCGCTCCCGCCAACGCGATGGCCGCATGGCAAGCCAAGCGCGAAGGCCTGACCAATTTTTCCATGCTGGTTTCGCACGTGCTGGTGCCGCCGGCGATTCGCGCCTTGATGGTTTCGAGCGCCAATCGCGTGCAGGGCTTCATTGCGCCAGGTCACGTCTGCACGGTGGTTGGCTGCAAAGACTACGACGATCTGGTTCGCGACTTCCGCATCCCCATCGTCGTCGGCGGATTCGAGCCGGCGGATATCCTGGAAGCGGTCCTCATGCTGATTCGGCAACTGGAAGCCGGTGAAGCGAAGCTGGAGAACCAGTATGTAAGATCGGTAAGTTACCAGGGGAACCTGCCCGCGCAGCAGATCCTGGCCGAAGTATTTGAGGTTGCCGATCAGAAGTGGCGCGGGATCGGGCCGATCCCGCAGAGCGGATTGCGTTTGCGACCGGAATACGCAGCCTACGATGCCGACCGAGTGTTCGATTTGGGCGAGTGTTTTGTCGACGAGCCTGCAGAGTGCATGAGCGCTCAGGTCTTGCAGGGATTGAAGAAGCCGACGGATTGTCCCGCCTTCGGCACGCGCTGCACTCCGGAGAATCCGCTGGGAGCGCCCATGGTTTCTACCGAAGGCGCGTGCGCGGCCTACTACCACTACCGGCGCCACGCGGTCCCGAGCTAGGAGAGCGAATCCATGAAAGCTACGGTCGAAACAACCTTCGCACTCAGTTGCCCGGCACCGCTCCCGGCCCGAGACACAATACTGCTGGGGCATGGCAGCGGCGGCAAGTTGAGCGCCGAGTTGATCCGCGACATTTTCCTTCCAGCTTTCCGCAATCCAGTGCTGGCGCGGCTAGACGATCAGGCGATCGTAAATGTGAACGGCCAGCGCCTCGCCATCACCACCGATTCCTTCGTCGTGAAGCCATTATTTTTTCCCGGCGGCGACATCGGCTCTCTCGCCGTTCATGGAACCGTGAACGACCTGGCGATGGGCGGCGCCACGCCACTATTCTTGAGCGCCGCATTCATCATTGAAGAAGGCTTCGCGATGGAGGATCTGCGGCGCATTGTAGATTCGCTGCGTCGCGCGGCTGCTGAGGCGGGCGTGGAAATCGTGACTGGCGATACCAAGGTCGTCGAAAAAGGCCACGGCGACGGAGTGTTCATCAACACGACGGGAATCGGGATTGTGCCTGAGGGGGTCGAGCTGTCCGTCGATCGCGCCCGCCCCGGAGACAAGATAATTTTGAGCGGATCGATTGGCGACCACGGCATCGCAATTCTGGCCCAGCGCGAGGGTTTGGAATTCGAGACACAAATCCGCAGCGACAGCGCCGCCTTGCACACGCTGGTCGAGACGATACTCGCCGCCACACGCGAGGTGCGCTGTATGCGCGACCCGACGCGTGGCGGGGTCTCCAGCACGCTCAACGAAATCGCGCAGCAGTCGCGCGTCGGCATCGAGGTGGAGGAAAGCTCTCTTCCCGTTCATGAAGAGGTTCGAGGCGCGTGCGAATTGCTCGGCCTCGATCCTCTCTACGTAGCCAACGAAGGCAAGCTGATCGCCGTGGTCGCGCCTCAAGCGTCGCAGGCGGCGCTGCGGGCGATCCGGGGCCACGCGCTGGGCGCGGAGGCGCAAATTATCGGTACCGTAGGAGCTGGCCACCCGGGGCTAGTGACGATGCGCACCCCGCTCGGAACCACTCGCGTAGTGGACATGCTCGCGGGCGACCAGTTGCCGCGCATCTGTTGAAGAGCGGACCAAACTTCTTCAATTTCGAAACGAGCGCCGTGCGGCCAACCAGTAAAAGAACTTGAGACCAGTCCACCAGCAATGCAATCGGCGGATAAAGCAAGAAATCCCGCGACTCTATGGGCATGGTAAACTTGTAGCGCGTACACGCCGGAGAGGTGGCAGAGTGGCCGAATGCGGCGGTTTGCTAAACCGTTGTACGGGCTAACACCTGTACCGAGGGTTCGAATCCCTCCCTCTCCGCCAGAACATAATCAACAACTTGCCTCATCGCTCTGCCCTGCTGACCTTGATTTAATTTTCACAAGCGACGAATCGTGCAGTCGATTGTGCAGTGATTGTGCAGCAATCTGTGCAGTCGTTTCAATGGCCCGATCTGGCCTTCTTGCAAGCCGAATGTCATTGCCGATAGTTCTTCCCTCTCTCTGTAAGTTCCCACACTCCGTGCGGAGAATCCGGTTTCAGCAAGCCGTCAAGGGCGAGGTTCTTCCGCTCGAATCTGGCATTGAGACGCCAACGCTGCTCTCCGCTGTTCTCCATCAGTTCTAGGTCGATGGGCTTCAGCATTCCTTCGACCTTCTTGAACACCAATTTCAGAACATCGTCAGCCGCACCCGAACCACGCAGTTCACGGAGTGCTTCTAGGATGGGCAATCTGTATTCGCTTTGGGGTGTGGCTCCAATTCTCTGCCTCATGTTTGCCTTCCTTTCTGGTGTCCGGCTGGGAGTTGAATTGGTCGGATCAAGGTGAAAGAGTCTCCTCAGAACATCGTTCGGCGTATCCACGAAGGGCGTCGCATCCTTCTGAAGTGCCTTCCAGACTTCGTCATCTATCCGTATCGTTGGCATTTGTAACGACTCCATCCTGTCGTGACATTGTTACGTCAGATACAAGCGTACGTCACAGGCCTACCCTTGTCAACCGCTTGTGGGGCTATGCCTGCACTCAATCGGGCTGCACCGAAGGCCAAGGTAGGCGTCAGCGTGTCGGCTACCCCTAGCCGATGTCTTCGACGAGAAGGCACTTTACACCACAAAGTGGATTTCCGGGTGATGCGGCGGTTGCTGTAACCATGTGACAGAATCGGATGTCTGCAAGTAATTGATCCCGAAAGACTTTTTGGCATGGCAACGGGCGACTGCACAGGCTACTGCACGATCTGACTGCATCTCTACAATTTGGTCGCTCTCGATCCCGTAAAAACGTCGCTATTGGCTACTCTCAGGATCGGAAATGCAGACAGGGGTTCGAGTTAGGGAGTACGCAGTCAGGGCAACGTTTCTTGGGGATAAGGATTGTTAAATCGGGCGAGGGCGGCAGTGTCCAACCCCACTGGAGTCCCGTTTCCTCCGGCGGGCGCTGGCCAAGCAGAATCGAGGCTCCCGGCTCCGGCGTCAGGAGTCCCAAAAGGGTGGTCAGGAGTCCCCGGCGATCTGGGCGCACGTCAGGCGGCTGGTTCCATCCGATTGAACTGTCCCATGTTCTGCCTTATATACGCACCCCCCTATCTCTTAAGACAGACGGTGCATTTATTTTCAATAACATACAGACCATCAGAGGGGTGTCTATAAGGCGAGACAGTTGTTTTTGGAGCGTATTTTGAGTGTAACTCATTCATTAACTCGTGTCGGGGCTAGACTCCGTTGTGCCGTACAGGCCAGAATGCCTATTTCACTGCCAAAGGAGACCGAAGCCCGACGGAATGCTACGGCCCACGAAGGAAACGGATCCTGAGGTGACTAACGGGTTGTCGGCTACCCAGACGTTATCCGAACCACCGCCCGGTAGGGATCGTCTCAATCGGATAGGCCGGCGCCCGCTGCATCCCCATCGATCCACCCTTGAGCCTGGTGAGCGCAAAGTCGGGCACACCAAACTCATTCTTAAGGGAGCAATCATATGCCGGTGTGCGAAAAACCTCGGCGAATAGGGCGCGGCTTGATTTCGCCGCGCCCTATCGGAGATCAACCGTTATTGGCCCCGCGATCGCCCCGCCAACTTCAGACGAGCGGCAACGCCCGGCTTGCCGGAGACATTAGGGCCGGCGCAAGTCCCGTTATCGACATTGGAGAACAAGCCGACAAAGGTGTTGCTGCCAGCGAATCCGGCGGGGGCGTTCCCATATCCATCAAACGCATCCATAATAGTGTTCGAATTCACCTGGCTGGAACGTATCTTGTTGCAGCGGAGATTGATTCCTATCCCATCACTGTCGTCTGAGGAGGCAGACTTCACGGTCCTGATTGTGTTGTTCTCGACTATCGACTTTGTCAGACTAAGCGCGCTCAGGTCTATACCGTACTCCGTGGCACCGTAGATCTTGTTGGATGTTACCGCCACGCCATCGGCAAGTAACTCGATTCCAATTTGACTGCCGAGCAACGTGTTGCCCGTAATTGATCCGGTCGGCGCAAAAGCAAAGATTCCAGTACCGCCGCCGCTCACGATATTGCCGGAGACCGTGGGGTCGGTACCCTCCTCCAGCAAGACATTAACTGTGCCTTGGGCGTCCGAAGAAACCACATTGTTCTTTATCGTCATGGTGAGATCAGGGGCGTTTGTCGCGCCAACGGCTAAGATGCCTCCCTCAGAAAAATCGTGAACGCTGGAGTTCTCCACTGTGACCGACGGCTTGGAACCGCCACCCTGGATCCACATTCCCCAGCCGTCGACGTTGATTGCGCCGCCGTCGTTATTCTGCGCCGATGTCGTCACCTGGTTGATCGTTCCAGAGGAATCATTGTAGAGAACCCCGATAAAAATACCGCCGCTTGTCCCGAAGCCCACGCCATTCACATTAAGGTTTGTAAGATTTACGGAGCCGCCGCTCACGTCGTTGACGTAAACCTGAGTGACTGCGGGTTCGGTTTCGCCCTCCACCATAACGCTTCCGTTTGCCGTGTAACCGGATGGAAGTTCGATTTGCGCCAGGGATCCATTACCCTCCGCGATGCCTTCAAGCGTGACCGGATGGCTAATCATGACCTGCTCTAAGTAAGTCCCCGGACAGACCTCGACCGTGTTGGGAGCCGGAGAGGCATCGAGGGCGGACTGGATGGTTGAGAACTGGGTACCGCTCTTGCAGCTTCCTACGATGTAGGTGACACTGGCGGCGTGCATCTCTGGGGCGCTGAAGGCCAATGCCAACGCCGAGAACCAGACCGCGAGATTGAGGATTGCTGGTGAGTGCGTGCGGGACATAAGATCCTCCGTTGCTGGCATTTAGAAGTGCCAGCTCTTCAAGTTCGGAGCAAAGAACCTCGGGTCTTCTGAAGTTCTTCCTTCCTAATCTCTAACAGCGCAAAATCGCGAGAGATTTGATCACGGGCTGCAGAAAGCAAATTTCAGACTGCAGCAAGATGGCCGTAGCCCGTTGCTTCCCATAGGCCTTTTCGCGTTGACAGCCACGCTTGGAATGGATACGCTGGGTTCCCAAATCTAGGAGCCTTGCCTTGCGGCACAAGACTTCCAGCCACATCACTCAGTTACTGCAGGGCTGGCGGGCTGGCGACCAAGAAGCGCTCGACGCACTACTGCCACTCGTTTACAACGAATTGCGGCGACTCGCGCACTTTCAGTTACGCAAGGAACGGCCGGACCACACCTTGCAGAGCGCCGCCTTGGTGCACGAAGCCTACCTGCGGATGGTAGGGGTAGAACCACCTGTGTGGGAGGGACGCACACACTTCTTCGCCATTGCGTCCCAGCTCATGCGGCAAATTCTGGTGGATTACGCGCGCCGACGAGGCGCAGGAAAGCGCGGCGGCAGCGTTTGCATGCTCTCGCTCCAGGATGTGAGCGAGAAAGCTCGGGGAAAAGAAATGGACATCGTCGCCTTGGACGATGCGCTCCAGAGACTTGCGGAAATCGATCCCCGCCAGAGTCGAATCGTGGAAATGCGCTTTTTTGGCGGCCTGACTTTGGAGGAAATTTCCGCGGCTTTAAGCATCGGTTCGGCGACTGTACAACGCGACTGGACGGCGGCGCGAGCCTGGCTGCATCGGGAGATTTCGCTAGAGTCTCGCCTATGAGTGGGGACGGGGCGGGAGCGAACCAACCAGATGCTGGAAAAAGCTCTCAAGGGGCCGGCCACCGGAGCCGCACGCTACTGGACGGCCGCACGCGCCCGGCTGCAAGCGAAATGAACCGTGGAAGCTTCGATGGACACTGACCGCTGGAAACAGATCTGCGACCTGCTGCATGCGGTCCTCGAACGGCCGGAGCAAGAGCAGGAGAAGTATCTGCGCCAAGTCTGTGATTGCGACGCGGCGTTGCTCGAAGAAGTGCACTCGCTGCTCGCGGCTCATCGCGGAGCCGGAAGCTTTCTTGATGCACCTGCTTACAGCCCTGCCGACATGCCCACGCAGACGTCAGACGCTACCCCGATTGGAGGGACTCTTCGGTCCATGGCGGGTGAGACCGTGTCTCATTATCGCGTCCTGAGCCGACTGGGCAGCGGAGGCATGGGTGTGGTGTATGAGGCGGAGGACATCAACCTCGGCCGTCGCGTAGCCATGAAGTTCCTTCCCGGCGAGGTAGCCAGCGATCAGACTGCATTTGAACGCATGCAGCGAGAGGCCAGGTCGGCGTCGGCTCTTGACCATCCAAACATCTGTTCCATCTACGAACTCGGCGAACACGACGGCCAGCCCTTCATTGTGATGCAACTGCTCGAGGGCGAAACTCTAAGGGAGTGGATCGAGCGTACCTCCAAAATGGAGAAGCAGTCACGGCTAAACGGGGCAATGAACCTGGCGATCCAGATCACGCGCGGGCTGGAGGCGGCCCATCAAAAGAACATTATTCATCGCGACATCAAGCCGGAGAACATCTTTGTCACCATCCGCGGCGAAGTAAAAATTCTGGACTTTGGTCTCGCGAAGGTGATGGAACCCCAGAAAGAACCAGACGTTCAAAGTACCCTCACGGCTGACACCGCGGAACCTGGAGAAGGGGCCCTCACTTTGACCCGGACGGGCGCGAAGATGGGCACTGCTTTCTACATGTCGCCCGAGTAGATCCGGGGCGAGAAGCTGGACGCGAGGAGCGATCTGTTCTCGCTCGGCCTGGTGTTGTTTGAGATGGTAACTGGCCGGCGCCCCTTTACCGGCAGTACTGGAGCCGCTGTTCATGACGCTGTGCTGCATGGCTCACCGGAGCCGGTTCGTCAACTGAACCCTGCAGTTCCTGCCGGGGTCGAGAGCGTTATTCGGCGGAGCCTGGAAAAAGACCGGGACCGCCGATATCAATCCGCGAGGGAATTGCACGCGGATCTGGAGCGCCTCAATCTTCGCCGTTCGCCGGCTTTCAGCGGAATCGGCGTGAGGATCGCTGCGGGTGTCCTGCTCGCAGTACTCGTCGCGCTCGCGGCGAACGTCGGCGGCCTTCGCGATCGAGTTCTACGCCGTGCCCTACCCAACGATGCGACCGGGCACTTGAAGCGGCGCACCGCGGTGGCCGTGCTCGGCTTCAAGAATCTCTCGGGGAGGGATGACGAAGGGTGGATTTCGACCGCGCTCTCTGAGATGCTGGACGCACAACTCTCCGCCGGGCAACAGCTCAGGGTGATTTCCAGCGAAGATGTCGCGCGCATGAAGATCGATCTTTCTCTGCCCGCTGCCGATAGCTACAGCCGGGATACCCTGCAAAAGATCCGCACTCATCTGGGCAGCGACATCGTTGTGCTCGGTTCCTATCTTGACAGCGGAAAAGATAGCGGCGGGAAGATCCGAGTCGACGTGCGTTTGCAAGACGCCCGGGAGGGCGAAACCATAGCGGCGATTTCTCAAGATGGAAACGAAGCCAGTCTTCCCGAGCTGGTAACGCAGAGCGCCACCAGCTTGCGCCAGAAGTTGGGAATCGCCGATGTTTCGACCACGGAGGCATCGCAAGTGACGGCTTCCACGTCGGCCAGCCCGGACGCTACTCGTTTGTATGCGGAGGGGCTGGCGAAACTGCAAGCTTATGAAGCTCTGGCGGCCCGGGATCTACTGGAGAAGGCGATCGCAGCCGATCCGAACTACGCGCTCTCGCACGCGGCTTTGGCGCAGGCTTGGTCCCAGCTCGGCTACGACAAGAAAGCCGAAGCAGAGGCTAAACAGGCGTTCGATCTTTCCGCCAATCTGACGCGCGAGCAGCATCTTTCCGTCGAGGGGCGCTATCGCGAGTTTGCTCACGACTTCCCCTCCGCCATAGAAATCTATCGCACATTGAGAAATTTCTTTCCCGACAATCTTGATTACGCGCTGCGCCTGGCGTCATCGCAAAGGAAGGCCGGCCATCCCAAGGACTCACTGGAAACCATTGCGCAGATGCGAACCTTGCCCAAACCGCTAAGCGACGATGCCCGCATTGACCTGGAAGAGGCTTCGGCCCAAAGCGCCGCGGGCAATTTCAGCGCACTCCAACAAGCGGCGGCCACAGCGGCCGCGAAAGCGAAGGCACAAGGCTCGCGCATGCTTCAGGTGCAGGCAGCCGATGCTGAAGCGTTCGCATGGGACCGGCTGGGCGATCTGAATAAGGCGGTGCAG